>CAJUCI010000044.1 GCA_910584825.1 uncultured Duncaniella sp. | reverse complement strand
CCCGACCCTCTGCTTGTAAGGCAGACGCTCTGAACCAGCTGAGCTAAGCGCCCTTTCTTGCTTAAAGCGTTGCAAAGGTAGAGAGTTTTTTTGAACCCACCAAATATTTTTCGATATTTTTTCGAAAAATATTTTCACACAAAATAAGATTGGGCATACAACAAGCTGTAATACTTAATGTTAACATCCCTGTCGAATATCGGCAAAACAGCCCCATAAAGCACCGCTTGATTGACGGCATAGGTAGGAGCGACGGCTTTAGCCGTCGATATGGAGCTACGCATCAACTAATGGCCACCTTGGCGTATTCAAAGATTAGCACATTCGTGCCATATCGATATTAGCATATTCGTGCCATATCGACGGTTAAAGCCGTCGCTCCTACCCCCTCCAACCAACAGTCATCATATTTCATTAGCCAATGCGTCGCGGCACATTATTATAATCACTATTTTTAGGTATATGCCACCTGCCATTTCGTTTGTAATTTTGCATCGGATAAAAAACCTCATAGTGACCAAAGACGACGCGACCGCCCGCGAGGCCCCACCCTCACGCCGTCGCCGAGCCTACTGGAAAAATGTTATTGTTGAGTAAGAAAGATACGCGGCACGGCTCCAAGTTGCGATAACCGGGAGCAATGCCGCTTCTTTTTTGCGCGCATTCCCGGCCATGAGTTTTCTACATTTCCACATAGTTATTGACACTGCAGAAAGTTATTGACACCAATTTTCGCAAAATTCAATAGCTATAAATCAGCCACTTACACGACACATCGGCAAAATTGTAAATAGAGTGTAGAAACTATGTAGATAAAATGTTAATAAAATGTCAATAACTTTTGAAAAACTTTTCCTCAAATAATTTTGTCAGTTTATAAAATATGTCTACCTTTGCATCGCAAAAACGGTATGGCGAGATAGCTCAGTTGGTTAGAGCGTCGGATTCATAACCCGGAGGTCCCGAGTTCAATTCTCGGTCTCGCTACCAAGTCAGAAAGACGTTTTCAATCTCGGTTGAAAACGTCTTTCTGACTTTTATGTGTCTATATCGAATCCGAGGCGCAACCCGGCACCCAAGCGAGGGCGGCGCGTCATCGCACCGACACACCGATGCGCTCGAGTCCGCGCAAAGTGTCGACACGCATGATATGCCTTACCATCACGGGACGGGACAAGTCAATATCGGCCTGCGGATTGAGCACTATCTCATGCTGATAATTCGCGCCGAAACCGCTCCCGAGCCATCGGCCATAGACATCGGCCAACGCTACGTTGAGCGTGTCACGATACGCCGAATGCTCGCCGCGATAAGTGACCTCAAGCCAGAGGTTGGAATACGGGTAATCATTGGAATGCGCAAGGCCGAGACTGAGCGAACGCCTGACGAGCGAGTCATTGTCATGAAGCGAGGTGTCAACCGGCACGAGGCACAGGGTGTCGCCATACGCCCACCCTTTCACCGGCAGGTCAGTCCAACGGCTGTAGTCACGCTCCCCGCCTCCACATGAGGCGAGCACTGCCAATACACCTATTATATATATAAGTCTCTTCATCGAGAAATCATATTTTATATTTAGGAGCGACGGCCTCAGCCGTCGCTCCTACAGTTCTATCGCACAAGGGCGTCAACATTACCCGACATGAGTGCCGGGGCTATAGCAGAGTCGTATCGCAAACGGCCTTACGCTCCACCGCCCTCCTGACCGCGGAACGCCTTCGGGCCGCGACCCGATGACTGCGGCTGCTGGGCCGGTTGCTGAGGCTGACGGTCAGCCTGTTTAGGCTGCGGTCCACGCTCGGCGCGGGGCTGTGCGTCCTGTCGGGGTTTATTCTGCTGGGGCTGTTGCGCCTGGGGTTGTTTGGGCTGCTGTTGTTGCTGTTGGCGGTTGCCATCCTGCTGTTTGGGACGGTTATCGCCGTTCTTGCCATTCTGCCCACCCTGAGGCTTGGGCTGTCCGCCCTGACGCGGCCCCTTGGGCTTACCCTGCCCGGGCTGTTGCGCCTGAGGCTGCTTGGGCTGCTGGCCGTCCTGCGGCTGCTGTTGGCCGCCCTGGGGCTTGTCGCCCTGAGGTTTCTTCTTCTTTTTCTTCTTCTTGGCCTTGTCGAAACGGGTGAGGTCGTCCTGCGACGCGAGGTCGATGGGCTTGGGTTTCTCCCTGAGCTTCTCGGCACCGTCACGCTCGAGCTTTAGAGGCTTCTCGCCGCGACGGTTCATCTCGATGACCTCAAACGCCCTCTCGGCATCGATGGTGACGAGATTGGCGGCCATCTGCTTGTCGGTCGAATAGGTTATCTCCTTCTTGAATATATCGGTCTTGAAGTGATAATACATATTGTCGGCCGTCTCAAGGCGCACATTCTTTTCGGGGAGGAACTTTGAGCTCTCCACGTATGTATCCACCTCGAAGTTGAGACAGCATTTCAGCTTGGCGCACTGTCCGGCAAGCTTCTGAGGATTAAGCGAAATATCCTGATAGCGGGCGGCACTGGTGCCCACCGACACGAAGTTGGTCATCCAGCTCGCGCAACACAGTGGACGTCCGCACGAACCGATGCCGCCGATGCGGCCAGCCTCCTGTCGCGCGCCTATCTGCTTCATCTCGATGCGCACCTTGAATGTCTCGGCGAGCACCTTGATGAGCTGGCGGAAGTCCACACGCTCGTCGGCGATGTAATAGAATATGGCCTTGTTTCCGTCGCCCTGATATTCGACGTCGCCAATCTTCATGTTGAGATGCAGCGACTCGGCAATCTTGCGCGAACGTATCATGGTGTCGTTCTCCCTCGCACGCGCCTCCTCGTATTTCTCGATGTCGGCCGGCTTGGCCTTGCGGAACACGCGCTTGATTTCGGCGTCGCTCTTCACGCCCGCGCGGCGCATCTGCAACAGCACGAGCCGCCCGGTGAGGGTGACACTGCCTATGTCATGCCCCGGGGTGGCCTCGACAGCCACCATATCGCCGATTTCGAGGTCAAGGTTGAGCGAGTTTTTGTAATAGCCCTTTCGGGTGTTCTTGAACTGCACCTCCACGATGTCACACCCGTCACCGCCGGGGACGCCGGGCACATCGTCGAGCCAGTTGAAACAATGGAGTTTGCCGCGCGGACAGCGGCGGTCTTTCTCTTCCATGAGCCTGACCCTCCTTACTTAGCGAAACTTACCGAGCGTGTCTCGCGGATTACGGTAATCTTCACCTGTCCGGGATAGGTCATCTCGTCCTGGATGCGGCGTGCTATCTCCTCTGACAGCTTTTCGGTCTCCACATCGTCAATCTTGTCAGCACCCACAATCACGCGCAGCTCACGGCCGGCCTGAATAGCGTAGGTCTTGATTACGCCGGGATAGCTGAGAGCCAGCTGCTCGAGGTCGTTGAGACGCTTGATGTAGGCCTCAACAATCTCGCGGCGTGCGCCGGGACGGGCACCCGATATGGCGTCGCACACCTGCACGATGGGGGCGAGCAGCGAAGTCTGCTCTATCTCGTCGTGGTGCGCGCCGATGGCGTTGCATATTTCGGGCTTCTCCTTATACTTCTCGGCGAGCTTCATGCCAAGGAGTGCGTGGGGCAGCTCCGGCTCCTCGTCGGGCACCTTGCCTATGTCGTGGAGCAGACCTGCGCGACGTGCCTTCTTGGGGTTGAGGCCAAGCTCGGCGGCCATGATGGCGCAGAGGTTGGCAGTCTCACGCGAGTGCTGGAGCAGGTTCTGACCGTAGCTTGAGCGATATTTCATCTTACCGACCATGCGAATGAGGTCGGGGTGCAGACCGTGGATGCCGAGGTCGATGGCCGTACGCTTGCCGGTCTCGACAATCTCCTCCTCAATCTGACGGCGCACCTTGCCAACCACCTCCTCGATGCGGGCGGGGTGGATGCGGCCGTCGGCCACAAGCTGATGCAGGGCCAGGCGGGCAATCTCGCGGCGCACGGGGTCGAAGCCCGACAGCACAATAGCCTCGGGGGTATCGTCGACAATAATCTCGATGCCGGTGGCAGCCTCGAGAGCGCGGATGTTGCGGCCCTCGCGGCCGATGATGCGGCCCTTTATCTCGTCGCTGTCAATATGGAACACGGTTACGGAGTTCTCAATGGCTGTCTCGGTGGCCAGACGCTGTATCGACTGTACCACTATGCGCTTGGCCTCCTTGTTGGCCGTCATCTTGGCCTCGTCCATGATGTCATGGATGTATGCGGCGGCGGCAGTCTTGGCCTCGTCCTTCAGGCTCTCGACGAGTTTCTCCTTGGCCTCCTCGCTTGACAGGCCCGAGATATGCTCGAGTGCCTCCTGGGCCGAGCGGCGCAGGCGGTCGAGCTCCTCGCCGCGGGCCTCGATGGCCTGGGCCTGAGCCTCGATGTCGCGGCGCGACTGCTCAATCTCGTTGCGGGCCTTGGTGTTCTCGCTCTGCTGCTGGTTGAGCTGGGCCTGACGCTGCTTCAGCTTGGCCTCCTCGCTCTGCACGCGCGACAGACGCTGATTGGCAGCCTTCTCTGCCTCGGTCTTGATGCGGAGCTCCTGCTCACGGGCCTCAAGGAGTTTGTCCTTCATTATCACCTCCGCCTCGCGCTGTGCGTCCTCGACGATGGTCTTGGCACGCGAACGCCCTGTAGACTTCTGCACAGCCATAAGTATGCCTATGCCTACAGCGGCTCCAATCAGCGCGATAGCGATATAAAGTAAGGTTATCATAAACGGTTTAGATTGTAAAAAATAAGGATGAATAAATATATAAAAAAACACACGTGCTGACCGCTCATCCGCCCGCCCCCGACTCCGAGCCGAAGCCGGAATCATCAATGGGCACCGGGATGGTGCTGGTCAATTCGTGCGTGAACAATCGGCTTGTGCCTCGCGGCGTCAGCCTTTGGCCTCGTTTGCCGGCGCAATGTCATCCAGGAGCAGACGGTCAAATGACTGCTCCATCTCGTCGAGCACCCTGTCAAGGCCCTCGTTTGCCCCCAGATTGGAATAATACAGCTGGGCAAACCTGAAAGTGACCATAGCCAGGACTTCGGCCGACGACTTGTCGCGGAATTCCTCCCTCTCTTTCCATTTCCTCCACAGGCCGTTGATATTGTCTTCGGCCCTTCTCACGAGTGCCTCCTGACTTTGGGGCACCCATAGCTGTATGCGTGGAAGGTCGGCGATACGGATGGATATGTTATATTCTTTATCAGACATCAAATGCTTAACTGAGCGATGCACTTGTCGATTTCGCGCACTAACTCGGATAGGAATGTCCTTGTGGCCTCAACATCCTTGTGGTCAGGCGTGAGCACCGATGTCACCTTCAGCCGTTCTATCTCGGCATCCCTGGCGGCCAATTCCCGCTCAAGGCGCGATATGCGGGCCTGAAGGTCAGCCGCACGCCTGTCCGCCTCCTCCCTGGCACGCTTCACCGCGTTATATCGCTCGGTGAGAAGCGAGGCCTTGGACTGGAGCCTGTCGATGCGCTGTTGAAGGTTTCCGGCCATTCTTTTCCAAATTTCCACAAAAGTAGTAAAATCTTTTCACTTATCCCACCCGGCCCGAAATCTTTTACCTCCTCGCCACACTTTTTAACAAAAATAATGTTAACATCTCCGCCCGTGCCACCTCTTTAATAGCATATATAGCAACAGCCCGCACACGGCAATGGCATAACCCGCCAACCACGCCCCTGACGGCACGCCCGCCACGCGGCATACCCGCCCTCCAACCACACGGCCAATCGCAGATTCTACCTGCAAGTGCAAAATTAGGCAATAAATTTAAAGAACTCAGCGA
>CAJUCI010000043.1 GCA_910584825.1 uncultured Duncaniella sp. | reverse complement strand
ACGCATGACCGTCTGCTTAGAAGGCAGATGCTCTATCCAGCTGAGCTACCGGACCATCATTCCGCCGCGATGACTGGCATCGGACTTACGGATGTGCAAAGGTAGACATTTTTCGCGTTATGCACAAGGGCGTGGAGTATGTTTTTCGCCTTTTCATATCCATTATATGCAAGAATTGTCGTAATTTTGCATCTCAACTATAGTGCAGCACCATGAGCGACAACAATTGCAAAAAACTCGGGGTGGCCCCCCGCTTTCATGAAATACTTTCCACAGGTCTCTACACCGGCCTGCTCCCCGGCGCGCCCGGCACGTATGCGGCGTTTACCGCCCTTGTGATATGGTACGTGCTCCATCTTCTGCTGTCGCCGCTCGCCCTCACCATAGTGACCCTCATCCTCATCGTGGCCACTACAGTCGTAGGAGCATGGACCTCGACCGTCATGGAACGCTACTGGGGCCCTGACCCGAGGGCCGTGGTGATTGACGAGTATGTGGGGTGCTGGATACCCCTGCTCGTGGCTCCCTGCGGCGAATACACATGGATATTCGCGCTGCTCGGTTTCGGACTGTTCAGGCTCATCGACATCACCAAGCCGCTCGGCTGTCGAAAAATCGAGCAGGTGTTTCCCGCCGGGTGGGGCGTGATGATGGACGACGTGCTCGCCGGCACCTACGCTCTTATTATAATATATGTGCTGAAACTGTTTATATTCTAAGAGGTCGTTTTGAGGCGGCCCCTAAAAAACCGTCCTGCGGGATGGATTTTACGGAAAATCTCACTAAATTTGCATTTCAACTATAACACTGCATCACATACGCTTTCTGACAAGATATGGAAACTAACGCTACTACTCCCGTCACCCCGGCCGAAAACGAGGCCCGTGGCATGAACTTTGTAGAGGAATCAGTATATAATGACCTTCAGGCCGGCAAGAACGGCGGACGTCTCAACACGCGTTTCCCACCCGAGCCTAACGGCTACCTCCACATCGGCCATGCCAAGGCTATATGCATGGACTTCGGTATCGCCGAAAAGTTTGGCGGAACATGTAACCTGCGTTTCGACGACACCAACCCCGTGAAGGAGGATGTGGAGTATGTCGATGCCATACGCGAGGACATCCACTGGCTCGGCTTTGACTGGGGCGACCGCGAATACTATGCCTCAGACTACTTCCCCAAACTCTATGACCTCGCCATCCGTCTCATCAAGGAGGGCAAGGCATATGTCGACGACCAGACATCCGAGGAGATAGCAGCCCAGAAGGGCACCCCCACCCAGCCCGGCATCGAGAGCCCTTACCGCAACCGCTCGGTCGAGGAGAATCTTGACCTGTTTGAGCGCATGAATGCCGGTGAGTTTGAGGAGGGCGCACGTGTGCTCCGCGCCAAGATTGATATGGCCAACCCCAACATGCACTTCCGCGACCCCATCATGTATCGCATCATCAAGACTCCCCACCACCGCACAGGTACAACGTGGAAAGTCTACCCGATGTATGATTTCGCCCACGGCCAGAGCGATTATTTCGAGGGTGTCACCCACTCGATATGCACGCTGGAGTTCACCGTTCACCGTCCGCTCTACGAGTATTTCGTCAAGGAGCTTGCCGATGACAGCTACTGCCCGCGTCAGATAGAGTTTAACCGCCTCAACCTCACATACACCGTGATGTCGAAGCGCAAACTGCTCCAGCTCGTAAAGGAGGGGCTCGTGGCCGGATGGGATGACCCCCGCATGCCGACCATCTCAGGTTTGCGCCGCCGCGGCTTCACCCCGCGCTCAATCCGCAACTTCATCGACGCCATCGGCTATACCAAATACGAGGCACTCAACTCCATCTCGCTCCTCGAGCATGCCGTGCGTGACGACCTCAACAAGGTAGCAACCCGAGGCATGGCCGTAATCAATCCCGTCAAGGTGGTCATCACCAACTATCCCGAAGGCCAGACCGAGATGGTGGAGATGGAGAACAACCCCGAGGCACCCGAGACCGGCACTCACCAGATGCCCTTCTCACGCGAAATCTACATCGAGCGTGACGACTTCATGGAGAATCCCCCCAAGAAGTTCTTCCGCCTCGCCCCCGACGGAGAGGTGCGACTCAAGGGTGCATACATCATCAAGTGTACAGGCGTCAAGAAGGATGCCGAGGGCAACATCGAGGAAATCTACTGTACATACGACCCCGACACACGCAGCGGTCTGCCCGGCAGCGCACGCAAGGTGAAGGGTACACTCCACTGGGTTTCGGCCCCCACGGCTGTCAACGCCACCGCACGTATCTATGACCGCCTGTTCAGCGTCGAGAATCCCGCCGCCGAGACCGAGCGCGACTTCCGCGAGATGCTCAACCCCGACTCGCTCAAGGTAGTGGAGGGCATCAAGGTAGAGCCTTACCTCGTGGAGATTGCCAAGCCCGGAGTGCCCCTGCAGTTCCAGCGCATCGGCTACTTCACCCTCGACCCCGACTCGACCCCCGACGCCCCCGTGTTCAACCGCACAATCGCCCTCAAGGACTCGTGGGAGAAAATCAATAAGTAAGAAACCCCTATCCCGCCCTCGCGGCGGCATAAATACTGCATGGACGAAAACAGCAACGGAAACGACGACTCACGCCAGGGACTGTATAACGAATTTGAATCGGAGATAGTCAAGGCCGGCAACCCGGAGGCATATTTCGACGAGACCGACCTCATCGAGATATTTGACTACGCATCCGACATGGACAATTATATAGTCAAGATGGAGGTGTTGCTCTACGGTGCGCGCCATTATCCGTCGAGCGAGGCACTGGCCACGCGCCGCGCGTGGTTCTACTCCTCGTTTGGCGAGATGGAGGCCGCAGCCGACGTCAACAACCGCGTGAGCAACGGTGGACTGCTCAACCGTCTGCTCACCCTCCGCGCCGAGGGTGCATCCGACTCGCCCGAGACCCGCGCACGGCTTGAAGAGATGGTCGACGCGTCGTCTGACCTCGGCGACGAGGATGTGATACAGCTCGTGGACTACTGCGCCGAGAACAATATGCTCGACTGGGTGGAGGAGAACCGCAAGCGCGTAGAGGCGAAATGCTCCTACACCCCCACCTTTATATATGAGTACGCCGACCGTGCCGAGGACCTGTGTGACCTCCCGACAGCCCAGCGGCTGTTTGAGGAGCTGACCATGATGGAGCCGTTCACCGTCGACTTCTGGGTGAGGCTTGCCGGGGTGCAGATTGCGCAGGGCAATTTCGACGACGCCCTCGCGTCGGCCGACTATGCCCTGGCCGTCGACGACACCTACATCGAGGCCCTGCGGCTTAAGGGACGCGCCATGTATCGCCTCGGGGTTGACAAGGAGGAGGTGAGCAGGGTGTTCCGCACCGTGCTCGACCATCCCGACGCCAACGATTCAGATGCAGCCGCCTATGCGGCCACACTCATCGAGCTTGACCGCGCAGACGAAGCCGTGAGACTGCTCGAAGAGACCATCTCGCGCTACCCCATGTCGCAGATGCCGATTGACCTGCTGATGAATGTCGATTTCCGCCGCGCGGCACCTTATATATTAAAGGTGGCCGAAAGCGCGACATTCACACGCGAGACAGTCGTGGCCTGGGCCAAGGAACATATCAGCAACGGCCGGCCCGATGTTGCAGCGGAACTCGTAGGACTGTTCCGCGAAAAATTCGTGTCGTCACCCGACCTCGGTTTCCTCACCGAACTGTGGTATGGATGCAAAATGTATCGCGAGACGGTGGAAATCGTCGAGGAATCACTCGGCGAAATCACCAATCTCAGCCGCCCCGAGCCGGGCGTGGCACTCCCCTATTTCATGAGTCTTATACGCATCGGCGAGGCCGCCAAGGCTCTCGAACTCGCCCGCCGTCATCTTGCCGACATGGATGCCCTCATGCAGGCTCCGCACGCATTTCATGGCATGGGCCTGCTCAATCCGGGCGACTCACCCTCGGCCACAGCCTGTCTTGACATCGGCTACACAGCCCTGCTCAGGAGCATCATAAACGCCATATCTGCACCATCTCCGATGCCCCCTGACTCCTACGACCCGATGGCCTGACTATGCGTGACTAATGACTAATATACAAGAGATTATATCAATTACATATTTTTTACTATCATGAAAAAGGTTCTTTCCCTCCTGTGGACATTCCTGTGCTTTGCCGCGCTGCCGGTCATGGCCCAGGTAGTGACCACCACACCCGTCACCGTGACGCAATCGACCAAAGGCATCACCATTACCTTTCATGCCGACGGCGGCAACCGTGGCATGATGGGCGTGGCATCGACTACTCCCGTGTATGCCCACACCGGCGTAATCACTTCGGCAAGCAAGGACAACACCGACTGGAAACACGCCTCGGACTGGAACACCAACGACCCGAAGTACAAGATGACATATGTCAAAGCCAACACCTGGAAACTTGACATCCCCGACATCCGTACATTCTACGGCATCACCGATGCGTCAGAGCAGGTGAAGCAGCTTGTGTTCGTATTCCGCACAGGCGACCGCTCCAAGGAAGCCAAGAATGCCACGGGTGCCAACATCGTGGTTGAAGTCTTCCCCGACGGATTCCCCTCATCCACAGCCAAGTCATATCCGGGCGGGACTCCCGAAATGGGCCCCGTGACCAATGCCGACGGCACAGTGACATTCTGCCTCGGCGCACCCGAGAAGACCAACGTGCTTCTCGTCGGGTCGTGGAACAATTATGCCGTCACCCCCTCTCAGCTCATGAACTATCAGGACAAGGACGGAGTGCGCTATTTCTGGACCAATGTGGCCGGACTCAATGACGGCAAGGACTATATATACTATTATATTATAGACGGTGCCATCCAGAACGGCGACCCATACGGCCATCTCGTTCTCGACCCGTGGAACGACAAGAGCATCCCGTCCACCGTATTCCCCAACCTGCCCGCCTATCCTACGGCCCAGCTCACCGATGTGCCCGTGACAGTCTATAACTCTGCCCGCGAAAGCTATGACTGGACTGTCAAGGATTTCAAGGGGGTAAAGCAGAGCGACCTCTTAATCTACGAAATACTCATCCGCGACTTCGCAGGCACCAACAGTGAGGCAAAAGGAGACGGCACGGTCAATCGAATCATGCAGCCGGTCCAGGCACTGACCCGTCTCGGCTACGATTCTCCGCTCGACTACATCAAGGGGCTCGGCGTCAACGCCATCGAGCTTATGCCCATCATGGAGTTCAGCGGCAACAACTCATGGGGCTATAACCCTAACTTCTATTTCGCACCCGACAAAGCCTACGGCACCCCCGACGATTACAAACGACTGATTGACGAGGCCCACAAGCGCGGCCTGGCCGTAATCCTCGACGTGGTGTTCAATCAGAGCGACAACTTGCACCCGTGGTACAATATGTACTCCCAGACCTCGCCCTGCCGATTCTTCAACGGCTCAGCTCCCCACGACTATAACGTGTTCAATGACTGGAATCAGGATTACGACCTCGTACACCGCCAGTGGTGTGACGTCCTCAACTACTGGATGACTGAATACAAAGTTGACGGCTTCCGTTTCGACCTCGTAAAGGGCCTGGGTGACAGCAACTCATACGGCACAGCCTACAACGCCGCCACCAACACCTATGCCACCCCCTCGGTCGCCAATACCGATAAGTACAATGCCACACGCGTGAAACGCATGAAGGCACTGCGCGACCACATCATCCTCACCAACCCCGACGCATATTTCATCAACGAAGACCTTGCCACGGCTCAGGAAGAGAACGAGATGGCAGCCGACGGCGAAATCAACTGGGCCAATATCAACAATGCGGCCTGCGAATATGCAATGGGCTATCTCAACAACGCCTCGCTCGACCGCTTCTATGCCCCGCTCGACGGAAATCGCACTTGGGGTTCGACAGTAAGCTATGCCGAGAGCCATGACGAGGAGCGAGTAGCCTACAAGGCAAGGACTTACGGCGTAACTGAAGTCAAAAAAAATATTGAAACACTTACGTGCCGCCTCGGCTCGCTTGCGGCGCAAATGATTATCGCACCCGGCGCACACATGATATGGCAGTTTGAAGAACTTGGCGCAGACCAGTCTACCAAAAGCTCGAACGGCGACAACAACACGTCTCCTAAGAAAGTATTATGGAGCAACCTGTCAAACGAGAACTATGCAGGTCTCTTCCAGACCTACTCATCCATCTGCGCAGTGCGTTCGGCCTACCCCTACATGTTCGGCAAGGATGCCGCATGCAAGGCGTCACTCAGCTCGCAGACAGCCCGTTACATATCACTTGCCTCAGGCGACAGCGAACTCTATCTCGTGGTCAATCCCGCCGTCACAGGCTCGGCCGTCGTGATGCCCTACCATGCCAAAACCGGCGCGGCAGTCAATCTCGCCGACGGCTATGAACTCTTGGCCTCGAGCTACGGCACTACTCCTACGGCTACGTCCAAAGGTGTCGAACTGCTCGGCGGCGGATTTGCAATCTATGGCAAGAGCCTCCAGTCGGGCATCGATGACATCATCATGCCCGAGAGCGGCAAGCGTCCCGAGGTTGACGTAACCGACGGCATCATCACCCCGCGTGGCGAATACACCACTTTTACCATCCACTCGCTCGCCGGAATGTCAATGCCCGTCGGCTCGCAACTCGCACCCGGACTCTACATTGTCACCGTCGACGGCTCGTCAGTCAAGGTGAGCGTCAGATAGCCCGAGTCTCATTGTCACCCCATAAGCGTCACATCACTGCCCGGCATCAAGCCGACAGGTTGTGACGCTTTACTGTGTTTAACTTTTATTAATATAATCAAGCCTGTCGAATCGAGCCATTAGAGGCTTGATTTTCAATGATTTTTACCTAAGTACATGACAAAAATTTGAAGATATCTAATTTTGGCTTGTAGTGAGGTC
>CAJUCI010000042.1 GCA_910584825.1 uncultured Duncaniella sp. | reverse complement strand
CCGGGTATCAACGATATCGGTTAAGCTCAGCCACGGACATTTGCCCGTGTCCCCATATTTTGCCGAGATAAAATGCCGATAACATATATACGATACATTGTATTGTTACAATCAATATCGCACCGTTAATCAAGCTGCCGGCAATTGCTTTACAAATACCGATAAACACAGGATATAATGGCGGACGGCTCGCATCAATCTCTCCTGACAGCAAAACGTCAAATGCTCCGAAATATGACCAAGTGTCTACGTTATAATGATAAAATCCCCATGTTACGCCAATGTAACAAAACTCCAATGCCGCACATATACATATCAGCATGTAACCACACCGATTAAGTTTAAGAAATTTCATCTTACAAATTCATCTTACAATTTATTGCATTTATAGGAAACATCCGGCTTATCTCACTTCGACTCATGGTATTCTTCTTCGGTGTTGACGTTCCAGACGTTTGTTTTTGATGTGGTGCCTGAGGCGATGGCGTCGACGGCTTCCATTGCTGTGAGCATGGAGTGGTCCATGTTGTTGTAGCGGTGCTGACCGTTGCGGCCGATGCAGTAGAGGTTCTCGATGGAATCAAGCAACGCCTTGACCTTGTCAAGTTCGTAATACGAGCCGAAATAGGCCGGATATGCCTTGCGGATGCGGATACGCACGGCGTCATCCACCACATCCTTGCCCGATATGACTCCGATATGTACCAGTTCCTTGATTGCCATGTCGATAAACGAGGCGTCGTCCATGCTCCACAGGCTGTCACCCTCCTGGCAGAAGTATTCGAGTCCAATCCACACCTTGTCCTTGTAATCCTTGACCATGTAGGGCGACCAGTTGTTGAACACCTGGATGCGGCCCAGCTTCACATCGCGCTCCTGGACGTAAATCCATGTGTCGGGCACACGTGAGGCGTACGTGCGCAGTTTGGTCTCATTCTTTATCGCGAGCTTGTCAACCAGCAGACCCACCGTCATGAAGTCGCGGTAGGGAAGTTCGGCCGCCACTCGCCTGACATCCTCGGGGATGTCAATGCCGTCAAGTGCGGCCACAAGGTCACGTATAGGCATGGATGACAGGAAATAGTCACACTCAACCGTCTCCTCCTTTCCGTCCTTCTCGACCGTTACACTCTCAACGCGGTTGCCTTTGACGTGGATTTTCTTGACCGACGTCTGCATATGCAGGTCACCGCCGGCGGCAACCATGTCTGACGCAGCTGTCTCCCACAGCTGACCCGGACCGAGCTTGGGATATATGAACTCCTCAATGAGCGAGGTCTCAACCTTGTCTGACCCCTTCTTCGAGCCGAAACTCTTGGATAGCATGTCCTTTATGATGGCAAGTATCGACAACCCCTTTACGCGCTGCGACCCCCAGTCGGCACCGAGCTTGGAGGGGTGGACGCCCCACACCTTCTCGGTATAGTCCTCGAAGAACATCCCGTAGAGCGGCGCGCCGAAGCGGTTGATATAGAAGTTCTCAAGAGAGTCCTCGGGACGCTTTGACATCGTAGACCACAGGTATCCCGTGCCGGCCTTGACCGTGCGCCACAGGCCCATGTTGGCAAACGTGCGCCAGCTCAGAGAGATGGGATAGTCAAAGAACTTGCGGAGATAATATATCCTGGACACACGGTTACGCACCAGCATCACGCGGTCGGTCATCTCCGGGTCGTTGCCCGACGGGTCAAGTGTGACATCGCGCTCGAGCAGTCTGTCATCGAGTGCCGGGGCCGACTGCATGGGCATTAGTTTGCGCCACCAGTTCATCACGCGCTCGTTCTTGCTGAAGAAGCGGTGACCGCCTATATCTATGCGGTTGCCGTGATAGTTGACAGTCTTGGATATACCGCCAATCTCGGCAGTGGCCTCGTAGACAACAGGATGGATGTCAGTGTTGCGTAGAAATTCAGTTGCAGCGGTCAGACCGGCAGGGCCGGCTCCTGCTATCACAGCCCGGCGTGACTTATCATGGGTAGTAGCACTCATTATGTTTAAAATCGTGGTTTTGTCTTAAGGTTTGGATTCATCACGGCAAGAAAAAATCCTTTCCTGCCGTAACGACCTACAAATTTACAGCATTTTGCCTTCCTTTACAAATTTATTTTCAATTAAATCCGATGGATATGCAGCCTGACTGTATAAGCGACAGCATGCTCCCCCTCTCTCATATCAGCCTCTTCTCCACCCTGTTGCCGGGGCGGTTGCTGAGGGTGAGCGAGGCGGTCTGCGATGTGGCGAAGGGGGTGGAGTCGGACACGTAGGAGATGAAGTAGTGCTCCCGGGCCATGAAATCGAGAATGAACGATGCCGTGTCGACCGGCTCGCCGTCACCGCGCCCCGTCACCACCCGCTCGCGTATCTTCACATCAAACCCCTTCACCTCTATGGCCAGGCTCACAGCCCCGGTCTCGTTCACTCCTCTCACCCCGTGGCGTCGGAGCAATACGCTGCCGTCATCGTTGCATATCAGCTCGATACGCGGGTCGGAGTCGTCGCCACGCACGTCGCTCTCACGCGAAATAACCCCTGCGAGAAGTATCTCCCTAACCGGCCCGGGGCTGTCCGAACGGGCACACAACGCCACTATCATTGCGGCCACCACGGCTGCCATGACGTAAAACTCTACCGACTGTAATATTCCGGCCAATATCATGCCACAAAAGTAGCTAATATGCGGCAAATCCGAAAACCCTCCACGAGGTTGGAGTGTTAAAAGGATACACGTTTTTAACTATATCAGTCATGTTAGCAGCTGAAATCATTCCCTCGCACAAAGTGGCACAGTGGTTGCTGGTGCATATCCACAAACTGCTCGACCTCTTCGGTCTTCAACGCAATCAGATGATTGAGGAGGTAATCTATGTGGCCATCATCGTAGGCTCAGCCTTAGTCATCGGCTGGCTCGTCAGCAATGCGGTGAGGCTCATCATCCGCAAGATTGTGATGGTGCGGTCGCCGTCGCTCGCCGCCGACCTTGCCGAGAAACATGTGCTCTCACACTGCTGCCGCATCATCCCTCCGCTCGTCATCCTGGCCCTGCTGCCGTTTGCCTTCACGGGCGACTCGATGCTCAACACGATAATCATACGCGCACTGCTCGTCTACACATCCGTGGTCATATGCATGGCCATATGTTCGGTGATGTCATTCACTTGGATGCGGTTTGACCGCGAACGCAACACCCGCAACCTCCCCATCCGCGGTATCCTCGACACCGTCATAGGCATCCTGTGGGTCATTACGGCCATCGTGTGTGTGGCCATCATTGTCGACAAGTCGCCCGTCGCGCTGCTCACCGGCCTCGGCGCATTCGCCGCAGTGCTTATGCTGGTGTTCAAGGACAGCATTCTCGGCCTGGTGGCCGGACTGCAGCTCTCGCAAAACGATATGCTCCACGTGGGCGACTGGATTGTGGTGCCCTCCACCATAGCCAACGGCATCGTCATCGACGTCTCGCTCACAGCCGTCAAGGTGCAGAACTGGGACAACACCATCGTCACCCTCCCCCCCTACACGCTCATCTCTGGCTCGTTCCAGAACTGGCGCGGCATGAGTGCCAGCGGCGTGCGTCAGATAGCCCGCTCGGTGCTTGTGGACATGTATTCCATCACCGAGGCCACGCCTGAATTCATCGACAAGATTGTGGCACAGTTCCCCATACTCAAGCCTTACGTAGACAAGCTCAAAGCCTCCGGCAAACCGATATTCGACCCCGGCCTGGCCACCGTCAACGGCACTACCGAGACCAATCTGGGCCTCTACCGCGCCTACCTGTGCGAATGGCTGCTTGAACACCCCTCCATCTCGTCGTCACAGCAGATACTCGTGCGCCTGATGGCCCCGACTGAATACGGCATACCGCTCCAGATATGGTGCTTCACCGCAACGACGGCCTGGACAGCCTACGAGGCCATCCAGAGCGCGCTCTTCGAGCACATTGCCGTGACCGCGCCCGCATTCGGCCTGCAGCTATTCAACGACACATCCGGCGCAGACGTCCTCACCATCGACACCGTCCCCGGCAAGGCCATTGCCTCGACGCCCTCCGCTCCTGCCCCTGCATCAAAATAGCACGTACTCAGACTGTTATCCATCCTCAAATCCCCATCAGATGGAGCAGAGGACCCGCGAGGACCGAAGTAAGGACACCGTTGATGATAAGCCCCACGGTGGCATACGCGCCGTAACGCTCCGACAGCTGGTTCACTCGGCTCGTGCCGATTACATGCGCCGCCGTGCCCATGCTTATACCCTGAGCCACAGGGCTTGAAATATTGCCGATGCTCAATACCTTAAGCCCGACAACTGCGCCGAGCAGCCCGACGAGCACCACGATTGAAGCCGTGAGCGAAGGGATGCCGCCGAGCTGGCCGGTAATCTCGATGGCAATGGCATTGGTCACCGACTTGGGCGCGAGCGATATGATGACCTCGCGCGAAGCCCCCATCCACTTGGCTATCAGCACCACCGAAATTATGCCCACGATACACCCCGCCAGCTCGCACATGAGTATGGGCACCAGCTGCTTGCGTATAGCCCTGAGCTGAGTGTAGAGCGGCAGGCCGAGAGCCACGATTGCCGGCTTGAGCCAGAACTCTATCATATGGCCCGGGCGCGAATAGGTCTCATAGCTTATGCCCGTGACCTCGAGCAGACCGATGAGCACGGCCACCGTCACAAGCACGGGATGGAGCGCGCTTATGCCTGTCATATCGCGCAGGCGCACCGCTCCGAAATAGACCCCGAACGTCAGGGCCACAAGAAAAATGTCACTTTCTATGAACTGCATGGCGGAAGAATTGATGCACGCGCCCCGTAACCAACAGGACGAATGCCGTACTGACAATAGTGGCCACCGTTATGGCAAGCCACGACTCGGCGATGACATCGAAATACAACATCAGGGCCACGCCCGGAGGCACGAAAAAGAATCCCATGTTTGACACAAGGAAGCGGCACATCGGTGCCACGTCCTCAACTTTAAGTGCCTTCTTTTCAAGTAGAAAAGTCAACAACAGCATACCTAAGATACTGCCGGGAATACTAATCCCGGTGAGCCACACTATGGCCTCACCGACGGCCAGACAGCCGAAAATTATGAAACATTGCTTTACCATTTTTCAGCAATTTACGCGGATGCGTCACGAGCACCATCACGGCGGCGAGAATCAGCACTATGCCTATCACAGCCTTGACAGTAAGAATCTCACCAAAGATGAGCACACCGATGAGCACGCCCGTGACAGGCTCGAGCGCACCGAGTATCGACACCGGCACCGACCCTATCAGCTGCACGGCCACCGCCACGGTGAGAATCGACACTATGGTCGGGAATATCGACAGCCCCGCCGCACTCGCAATGCCCACAGGCACAAGCGGTATCGGCTGAAGCTCGGTCAGACAGCCCACCTTAATCACCATCACCGTTATGCCGAACAGCAGCGAGTAGAACGTCAGCGTCGTGCCCGGCAGCCGCTGCAGCGAGGTCTTGTTAATCAGCACCATATACACGGCATAACTCAGCGAGGCAAACATCACATAGGCCACACCCTTGGCCGAGACATTGGCCCCCGGCCCCGGATTGGCGATGAACACCACGCCCGCAAGCGAAATCACGATGGCGCAGAACGTCGACAGCGAAATCCTCTGGCGGTAGAACACCCACAGTATCAACGCTATCATCACCGGCTCGACAAACAGCATGGTCGACGCCAGCCCCACGTCCATATACTTGTAGGCCTCAAACAGTCCCACCGACGACAGCGCGAAGAGCACGCCCTGGAGAAACATCAGCGGCACCTGACGGCGCGCGAGCCTGAAACTGTTGCCCCGCCGCCACATCACCAGCCCGAGCAGTATCGTGGCCACGACATAGCGGTAAAACAGCACCGACCCCACCGTGAGCCCAAGCTCGTAAAGGGGGACGGCAAACAGCGGATTTGTGCCATAGCTTATGGCGGCCAAGGCCCCGAGTATGTAACCTTTGGTGGTATCTTTCATTTCTGCATAAACGGTTTCATCAGCGCGTTGAGCTGGCCATACTCCACGAGAAATCCGTCGTGGCCGAACGGCGAGTGAATCTCGGCATACTCAGCCCCCGGTATGCGCGCCGCGAGGGCTATCATGTCGGCCGGCGGAAACACGATGTCGGTGGTCAGACCTATCACCATCGTCCGCGCCTTGATGGCCGAGAGGGCCGTGTACATCCCCCCGCGTCCGCGCCCCACATCGTGAGTGTCAAACGAGTCGAGGATGGCATGATAGGAATACGCGTCGAAACGCTTCACCAGCTTCTCGCCCTGATAACGCTGATACGACACGGCGCGGCGCGGCGCGGGGTACTCCTCCGTGTCGCGCTGAGTGAGATTGTAGCCCGAAGGGCCGCGATAGCTCAGCAGACCGATGGCACGCGCGGCGGCCAGTCCGGCGGCACCCGCGTCGGGGCGCGGCTCTCCATAGGTCGAGTCAGCCTCGATACACATGCGCTGGCTCTCGTCTATGGCGATGGTCCAGGGGGTAGCCACGCCGTCAGTAGCCATGAGCGCGAGCCGCTCGAAACGGTCAGGCTCCATCACGGCCCACTCCACGGCCTGAAATCCGCCCACCGAGCATCCCACCAGCGTATGCACCCGCCCGATGCCCAGCGCATCGGCCAGCACACGGTGAGCGTTCACAATATCGCGTATCGTATATTTCGGGAAATCGCCATAATAAGGCTTGCCCGTGGCAGGATTGGTGTGCAGCGGAGCCGTAGTGCCGTAGGGCGACCCGAGGATATTGGCGCACACTATGAAATAACGCGACGGGTCGAGAAACATCCCCTCCTCCACCGTATGCGGCCACCAGTCGGCCACATCGCTGTTGGCGGTAAGGGCATGGCACACCCACACCACATTGTCGCCCCGCTCATTGAGCGTGCCATAAGTGTGATATGCAATGCGCAGATGCTCAAGCGTGCCGCCGAACTCCAGATGGAAAGGTGATGTATGATTGTAATACTTTATCATGCGTCGCGAAGTTTTTTTCGGATTTCAGACCGCAAAGGTACGCAAATTAACCGACACTCCTCATGAAGAGTTTTCTAATTTTCATCCCCCCGGCTTAATAATTTTCTACCGCACCGTCATTATCGCACCGTCACCATCCGGAAAAATCGACTTTATTGCCACAAAGATTCCTGCTCCCAACCGGCAGGAAACCCCATAGCCCGCACATCAACTTTCGGATATTTCAAGAGCAAAGCCTTCAGACGTATCGCGAATGTATTTTGCGGATTCACCGTCTGCATAAAATACAGCACTATCGCCATCACATAATATACCCTCTTGTTATCCACAGGAATCTTAATAAACGGAAGATGGGTGTTACGTGGCAATATGGCATTAATACTCAGTCTACGGTTCCAGAGCCTGCTATGATGAGCACAAATATTCCTCACATACACAATAGAATGCAGCCAGGACTCCATGACAGTATCAGACAGGCCATAAAACCTGGCAAGGTTACGCCTCGCATGACCCGCCTTAAGCCAGCGGTATATCATCGAGAGTGTACCGAATGAACTCACTTCTGAAATCATCCAGCTGGGCGGAAACTCGTTACTATAAATACTTTTGAATCTCACTATGGCATCATCGTCACTGCGCCCGAGTTCATCTCTCAGCTTATTAACGAGCGTCGCATGACGGCCGGAATCTCTGAAATTGTCAGCATCTATAAACCAGTATATTCCACTCGTATCACTCATGGTAAATGACAGCCTCGTGCGTATAGACACCTCTATCTTTTCAAATTCAGAGCACAGCATTTTGCGCAGCTCCGAATCAAACTTGTACAAAGAATATGCATCCTCAAATCTCGCTCCGGCCTTAAACGACCTCTTATCATGCTGACGCAATGGCTTGAGATAGCTTTTAAGTCTGAACAAACTTATGTTTTCCAAAATATGCTGAGCCCTGTTTTCATCTGCAAACGCGAGTCCATCCGATTTTAGAAGCCTTATCTGCTCTGACACGGAAATCTGAGGTTTGTTGTATATAGCAAGTGTCATATAAAAGAAAAAACTTACCCTGAGCGCGCTGGTCTTACGGGAAGCGGGGTAAGTATGTTACCGCAAATTTAAATCTAATTATTCTAATCACAAAACATTATCCATTATTTTTTTACTTATTCGCGGCATTATCGCACCTATTCGGGGTGGAGCGATGTGTAATTTTGTGGAAAATCTCAACACCGTATATCACCATGACCCGCAATGACTCATCAACCGCCACGCAACCAAGGCACTCCGCCACGCGCCGACGCCGCATCTCGCAAAAAGCCTACGACCGCTTCGTGGCGCGCATCAAGGATGTCTACTCAGGCTACATCATGGACCCCGCCCCGATGCTCCGAGCCCTCGACGCCTATCTTGACGGCAACCGTGGTGCCCACTACAGTCTGCCGCCCCTCGCCCACCTCGCCTTTCTCGTACTCCGTCAGGACATCGACGCCGCCATCGAACGCTCGCGAGCCGCCCGCGAACGAGCCCGTCTGCGCCGCGAAGCCAAAATGCAGGAAACCGCCACCGACTCCCCCTCACCGTCCGAGCCACCTCCTGCCGACAATACAACCCCTCAGTCACCGCCACATCCTGAAGCCACACCACAGCAGACACCGTCCCCTTCAGCCAACGAGCCACAACCATTACCCGACGACGACCCGACAGACCACACCCCTCCCCCACCCGACACTCCCGACGCTCCTGCCGCCTCCACCCCGAGTCCTAAGAAACGCATAAAGTGCCACAACCGCCACGCCCGCCGCGTCTCGCCACGGATATTTATTACATAGTCCCCGCACCGACTTATGAAATCTTTGCCCGTATCGGCAAAATCACGTATATTTGCAATATCAAATAACCCCCAAATTGCCGATGACATGACACATAACTCTGCGAAACAATCACCATTGCTCACAATGCTGCGCGAACAAATGTCAGGCAAGACAAAGGGAGGCATATACCATCGCATACAAATCGAGTTCACCTACAACTCCAACCACATGGAAGGGAGCCGTCTCACCCACGACCAGACACGCTATATCTTCGAGACAAACACCATAGGCATCACCGACCGGGCAGTCAACGTAGATGACATCATCGAGACAGCCAACCACTTCCGCGCCATCGACCACATAATCATCAACACTGACAGCCAGCTCACCGAGGCTTTCATCAAACAGCTGCACAGGATGCTGAAATCAGGCACATCCGACGAGCGCAAAGAGTGGTTCAATGTCGGCGACTACAAACTCCTGCCCAACGAGGTCGGCGGCAACGACACAGTCATGCCCGAAGATGTAGGCAACGAGATGAAATCCCTATTGCAGGAATACAACGCGAAAAGCCACCCCTCATTCGAGGACCTGATTGATTTTCACCACCGATTTGAATCCATTCACCCCTTTCAGGACGGCAACGGACGTGTGGGCCGGCTGATAATGTTCCGCGAATGTCTCAGACTCGGCTATGTGCCGTTCATCATCACCGACGACCTGAAGATGTACTACTACAACGGGCTACACCACTGGCCAGGCATCAAAGGCTACCTCATGGACACATGCCTGACAGCCCAGGACAACTTCAAGGCCATGCTCGACCGCTTCCGCATACCATACGAGCCGTAATGCCGTGTGACCCGCCCGGAAAGACATACAACAACGACACAAGAGACAAAAGCGACATAAGTTTTTTGTTTGCCAACCCATGATAATCAGGGGATATATCGGGACACGGGCAAATGTCCGTGGCTGAGCTTAACCGATATCGTTGATACC
>CAJUCI010000041.1 GCA_910584825.1 uncultured Duncaniella sp. | reverse complement strand
AATTAAAAATCAACAATATAACCGACAAAATTCATTTTTTGTCATCTACTAAATTCCCCCCAGGTATGGTTCTGCTGTTTCCAGGCACATTTGACCCCTTCACCATAGGGCACGCATCGATTGTGGAGCGTGCCCTCCCGCTATGCGACCGTCTCGTTATAGCCATCGGCTACAACCCGACCAAAAGCTCGGCCGACAGCGTGGAGCAGAGGGTGAGCCACATAGCCGCACTCTACGCCTCCGAGCCGAGGGTCAAGGTCATAGCCTATGACGGCCTGACCGTCGATGCCTGCCGGCGCGAGGGGGCACAGTGGATGCTGCGCGGAGTGCGCTCGGTGGCCGACTACGAGTATGAGCGCAATCTTGCCGACATCAACCGCGCCATCTCGGGCATCGAGACCATACTCCTGTATTCCCTCCCTCAACTCAGCTACATATCATCTTCAATGGTCCGCGAGCTTGCCGCCCACGGGCATGACGTATCACAATACCTCCCATGAAAAGGACATTAATATTATTAGCAACACTCATCGCCGCCGCATCATGCGCCCTGACGCATGCCGACGTAAAACTCTCGCCTGACCGCAAGCTGGCATTCGCCCAGCAGATTATCGCCAACTATTATGTCGACGAGATTGACACCACCAAGGTGGTCGAGGACGCAATCATAGCCATGCTCAAAGACCTCGACCCCCACTCCACCTACTCCAACCCCGAGGAGACCCGCGAACTCACCGAGCCTCTTGACGGAAACTTCTCAGGCATAGGCATACGCTTCCAGATGACCAACGACACGCTCTATGTCATCGAGTCGGTGGCCGGAGGCCCCTCGGAGCGCGTAGGCATACTGCCCGGCGACCGCATAATCTCATGTAACGACACCGTAATTTCGGGCGTGGGCATGAAAAACGCCGAAATCCTCAAGGTGCTCCGCGGTCCGCGCGGCACCATGGCACGACTCAAGGTGATGCGCAAGCGCACCGCCGAGCCGCTGGAGTTCTCGGTCAAGCGCGATGAGATACCCATCTACAGCGTCGACGCCACCTATATGATTAACGACAGCGTAGGCTTCATTTCAGTGGCCCGCTTTGCCGGCACCACCACCGACGAGGTGCGCGAGGCCATGAAGTCGCTCTCCAAGCGCGGCATGAAGCACATCATCATCGACCTCTGCGACAACGGGGGCGGCTATCTCAAGCCCTCGACCGAGATTGCCAACGAGTTTTTGCGCAAGGGCGACCTGATAGTCTACACCGACTCGCCCAAAAACGGTTCGAGCCGCTATGAGGCCAATTCAGACGGCAAATACCTCGACGGACGCGTGGTGGTGATGGTCAACCAGTATTCGGCCTCGGCAAGCGAAATCCTCTCGGGCGCGCTCCAGGACAATGACCGCGGAGTCATCGTGGGCCGCCGCACATTCGGCAAGGGCCTGGTGCAGCGACCGTTCCCCTTCCCCGACGGCTCGATGATGCGCCTGACCGTGGCCCGCTATCACACCCCCTCGGGCCGCTGCATCCAAAAACCGTATGCCGACGGCGACGATGACGACTACCGCAACGACATAGCCAACCGCTACCTCAAGGGCGAGCTCAGTTCGGTCGACTCCATCGCTCAGTTCCCCGACTCGCTCCGTTTCAGCACACTGCGTCTGCACCGTCCCGTCTATGGAGGCGGCGGCATCATGCCCGACGAATTCGTGCCGCTCGACACCACATTCTACACCGACTATTACCGCGACCTTGTGGCCAAAGGCTCAATCAACAACTACAGCCTCCGCTATGTCGACGACAACCGCGCCGCACTGAAAAAGAAATACCGCAACGAGGATGCCTTTATCCGCGACTTCACCGTGACCCCCGAGATGATGCAGGGGCTCATCGACACCGGCATCAGGGACAGTGTGGAGTTCAAGCAGGAGGCTTATGACATCTCGCGCCCCTATCTCGAGACGATACTTAAAGGACTCATAGGCCGCGACCTCTTCGAGCAGTCGACCTACTTCCGTGTGGTCAACCCCTCCAACAACATCTTCAGCACCGCCCTCGACATCATCAACGACCCCAAGCGTTACAAATCATACCTCACCGATAAGTAACCATAATTCCAAAAAGGGACATAAGAACATAAGAGACACAAGTGACATAAGAGTTTTATTTGTCGACAATCGTTTACTGTCAACGGATTAAAAACTTATGTTACTTGTGTCTCTTATGTTCTTATGTCCCTTTTTGGAACCTGGTATTTACCGTGTCTTGACGGAGCCGCCGGATGAGCCTTTGGCGTTGACGGCGGGGCATGTGAGCTTGCGGGCGTTGACGCTGCCGCCCGACGAGGCGCGCAGATTGGCGCGCTGTGCCGCTCCGCCCAGTGATACGTCGCCGCCTGACGATGAGGTTGCCTTGACCCCTTCGGCAGTGAGATTGTCAACATCTATGTCAGAGCCTGACGAGGAGTCAAACGAGGCGGTGCGCACCGTGAGCAGGTCTATCTCAATATCCGCGCCCGAGCTTGACGTGCATTCAAGCGATTCGCACTTGAGCCACTCTATCTCCAGGTCACTGCCCGACGAGGCTGAAAGCGTTGCCGCCTTGCCGGGGAGATTGATGGGCGCGACAGCCTCAAGCTCAGCACCCGAACTTACTTCGATATTTGCCACAGGAGGGGCGTAGAGCGTGACCTTGACACCCTTGAGACGCTTGTTGCCGGTGAACTTCACGAGTCCGAGAAACTTATTTTTAGTCTCCCGCTTGCTCGTTATATGCAGCCGTCCTTCGCGCAGAGTCACCTCGACATTGCCCACATATTCCTTCGGGCCTGTAATGCTGACTCGGGCAGGGGAATTGCCGGGGACGTATTTCACATCCACTCCGGCCGAGACATAGATGGAGTTAATCGTGCCCTTTAGGGTCAGTGACCGCTCGGCGGCATAGGCCGCTACCGCCATAAGGGCGATGAGGAGTGATGAAAGTAATCTTTTCATAATGGTGATGATGTTGCTGTATGAGGTGAAAGGGGTTATGTCAGATGCAGATTATAGGGAGAAGGGCAAGGGCCGGAAGCGCGTATATCACGGGATGGACGGTTGAGGAGGCGAAAGAATCGAACGTCTCGAAGCAATAGGAGTCGGAGAGATTCATGAGCACACACGCACCGATTATCATAAGCACCTCAAGCACTATCACCGCCACAACTGCGGGCAGCGACATGCCGGGAGCCTTGAAGAGTGTGCCGATGCCTACACGGCACAGGCAGAATGCCGGGAGGGCTACCGAGAAGAGAATCAGGGCTATACCCCACCCTTCGAGATATGGCGTGGCCATAGATATGTCAAAGGCCGAGAGCAACGACTCGCTCGACGCGAAGTAGAGGCAGCAGATGCCTGCGATGACTACAAGTCCGACGATGGCGGTGGAAAGTCCGACAATACCGCTGACAAAACCGAGTATGACGAGTATCACGCGACCAACTACGAGAAAGATGTTATTGATAAAGTTAACCGCCCCGTTGCCCTGCGGCACGGGAGCCACGGGGGGCTCGGCGTTGTTTATGACCGTCTGACCGACATTGTCGACCGTCACCGGCTCGCCGCGCATCTCAAGAATCTGACGGGGAGTGCGTGCGGCAGGAATGACCATCCAGCAGACAAGGTAAATGAGGATAACTGACCAGAACAGTCCCCACCCGGCGAGCGAGATTGTGGCCACTACGGTGAGAATGCGCAGCACGGTGACGTCCCAGTTGAGATACTGAGCGAGTCCGGCAAGCACACCGCCAAACACCTTGTGACGCTCGTCGCGGAACAGTTTCTTACTGAACGGCGGAGGCGTAGTGCCGGTGTAAGGGGGCACACCGGCGGCTGACGACTGCGAGCCGGCGGGAGCGGGTGCCGGTGCGGGGCGCGAGCCCTCGCTGCGCGTATCGGCCTCAAACCCCGCCTCGTCGGAAATCTCGTCGGGACGGCCCATGATGCTGATTACGTGGTTGACATCATCGATAACGATTACGAGCACCCCCGAGGCAATGCGCTGGTCAAAGTGTTCGGAGATGCGCGACTCGATGTCGCCGACTATCTCCTGCCCCTCCTCGCCGGGAAAGGCGTCGCGGAGCTGGGAGAGATAATTCTGAAGGAGCGTGTAGGCATCCTCGTCGATATGATAGATTTTGCCGTTAATATTTACTTGGAATGTCTTTTTCATTGCGGCAGATATTTGTTGGTGTAGTCAAGTTGAAGGATTGTTACCGCCGATGCAATCTCGTCCCAGGACTCCTGGAGCTGCTCGAGGAACTGATGGCCGACGGGTGTGATGGAATAATACTTGCGCGGGGGGCCTTGGGTCGACTCCTCCCATCGGTAGGAGAGAAGTCCGTCATTCTTGAGTCTCGTGAGCAGAGGATAGAGCGTACCCTCCATCACTATCAGATGAGCCTCCTTCAGGCGTGCTATCATCTCGGAGGCGTAGGCGTCCCCACGCTTGAGGATGAGAAGCACGCAGAATTCGAGCATACCCTTGCGCATCTGCGATTTTAAGTTGTCAATGTTCATGACCGAACGTTTTAGAGTTATTTGGCACTGCAAAGATACATACACCGTATGGTACTTTGCAATACATAGTACCTATTTTTAACTATAATTTAACATTTAAACCTCAAATGTCACTAAAACGGACAAGCGGCATGCACCGCTCCGGCTCATTAGCCGTTTAGTCGGGAATTTTGGTATAACGGGCATGGCATGGCGCAAGATAAGATGAAAATTACAAGATTTTTTCGTAATTTTGCCGACAGTTATGTGTCGTCTCTTCATCATCCTTGTAATGACTGTGACAATAGGTTTCATCGCCCGTGCGGAGGTCGAGACCCCGGACTCCATGACAACTGCGACCGCCGACACATGTTGCCGCGACGTGAGCAAGACCTATTGGATAAAGCAGCTTATTGACAACGGTTTTCATATCCACGACCCGAAAGTGTGCTATCCGCGCTTTCCGCGTTTCTGCCTCAACGTCTACAACTGGGGCGACCGCACATTCAACTCCTACGACACGACCTACGTGGTGGGGACGGGCAAGAACTGGAAACTGCAAGGCAAGAGCTACAACTGGATGGAGACATCGACAATGCTGTTTCCCAAGCAGTCGGCTGTCAATATGCACTCCGACCTCTACAGTGACGCCGGTTTCTCGCTCAGCTTCATGGCCGTGAGCGTGGGCTACATGTGGAATATCAACAAACTTTTCTCTGACCCGGCCAACCGCCGCACGTTCAACCTCGACTTCACCTGCTCGCGTTTCTCGCTTAACTACCAGACAGTCTCCTCGACGGGCGGAATGATTATAACACAGTTTGACGACTATAACGGCGGCCATCATATACGCTACAAATTCAGCGACACATCGACCGACTCCAAGACGTTTGACGCCTACTGGTTTTTCAACCACTACCGCTACTCGCAGGGTGCGGCCTACAGCTATTCCAAATATCAGCTACACAATGCCGGCACGGCACTCGTGGGCTTCAACTTCACCGAACAGCACATAGAGATGAACTTCTCGGGTCTGCCCCCCGAGATGCTCGAACACTCCCCGCTCGAGACTCCCGAATATCGCTCGGAATACCGCAGCTACTGCGTGATGGGCGGATATGCCTACAACTGGGTGCTCAAGCCCCGCCGCTGGCTTATCAACGCCACAGGCATGGCGGCCATAGGCTACCGCAAACTGTTCAACACCGAAATCGAGCGCGACACGCGCACGCAGGTAGCCAACAATTTCCGCATCAACATCGCCGCCGTGTATAACCACAAGGCCCTGTTTGCCTCATTCACCACCCGGGCGCAGGGATTCATCAACTACAACACGGGCGACATGACCCATCTCAACACCATCATCTCATTCACCGCCGCCGTGGGAATGAGGTTTTGAAAGAATTGAAAATTTAAAATGGAAAATTTAAAATTGGCTTCGCGATGCATCAGGGTCGCGAAGCCAATTCTTAATTTTTCATTCTCAATTTTTCATTCTATTATTGCCATGCAAGAATTTTAAATTTTCCATTTTAAATTTTAAATTCCCATCAGGGCAAGCGCGAGGGCGTAGAGGAGCATGAGCACTGCCGTCATGCCGAGCAGAGGGTTGAGTGCGCGGCCACGACGACTGACAAGACGCAGATAGAGCATGAAATGCAGTACAAGATACACGCACGGTGCTACCCATCCCCATCGCGATGCGGCAAGCCATGCCGGCATGGTGAGGATTACGGCCATGAAGCCGTTGGCGAGATAGAGGCTCGACATGGCTCTGAGTCCGAGTCTCACGGCAAGGGTGCGCTTACCGGCGGCGCGGTCATCCTCGATATCGCGGTAATTATTGACCACAAGCACGTTGGCCCCCATCAGACCGACGCCTACTGACATCGCCAAGAGCCACCAGCTGAAAGCTCCGCCCATGAGCATATAGGTCAGGCACACAGGTATGATGCCGAAAAAAGCCACGACAGCCACCTCGCCGAGCCCATGATGCGACAGCGGATAAGGCCCTGTGCTGTAGGCCATGACTCCGAGAGCCGTGGCCACTCCGACGAGATACATCCACCACTCGCCGTAGAGCGCGACAAGCACTATGCCCACAGCACAGGCAAGTCCGAGCGTCAGGAATGTGGCGGTCTTCATGGCGGCGGGGGTGATGTCGCCCTCGGTGACACCACGTCGGGGACCCTCGCGTCCGGCCTTGTCGAGACCGGCCTTAAAGTCGTAATATTCGTTGGCAAAGTTTGACGCTATCTGCGCGAGCAGGGCGAACACGAGACACATCACCCACGGCACCAACGAGAAGTGCCAGGCAAGCGCGCCGAGCGCACCGGCAAAAATCACACCGGCAAGCGACACGGGCAATGTGCGGAGGCGCATGGCCTCAATCCAAACCTTCAAAAGTGACATAAGCTGTAACTGTTTAGAACATGCCCCGGGATACAAAAGGACAAAAGCCTCATAAGTGACAAAAGTGTGTTATTTGTTACTTATGGGGCTTTTGTCCTTTTATATCCCGCGTTATAATCGGGTCAAACAGGATTATTCAAATTCCTTGGCAATGGCGTCGGCAATAGCCTGCATCTCCTCGGCGGGGAAAGAATGCTTTTTGGAGAAGTCCATATCGGCCTCGCTGTTGATGGGGAGGAGGTGGATGTGGGTGTGCGGCACCTCAAGACCTACCACAGCCACGCCCACACGGGCGCAGGGGATAGCCTTCTCGATGGCCTTGGCCACGCGGCGGGCAAAGAGGGTGAGGTCGCGGTACTCCTCCTCGGTGAGGTCAAAGATATAGTCAACCTCGCGGCGGGGGATTACGAGTACATGACCCTTGGCCACGGGATTGATGTCGAGAAACGCGTAATGCTTGTCGTCGGACGCAACCTTATAGGAGGGAATCTCTCCGGCGGCTATCTTGGAGAAAATAGTCATGAGTGTATGGCCACGGAGGGCGGAATTAGGGGGGATTAGAAACTGATTTCGACAATCTCGAATTTCATGACACCGGCGGGGACGCGGATGTCGACAATCTCGCCGAGCTTATGGCCGAGCAGACCCTGGGCGATGGGGGTGGAGCTGCCGATTTTCTTCTCCTTGAGGTTGGCCTCGGAGTCGGCTACGATGGTGTACTCCATCGTCATGCCGTTGGTGTGATTCTTAATCTTGACACGGTTGAGTATCTGCACCTCCTCGTTGTTGAGATTGCTCTCGTCGATGATGCGCGAATTGGCCACAAGGTCCTTGAGCTGCGATATTTTCATCTCGAGCATTCCCTGTGCCTCCTTGGCGGCGTCATACTCCGAGTTTTCCGACAGGTCGCCCTTGTCGCGGGCCTCGGCTATGGCTGCTGATATGCGGGGGCGTTCCACGGACTCGAGAAACGCTATCTCTTCCATTTTTTTCTTGTAACCTTCCTTGGTCATGTAAGTTATTGCCATGGTAGTAAAATCTTTTTAATCTGTTAGTGAGAGGTTTTTGCAATCGCCGAACGTAAAAAAATTTAGAATCTCGAGGCTGGCGGCTACGAGACCCTACAATAATTTCGCTCAGAATTTTTATTTATGCAAAGGTACTCACAAAAAGAAGACGAAACAATTTTCACGCCTCAATTTAACAAATTTTCACTGCGTGAAAAAATGGTTAAAATCGGAATTTCAGTAATTTTGTGAGATGAAAACCACCTTTCTCATAGGATACATGGGCAGCGGCAAGACCACCCTCGGCCGGGCCGTGGCCGCGCGCACGGGCGTACGCTTCATCGACCTCGACGACTATATCGAGGAGCGTGAGGGATGCACCATCAAGGAGATTTTCGCCTCGCGGGGCGAGGATGCGTTCCGCGCCATCGAGCGCGAGGCCATCGACGAGGTGAGCCGCCTCGATGACACCCTCGTGGCATGCGGCGGAGGCACACCCTGCTTCGGCAACAACATGGACATCATGAACGAGCGAGGTGTGACCGTATATCTCAACGCCCCGCACTCGAGCCTGCTGTCGCGGCTCAAGGAGGGACGAGCCAAACGTCCGCTCATAGCGTCGCTCACCGACGACGAGCTGGACACCTTTATATATAAGCAGATGCAATGGCGCGAGCCGCACTACTCGCGCGCCGCGCTGACATTTGACAGCTCACGCCTCGAGGACACCGACCAGGTGGCCGGGAGCGTGGACAGTTTCCTCAAACTCATTGGCTATGAATCTTGACTCCACACCCACAGCCCTCGAGCAACCGTGCGAGACACGTTGCCGTAACCGCCGCATGACCATAGGCCTGCCCCGTTGTGAGGACCCGGCCGAACGCCGGTTTCCGCTCACGCCCGAGGGGGTGGCACTGCTCACCGAGCGCGGTTTCAGCGTGAAGATGCAGGAGGATGCCGCCGCCACCATACACTATGACGACGCGCGCTACATCCACGCCGGGGTGGAGATAGTGCCGCGTACCGAGACTCTCGGATGCGACATCGTGATATATCCGGCCACACTGAGCGAGACCGATGCGCGATGCATGCGCCGCGGAGCCATGCTGCTGACGCTCCTGCGCTCGGCATGCGCCAACGAGCGAGTGATACGCTGTCTGCTCGAACGCCACGTCATAGCCATAGCCCTCGACCTCGTGGAGGATGAGCGCGGCTGCACGCCGTTTGCCGACATCCTCGCCGAGATAGACGGACGCGCATCCATAGCCATAGCCTCGTCGCTGCTTGCCGACTCGCAGAAGGGCAAGGGGATACTGCTGGGCGGAGTGGCCGGTATCGTGCCGTGCGAGACACTCATAATAGGCTCGGGCATAGCCGCATGTGCCGCGGCACGCTCGGCCGTAGGACTCGGGGCAACGGTGAGAATGTTTGACAACGACATCTATTCGCTGCGCCGAGCATCGCAGGAGTTAGGCCCAGGGGTAATAACCTCGGCACTCCATCCGCGCACCCTTGAGAACGCACTCCGCTCGGCTGACGTGGTGGTGGCCACCCCCGTGGCATCGCCGTTCGCGCTCCACACCGACGCCGTGGCGCGCATGAAGCGCGGCGTGCTGACCTTCGACCTCACCCCGGCGGCTGACGGCTCAGCCTTCCCGTCGATGACCCCTGTCGACCTCGCACTCGCATCGGCTGTAGACGCCTCGCTCCACACCGACAACCGCATATGCTACGTCCATGCAGGCAGCGCGGTGGCACGCACAGCAGCAATGGCTCTGACCAACACGCTGCTCACGCTCATGGAGAGCATCGTGACATGCGAAGGGCCGTCCAACGCCCTCAAGCTGCATCCGGGTATGCAGAAGGCCACACTCACATTCTTCGGCAAGCCCGTCAACCCGCAGATAGCCCATGCACTGCGCATGCGCAGCGTGGACATCTCGATATTTCTCACCCTCTCCTGACGATACCGTATCAATATGGCACCACGAAAGAAATTTTATGTCGTGTGGGAGGGGCACGCCACGGGAGTGTTTGACTCATGGGAGGAGTGCGAACTCCAGACCAAGGGCTATCACGGAGCCAAATTCAAGTCTTTCGACTCGCAGGAGGCCGCTGTGGCCGCCTACCGAGGCCGCCCCGAAGAGCATATGGGACTGTTGCGCTCCATAGCCGAGGCCAGGCCCGCACCGACTGATTATGCCGACTTTCCCGAGATACGCCTCGACTCGCTGGCCGTCGATGCCGCATGCTCCAAAAATCCGGGGCCGGTAGAATATCAGGGCGTGTGGGTGCGCACGGGCGAGCGGATATTTCACGTAGGCCCGCTCGAAGGGGGCACCAATAATATCGGCGAGTATCTCGCGCTCGTGCACGGGCTCGCGCTGCTCAAGGCCCAAGGCCGCCACAACACACCGATTTACACCGACTCCAAGACCGCCCGCTCATGGGTGAGAAAAGGTACGCCCAAGACCACTCTTGTCCGCACCCCGGCCAACGCCAAGCTGTTCGAGATGCTTGACCGCGCCACAGCCTGGCTCGCCGCCAACACGTTCAGCAACCCGATACTCACCTGGGACACCCCCGTATGGGGCGAAATCCCCGCCGACTTTGGAAGAAAATAGTTTCTTATAGTCTATAAAGTAATAAGT
>CAJUCI010000040.1 GCA_910584825.1 uncultured Duncaniella sp. | reverse complement strand
AAATATTAATATTTTAATAACAGTGGTAAGATTTTTATCGCACCACTACTAATGTTACATAATGAAACGTAAGGCAAAATATTATAACTTTGGGGCAAAATAATGCTTACTTTAAATCATGAATTACGCAACGCGATTCTTTATCATCATCATTTTTCTTGCGACATTTCGTGTAGCGTCTGCGACATCTGACAACGACTCCCGTACCATGAGACTTTTTGACAATCCTGAAATTGTCTCACCCAAGTACAACAGTTTTTGCCTTGACAGCAGGGGCTACCTATGGATAGGCTCGGAGACGGGTCTCGTGAGATTTGACGGTATCAATTATGAGACATTCCGACACGATGACAAAATACCCGGCAGCATAAGCACTAACCGCATATCAAAAATAATGTGCGACAGTCGTGGAGACATATGGGTGGCCACGGCTGACGGACTGAACCTGTATGACCAAAAATCAAATTCATTCAGGGAGGTCACCCTGCCCGGCGTCGGTCTGAAAGGCTACATAATGGACCTCACCGAACAGTCTGACGGCTCCATCGCCTTTATAGTGGCCGGAGTGGGCATATATGTGGTAGACAACAAAGATGAAAATCTCGAGGGTGTAAAAATCGGTTTCATCCCCGAACACGCCGAGCCGAACTCGCTCATATCCATACCCAACGGCGGACTGATGGCCGGCACACATTTCGGTGACATTCTGAGAATCCAGGCCAACGGAAACACCCAAAGGGTGCATCTTACGCCTGAATTCTTCGTGAGCATGTGTCGCGAGAAGGATGGCAAGATACTCGCCTACTCGGCAAGCGGCATATGGCGAATCAATGCCGCCAACATGGATGTCAAGCAGATAAACACTTCGCCGATAGCCGGACACAATATAAATGCAATAAGCATCTGCCCCGACGGGGTGGGATACATCGCCACAAACGGAAAGGGAATATGGCGGATAGAACCCGGAGCAGAAACCATCACCCCCGTCCGCAACATGTTTCACCCGACAATCGACATTAACACCAACAAGTTAGGGGCGATATACATGGCTCCCGACAGCAACCTGTGGGTCGGATGCAACTATCACGGAGTGCTGATGGCACCGTCCAAACCCATGCCGTTCAGCTACCATCCCCTCGTCAATTCCATCCACGATTTCCACGGAGGAATAACGGCAATGACCGCTGACGAATCGGGCATTTGGCTCGCGCTTGAGGAGAGCGATTTAATACGCATATCTTCAGACCACGAAGTGACGCACCGCATCCGCATCCCCTCGGGCCATGAAATACGCGCCTTGCACCGCGCCGACAACGGCACAATCTATGCGGCCTCAATAGGCAACGGAATATATGAAATATCTCCTGCCACGGGTCAGATGAAACAGTTATTTAGCCTAAATTCCTCAGCTATAAGGTTTTGTCTTGCCGGGGGGGGTAGTTTGCCTACCCTGTTCGTCGGCATACGCGGTGACGGAGTGCTGAAATACAATCTGCAAACGGGCGAAAAGACAATCCTCTGCTCGCAGGACCAGGGCGAAAACAAGCTGCACAACAACTGGGTGGCCTCGGTATTCATCGACTCGAAATCTCGCCTGTGGGTAGGATTATTCAGCGGACTCGCGTGCTACGATATAAAATCCGGCACATTCAAGGTCATCGACCAGACACCCTTTATTAATAAAGGTGCATGTAACAGCATCCGCGAGACCCCTGACGGCAAACTGTACATAGGCACCAACAGCGGCCTCGTCATATACAACCCCGATAATGACAGCGTAGAGCAACATCTCACGGCGATTGACGGACTGTCAGACAACGACATACGCACCCTTGAAATCGACACAGCCGGCGTGGCATGGATTGGCTCCATGAGAGGCATATCGCTGTACGACCCCGAAGAAGGCAAGGCATTGTCAATGCAGGGATACGGACTCTCGGAGAGAGTGTTTCAGCACTCGGTGTTCAGCGGAAACACCGGCAAAATATACTTTTCAGGCAACATGGGCTACACACAGTTCCGCCCCGAGACCATCGAGCCTGTAACCTTCAGCACACCCGTAACCATCTCAGCGATATATCTTAACGGCAAGAGACTGACTGAAAACAACTTCATCGAGGGCCGACATGCCATCGAGACTGACCCCGACAAGGGCACATACAACCGCGTCAACATTTCGCACAGCGACAACAACCTGCTGTTGCGCATGTCCACGATGGATTTCCGTGACGCGGCCAACTTGACCTTTGAATGGATGATTGAAGGCGAAGACGACTCATGGATAATGTCCAAGCCGGGCAATAGCTCTATCGTCGTGCCGAAACTCAAACCCGGCACCCACAAACTCCTTGTCCGCGCCGCCGACAACTCGGCATATTCCGACGTGACCGAGCTGACCATACATGTGTCTTCCCCCTGGTATCTGACCACCCCGGCCAAAATCATATATTTCCTCATAATATCCGGCATACTGTATCTCGTGTTCATGCTTATAAAGAAGAAAAACACCGAGGAGATGAACGAGGCCAAGGTGAGATTCTTCATGGACATCTCGCATGAGATACGCTCGCCTGTCACATGTATCATCAGCCCCCTCCAGACCCTCCTGAAGAAGGAGCACGACCCCGAGACCACCCAGATGCTCAAGGGCATGCACCGCAACGCCAATAGGATTCTAAGCCTTGCCAATCAGCTGCTTGAGCTGCGCAAAATCGACAAGAGCAAGAAGCGACTGTCCATGCAGGAGACTGATGTAAGGGGCTTTGCGTCAGAGATTGTCGAACTGTTCCGGCCGATGGCTGAAAACAAATCGATAGAGATATCACTCGATGCTCCTGATGAAATCAGCAATGTGTGGATTGACCGCTCCAATTTTGACAAGGTGCTTGTCAATCTCATAACCAACGCCATAAAATACACTCCCGACGGTGGAAAAATCTCGGTAAAAATCGACACCGCTACCGACCCGTATATGGGCAAATGCGTCCGCATCTCGGTGACTGACACCGGCATAGGCATCGACCCTAAGAATATCACGCGCATCTTTGAGCGTTTCTATCAGGGCCACGGCTCGGCATCAGGATTCGGCGTGGGGCTCAACCTCACCCGCGAACTCGTGAGACTGCATCACGGCACGCTCACGGCCTCCAACCGCACCGACGGCGTGAAAGGCAGCGTGTTCACCGTAATGCTCCCGCTCGGCAAGGCCCATCTGACCCCCGACGAAATTTCCGGCCCCGGCATATCCGACCCCGAAGTCGAGGCACCGAGAATACTGAAGGGAGAGGAGGCCATATCCGACAGCACGGAGGCAAACGACACCGAGCGTCGCCCGCGCAGGAATTCCACCGGCCACAACATACTCATCGTCGATGACGACAGCGAGCTGCGCGAATACCTCAGATTCCACTTCTCACGCACCGACAAGGTGTATGAGGCATCCAACGGCGTCGAGGCCATGAAGGTGCTCCTCGACCATAAGATTGATATCGTAATCAGCGATGTGGTCATGCCCGAGCTCGACGGTCTGGAGCTGCTTAAAGCCATCAAAGCCAACGCTGACACCAGCCATACGCCCGTAGTGCTGCTCAGCTCGCGCAACGATGTGGCCGACAGGCTCTCGGGATGGGACCGCGGTGCCGACGGATATATCGGCAAACCGTTCAACATCTCCGAGCTGGACGCGATGGTCGACAATCTCATCGACAACCGTCTGAGAATGAAGGGCAAATACTCGGGCGCACAGGACAGCTGCGACAAGATTACAGCCCCCGAGCTCAGAGGCAACGACGAGATGCTGATGGAAAAGATTATCAAGGCCATCGAGAACCGCATCGACGACCCGCAGTTCAACGTCGAGAGCCTCGGCTCGGAAGTGGGCATCTCACGCGCTCACCTCCACCGCAAGATGAAGGAGCTGATAGGAATGACCCCGAGTGATTTCATTCGCAACGTGCGCCTGCGCCGAGCCTGCGAGATACTCAAAAAGAGGGATGTAGACATCACGCAGGTGGCCTACAACGTAGGTTTCACATCCCAGCCACATTTCTCGACGGCCTTCAAGCGATTCACCGGCGTATCACCCACCGAATACCGCGCCCGCAACATCGAGGACAAGGAAGCATAGGCCGTAGGGACGTCACAGCGACCGTCCTGAGGCGATAATAAGACGGCACGCAAGAAACTACACAATGTAGATTCTTGCGTGCCTTTTAGCATAAATAAAAACAGCCTTAGAATAACATCCCGACCATGGGGAACTACAAAGTCATGTCCATGGCCGGGTACACCTAAATTTTACCAAAAAATTTTACCAAAAAAACAATCTTTTACCAATATCTTTTTTAAAGAGAAATTATAGTGTTCTTACTACATTATAAATCGTCAATCATTCATGTCACAAATTTAGTATATAGGCCATTAACACGCAATAGGGTTATACATATGCCACTTTATCTGCAACAATTATATATGAACACCCCCCTGACCGCACCCCCTGCACGTTACAAATCTGAACGAAAATCAGCGATTGTGTGACATCAATACAATGCCCGTGCCTGGTGCCTTGCGGATGTCGCAGGCATGAGACACGGGCATTATCAGGTTTTCGGCCCTTACATTCGCGCCGAAGGCCCTACATAGGTGCGTTTAAGTCCGCCCCAGTCAACTACGATTCTCTGAACCATCTGACCTGCATCTATGGCATGAAGAGTCAGGCGGTGCGAGGCAAGCGCGGGGTCTACGCGGAACACAAACTCACTGGCCGTGCTGTTGCGCAGCACATTGCTCTTCCAGTCATGCGACCACTCCACAGGCTTGTAATCGACCACCTGCATCTCTCCGCCGTCAACCGACACACCATAACGTGTGCCTGTCTCATTATTTAGAGGGAAGAACGGGAGGGCGTACACCGTGACCGAAACCGTATCGCTGTCGACAGCCGGAAGCTCATATGTGACACATTCACCGCTCACATCCGCGCCCGGGCGCGCCTCGCCAAGCTGCACCACGCTCCAGTCATATCCGAGTCCGTCAATCACCCTTATCCCCTTGTCTGACTCAAGAGGCTCCCACAGCTTCACTACGTGGCAACGGTCGAGCGACGCCTGGCTCTCGTCAGGCTTAACGCTGACCATGACCTCAGGCACGGCATCCGACACAAACACTTCAGGCATATCCTGATACTTGGCCACAAACCCCGGGGGCACATCCATCATGCCCTTCCACTTTCCGCCAAGCATACCGTTGTACTGACGGTTGAGCGCGGCGATGCTGTCATGCGCGGCCAATGCGAGCCGTCCCGCCCTGCTTGCACGGGCCGTATCCCCCTTGGCCAACATCTCGCCGTTAAGCTGCGCCATCAGATACTTGCGGTTTATCTGATAAGACGCCATAGCCGGATAGCCTATCATCTCAAAGAACGGTGCACGCAATGAATCGGCCAGCTCACCTGCTATACGCGCGGCCTCGTCCGATATGGCCTTGTAATCCGCCAGGCGCGTACGCGCGTCATTATAATTCTCAAACGAATACTCCGTCGGGCCGAGCTGTTCCAGCTCAGGGGTATCCCATTCACGCTCCCACCCCATATACTCGGGCTTACGGCTCCAGGCGAGACGGTAATACTCATCCGTCAGCCGTTGAAAACGCTCGAGATGGCTTTCACCGAATATTCCTGCGAGCATACGGGCCTGATGAGTGAGAGCCTTTTCGTAATCGAACGCCCCAAAATCCCATGCCATCTCAAAGAACGTCTGAACGGCCATCTCCATCGGCTTGATGTCACCGACATTGAGCAGCCAGTATCGGTCGGCACCGTAATCATAGGCCTTCTTCAGCTCCTCATACATCAGCACGGGGGGCGTGGTGCACAACCATAGATAATCATGAGGCGTGCCGAGATACGAGGTGTGATAATAGACTCCGGCCCCGCCTCCGCGTCTGCGCTCGGTGTCATCGCTCAGATGTTTCCAGTAGCCGTAATTATCATCGGGCCAAATTATCGTTATGTCATCCGGCAGGTCAAGCCCCGCCTCATAAATGTCGAGAGTCTCCTTATAGGGGACGAAAATCTGCGGTATCTCCGAGGCTTTGCGATTAATATGCCGCTCGAGTATGCCACGCTGGTCAGCTATGACCTCGTCGAGCAGACCCACGCGCTCGGCCATAGGCAGATTGCCCTTCATCCCCTCGTCATGCACGCCGCGCATGGCCATCGTATAGATGTTCTCATACATGCATGCCTCCTTTATCCTTGCGTCAAACTTGTTATAGATAGTCTCCTTGTTAGTCCTGTAATTCCACTCGCCGTCACGCTCGGAATCCCATTCCGAAAGCGCGGCGTTGTTTAGCAGCATCGGCTCACAGTGCGAAGTGGTGATTATGATGCCGTAACTGTCGGCCACGACCTTGCTCTCGGGATGCGAATAGAACGCGCCCGTACAGGCATGCATGGCCGGAGCGAGCATATTGCCCTTTAGACGCAGCAACAGTTCGCACACCCTTGCATATGTGCGCGGGCCTATATCGCCCAACTCCTTCTCATAATTATATGTGGCCCAGGGCTTCAGACCCCAGTCCTCGTCATTGATGAATATTCCGCGATACTTCACCGACGGCGGTACTGAAATGTAGTCGGCCACAATCCTGATGTCACCGGCCTGTCTCACCGGCACGTCGGCCCACCATTCCCACGGCGACACTCCCATAGCCTCGCTCACCGAAAACACACCGTAGGCCGCACCGCGCCTGTCACTTCCGGCCACGATGAGAGCTTGGGGTATGCCGGCGGCGGGTGACGACGCCGTGACTATGCTATACCTCTCCCATTCACCCTTGAGCGAGTCAACGTCTATGACACCGTTCCTCTCAAGATTGCTGATATGTCGGCTCTTGCCTGCGACACCAATTATGACAGCCGGCTCCCCTACCCTGACCTCCGTAGAAATCTGCGGCTTCACCCCGGTCACTCGGGCCACGTCTGACGAAAACATTTCAGCCACCTTCCTGATTACGGGCGAATCCTCCCCGTCAATCAGAATGTAACAGCCCCGGGGATTGAACCCGAACGGCTTTCCGTCAGCCCTATGGCTCATCTCACCCGCATGGGCCACTTCAAGAATAGAATGCTCGTTTGCCCGCAGACATCCTGCTGCGACAAACAGTGCCAGCAATACTGACAATAATCTAAAACTCATATTCATAGCAAATCTTACTTTTTTCGGAAAAATCATATTCCATCACGACCGGCCGCGACACGCCCGCCCGGACACGATGAAATCGGCCATACAAAGATAGCACATTTTCAACTACGCACTCCCGCCCCACGTCACAACATTATTTATATACGTAACATCGCCGCATTTTCACAGGCGTTATATGCCGAAAGCAAGTCTGCTATAATTAGTCGAGCAACTCATCCGGCATACCATCATTTAATAATTATTGCCGGATTCTCCCCCATCCTCTTGGCTCATATACACTGGCTTTCCCGATTCATTTGCAAGAGCAATTGCGAACTGCTCTGGATTTGCGGCATTGAAGAAGACAGGACGTACACTTTTTATCCACTTTCGGTCAAAAAAGACTATGACCCCTTTTGTCGGATATTGGTTGACATTGCCCACTGGCATGGGGAATATACAGTCCCGTGTCAGTCTGTCGATACTGTCTTCATCAAAATCCACAACACGTATGCTCTCAATTTTGTCAATAGGATATGACTTGCGGCGGCACATCCATCGCCTCACCACAATCTCATTGTTATCCGTCAGTTCGATGATACTTCTTGTCCGTATCATATACACCCCGAACTCAAACCATAGAGGGATAAAAACATATATCAGACAGGCAATCACCAACAAATATATATTGTTTACCTTAATAATCAATGTGAAAACCAATATCATGGCTATGCTAATACCCCAGACCGATAATCTATCCGCGAGAGGTGCATCCGTATAATAGCATTCAAATATTCTTTCGCCACTTTTGTCATCCATGCTCATATTGTCTTCATGCCTTAAATACCACAATTACACCCAACTTTGCGATTTTCGGCGCAAAATTGGGTGTGGTCTTTACAAACGCCTGACAATCAGGCATATTTGTGGAGCTGGAGGGGTTTGAACCCTCGTCCAGACGTCCAGACAATGAGCTTTCTACATGCTTATTCTCATCTTGGTTTTCGAGTCGCGACAGGTAAGAGACGACCAATCTCGACCTTATCCTCTAAGTGTCTCGGCGACTATCGAGGCTTTCATCGCCATATTTCCGATTTAACTGCACCACCGTATCGGTCCGTCTCGGAAAAAGGACAACCGGGTGATGTCTCGTCTCTGCAACTGTTGCGGAGATAAAGGTTAATCTACTGTACTTCGATTAAGCAGCGAGAGCGTAGTTGTTTTCGCCATTTGAATTTTTGATGTCTCTGATTAAAGAGTGTGGGCATCATCACTCTGCATGCTTACTCACCACCTCAAAACGCTGTCAAAGCCAGTCAGCCCCGAGTAGATAAGTTTTGCAAAGATAACACCTCAGGCAGCCTAAAACAAAATCCGAGGCCAATATTTAACTAACATTAACATCACCACATCAAGATGAACCATTCCTGCCATCCGATTGTTGACATATAGATTGGCACAAGGGGATATTGACAATTTGTCAGTCGCGACTGACATCATGACCCCTTGGCACGAAATTTGCTACTATCTCTTACCGTAAAATTATAATATCATTAATTCTAACAAACTAATAACCATAATATCCACTATGAACATCAAGCCATTAGCTGACCGCGTGCTCATCCTCCCCACCCCCGCCGAGGAGGTCACCGCCGCCGGCATCATCATTCCTGACTCAGCAAAGGAAAAACCTCTGAGAGGCACCGTTATCGCAACAGGCAACGGCACCAAGGACGAGGAAATGGTAGTAAAGAAAGACGATGAAGTGCTCTACGGCAAATATGCCGGCACCGAAGTAGAGATTGAGGGCACAAAATACCTCATCATGCGTCAGAGCGACATCCTCGCTGTCATCGGATAACATCTAAAGTATCGTAGTAAAATACACAAGAATCATGGCAAAAGAAATCAAATTTGACATAAAGGCTCGCGAAGAGCTCAAGAAAGGTGTCGACGCCCTCGCCGACGCCGTAAAAGTTACACTTGGCCCCAAAGGCCGCAACGTAATCATCGAGAAGAAATTCGGCGCACCCCACATCACAAAGGACGGTGTCAGCGTAGCCCGCGAAATCGAGCTTGAGGACGCATTCCAGAACATGGGCGCACAGCTCGTCAAGGAGGTAGCCTCCAAGACCGGCGACGACGCAGGCGACGGCACCACCACCGCCACCGTCCTCGCCCAGGCCATCGTCAACGTCGGCCTCAAGAACGTGGCCGCCGGTGCCAACCCCATGGACATCAAGCGCGGCATCGACCGTGCCGTAGCCATCGTGGTCGAAGGCATCAAGGCTCAGAGCCAAGAGGTTGGCGACGACTTCAAGAAAATTGAGGACGTAGCCCGCATCTCGGCCAACAATGACGAGGCCATCGGCCGACTCATCGCCGAGGCTATGAAGAAGGTCAAGAAAGAGGGTGTAATCACCGTCGACGAGGCCAAGGGCACCGAGACCACCGTCGACATCGTCGAGGGCATGCAGTTTGACCGCGGCTACATCTCCCCCTACTTCGTCACCGACACCGAGAAGATGGAGTGCGTGATGGAGAACCCCTTCATCCTTCTCTTCGACAAGAAGATTTCCAACATCAAAGACATCCTCCCCGTGCTCGAGGCCACAGCCCAGAGCGGCCGCGGACTCGTAATCATCTCTGAGGACGTCGACCAGGAGGCCCTCGCCACCCTCGTCGTCAACCGTCTGCGCGGCTCCCTCAAGGTATGCGCCGTCAAGGCCCCCGGCTTCGGCGACCGCCGCAAGGAGATGCTCGAAGACATCGCCATCCTCACCGGCGGCACTGTCATCTCTGAGGAGAAGGGCATGCAGCTCGCCAACGCTACCGTCGAGATGCTCGGCCGCGCCGAGAAGGTGACCATCAACAAGGAGAACACCACCATCGTCAACGGCGCAGGCAACAAGGAGAACATCGCAGCCCGCGTCGCTCAGATTAAGGCTCAGATTGAGCAGACCACCAGCGACTATGACCGCGAGAAACTCCAGGAGCGTCTTGCCAAACTCGCAGGCGGCGTGGCCGTGCTCCACATCGGCGCACCCAGCGAGGTGGAAATGAAGGAGAAGAAAGACCGCGTCGACGACGCCCTCAGCGCAACCCGCGCAGCCATCGCCGAAGGCATCGTGCCCGGCGGCGGCGTAGCCTACATCCGTTGCGTCAAGCTCCTCGACGACGTCAAGGGCTCTAACGACGACGAGACCACCGGCATCCAGATTATCCGCCGCGCCATCGAAGAGCCCCTCCGTCAGATTGTGGCCAACGCCGGCGAGGAGGGTGCAGTCGTGGTTCAGAAGGTCAAGGAAGGCTCTGCCGACTATGGCTACAACGCCCGCACCGATACATACGAAAACCTCATGGCAGCCGGCGTCATCGACCCTGCCAAGGTGACACGTGTGGCCCTCGAGAACGCCGCATCAATCGCCGGAATGTTCCTCACCACCTCATGCGTCATCGCTGACAAGAAGGAGGACAATCCCGCACCCGCAATGCCCGCACCCGGCATGGGTGGCATGGGCGGCATGATGTAATCCGTTCCCACTGACACATTTGCAATAATCAATCATACTCAGGCAGCCCCTGCGCGCCCTCAATCCAAGAGAGGCCACAGAGGCTGCCTCTTTTTTGCCCCGTTCACGGCCATGAAATCCCATTTTACCACTTTTTAACAAAATATTATGGGCATAAAAACGAAGCGAGCACAGTGTTGAATGTCGGTCGGTCGCGCAACGTGCTGACAAGTAGTGAGATGGGCGGTGCTGGAGGTGGTCGGCCCGAAAAAACGAAACGTGCATTTACTTGAATTTGGTTGAATCGGGGTTGAATAATCGGGCCACGCCGTTTAACGAGTGTTTAACGGGGCTTTAATCGGACTTTAATTGGCTTTAATTGGCTTTAATAACGTGCGGCTGCATGGCTGGTTTTTGCCGGCTGTGTGGCCGCTTTCGTTGTGTGGGTGGGTCAATGGCTCACGGAGGCGCAGAGGGCGCGAAATTCAGGCGTTTACGGCGTTTGTGGGGCATTGTGCCGGTGGGTCGGCA
>CAJUCI010000039.1 GCA_910584825.1 uncultured Duncaniella sp. | reverse complement strand
CAAGGGCACAACGGTTTTCGAGACCGCCCCGATCGACCACTCCGGCATCTTTCCTCGGGTGCGCTTCACGCTTCAGACCGGCTGACCGCTATGGAAGCTCCTTTTGTCTCGGTCACGTCCTCTTGCGAGGATTGCAACGGTCTTATCGTGAATTGCGGTGCAAAGTTAGGAATTTATTTTTTAATATCCACTCATTTTTATTAAAAATTTTCAAAAATATTTTTCTAAATTTGTGCCTATGATTACCACTCGCCAAAACTTCGACCTTACTGCGATGACCACGTTTGCCATTCCGGCCAAATGTGGCTGCTTCATCGAATATGACATTCCCGAGGATATACCCTTCATCCTCTCGACGTTACGTCATGACGTCGACTTCGTACATATCGGCGGAGGCAGCAATCTCCTGTTCACCCATGATTTCCCCGGCGTGGTGGCGCACAGTGCCATCAAAGGTATAGAAATCGTGGAGGAAGACCCTGCGGGGGTAAAAGTCAAGGTGGGTGCCGGTGAAAAGATGGACGATTTCATCCGCTGGGCCTGCGACCGCGAGCTTTGGGGCGTGGAAAACCTGTCGGGAATACCCGGCGAGGTCGGAGCGTCTGCCGTGCAAAACGTGGGTGCCTACGGCTCAGAGGCAGCCGATGCGATTGTCGAGGTCAATGCGTATGACCGCGAGAAGGGCGAGTTTGTCACCATCCCGTGCGAAGAGTGCCGATACGGCTACCGCGACTCAATATTCAAGCGACCTGAGTTACGCGGATGCTACATTATACACTCCGTCGTCTACCGTCTGACTGCCACCCCATCACCAAAGATTGACTACCCCGCCCTGCGCGAACGGTTCCAGGAACCGCCGCAGTCACCCACTCAGGTACGCGACGCTGTCATAGCCGTAAGAGACTCAAAGCTCCCCGACCCTGCCGACACTCCGAGCGCGGGCAGTTTTTTCAAAAATCCCGTAATCGACGATGCGACCCTAAGACATATAATAGAGGTGGAAGGTAACGAATCGTTTCCCCACTATGCTGTTGATGGCGGTTGGAAAATCCCGGCGGCGTGGCTCATTGACCGATGCGGCTGGAAAGGGCGCAGAGAAGGCAATGTAGGAGTATGGCATCTGCAGCCGCTCGTCATTGTCAACCCCGAGCGCAAAGCCACCGCCTCAGAGGTAATCGCCCTTGAGCAACGAATCAAGGATTCGGTGATGAATAGATATGGTGTCACCCTGACCCCGGAAGTTGAACACATCTGACAGCACAAACGTTCTGACCATAAAGGCAGATTGCTAAAATAATCTGACAATAAACACTATCCTCACAGTTATCAGCTTTTAAAGAATTATGAGCAAATATATCATCGAAGGCGGCCACCGTCTAAGCGGAAGCATCAAACCACAGGGTGCCAAAAACGAGGCTCTCCAAGTCATCAGCGCAGTGCTGCTGACATCCGAGCCGGTGACAATCCACAATGTGCCCAACATCCTCGACGTCAAAAACCTCATAGACCTCCTTAAAGCTATGAACGTGAAGGTCGAGAAAATCGGTGAGAACAGCTACCGATTTCAGGCCGATGACCTTGACGAGGACTACATATCGAGTGCCGACTTCGTGGCCCGTTGTGCCGGACTCCGCGGCTCGGTGCTTGTCGTTGGCCCGCTCCTTGCCCGACTCGGCCAGGCCTATTTCGCCAAACCCGGAGGCGACAAGATTGGCCGCCGCAAGGTGGACACCCACATCACCGGCCTTTCAAAGCTCGGAGCGATGATAGCCTACAACGAGGAGCGTCAGGCCTACTATCTCGTAACCGTCAACGGCCTCAAGGGATGCTACATGCTGCTTGACGAGGCCTCGGTGACAGGCACAGCCAACATCATCATGGCCGCCTCACTTGCCGAGGGAGTGACCACCATATATAATGCCGCATGCGAGCCGTATATACAACAGCTGTGCAAACTGCTCACCGGCATGGGCGTGAAGATTGAGGGCATAGGCTCCAATCTGCTCAAAATCACCGGCACCAAAAATCTCGGCGGGGCCGTGCATACCATCCTCCCCGACATGATTGAGGTGGGCAGCTTCATCGGCATGGCCGCACTCACGCAGAGTTCGCTCACAATCAAGGATGTGTCGTATGACAACCTCGGCATCATCCCCGACGCCTTCCGCCGCCTCGGCATCAAGCTCGAGCGTCGCGGTGACGACATCTTCATCCCCGCGCAGGATGTCTACGAGATTGAAAACAATCTCGACGGCTCCATCCCCACCATTGCCGACGCTCCCTGGCCCGGACTGACACCCGACCTGCTGTCGGTTATACTCGTCACGGCCACGCAGTGTCGAGGCTCGGTGCTCATACATCAGAAAATGTTTGAGAGCCGCCTGTTCTTCGTCGACCGACTCATCGACATGGGCGCGCAGATAATGCTGTGCGACCCCCATCGCGCCGTCGTAATCGGCCTTGACCACAAGGTGCCTCTGCGCGCCAACAACATGCACTCGCCCGACATCCGCGCCGGCATAGCCATGCTCATCGCCGCCCTCAGCGCGAAAGGCATGTCGACGATTGACAACATCGACCAGATAGACCGCGGATACGAGGCTATCGACACCCGCCTGTCATCTGCGGGAGCATGCATATCGCGCCGCGAATAGCCGCCCCCACCCTCTCCGAGCCATTCCATCACCCCCACATACAACCAAGCAAACGTCACTCCTAACGATGGAAGAAAAGAAAACGACAACACACGACATACACACACTCGTCAGGCGTCTTGCCGCCGATGCCAGTTCGGTAAGCGAGCCGGCCGACTATGCCACGCTGCGCCGAGTGTACAAGGAGGCCCGCGAAGCCGGATATTCACCGGCCCACACCCATGGCATCGACCCGACAAACCGTGCGATGGAGACATGCATCGCCCTTTGCGAAATGGTGTCGCCCGACCGCAATATGATTATCGCCACGCTCGTCTACAACCTCTGCGCCGCCGGAGTGCTGGATGTGCGGAGGGTCGAGCAGCTGTGGGACGCCGACGTGTCGCGCCTCGTCACCGGCCTCATGAAGGTGTCTACGCTCTACGGAAAGCAGACCGTCGTGAAGACCGACAATTTCAGGCGTCTGCTTATGGCACTCGCCGACGACATCCGCGTCATAATCATCATGATTGTCGACCGCCTCACACTGATGCGCGCCATCAATCATCACCCCGATGAGAAATTTGTCGTCGACACAGCCTTTGAGGCCAACTATCTCTATGCACCCCTTGCCCACCGTCTCGGCCTCTATAAAATCAAGAGCGAGCTTGAGGACATGTCGCTGAAATACACCGCACGCGACACATACACCCGGATAGCGCGAGAACTCAACGAGACCAAGACCGCACGTGACGCCTACATAGCCTCATTCATCGCGCCGGTCAAAGAAAAGCTCGACAAGACCGGCCTTAAATACGAAATCAAAGGCCGCACGAAAAGCATCTTCTCCATCTGGAACAAACTGCGCAAGCAGCAGGTGGAGCTGTCGGGCATATATGACCTCTTCGCCATACGAATAATTCTCGACGTACCTCTCGAGGATGAAAAGGCCGAGTGCTGGCGAGTGTTCTCCATCATCACCGACATGTACACCTCCAACCCCAAGAGGCTCAAGGATTGGCTCTCAATACCAAAAGGCAACGGCTACGAGTCGCTGCACACAACGGTCATGGGTCCCGACAACAAATGGGTAGAGGTGCAGATACGCACACGGCGCATGGACCTCGTGGCCGAAAAAGGTCTCGCCGCCCACTGGAAATACAAGGGCATCAAGAGCGAGGGACAGCTTGACGCGTGGATGAACAACGTCCGCGACATCCTCGAGACCTCCGACGGCCCGCTGGAGCTGATGAAGAACTTCAAGATGGACCTCTATGACAAGGAGGTGTTCATCTTCACCCCGATGGGCGACCTCTACCGTCTGCCTATGGGCGCATCGGTGCTCGACTTCGCCTTTGCCGTCCACTCCAAGCTGGGATGCTCATGCATCGGAGGCAAGGTGAACGGCCGCAACCGCAAGCTCAACCACAAACTGTCGTCAGGCGACACCGTGGAGATTCTCACCTCACCGTCACAGCAGCCCAAGCTCGACTGGCTCAACTTTGTGGTCACATCCAAGGCCCGCAATAAAATAAAGCAGACCATCAACGAGCGGGCCAACCGCTCATCGGAATACGGACGCGAGCTGCTGCAACGCCGTTGCAAGAACCGCAAAATCGACCTTGAGGAAGGCACACTGATGCGCACCATCAAGAAGATGGGTTATCGCACAGTGACCGACTTCTACAAGGCCATCGCCGACGAGAGCATTGACGTGAACGACGTCATCGCCACCTACGAGCTTATCGACTCGGCCGACCGCAAGGCCGAAATCGAGCGCGTAAGTGCCGAAGAGTTCGAGCTGATGAGCCCCAACGAGCGTCATGCCGAAGGGGGCTCGGACGACATTCTCGTCATCGGCGACAACATCAAGGGGGTCAACTACAAGCTCTCGAAATGCTGCAACCCCATATACGGCGACGATGTGTTCGGATTCGTGTCAGCCGAAGGCGTAATCAAGATTCACCGCCTCGACTGCCCCAACGCGCGCCACATACGCGAGCGTTACCCCTACCGCGTCATCCGCACACGGTGGTCAGGACGCGCCGGCAACCAGTTTGCCGCCACGGTGCGCATAGTCGGCATCGATGACATCAGCATCGTGACCAACATAACATCAATAATCAACAAAGAGAAGGATGTGGCCCTGCGCAACATATCCATCGAGTCGCATGACGGCATATTCTCAGGATTTCTCGTGCTCGGCATAAACGACACATCCGCCCTCAACAATATAATCAAAAAAATCAAAACCGTTAAAGGCGTAAAAGATGTCCAACGCAGCTAACAAACCACTCGGAATATTCCTCTCATCCCTCGCGGCACTCGCCATATTAGGCTCATGCACAGGCAACGGCGACAAGGAAAAGGCCACAGGTCTGCTCGAAGAGGCCACATCGGCATTCGAGGCCGGCAACTATGCCGGTGCGCTCGCCCTCACCGACTCCATCAAGTCAGCCTATCCGGCCGAGATAGATGTGCGCCGTCAGGCCCTTCATCTCGCTACACGTGCCACCGAGGGGCTCACCCTGCAGCGGCTCCAGCAGGCCGACTCCATCGTAGCCGTGCTCGGTGTCAAGGGCGACTCATTGCAGAGACTTGTCAAATTTGTCAAGAACCCTATCGAGGGATACTACGTAGGTGTCAACGCCGCGCCCGGAGGCATCGTTGGCGGCAACGGCATCCAGGCACGCATCAGCCCCGAGGGAGACTTCTATATCATCTCTTCGCTCAAAGCCAAGGCTGTAAAGAGCACGTCGGTCACCGTCAGCTGCGACGGGCAGAGCGCGTCGACATCGACCGTGGCCCATGACGGCGAGCGCAACGACCGCTCGATGGGTGCGGAGGTAATCACCTTCATGGGTGTGGAATGCGACTCGCTCGGACACTTCATCGAGCTGCACCGCAATTCACCCATGACGCTCACATTCAACGGAGCGTCAACCTACTCCATGCCCCTCCCTGCTGCACAGGCATCGGAGATTGCAACCTTGTATGAATACGCCACCACGGTAAGACGCGCAAAGGTGGCAAACATCGAAAAGGAACGCCTGACACGCGCGCTCGACATAGCCCGCACACAGGCCGCCAAGACATATGTAGAAGAGGAGAAGCCCGATGAAGAATAAAAGTCAGCAAGGACGCCTGAGCATGGCCTATGACCGCTTGAGCAAGCGGGCTACGGACATGTGGACCTACTGCTCGGAAGGGGTGTGGGAGGACCACCGCGACACGTTGAAAGTCAACGTCATCAAGACTATCAACCTGGCGGTCAAGACCTTCATGAGCACCGACCTTCAGAGCCAGGCGTGCGCACTGACATATCGCACGTTGCTTGCCATCGTGCCGGCATTGGCCCTCGTCTTTGCCATCGGACGCGGATTCGGGTTTCAGAACCTGCTCCAGACCCAGCTGTTCAGCTACTTCCCCTCCCAGCACCGGGCCCTCGAGATGGCATTCTCGTTTGTCGATTCCTGCCTCGCACAGGCTTCCGAGGGTATTTTTGTCGGCGTCGGCATCGTATTCCTCCTCTGGACCATCATCTCGCTGCTCGACAGCGTAGAGGTGTCGTTCAATCAGGTGTGGGGCGTGACGGTCGACAGGTCGCTGTTCCGCAAGGTTACCGACTATCTTGCCATCTGCATAATCCTGCCCATCATCATGATATGCTCGGGCGGCATGCAGATACTCATGTCAACAGCCATCCAGAAACTCCTGCCGTTTGACTTCGTAACTCCGTTCATCGAGATACTCCTCGACTGCATCAGCTTCTTCCTCGCCTGGCTGTTTTTCACCGGGGCCTACATGCTCATACCCAACGCCAAGGTGAAGTTCAAGAACGCATTCCCTGCCGGTGCGCTTGCCGGAACGGCCTTCCAGGTGCTGCAATGGCTGTTCGTATCGGGTCAGATATACGTTGCGAAATACAATGCCATCTACGGCTCATTCTCCTTCCTGCCGTTGATGCTCATATGGATGCAGCTGTCATGGCTCATCACCCTCGCCGGAGCGTTGATATGCAGTGCGGCCCAGAACATTGCCATGTTCAATTTCAGCCGTCAGACCCGCAACATTTCCGACAACTACCGTCTGAAAGTGACAGTGGCCATACTTTCGGTCATCCTCAAGCGGTTCGCTTCGGGCGAGAAACCGCTCACACCGATGCAGACGGCCACTGACTACAACATCCCCACCCCCCTCGTCAATGCCGTGCTCGAAAGGCTGATGGCATGCGGACTGCTCACACGTGTCGCCCCGCAGGGAGTCAGCGAGATTTCGGAAGACCTGCCCGTGCAGCCCGCCATGAGCATCGACCATTACACCATGACCTTTGTCATCGAGCGTCTGCGCAACCACGGCGACAAGAATTTCATACGCGATTTCTCAGCCGAATTTCCCGGCATAATAGCCATATGCGACGAGCTTGACAGTCAATTGACCACCATGAGCGGCGACAAACTGCTCACCGACATATAACCCCCTCCGACAATAATAAATCATACAATCAAGACAAATATACCTGTTTCAATAATCAATGTTAAACATTTAAAACAATGAAAGAAGTAATTTCAACCACCGCTGCTCCTGCAGCAATCGGCCCCTACAGCCAGGCCATCAAGTGCGGCTCACTCCTGTTCTGCTCAGGTCAGATTCCCGTAAATCCCGCCACCGGCGAGGTGCCCGAAGGCATCCAGGCTCAGACCGAGCAGTCACTTGCCAACGTCAAGGCCCTTCTCGCCGCCGCCGGCACCAGCATTGACCGCGTGGTCAAGACCACTGTATTCCTCGCCGACATGAGCCTTTTCGGCCCGATGAACGAGGTGTATGCCCGCACATTTGCCGAGCCCTTCCCCGCACGTTCAGCCGTTGCTGTGCGTGAGCTCCCCAAGCAGGTGCTCGTTGAAATCGAGGTTATCGCCGAGGTATAATCCCTCACACACGCCAAGATAAAACGAGGCCGGATGCGTGAATGCGCATCCGGCCTCTGATTTGTCTATGACAATTCGATTACTGGATATTCGAGACAGTCAGACTACTCGGTCAGGTCTCGCTTCTCAGGTTTTGGCAGCGACACGAGCGAGGTGGTCTCGGGCGTGAGATAGCCTGACTTCACGTCGGCCACTATCAGCACACCGTCGGCATCACTCTCGGGCGTGTATCTGATATCCTTGCCCGCCTTGCCGATATACTTCACAGTGCCCGTAGCCGCATCCATCCACCATGCATTGTGTTCACGGCCCGAAATCTTACGCAAATCAATGTCCATAGGTCGGCCCGTATGGTTGTAGACCATCACATAATCATTGCCTCGCGTGGCTATAAGCCTGTCATATCGCACACCGTTGTCACGTATCACCGACTGGTCGGCCACACGCTCGAAATACGGGAATGCAAGCATCAGCCGCTTCAGATGCACCATCTGATTGAAACCGTCATCGTCGAGGGCCTTATACCACGGTTTTTCGATGCCGTCGGCAAAATATGCCCCGTTGACACCCGGACGCACAAACTGCATTATGGAATTGTGGCCGTAGGTGTGGCCGCACGAACCGGCAAACACCGACCAATAGGCGTAACGCCTGACATCCTTGGCCGACCATCTCGGCTCGTCGGCCCCGTGGAGACCCTGGGGAATATCCTCGTAGCTCGGCTCACCGTCAAGCACTGGGCGCAGCGGCGCATGCACGCGGGTAGAGTCGACATACATCCACGAATCCTCCTCAGTGCCCTCCTGAATAGGATAGTTCTTGTTGCCCATGCGCTGATTGTAGCGGCGATGTCCGCTCTGAAACATATGGAAATCGAGCCATTCCCTGTCGGCAAACCATTGCGCCGACGTGTGGCGTCCACGTGGATGGTAGGTCATGGCATGGTTCTTGTCGATGCTGCGGATAGTGCGGGCCAACGTGTCCCATACCTCGGGATGGATATCCCCCTGCACATCTCCGCCCATAATCCACACTATATTCGGCTTATCCTTATAGCGGTTGGCAAGAAAGGTGCCATATGCCACGGCCTGCTCCTCGTTCATCATTCCGGCCTTGACCATGCCGCCCCATATGCACACCATACCGATATATATGCCGTTGCGTTCGGCCATGTCTATTATATAGTCCATATGGTCCCAGTAGCCATACACGCCCGGCTTGTCGATATTCGAGAAGTCAAAACCGTCAGGCATCGACATCTGCCCATAGGTGTTGAATGCCGGTATTCCGTTTATGACCTGAATCTGCACCACATTATATCCGGCCTCGCCGCAACGCTTTAGATAATAAGCCGCCTCATCGCGGTCAAGCCGCTGGGGCAGGAGCCAGCCGGTGTCGCCGAGCCAAAAAAACGGAGTCCCGTCAGTGTGCGATAGATATAACGAGTTGTCCGAGACCTTTAACTGTCCGTGTTTCCACGGCTTCTCGGCGGCCATAGCCGCGCATCCGCACAACACAATGCCTGATAAAAGCATGCAAAGTCGTTTCATGGTAATAATAGGTATTGATTGGTGATTGTGATTTTCCATACGAAGTTACGAAAATTATGCATCATACGGCATTCTGAGGCGTTTAATTATTTTCACATTATGGCAAAAATTTTAGCCTAAAAACTTGCATATGTTAAATATCCTCATTTTCAGGGAATTTTCTTTTTAATAATTGTTATACTAATGAAAGCCAGCATAATGTCTATCTGAAGCACACTCGACATATTTGATTTAGCAAACAGTTTATAATCGCAATTCCGTTGTGGTGATTCTGCCATTGGCTCAATTCTACATTTGCAAACATAATTCCACAATGCATTTCCAAATTAGAATTTGCAATATTTTGCTAATGTAAATAGCCAGGCAGGGAATTGCAAACAGCCACAATTATTGCATTTGCAAACACGATTATCGCGTGGATTTAATCTGCAACCATGCGGGAGTTTGCAACCGCGCTGTGTTTTCAAATATAAATTTTATGGACAAAATATTTATTAACATTAAATTTATATCGCTATTTATCACATGATTACATATTTTATTTCAATTAACACTGTAATAAATATGCCACCATGACACATTTTGCATTGTTGCGCATTAATTAATCCCTATACATCCCTACCTTCCATCAAATTGCCATAATAAATTTAAACATCAACTTTAATACGCACACATAATGATGAACTGCAGTGTTTGATATTATGAACAGCATTCGCCCATCCTCGTTTGCAAACACATTGCATTCACAATTTGCATTTCAGCTCTGCAACCATCCCATTTGCAAAAATAAATTTTGCAGTTTGAAATATAATGATTACATTTGCATACCGATTACTAAGTCAAATTTTTCAAGTTTGCAATTTATGGACCTTGTTTCCAGACTAAAACAGTATCTCGCAACGCGAGGCATCAGCATCACTCAGTTTGCAGATGAGTGCGAGATTCCTCGCCCTTCCGCCTCTCAGCTATTGGCGGGACGCAATAAAAAGGTCAGCGATGAGATTATTGGCAAGATTCACTACACCTACCCCGAACTTTCGGTCACGTGGCTGATGTTTGGCGAAGGAGATATGGTCACGACTGCAAATATTGAAACGTCAGAGCGTCAAATCGCCCCGTCCGAGACAGCCGAAGAGAGACAAAACGTTGACTCACAAGCTATAAACACGGCCAATGAATCTCTTTTTTCAGTCGACGATTCTGACGCAGAAAAATCCGACACGACTCAGGCCGAAGAATTTTCATTCGCACCTAACACTTTTGCGTTCGGCAACCATCCCGCCGCGCCGGCACAAACTCCGCCGGCAACCGCAGTCACCCAACCGGCCGCACCCCAACCGTCAGCCGAGCCGGACACCAATGCAAACAAACAGGGCCGCCCTATAACCCTGACCCCCAACAACGGCAAATGCGTGACGGGAATCGTAGTATATTACAGCGACTCCACATACGAATCCTTCGTCCCCGACCCCGAGGCGAAACACCCGTTCATGCGATAAAAAATCGTTAAAGCAATTCCACCCTGAATATCACCGGCCTTGACCCGTCGGGACAAGCCACAGTCAGGACATCGCCCAGCGCACCGGCGCACCCCGCCCCGGCATTGACGCTTAACTCTATGGCACCCCACGCCCTCGGGCAAAATCCCTCGGGACACCCCTCTCCACGTTCAAACGTCAGTACCTCGCCCGTCGAGAATGCCCGGCACGGGCCGGTCTCAGGGTCATCGAGATAAAGGCTCTGAATATCCTCGTAGCACTCACGTCTGATAACAGTCACACGACATCCGCGAGCCAACCCCCTGTCCGCCCCACCATCCGCGAGCGAAAGCACACCGGCATTGCCCTTCAAGGCTCCTGCCCCGAAAGCACCAAGCGCAAGTGCGCCAATCTTACAAAAATGCCGCCTGTCCATAATTTTCGCTACATGACTGCCACAATCCTGCGGCAATTTATATACAACAAAAGTAGCAAAAAGATTGGACAATTAAAAAAATATCCATAAATTTGCACCTGTCAATCCGGCGGAGCCCTCCCAATCTCCCGTTCCGACGGCAAGTTGGCAAATACAAACTTAACTCCCTGCGGTAGTAGCTCAGTTGGTAGAGCATCAGCTTCCCAAGCTGAGGGTCGCGAGTTCGAGCCTCGTCTACCGCTCAATTGAAAAACTGACAGTTAGATTCTCTGACTGTCAGCTTTTCTTTTATATGACATCAAAAAAACACAACGAACAGCCCCATACGTAACACTTTTTTTGGGGTCAGTAGATAATCACTGGGGATAAGCATAGAGGTTAGCAATTCGGTATAGAA
>CAJUCI010000038.1 GCA_910584825.1 uncultured Duncaniella sp. | reverse complement strand
TACAGAACCGATTTGTGGTCGAAGGCAACTACAAATATAAGTTCAACAACGGCTTCATCGCCATGAGCGACACCCATGCTGCCTGCATGAATTTCATCAACGCATTGGAGAAGATACCCGGTATCATCGCCCAATACGAGGAACACACCGCCAAACTCAAAACCGACGTTCCCCAGCTCGAAGCCATCGTAGCCAAGCAGTGGGGCAAAGAGGACGAGTTGAAACAACTCAAATCCGACCTTGCCGCCCTCGACCGCAAGATCACAGCCGAACTGGCACCGAAAAAGGAGGAACAGGACGGCGAGGAAAACAAGCAGGTCAACACTGTCGAGGCTCCAACCCAAGCCAACGACACCAAGAAGTCAATGGTTGCAGAGCCAATATATAATTATAGTTGCCTAAGTAACAGGGTGATGAAGAGACTTTGAATAAGGCAATTCAAGGCTAAAATCCCATCAAGTCACCCAAAATCGCCAAATCTGAAATTTTATGTCGTTAATATTCAGACGTTTGTAATTTTTTATAAGGTTGAAGTGGGAGACGTTTCATAAGTCGCCCGGTGGTGGATTTTTGTGTTCGTAATTTTGCATCGTGAAACCAAAACAAACAAAAAATATGAACACAAACGCACAAATCAACTACAATGACGTGGATACCTTCCCGAAATTTGCCCGCGTCACAGTAAGAATCCTGATTGAGATTCTGAAAACTCTGATGAAGAAAAACGAAGCCCCAATTTTAATGGTAGGCGGCAAGCATATCTATCTTCAGGAGCATGTGATGAAAATCTTCGGATTCGGGCAAAGGAAGGAACGTCAGCTTAGGGCAAACGGCGAGATAGAATACATGATAAGCAAAAACGGCACCGATATATTCTATTTCGGAGAACATATTGAAGATTACATTGCCCGAAACTTTGTCTCTTCAAAATCTTCTGAAGGTGCCAGAATAAGAAAGCAGCGAACCGAAAGGTTCAAAAATACGGAAGTCAAGATAGATTCCGGATAATCCCCCCAATTTGTTTATGGAAAATATCCAAGAACAAGAAGTGCTGATTGCCCGCAACAACGAGACGGGACAGGTAGGCGCAGTCGTCGGTCAGAATCCCGACGGCACCCCGAAGATGGCAGACGCAAAGACTGCCAAGTTGAGCGACCTCGTTAAGTTCAACAAGGGTCAGAACCCCCTCGAAGCGTTCATCTCAAATTTCGTGCGTCAGGCAAAGAACCCTTCGCTCTTTGGGTTCTTCAAACTTCCGGCTGACCGCTATGATGCAATTGCCCCGGCAATGGCCGCCCTTATCCAAGACCCAGCGTCAAACGGTGAGATGCTCAAGCCTTACGAGGTAGATGTAAAATCTGCGGCTCAGAGTCAGGAGCAGACTCCGGCAGAAGCTACAGCGCAGAAGTCTGAAACACCGGAGGAAAAACCGGCAGCCGGTACTAAAATGTCACCGATAGATCCTAATCGCATTGATTGGGATACAATCGAAAAGGAATGGGGCATTACCCGCAGCCAGCTTGAAGACTCGGGCGCGCTGAAACAGATGGTGTATAACCACAAATCGCCCCAGCTCTTTACGGTCACGCCCTCTTTCGGAGGTGAAAGATTTGAAGCAGAGGCTCGTCTTTCATTCCGTAGCAATCCGGACGGAACATATTCACTCATCCCTCACTTTGTAAAGAATGAGCCTAAACTTGAACTGCCATTCATGGGGCATGAATTTACAAAGGAAGAAAAGGAGGCTCTTGCCAATAACGGCAATCTGGGGCATCCCGTGGAACTGACAGACTCCAAGACAGGGGAGGTCAAGAAACATCTGGTGAGTATCGACCGTCTGACAAATGAAGTTGTCAGTATTCCGCTTGATAAGGTTTACATCAAGAATCAGATTGGCAAGACTGAACTGTCAATGAAAGAAATAGGCATACTGAAAGACGGCGGTGTTGTCCGAGGCAAAGAAATCGAATTGAACAACGGACGCAGGTTTACCAGTGACCTCCAGTATAATGCAGACAAACGCGACGTGGAGTTTGTAAAGGCTGTAGGTCAGCAGCAGTCGCAAAGTAAAGAAAACCGAAATTCGTGGGTCGATGCCGACGGCAATCCCAAACGCATTGGCAAATGGAAGGATATGGTCTTTACCGAGCAGATGAAAGATGCCTACCAAAGAGGCGACAAAGTGGAAATCGGCGAATCGGTAGACAAAAAAGGACAGCCCTGTACTGTCTTTCTACAGTTTGACAAAGAGAAGCAGCGACCGGTTACTGAATACCACTACAAAGAGCAGAAAAAAGTGGTAGGCGTAGCCGAAGAGAGCAAGACCCAGTATTCCGTAAACTCGGAGGGTAAGACCAACGAGGCTACAAAGAATATCAGCGACCCGCTTCAAAAGGGACAGACTGCCCCGAAAAATGAAAAGCAGCAGACCGAACAGAAAAAGAAAGGTCCGAAGCTTTAATCACAAGATGAAATAGATCCCGAGCCATTTTCTCAATGGCTATCCTCTTCACTGACATGGGGAGGCAGGCCCTTCCCATGTCTTTCTCAAATCTCTCTCGACAATCAAAATAAGTAATAATCAAATAAATACGTTAATATTATGAATCTCGTAATCGCAAACACCAACGCAACCGCTTTCGCCGTATCCCGCGCTCTCAACTGCACCGACCGCACCGAGGACGGCCACTACACAAACGACACCATGAGCATCATCGTTGCTCATGTGGCCCCTGACATGGTGGCTCCCAACACCCTTCAGGATTATACCGGAGGGAGCGATTTCACCAAGGAGCTTCCCTTCGTTCCAACGAAGCACCTCTACCATGTCAAGGACAAAAAAGCGGCAGAGCGCATTTTCGCGCTCATGCGTCAGGCTGACGAAGTGGTGTTTGCCTCAAATGGCGGCTGCATCGAGCAGGGAATGTTCGATATGCTTTGCCAGTCGGCAAAGGTCGGACGCAAACGCTCACGCATGTGGTTGACCTCTCTGACCAACAAGGCAATCAATCACGCATACCGCTATCGTACCGGCGGACGAGGTCTTTACCGTCTTGCCCGTGCCGGCAACGCTATGATGGCATGTGACAATCTCTTCGAGATCAACTTTGGAGGAACGCTGGCACAGGCTTACGGAAAGGGAGCCTTCCCCCTTCGCCGACCGGATACTTCTATCCTCTGGACTCTGTGTGAGCTGGTGGATAGCCGCAAGAAATTCCACCAAGGTGACAAGCAGTACACTTTCGGCATGACAGTCGAATATGCAGGGCAGCACGTGAAGTTATGCCCGGCCTACATCTGGGATGATGAATCCGATGTTCTGAACAAGGTATCGCAGCTTCTGGACCTTATGGGTGAATCCATGTCAGCCTATGTCATCGACTGTTCTGATGTCGAGTCGCAGGAACTCGTTGAACTGTTCACTCATTCGACTCTACAGATAGAGGCCATGCGTCAACTCGGGTTTATGCCGGCCAAGACCAATGCGCTGGCTACCGCACTCTACGAGAAGGGGCTTATATCCTCACCACTGACTTCTGTAGCAGAACTCCCCAAGCGACTGAAAGACAGTCTGACCAAGCGTTATTCAGGCGCGAAGCATTTCCCTTATGAGGACAATTCAGTGTGCCGCCACAGCCACGGAATAATCACCACAGGGCGCAATCCCATCTTCCTGTCTTCTGACGAAGAATGGCTCTACGGTTTCATCGCGAAGCGCGTCGAGCAGGTGTTCAGTCAGAAACGCACGGAGCGGGAACTCGTACTCTGTGTGCCGGTGGCAAACCTTGAACTTTATGGTTCAGCCATTGTCCCTGATGATTTCTACATACCGGAGGGCAGTGAGATCGAGGTGAAGGTGACCGGAGTGTCACATTCCTCCTTCTCCGAGAAGCATCCGGGCAACGCAGTAGGGGCGGATTTCCTCGAAACCATCTACGAATATTTCGAGATGGAAGCCGGTGACGACTATCCGGTCTGTGAGTATGCCGACATGGGGCTTGCACTACAGCGTCTTATCGACAACGGTTTCGTGGAATCTATCCTCGGTGAACTCTTCCCGACGGAGAAGGCCCGACTTCTGATGGCTCTGACACGCAACACTGATTTCGGCTGCGTCGGTACTGTAATGTCGCAGATTGGCGACATGGAGAAGACGGTCTGGGATGGTGGTACCCTCGCAATCCTTCACAAATATGAGGACTGGCTCTCAAACCAGATAATCACGCTCATCACCGACACCGCCATATTCTGTGCCAAGCCCATGGCGCATCGCTGTCCCAAATGCGGGCAGGTGACTCTGACGGAGTACCCGATGGTAATCAGTTGCTCCCATTGCAACTTCGCTCTCCCCAAGCAGTTCCGAGGTTACGACTTTACCGCGAAGGACATCGACCAGTTGCTGACACACCGCTACACTTCGCCCATTTATGGTCTCAAAGGCCGCAAGGGGCGTAAATACTGCGATGCACTTGTGCTGGATGCTCGATTCCGTCTCACATCTGCACCCTCCGAAGCAAGCATATTGTCATGAGAACGGTTGAGATTGACGAAGAGGTTCTGGAATCAATGTTCGAGCAGGTTGAGTATCTTCATTCATTGGTAAGGACAATTTCCAGACTCCTTGTTTCAAAGAAACCGGATGACCTCCTTACTACCGGCGAAGCCGCCGCAATACTGCGAATGAGCACTCGCCATCTTAACAATCTCAAAGCGGCAGGAAAAATTCCTTTCATACAGATTGACGGCAGAATAATGTATCTCGCAAGCGATATTGCGAAATATATAATCATGCAGAAGGCCAAAATATGATTGACATTGTATTTACCAAACGTAATGACAGGGTGAAGATGTTTTTCAGCCGTTGCAAGGAACTTAAAGACGCTCTGAATCATATCTGCGAGAATTGTCGCCCTATCCTTAATAACGATGCCTATCTCACGGACGCGGAACTGGCGCAACGGCTCAGAGTAAGCAGACGCACTCTTCACGACTACCGGAATAGCGGTATGTTGCCATACTATGAGATAGGCGGCAAGTATCTTTATTCCGAAAAAGATGTCGATAATCTCTTGATGAGCAATTATCGTAATGTAATTTGTAATCCTTGAATATGACAGAGGCAAGAATCCTTAACCGGACTCTTGCCTCTGTTGTCGTTTGGTGGTTACTGTTTTTTCTTCCGGCCCCGTTTCTTTTTGGTGAAGAGGTCTCCTGCCATAACCTCACGGATATTCTGCATATCCTCCATGATTGAGGAATCGAGCACCCGGGCGTAGTGCTGGGTCATCTTGATGCTTGTGTGTCCGAGCATCTTCGAGACATTCTCGATACGTACTCCCTGCGACAGACATACTGTAGCATAGGTGTGACGGGCAACGTGCGTTGTCAGCACCTTGCCTATCTCGCAGATATTTCCTATCTCTTTCAGGTAGCGGTTCATTACCTGATTGCAGGGTACCGGCAGAAGTGTTCCTTTTTCAGCCGCCTTCGGATTGTCCTCATATTTTTTGAGTATGGCTTTGGGTATGTCAAGCAGCGGTATGTTCTGGACAATATCCGTTTTCTGGCGTGGCTTGCGAATCCACATGTTGCCGTCGTTGTCCTCGACAACGTGTTCTCTTTTCAGATTGGAGATGTCAATAAAAGCCAGTCCGGTGAAAGCGGCCATTACAAACATGTCTCTGACCACATCAAGTACACCGTCAAAGTGCCTCCTATATATTATATGGAGTTCATCGAGGGTGAGGAATGTGGGATTGGTCTGTACCGTTCTGACCTTTATTCCGGCAAAAGGATCTTTTGTAATCCAATCGTTTGCAAGAGCCCGGTTGGTGATTTTCTTCAGACCTTTCATGTAACGCGCCACTGTGTTCTGCTGCTGGTTACGGTCAATCTTGAGATACATCTCAAAACCGTGGACGAAATCGCGGTCAAGACTTGTCAGTGGCAAGTCTTCGACTTCATACTTCTTTTTGATGTAACGCTGGAGCAGTCGGGTAATGGTCTCGTATTTCTTGATGGTGCCGAGCTCGAAATCGCGGCCCATCAATGCACGGCATTCCTGATTGTGTTCCTGAAATGTCGTTATTATCATACGTTCCACTACCTTGTGGACACCGATATTGAAAAATCGGTTGTGAAGTTCCTGCGCGGTTGCGACAACACCTTCCGATTGCATATCCTGAAACAGCTTGAACAGCTTGATATTCGTCTCGTCGATATAGTCGTTCAAATCTATCGCGTTTTTGGACGTGCCTTTGGCGCGTTCCTTTGACTGATTCCAGAGAGCAGGGTCGATATACTTCCCCGTATTGGAATCAATTCTTGTGCCGTTCACAGAAATTCTCATGCGAATCGCACATTCTCCTGTCTTTGTCACGGTGCTTCTTCGATAGAACAGCACCGTCAATCGGTCTTTCTTCATTTCTTCTATGAGTAAAGAGGGTTAAATCGTCAAGAAACGAAGCCTTTCCGGAGGTGATTTTAGTCTTTGCAACAACAGGTATATCAGTGTGTTATATGCGTTTTGGTGCCACGGATTTCAGAGAAATTGGTGCCAAAAATTTCTGGCACTGTTTTTGGCACCAATTTGGCACCAAAATGATTTTCGCTGAAAAATCCTCCGAAGACATTTTTTCCTCCGCAAGTCCTCAAATTTCTTTCAGACCATACTGAATTTTCTACGCGAAGATAATAAAGACGCTTCCGACTCTCTCTATGCAAATCGTTGAAGAATAATGAAATGAGTATAAATCTCAGCCATGGATACCCATTCAGCAGGCTCTCGCAAGCCATTGGCACCAACGGGGAACCTTCATTCCTCATCGTTCTTCATAGGCGTGCATAGGGCATATAAAAAGCAAAACGCCGATTATGTTGATAATCAGCGTTTTGCCTTAATTTAACATTTGAATAGGTGGTCCCACTAGGGCTTGAACCTAGGACCCACAGATTATGAGTCTGTTGCTCTAACCAACTGAGCTATAGGACCTAACGGACGGCTGTGCTGCTATGGGCAGATGCCTTTCGTTTTTTGTAGTGCAAAGTTAAACAGTTTTGGTTGTTTGTGCAAACTTTCGGGTGACTTTTTTGCTATTGTTGCCTGGAAAATGCTAAAAAATCTTCAGACACCCCCAAAAATCATCACGAAAATCGGAAGAATTCTGAATGCTCTAAGAAAAGCTCTATGAAACTCCATAACTTTACGATGAATTGCTGTGATACTCTGATTCCCCCCAAAAAAACGATGCGGTGGGGGATGGATGCGGCGTGTGTTATAGTGCGACCTCTTCGATTTTCACGAGGCCGGTGGCTATGGCGAAGATGGTGAGGCCGGCGGGGGAGTGAATCTGCAGTTTGGCTGCGATGTTGCGACGGTGGGTCATGACGGTGTTGACCGATACGTTCATCTCGGCGGCAATCTCTTTGTTGGACAATCCTTTGACAATCTTGAGTATCACGTCTTTTTCACGTGGCGAGAGGTCGTCACCGCGCTGGTCAGCGGCCTGGGCGGGTGCGATAAGCGATTTTATCCTGTCGGTTATCTTGTCGGCCGGCTCGTAGACCGACAGCACTGCCGCGTGTCCGCGCTTAGTCTCATCCGGCAGTTGCGATGAGGTGAGCAATACCGAGCTGACATCTGCCGGGCAATACTGGGCTGTGAACTGGTCGACAATCATCAGCGATGGCGATGCCGAAGATATGCGGCGGGTGTATGTCTCTGCGCTCTCGCCTCGGGAGATGTCTATGAGGTTGATGCCGCTTATGCCGCGCATTATCCCCTGCAGGCCGGCTGTGATGAGCGGCGAACTGAGCAGTATCCCTACTGTGTGTACTCGCATGGCTGATGTGTCGGGGGGATGTTAGTTTCGGCGGTTGCGCTCAAGGTCGACTATGAGCGGCACGAGTATGTTGTTCTCTATGTCGGCGTGCGACTTGAGGTCTTCCTCGCAGTTGTAGAGGTCGACGAGCACGTCATACATCCTGTAGGGTACCGAAGTGGAGTAGTAGCGGAGGATGATGTTTTTCAGTTCGGCGAGCTTTTCCTCTACTTCGTGGTCATGCTGGCGCGTGAACATGCCGATGTTGTACGGCCCGGGGTCGGAGCCGTCATACAGCGATTCGACATATGGGAACACCGTCTGCTCCTCGTAGCTGAAATGCACGCTGACCTCATTGATATAATCGTCGAAATATTTGACGATGATGGGGTTGATGTCGGCATGCGCGGGGTCGAGTGCCGACAGCAGGTTGGCGCGGATGTGGGGATACTTGTACTGCAGATAATAGTTGTGAGAGTTGTGCAGAAACTGTGCCACCTCTCTTGCCGATACTGACGAGAGTCTTGCGGTGTCGATGTTGCCCGACAGGAGGAAATTGACTATGAGTAGAAACACTTCCACGTTTATGCCTGACTGCTCGCACAGCTCGCCGATGGTCTTGGTGCCGAAGCCGAGAGGGAGCGTGAAACGACTGAGCACAGGCAAAATGTCGTAGTCCTCATTGATGAGGTCTACGACACTGTCCTGTACGGTGAAAGTGCGTGAGATTTTCACTTGCTGAATGCTATGCTTCGGGCTGCTCTGCTGCGGCGTCCTCCTCGGGCTGCTCCTCGGGCTTGAAGTCGGTTATGCCGGCTGATACGAGAAGGTTGTACCATGAGAGGAGTTTCTTGATGTCGGTTGTGTAGACGCGCTCGCGGTCATACTCGGGGAGGATTTCGGCGAAATATTCGCGGATGTCCTCGTCCTTGCCCAGGGCCTTGATGTCGACGGCCTTGCCCTCGTTCTTCTCCTTCACGGTGTCGAGCACGAGGCCGAGGGGGGTGTCGCCTTCGTCGGTGTAGATTGAGATGTCGCCGAGCGAAATCACTTTGTCACGGGCATAGGCGGGGGTGCGCTTGCCGGTGGCGATGTCCTCGACGATGAGCATGCCTTTACCGCGGTTTACGAGGCGAAACAGGCCGGGACGGCCCGATATGGAAAGTATGGTCTTAAGCATAATGTTGATATTATATAAAAGGTGTTTGCTTGATTGCAGATGCAAAGATAAGAAATTCTCCGCTATGATTCCAAAGATTCGGGGCAAAGATTGGTGGTGCCGCCGGCCTTGACGGCGCGGTTGAGCCGCGTAAGCTCTATCGAGACCATTATCACGGTGACGGCTGTGGCGAAGAGGTCTGACACGGGGAATGACATCCACACGCCGTCAAGCCCGAAGTGCCTCGGCAATATCAGCAGCAATGGTATCAGGAATATCACCTGGCGGGCAAGCGAGAGGAATATCGAGGCTCCGGCCTTGCCGAGCGACTGAAACAGCGTGGTGGACACCACCTGGAATCCAACGACCGTAAATGCTGTCATGGATATGGTGAGGCAGCGCACGGTCTGGCTGATTAGTTCGGGGTCGGAGGTGAATGCGCGTGCTATGTGCCACGGTATGGTGAGTCCGGCTATCTGCCCGGCGGTGACTACGGCGGTGCCCGCTCCTACGGCCAGCCAGTAGGTGCGCTTGAGGCGTCCGAGCAGCCCCGCTCCGTAGTTATATCCGATGATGGGCTGCATACCCTGGCACAGGCCCACTACCACCATCGTCATCAGTGAAGTGTAGGTAGTGAAGATTCCGGCAGCTCCGACGGCAATGTCGCCGCCATAGGCGTAGAGTGACTTGTTGATTATAATATTTATGAAGCATGCGGCGGCATTGACCAGCGACGGGGCCGCGCCGATGGCTATGATGGAGCCTATAACTCTCGCGTCGGGGACGTACATGCGGTGGTCGCGCCCGAAGTGCAGCACTGTGCTGCGGCTGAAGAAGTGACGCATCACAAAGATGGCTGACACCGCCATAGATATATCGGTGGCGATGGCCGCGCCCTTGATGCCCCAGCCGAACTGGAAGATAAACAGCGGGGCGAGCACCACATTCACCCCTGCGCCTATGAACATCGTCACCATAGCCTTGACCGGGTAGCCCGACACGCGCATGAAATTGTTGAAGGTGAATGCAAAGTTGGTCATGAACATACCCGGAAGGATATAGAGCATGAAGTCGCGGGCATAGGGTAGGGTGACCTCGCTTGCGCCGAATGCCGTGAGTATGTCGTCGATAAACAGTGCGAATGCCGACAGGTAGCACACGGCTATGACGGTGAGCAGCACGAGGGCGTTGCCGAGCACGCGGCGTGCGCCGGCATAGTCTTTTGCTCCGAGGAGTATGGATATGCGTGCCGAGCCGCCCGCGCCGATGAGCACGCCGAGGGCCGCCGAGAGATTCATTACGGGGAATGTTATGGCGAGTCCGGCTATAGCCTCGGCACCCACCCCCTGGCCGATAAATATGCGGTCGATGATGTTGTAGAGCGACATCACGAGCATTCCAACGACGGCGGGCAGGCTGTAACGCCACAGGAGCCGACCTACCGACTCGTTGCTTAACTGTTCGAGTTTTTTTGTATCGTTACTGTTCATGCACTTGAATTTCACTGCAAAGTAACCAAAAAATCATCAAATGTGCTCGGGTGATGATATTTTTTAACACAATTATTTGGCTGATTGAGACGAAATTGCTAATTTTGCAACCGATTTAGCCTCACCGGGCCTGTTAAGCGTCGGCATCCGTGCCGTCCGCCCGAAGGTATAACCTGTAACACAACAAAATAACAGATGTACGCTATCGTAGAAATCCAGGGACAGCAGTTCAAGGCAGAGGCCGACAAGTTCCTGTATGTTCACTATCTCGGCGACGCGCTCAAAGAAGGAGACACCGTAGAGTTTGACCGTGTGCTCCTCGCCGAAGCCGACAACGCAGTTAAGGTAGGTGCCCCTACACTTGAGGGTGCCAAGGTGGTTTGCCAGGTTCTCGAGCCCCTCGTAAAGGGCGAGAAGGTAATCGTCTTCAAGAAAAAACGTCGCAAGGGCTATCGCCGCAAGAACGGCCATCGTCAGTGCTTCACCAAAGTGTTAATCAAAGAAGTTGTAGCTTAACCCCAAAAATCAGTAAAAAGAAATGGCACATAAAAAAGGTGTCGGCAGTTCTAAGAACGGCCGTGAGTCAGAAAGCAAACGACTCGGTGTAAAGATTTTCGGCGGTCAGCATTGCAAAGCCGGTAACATCATCAAGCGTCAGCGTGGCACAGTTCACCACCCCGGTCTTAACGTGGGTATGGGCAAGGACCACACCATCTTCGCTCTCATCGACGGTGTAGTAGTATTCACCGAGGGCAAGGAGGGACGCAAGTTTATCAACGTTCAGCCCGCACAGGCATAACGTTAACCGCCCCGACTAATCGAACAAGGCGCGTGATGATAAATCGTCACGCGCTTTTTTCGCCGATATGCGCGTGTGACCGCTTGATTTTTTAACATTCTTTAATCCGAGTAAAAGATTGTAATGTTTTGCCTCGGAATAGGTGAAAAATAAGGCGTAAAACGGCTCGTAAACACGCGTGAAGTTAAGAATTGTAAGCTGTCGCTCGTGCGACATCAGGGCATGGCTCTGATGGAATCTAACGTAACGATTAGGAAGTTTAAAATATTTATTATAACTTTGCCAACGTAAGAAATCAAATAACGAATACACGATATAACACAAAAATCCACTGACGTTAAGTACTATGTGTAAGCTGCGAAGGGGGACCGCGAGGCCGTCCTTCGCTATTTTTATGCCATAATGTAGAAGTAGTGGATGTCGCCCGGCGGCTTATCTGACAGCATCGATGGGGATAGTGTCAAGCGGTACGTTGACGTTGTGCCGGTCAAAGATGGCGCGGGCGTTGCGCACGAATGCGTTACGGCGGCTGTGCATCGAGGCATGCAGGATGTTGGATTCTGACGGATGCAGCTTGTAGTTGTCGCCGGCAGTGACAGGCGGCTCGACAAATACCATGCGGTATGACGCCCCTTTTATCACTGGACGGCGCAAGATGTCTCTGCCCAGCCGCACACGCACCATAGCTCCGCCGCGAGTGTCGGTGGTGCGCATTGCCGAGATGAAATTGCCCAGGGAATAGACCGTAAGCACGGGGTGGCGAGTCACCGCGCTGCGTTCCAGGCGCATGGGTTGGATTACATGCGGGTGTCCGCCTATAATCATCTCCACGCCAAGTCCGTCAAGATAGCGGGCGAGCGATTTCTGAGCATCGTTTGGCAACAGCCGGTATTCGTCGCCCCAGTGTATGCACGCCGCTATGAGTTCGGCTCCTTTATCACGCGCACGCCTCACATCGTCGGCTATAAGGTCGCGGTCGATATAGTCAATTTCTATGGGTGTAGATTTCTCGATGCCGTTAGTGCCGTAAGTGTAGTTGAGAAAAGCTATCTTGAATCCGTTGATGTCGCGTATGAGTGGCGACACCTGCTCGCGGTGAGCCTTGTCGCGATACACACCAATCCAAGGCACACCCATCGCCTCGAAGGTGCTGATGGTGCGCAGCACACCCCGGTCATGGCGGTCGAGTATGTGGTTGTTGGCCGACAGCATGAGGTCAAATCCGGCATCGGTCAGAGCGGTCACGTAATTGTCATGCGCGCAGAACATCGGGTAGCCCGTATATGGCGCACCGCCTAACGGAGTCTCAAGATTGACCACGGCATAGTCAGCCGAACTGACGTAGGGGGCTATGTGGGTGAAATAGGCTGAATAGTCAAGAGAGCCGTCGCTTCTCATGGCCGCGTCAATCTGCCGCTGATGCTGCATGGCATCACCGGCAAACACCAGCTCGGCCCCGTCGTCAGGCATCACGAGCGCGCAAATAGCCAGGAGAATCTCAATCACGGGAAAATTGGTATAAAACTAAAGATACATAAGGACATAAACGGATTTACCCTATATCCCTATGTATCTTGTAGTTGTTTATTATTGTAATTAGTAATGACAAATAGCAAAATCAGAAATAGCGAATAGAAAAATTACTAATTGCTAATTACTAATTACTAATTGTTAATTACTAATTAGTTATAGATTTCCTTCTTGGCGGCAAGTAGGGTGTTCTTCATTAGCGAGCAGATGGTCATGGGGCCAACGCCGCCGGGTACCGGGGTGATGAATGCGCACTTGGGGGCAACGTTGTCAAAGTCAACATCGCCGCGCAGACGGAATCCGCTCTTGCGCGTAGCGTCAGGCACACGGGTGGTGCCCACGTCGATGATTGTCGCGCCGGGCTTCACCATATCGGCGGTCACGAATCCGGGATTGCCGAGAGCCGCTATGATGATGTCGGCCTCAAGACACTTCTCCTTGATGTCGCGCGACGCACTGTGGAGCACGGTCACTGTGGCGTTGCCGGGATTGGCCTTCTGCATCATGAGGTTGGCAACGGGTTTGCCGACGATGTTGCTGCGGCCAAGTACCACGCAGTTGGCACCACGGGTCGGCACGTCATAACGGCGCAGAAGCTCGATGATACCGGCCGGAGTGGCTGACACAAAGCAGGGGAGACCGATGGACATGCGGCCCACGTTGATGGGGTGGAAACCGTCGACATCCTTGCGGTAGTCGATAGCCTCGATGATGCGCTGTTCGGATATATGCTTGGGCAGAGGGAGCTGTACGATGAAGCCGTCCACTTCGGGGTCGGCGTTCAGACCCTCGATGGCCTTGAGGAGTTCCTGCTCGGTCACGTCCTCCTCATATCGGATGAGGGTGGACTTGAAACCGCACACCTCGCAAGCCTTGACCTTGTTGGCCACATAGGTCTCCGAGCCTCCGTCGTGCCCCACGAGAATGGCGGCAAGGTGAGGCCTGCGCATCCCTGAGGCAACCATGTTGTCTACTTCGGCCGCGATTTCGCGCTTGATGTCGTCGGCCACTTTCTTTCCGTCAATCAGTGTCATAAACTCTAAACTCTAAACTTTAAAACTCTAATAAACTCTTAGCGTCGCATGCCCTTCATGCCGCGCATGAGCGACATGGGGTTCTTGATGCCTGTCACGGCCTTCATCATCTTGCGGGCCTCCTCAAACTGCTTGATGAGCCTGTTCACCTCCTGAATGTCGGTGCCCGAGCCTTTGGCAATGCGCTTGCGGCGCGAGCCGTTGATGATTTCGGGGTGCTGACGCTCCTCCTCGGTCATCGAGCGGATGATGGCCTCGATGCCCTTGAATGCATTGTCGTCGATGTCGATGTCCTTGATAGCCTTGCCGACACCGGGAATCATCGAGGCAAGCTCCTTGAGGTTGCCCATCTTCTGAATCTGCTGTATCTGCTGGAGGAAGTCGTTGAAATTGAACTGGTTTTTGGCAATCTTGCGCTGGAGCTCGCGGGCCTGTTTCTCGTCATAGGCGTTCTGAGCCTTCTCGACGAGCGACACGATGTCGCCCATGCCGAGGATACGGTCGGCCATACGCGAGGGGTGGAAGAGGTCGAGCGCGTCGAGCTTCTCGCCCGTACCGACAAACTTGATGGGCTTGGTCACTACGGTGCGTATCGAGAGGGCCGCACCGCCGCGTGTGTCACCGTCGAGTTTGGTGAGCACCACGCCGTCAAAGTCGAGGCGGTCGTTGAACTCCTTGGCCGTGTTGACTGCATCCTGGCCGGTCATCGAGTCGACCACAAAGAGGGTCTCCTGCGGCTTGACAGCCTTCTTGATGGCGGCAATCTCCTGCATCATCTGCTCGTCGACGGCCAGGCGGCCGGCGGTGTCGATGATTACGAGGTCGAGATGGTTGGTCTTGGCATATCGGATGGCGTTCTCGGCAATCTCGACGGGGTTCTTGTTGCCATCCTCGGTATAGACGGGCACGTTAATCTGCTCGGCCAGCACCTTGAGCTGGTCGATGGCGGCGGGACGGTAGACGTCACAGGCCACGAGGAGCGGACGCTTGCCCTGCTCTGACTTGAGCTTGCGGGCCAGCTTGCCCGAGAATGTGGTCTTACCCGAGCCTTGCAGACCTGACATGAGTATCACGGTGGGGTTGCCCGAGAGGTTGACCTGTGCGGTGTCGCCGCCCATGAGCCGTGCCAGCTCGTCATGGACAATCTTGACCATGAGTTCGCCCGGCTTGATGGCGTTGATTACGTTCTGACCCATCGCCTTGGCCTTGACCTCGTCGGTGAACTGCTTGGCCACCTTGAAGTTGACGTCGGCCTCGAGCAGCGCGCGGCGCACATCCTTGAGCGTCTCGGCCACGTTTATTTCCGTAATCTTGCCTTCGCCCTTGAGTATCTTAAAGCTCCTTTCGAGCCTTTCGCTTAGATTTTCAAACATTATTCTAATGGTTTATAAAGTTTTAAAAGTCAAGGAAGTCAATCGCATGGCTAAAAAGTTAATCGGTCGACGATATCAGGCTGATTCTGCGGTCACACGAATTTCTTAACCTCTTTAACCTTCTACTTCATTAACTATAGTGTCACCAGCCTGTTGGTGGCCGTGTCGGGGAATATCACTTTGGGCTTGAATGTGGCGGCCTCGTCGGGGGTCATCTGCGCGTAGCTCATGATGATTACCACGTCGCCCACCTGCACCTTGCGCGCGGCCGCGCCGTTGAGACATATGACTCCCGATGCTCTCGGGCCTTCGATGGCATAGGTGTCAAAGCGTTCGCCGTTGTTGTTGTCGACTATGTAGACGCGCTCGCCGGGGAAAATCCCTGCTGCGTCCATCAGGTCGCGGTCGATGGTGATGCTGCCGATGTAGTCGAGGCGGGCCTCGGTCACACTCACGCGGTGAATCTTGGATTTAAGTATCTCGAGTGTCATATCTTGCTCAGAGGCTGTATTTGATGTTGTCAATGAGTCGGACATCGCCGCAGAACACCGTGATGCATCCCACGGGACGCTCCGAGTCGCTCCACTCGGCTATCGGCTGCATGGTCAGCGCGTCGACAATCTCGTAATACTCCACCTGCATGAACGGATAGCGGTTGATGGTGTCGATGACCCACTGCTTGGTCTCGGCGAGCGACATGTCGCGGGCCTTGATGAGGCTGGCGCGGAGGGTCATGGCTATGGCCGGGGCCACTGAGCGTTGCTCTGCGCTCAGTCGCACGTTGCGCGAGCTGAGTGCCAGTCCGTCAGCCTCGCGCTTGATGGGACAGTCCACAATCTCGAGGTTCTTGAATCCCTCAATCTCGGCCATCTTGCGTATGACGGCTATCTGCTGGAAGTCCTTCTCGCCGAAATATGCGCGTGTAGGCTCGGTGAAGCGGAACAGCTTGCTCACCACCTGGGCCACGCCGTTGAAGTGGCCGGGGCGCATGGCTCCCTCCATCACTTCGGCCACCGGGCCGAGGTCAAACACGCGGGTGTCCGGCTCGGGGTATACCTCGTCGACCGAGGGTATGAACGCGTAGTCCACTCCGGCACCCTCGAGCAGGGCCGCGTCGGCCTCCTCGGTGCGGGGATAGGTGGCAAGGTCAGTGGGGTTGTTAAACTGGGTGGGGTTGACAAATACGCTCACCACTACAGTGTCGTTCTCTTTGCGGGCTCTCTCGATGAGCGAGAGGTGTCCGGCATGGAGGGCGCCCATTGTAGGTACGAGTCCCACGCTTCCGCGGGCACGGGCGTCATCGAGCTTGGCTTTTAATTCTGCGACTGTGCGAATTATTTCCATTATTGTCAGATATGGTAATTTTATTCAGAGTGCAAAATTAGGCATAATTATCATTTAACGCAAATCTTTATTGCCCCCTCCGTCATTGATAACGAGAAAAAAGCAGTAATTTTGCAGTCATGCAACAGGAATTTGCCTCAAGACTCTTGGAGGAGGCTGTGACCCAGCTGTCGCGGCTGCCCGGCATAGGCCGCAAGACGGCTCTGCGCCTTGCCCTTCACATACTGCGTGCCGACGAGCCGTCAGGCGTGGCTCTCGGCCAGGCCATCATCGACATGCGCCGCGGCGTGCGCTACTGCTCGGTGTGCCACAACATATCCGAGACCGACATCTGCCCTATATGCGCCGACCAGCGGCGCGACCGCTCTACGGTGTGCGTGGTCGAGAATGTCAAGGATGTGATGAGTTTTGAGAACACCGGCCAGTATTCGGGCGTCTACCATGTGCTTGGAGGCATCATATCGCCGATGGACGGCATCGGGCCTGAATCACTTGAGATTGACTCGCTCGTCGAGCGCGTGGCTTCGGGTGACGTGCGCGAAGTTATCCTCGCGCTCAGTGCCACGATGGAGGGGGAGACCACCAACTATTATATCTATCGCCGTCTCGCACCCTATATGGATGTGCGCATAACCCAGCTCGCCCGCGGAGTCTCCGTAGGCAATGAGATAGAGTACACCGACGAAATCACCCTCGGCCGCTCGCTCGTCAACCGCACCCTCTTCACCGACTCCATCCGCCGGTAAAGCACGAAAAGACAGGAGCACAATTCCAAAAAGGGACAAAAGGACATAAGAGACAAAAGAGACAAAAGTCTTTTTAAAATTAAAAATTTAGTAGATGACAAAAAATGAATTTTGTCGGTTATATTGTTGATTTTTAATT
>CAJUCI010000037.1 GCA_910584825.1 uncultured Duncaniella sp. | reverse complement strand
GATGATACTGCGAAAGTGGGAAAGTAGATAACCGCCCCTTCAAAAGCCCGCGGGCTGAATCACTCAACGATTCGGCCCGCGGTTTTTTTGTATGTAGCGTTAAGTTTTAAATCTTCATTAACTTGAATTATTTTATTACGTAACTAAAAATTCGTAATTTTGCAGTTCCTAATTATAGAGTTATTAATTTCTGATGGAAAAGGATTCAAAGATTTACGTGGCAGGTCACCGTGGTATGGTAGGTTCTGCTATTGTAAGAGAACTTAAACGACAGGGCTATAACAACATCATTACCCGCACGCATGCCGAGCTTGACCTCATCTCACAGCAGGCTGTGAACGACTTCTTTGCCAAGGAGAAACCCGAGTATGTGTTTCTCGCTGCCGCAAAGGTGGGCGGCATTATAGCCAATTCTACCGCATTAGCCGACTTTATGTATGACAACATGATGCTTGAGATGAACGTAATCCATGCCGCATGGCAGAACGGTTGCAAGAAGCTCGAGTTTCTTGGCTCATCCTGCATTTACCCACGCATGGCACCCCAGCCCATGCCCGAGAGCTGTCTCCTGACATCAGAATTGGAGAAAACCAACGAGGCATATGCCCTGGCTAAAATCTCCGGCCTCAAATATTGCGAGTTCCTCAACCGTCAGTATGGCACCGATTACATCTCGGTCATGCCTACCAACCTTTACGGCCCCAATGACAATTACCATCCCGAGCACTCACATGTGCTCCCGGCTCTCATCCGTCGTTTCCACGAGGCAAAGGAGCAGGGTCTTACGGAGGTTACATGCTGGGGTGACGGTTCGCCGCTCCGCGAATTCCTCTATGTCGACGACCTCGCCAACCTGTGCGTCTTCCTGATGAACAACTATTCAGGCAGCGAGACAGTCAATGCCGGAACAGGCAAGGAGCTTACCATCAAGGCCCTCACTGAACTTGTGGCCAAGGTGGTAGGTTACGAAGGCAAGATTCTTTGGGACGAGACCCGCCCCAACGGCACTCCCCGCAAGCTCCTGGATGTATCCAAGGCTGCCAAACTCGGCTGGTCATACCGCACCGAGCTTGAGGACGGCATCAGGCTTGCATACGAGGACTTCCTCAACAACCCCATGCGCGCCGAGCGTTAAGTATCTTTTATACCCATTGGCAAATTGAGCCGTATGCCCAACACCACATCTCAACCTCATAACAGTTCAGAAAAGAATCCCGCACCCAAGCGCACGCATCGTGGCATAATCGCCACGATGTGGACAGTGTTTGCCCTCGGAGTGGCCGGTGTCTTCTTCTTCCTCTTTCTCATCTATAACGGTGTGATAGGCTATATGCCGCCTGTCGAAGAGCTGAAGAATCCCACCGACCGTTTCGCCTCGGTGCTGTACTCGGCTGACGGCAAGGAGATAGGCCGATACTTCTCGGGTACAGGCAACCGCGTGTATGCCGACTTTGACGAAGTGTCACAGCACGTTATCGACGCGCTCATCTCCACCGAGGATGTGCGTTTCGAGGAGCATTCGGGCATAGATATGCGCGGCCTCGGGCGTGTGCTTTTCAAGACTGTTCTCATGGGCAACAAGAGTGCCGGCGGCGGCTCTACTCTGACCCAGCAGCTTGCCAAGCAGCTCTATTCGCCCGAAAGTTCGGGCCTGCTCACTCGTGCGATGCAGAAGCCTATCGAATGGATGATAGCAGTCAAGCTCGAACGCTATTATTCCAAGGAGGAGATTATCAAGATGTATCTCAACCAGTTTGACTTCCTCTATAACGCGGTGGGCATCAAGAGTGCGGCCAATATCTATTTCGGCAAGGCACCCAAGGACCTCACTATCGAGGAGGCCGCCACGCTGGTGGGCATGGTCAAGAACCCCTCATACTACAATCCCGTCAGGCAGAACGAGCGCACGCGTCAGCGTCGCAACGTGGTGCTGGCTCAGATGCATAAGGCCGGAAAACTCACCGAGGCAGAGCTCGACTCGCTTTCGGCCCTGCCGCTAACCCTTAACTTCCACCGTGTGGATGTCAAGGACGGCATTGCGCCGTATTTTCGCGAGGAGTTGCGCCGCATGCTCCGCGCCAAGCGTCCCGACCGCGCAAATTATCGCGGATGGGAGGGGCAGAAGTTTATCGACGACTCGATAGCATGGGAGACCAATCCGCTATACGGCTGGATTGAGAAGAATCCCAAGCCCGACGGCTCGAAGTATGACATCTATAACGACGGATTGAAGATTTACACCACCATCGACTCGCGCATGCAGCAGTATGCCGAGGAGGCCGTGGCCGAGCATCTTGGCGGAGAGTTGCAGAAGGCATTCTTCCGCGAGAAGCGCGGCACCAAGGGCGCACCTTACACGACCGACCGTGCCGAGCTTTCGGAGATACGTCGCAATCACCTGATACGCAATGCTATGAAGAATACCGACCGCTATCGTGCGATGACACGGGCCGGAGCGTCGCGCGAGGAGATTGACCGTGCATTCAACACTCCGCGCGAGATGAAGGTGTTCTCCTACTCGGGCACAGTCGACACCGTTATGACACCGCTCGACTCAGTGCTCTATCACAAGCACTTCCTCCGCACAGGTTTCATGGCAATGAATCCGCTCAATGGTCATATTAAGGCATATATCGGCGGCCCGGATTTCAGCTTCTTCCAGTATGACATGGTGTCGACAGGCCGCCGTCAGATAGGTTCGACGGTCAAGCCGTTCCTCTACACCTATGCTATGGAGGAGGGTTTCACGCCCTGCGACGAATTTTCCAACACCCAGCCTGTCCTTACCGACGAGGCCGGACGTGTGTGGGCTCCGCGCAATGCCGGCAGCGCGAGGGTAGGCGAGATGGTTGACCTCCGCTGGGCACTTACGAACTCCAACAACTGGATATCGGCCCGCCTCATTTCCCAGCTGTCCCCCTCTTCACTTGTGCGCACGATGCACAATTTCGGTATCACAGCCAATCTGCCCGCCGTGATGTCGCTTTGCCTTGGCCCGGCCGATGTGTCGGTCAAGGAGATGGTCACAGCCTACTCGGCCTTTGCCAACAACGGCATGCGTGTCGACCCGATGTTTGTCACGGCCATAGCCGACAATAACGGCAACATCATATCGGAGTTCTCGCCCCGCCACACCGAGGTGATTTCCGAAAAGGCATATTATCGCATACTCTCCATGCTGCTCAATGTGGTGAACGAGGGTACGGCCCACAGGGTGCGCTCGCGTTTCGGCCTCACAGCCGAGATGGGCGGCAAGACGGGTACCACCAACTACAACGCCGACGGATGGTTCATGGGCTTCACCCCCGAACTCGTGGCCGGCACATGGGTGGGCGGCGACGAACGCTATATCCACTTCAATACTATGGCCTACGGACAGGGCGCGTCGATGGCCCTCCCTATCTACGGACGTTTCATGCGTAAGGTCTACAACGACCCGACACTCAAATATTCCCAGTCGACCCGTTTTGACTTCCCGCCCGGTGTCAACCTGTGCGAGAAGGAGTTCTACGGCTATTACGACGAAGAGCCCGACGCTGACAGCAACGCCGAAGAGTCGTCAATCGAAGGCGTCTTCGATTAGCGGCCGGCGTGGAATGAAAGCCGTCATGCTCGGAATATACACCTTTTAACTTAGCAATACTGACAAAATTGGCCTCATAATTTGTATGCAATCTTAAAAAATATTAATTTTGCGGTAGAATGCGTGTAGTGTTTGCGCCTACAGCAATTATTATACCAACAAATAAATCATGGATCAAGAGCTGAAAAAGCAACTGGCCAACGATCCCGACGGCCTTCTTACATACGAGTATATAGCTAACCATATCGGTCTCTGCGACGGGATAATGGACGAGCTTATCGACAATATGATACTTGTCGACGGCACCGGCCAGTTTGTGGCCTCGGCTGCCCGTTATCTTCACGCTATCGACAGGACGCATTATGCGTCGGTCATAGATCGTCTTGTCGCCTCGTCAATCGAGAAGGACCGCGAGCGTCGCTACCTGCCCGCTCTCATCGAGAGCCTTTACGGTGCCGACTATGCCGACCGTGCAGCAGAGCTTTCAGCCGCCGACGATAACTTCCGCCGTATCTACAAGCGACTCTTCCCTACAGTCGAGAGTCTCTGATTATAGAAATTAAGTGTCATATTTCCGAAAGGGAACATAAGGACATAAGAGACAAAAGTGACATAAGTTTTATCTTATTGGATGACCATAGGTCGTCGGATAAATAAAGCGGTCGCTTTTGTCTCTTATGTCCGTAAGGCTTTTAATTCCATAAGGCTTTTAATGATGAAGATACTTCAGATAATCCCCGGCAAGATATGGGGCGGCGCGGAGCAGTATATCGTGGACCTCGCGCGTGAGTTGCAGAACCGCGGCCACTACGTGGACTTTCTCGCGCATGACCGCGAGGCTGTAACCTCACAGTTGCACAAGCGCGACATTCCTTACCGCACGCTTCCGTTCAAATGGTCGCTCGATATGGCCAGTGTCCGTGGCCTCGCCGATATTCTGCGCGAGGGGAACTATGACGTAATCCATGTCCACAGCACCATGTTCGTGCCCATCGCCGAGCTTGCCGTGGCGCGTGCCGGAAGCAATGCCCGAGTGGTGATGACGCGCCACGAGGCTCATCGCACCAAGGTCAATATCTTTGTCCGCCATCTCTTCAGGCGTCTGCACCGCATCATCTTCGTGTCGAACCTTGTGCAGCGCAGATGGCGCGGGGCAAACAGTTGGATTACCGACCCGATGTGCCGTGTGATTCACAACAGCATCCCGCCATATGAGTTCAAGGATGTGGAGTCGCTCCGCGAGAAGTATGGCATTCCGGCGGATGTGCCCCTGCTCATGTTTGCCGGGCGCGTCAAGAAGTCAAAGGGCTGCACAGTGATAGTCAAGGCTCTCTCGCGCATAGCCGACAGGCCGTTTCACATAGTCTTTGTCGGTGCGCTCAAGAGTGAGGCGTATCAGCGCGACCTTATGGAGATAGCGCGCAAGGGGGGGATAGCCAACCGAGTGCATTTCTACGGTTTCACTCCCGACGCTCGCCAGTTCATGCGTCAGGCCGACATAGCCGTGGCTCCCTCAGTGACTCTCGATTCATGCCCGCTCACCAATATCGAGTATCTGCAGTTGGGCAAATGCGAGGTGTCGACCAACAACGGCGGTCAGGCTGAGTATCTGGAAGACGGACGCACGGCTCTCCTCGTCAACCCCGGCGATGACAAGGCCCTGGCCGAGGCGATAGCACGAGTGATTGACGACGTGGAGCTGCGCGAATCGCTTGCCCGCGCCGGAAAGGAGCATTTCGACAAAAACATGTCATACACTCAGTTTGTTGACAAGGTGTTGGAAGCATACCAATAAGAGAAGCATATCAATAAGATGAGAAATACAGTTATAACACTCCTGCTCGTGCTCGCGGCTGCAATCGGCGCGCACGCAGGTCAAATCCAACGAGAAAATATGGCAAACGAAACCATGAATCCCGGCGATGTGAAGGTGCTCCTTCACACTTCGCTCGGCGACATCACTCTGCTCCTCTACGGCGACACGCCTCGCCATCGTGACAATTTCATCAAGCGTGTCGAGGCCGGCGACTATGACGGCGTGCTCTTTCACCGCGTCATCAGCGACTTTATGATTCAGACGGGCGACCCGCAGTCAAAGAATGCTCCCAAGGGTAAGATGCTTGGCGCGGGGGATGCCGGTACGGAGATTGAGGCTGAGTTTCTCTTCCCCAAGCACTATCATCACCGCGGGGCCATCGCTGCTGCCCGTCAGGGTGATGCCGTGAATCCCGAGAAGAAGTCGTCAGGTTCGCAGTTCTACATCGTTACCGGCAAGAAGTTCTCTCCGGCCCAGCTCGACCAGATGGAGCACCGCGCCATCATGCAGCATAAGCAGGACGTGTTCAACCGTCTCGCCTCGGAGCACCGTGACAGCATCATGTCGCTCCGTCGCAACCGCGATGCCGCCGGTCTGCAGGCTCTGCAGGAACAGCTCGCGCAGGAGACTGAGCGACTGACCGCCGCCGATACCACATACTACACTCCTGAAATACGCGAGGCGTATATCAATCAGGGCGGCACTCCCCATCTCGATGGCTCATATACCGTATATGGCCGCGTGCTTGAGGGCATGGATATAGTCGACAAGATTGAGAAGGCTGAGACCGATGCCAATGACCGTCCGCTTGAGGATATAAAGATTATCTCGGCGGAGGTTGTGAAATAAGGGGGCGTAATGCATCCCTCAGGTAGGAGCGACGGCTTCAGCTGTCGATATGAGGCTAAAAATTAGCAATTAAACGGTTTAAGTTAGCTAATTCGTGTCATATCGACGGCTGAAGCCGTCGCTCCTACACGTCTTCGCATAGGGCATGCTGTTCAGTTTTGTACAATATGTCAATGAGCACTTGCCGTGCGGTTTAGCTTTGGGCTGCGGAGCACGGCGTACCGCGATAGTTGGGGTGGATGTGGGGAGACGTGAGAACGGGAGAACCGATTGCGAGACGGGAGCACGGGGGAACAGGGGGCAAGGGTGATGATTGTGACGAGGGGAGTATCTTCGCCTTCGTCGCTGCTTTCATCGCTGCCTTTGTCGCGCTGCCGCGCTCCCACTGTTTCAAAGCTGTGGATGCGGGGGGATTGCCACGGGGGCGATTTTGTGCTTTGGCTTTTCCTCGATGATTTGGAACTTTGGATTAGAAGGCCGGGTGGGAGAGTTTTGGGCGGGGAGTCGGTGCGGAGGTGAATAATCAGGAAGCCGGACTTGTCGAGGATGGGGAAGAGAACGGAGCAGACTTTCTGGAAGTTATCGGGGGATTTGAGGAGTGGGGAGTAGGTTTTGGCCTGATGGGCGTTGAGGAGGAGCATGAAGGCTGGGGTGCTTCCGCGGACGGTTCTGACTTGGCGGTAGGTGAGGTGGCGGAGGCGGGGATTGTGCCCGCTGATTGGCTGACGCTGTGGGGTGCAGCGGATGGCTGTGGCTCCCTCGGGGGAGGTGGCGAGTCTATAGCGCAGGTAGCTGTCGAGAATGGCTGTGCTGTCGTGGCCGGGGTGGTCGATGATGACCGTGGGGCGGGGACGTGCACGGCGGTTCTTTTCGAGGGTGGATATGACGGCTTTCTCGGCGGGGGTGAGTTGCCTGCCGAGAAATCGCCTGAAGCTGTGGCACCATATGTCGGGGATGCACGGCTTACGAGAATAATTGGATGTTATGAGCCTCCGTGAATGCATGGTGCAAAGGTAGGATGCGGGCACGGGGCTTTTGGTGCGATAATGTCGCGAAGCTCCCCGAGCTAAAGCTCGGGAGCACGGGAACAAAAAAAGAGAAGCACCGATTAGGAGACGGGAGCACGGGGGGACGGGAGACAGGAGCACAGGAGCACTGATTGGGAGATGGGTGCGCGGGTTGGGGTGCAATGGGGGGTGGATTGGGGTATTTGCAGGACGTCTTCGACGCCCTTAATGGTGCTGTTATTGCACCCCACGCCTCGCGATGCGGGAACTATGGCCCTGCGGGCCGTTCCCGCATTCGCTCGTGGTGGGGCTATGATTGCATCGCCGCATCGCGGCTCAGTTGTGTATGGGGGCGTTGCAGGGTGGAGGGAGCGTTGCTGGATGGAGAGGGTGTTGTTGGGTGGAGAGGGCGTTGTTGGGTGGAGGGAGCGTTGCCGGGTGGTGGGAGTGTTGCTGGGTGGAGGAGCGTTGCTGGGTGGGGCGTTGCTGGGTGGAGGGCGGGTGTTGGGAATGGAATTATTAGTTAGGTTTGTTGTGTCATATCGACGGCTGAAGCCGTCGCTCCTACTTGCAGCTCCTGCCATGCGGTGGCAGTGTGTTCTCTAACCGTATTTTGTGTTTCTGCCTTGCTTCCTTGTGGTTATTGCTATGTGGTGGCAGTGTGTTCTCTAACCGTGCTTTTGTGCTCCTGTCTTGCTTCCGTGGGCTCTTGTCTTGCTTCCTTCCTTGTGCTGCTGTCTTGCTCCTTTGTGCGGGGCTATTGTTGCTGGTGGTGGGTGAGGGTGGTGGTGAGGAGGCGTTTGAGGGGGTTGGCGTAGTAGCGGAAGTCTTTCATTTCGCGGATGGCTTTGGCGAATTGGGGCTCATATTCGTCGAGGAGCATGCGCGACGAGAGGTAGTCGAGGGTTTCGCCGAAGAATTTGTTGACGGCTTCGTTGGTGGTGTCCTTGAGCGTTTCGTCGGAGGCCATTTTGCAGAATTCGAGCACGGTGAAGGCCATGAGTCGGCCTACGGCTTCGTCGCCTGGGTCGAGGGCGGTGAATTTGCGTATGGCGGCTCGGATGCGCGACATGCGAGGATGGTAGGCGCGGCGTGTGTATCGCCATACTTCCTTGAGGATGGGTTTCTTGTATTCCTCGAGCTTCTTGGCTATGTCGGGCACGGCGTAGAAGTCAAGCAGCTCTTTGGCTTCTTTGCTGCGTGTGTAGAGGTCGAGGATGAGCTGGCGCAACTCGGCGGCGTCAAACCCTTCGATGGCTTTCTTTACGGTAGTCCTGGACATTGCGTCTCATTATTTATATAGGAATGATAACGGACAAAAGCCTCAAATGTTTTTGACGTTGAGGCTTTTGTCCGTTAGTATGATTATTTCAGAGGGTGCTTATTTCGCGAAGCTCTTGATGCCTTTCTCGAGGAAGTTGGTGAACTTGGGGATGTCCTCTTCGTAGGAGAAGGGGCCGGAGAGGAGGCTGCCGTTTTCGTCGAGCACTACGTAGTAGGGCTGGGCGTTGGCGTTGAATTTGTAACGCTGCAGGTAGCTCCACTTGTCGCCATAGGTGTAGAGGGTGACGTCCTTGCCATACTCGGTGACCTTGATAGGCTCGGGGAGGTTGGCTTTCTCGTCGACCATGAGCTTGATTACGACGAAGTTGTCGGTAATCATGTTCTTGACATTGGGGTCGTCGAGCACGGCTCCTTCCATCTTGCGGCAGTTGACGCAGCCGTAGCCTGAGAAGTCGATGAGCACGGGTTTGTTCTGCTCGGCGGCTACGCGCATGCCCTCCTCATAGTCGTCATATTCCTTGAAGGAGTCGCCGTAGAGGTTGAAGTCCTGGGTGTAGAGCGGGGGAACGAATGCGCTCACGCCCTTGAGGGGTGCGCCCCAGAGGCCGGGGAGGAGATATACCGACATGGAGAGCGATATCATTGCGAGGAAGAAGCGGAACACTCCGATGCTCGAGTCGGCGGGGCCGTAGTGGGCGAAGTTGAACTTGCCGAGGAGGTAGAGGCCGAGGAGGGCGAACATCACTATCCAGAGGGCGAGGAAGATTTCGCGGTCAAGGATGTGCCATCCGTAGGCGAGGTCGGCCACGGAGAGGAACTTGAGCGAGAGGGCAAGCTCGACGAAGCCGAGCACCACCTTGAGTGTGTTCATCCAGTTGCCCGAGCTGGGGGCGGACTGGAGCATGGTGGGGAACATGGCGAAGAGCATGAAGGGGAGGGCCAGTGCGGTCGAGAAGCCGAGCATGCCTATCGCGGGGCCCCACATGTTGCCCATCGAGGCGGCCTCGACGAGGAGGGTGCCGATGATGGGGCCGGTGCATGAGAAGGATACCAGCGTGAGGGTGAATGCCATGAAGAAGATGGAGAGCATGCCCGAGGTGCGCTCGGCAGATGCGTCCATGCGGTTGCTCCACGATGCGGGGAGCTTGATGTCAAACGCTCCGAAGAAGGAGATGGCAAACACTACGAGGAGCAAGAAGAAGATGATGTTGAATGTGGCCGAGGTGGAGAGCTCGTTGAGCTTGCTGGCACCGAAGATGGCGGTGATGATGAGGCCGAGGGCCACGTAGATGACGATGATGGAGATGCCGTAGATGCAGGCGTCCTTGATGGACTTGCTGCGGTCTTTGCCTTTCTTGAGGAAGAAGCTGACCGTCATAGGTATCATGGGCCATACGCAGGGGGTGAAGAGGGCCACGAGACCTCCGAGGAAGCAGGTGAAGAAGATGTACCAGAACGAACCCTGCGAGATGGGAGCCTCAGAGCCGGCATCCTCATATCTCACGGGGGTCCAGAGGTCGGAGGGTGCGGCGGAGTCGGCAGCGGTCAGGGCCTGGGTCGAGTCAGCGGCTACGGAGTCGGTTGCGGCAGCCTCGTCAGCGGCTGCTGTCTCCTCGGCGGGAGCGGCCTCTTCGGTCTTATCCTCGGCGGGAGCGGCTGCCTTAACCTTGGCCTTGCCGGTGAAGTTGAATGCCTCGCGCGACGGGGGGATGCAGTTCTCGTCGTTGCATGCGCCGTAGCGGAGCATCACGTCGATGGCAAATTCGGGCTTGGTGGCGGTGAATTCCTGTGTGAGGGTCACGCCGTCGGTCCACCATGACAGGTCCATGTCAAACATGTCGTCATGCTGCTTGTGGGCGGGCTTGGAGGGAACGGGCTTGCCGTCAAGTGTCACACCCTCGAGCTTGGGGAATGTGATTTCGAGCGGCTGCGGGCCTGCGCCGGCGGCAAAATCGTTGGAATACATGTGCCAGCCGTATGCGATGGTGGCTTTAAGTACTATCTTGCCCTTGTCGTCGCCGGTCATGGACATCTCGGAGGTCCATGTCACCGGGGTCATAATCTGGGCGGTGGCTGCGATGGCGAATGCCATCACTGCAGCAAACACTGCTAAGAAACGTTTAAACATGATGATTGGTTGAGTGAGGAACTTAATCAATATTTTAATTAATGTGCAAATTTAAGCATTTCCCTCTATTAAAGTCAAATCTATGCTGAATTTTATTGTTGCAATTGTGTGAAAAATGATATTCAGGGGTGTCTGCGGCCCTCTATCAGTTGGCGACGGCGCGCTTTACCTCGTCGACGCCGGGGATGATGGAGATGTGGCGCATGATGGACTGCAGCTCGGTGAAGGAGTGGACGGAGAAGGTGATGGAGCATGTGACGATGGCGTCCTCGGTCACGGTGTGCAGATTGTCAATCGAGAGGTTGAGGTCGTTGGTGATGCAGTCGACGAGGTCGATGAGCAGATGGTAGCGGTCGACGGCGCGGATGTTGATGGTGACGGGATAGAGGGTGTGGTCGGGCTTGAAGTCGACCGACACGATGTTGTCGCCCACCTGCGACGCGAGCTTGATGGCTATGGGGCAGTCGCGCTTGTGGAGTGTCACCTCGCCGCCGGCGTTGCGGAAGCCTACGACCTCCTCGCCCGGCATGGGGTTGCAATGCGGGCAGCGGGTGTAGGCCGGCTTGGGGAGCTGGCGGAGATAGGTGGTGATGGCTTTGCGGGCCTTGTAGGTCATGGCTGTGTCGAGCCAGTCGGGGGTGGGGTGTATCTCGGGGTCGGTGAATATTTCTACGATGTCGCCACGGTGGAGGCGGGTCTTGACCGATGCGAGGAGCTGGCTGTTGATGCGGGCATACTTGGCGTGGAGTCCGAGCTGGGTGTGCACCTCGAAGGCGAAGTCCATCACGGTGGCGCGCTGGGGCAGGATGATGGGTTTGCCCTGGGGGGTGAAGGTCATGATGTCGTCGTTGTAGAAGGAGCGCACGACCTCTTCGATGAAGCTCGCTCCCTCCTGTCCGCGCGCGGCGATGTCGCGCAGCACCATGCGGAATTTCTTAATCCACTGCCAGATGTTGTCGTCGTTGCGGCTTGCCACGCATCCGAGCTGCGAGTCGCGCACCATGCGCTCGCTGCTGATGTGGACCTCCTGCCATCGTCCGAACGAGGCAAGGAGCTTGACATGATAGCTCTGGTAGCCGTTCTCCTTGGGGGAGTCGATGTAGTTGGCTATGCCTCCGGGCTTCTCCTTGAAGCGGTCGGTGAGGATGGCATAGATGCGCATCACCATCTCTTTCTCGGCTTTGCCCTCGGGGGCGTCAAACACCACTTCGGTGAAGTGGCGGTATTTCAGGTGGTTGAAGTCGTCGCCGAATTTGCGCATCTTTCGCCACAGGCTGTAGGGCTGGCGGTACTCGGTGTAGACGCGCGCCTCGATGCCGTGGCTGCGGAGCTCGTCGCGGATTTCGTCGCAGAATTTCTTGAGGCGTTCGCGCTGCAGGTCCTCGTCGCGGCGTATCATGGTGATGAGGTCGTCGTACTCGTGGGGGCAGCGGAATTTCAGGCTCAGGTTCTCAAGTTCGGTCTTGACATTGTAAAGCCCCAGTCGGTTGGCGAGCGGGGCGTAGAAATAGTCGGTCTCGCCCGCAATCTTCATCTGCTTGTCGGGACGCATGGACGAGAGGGTGCGCATGTTGTGGAGGCGGTCGGCCAGCTTGACGAGGAGGGCGCGGATGTCATACTGCACGGAGTCGAGCATCTGCTTGTAGTTGTCGACCTGCTTTGACTCGTCATACTTGTCCTTCTTCTGCTTGGTCACGACCCTGACGAGGAATGCCACGTCGTGGCCGAAACGGCTCTCGATGTCTTCGATGGTGAAGTCGGTGTCTTCGACCACGTCATGGAGGAATGCCGCTATCACGGGGTTGGCGTCGAGCATCAGCTCCTTGGCGCATATGGATGCGACGGCGATGGGGTGGAGTATGTAAGGCTCGCCGGTCTTGCGTTTCTGCTCGGCATGGGCGTTACGGGCCAGCTCGAAGGCCTGGCGAATGCGTGTCAGCTCGTCGGTCGACACCCGGCCGCTCATGGCCTCAAACACAGCCTCGGCCCGCTCGTCGATAATCTTGTTATAGTCCACATTGTTCTCCATGACAACATCCATTTTGGCTAATCTTCGCTAAATTTCGTAAATCGGGTGCAATTTAGTGAAAATATTCCAAAAAATCATTAAAGCATCATAATTTTAACGTCTTCAGAATGCTGCGTCAGGACGGGGGGATGTCAGGAGACGCTCAGGAGCTCGATTTCGAAGATGAGGGTGGAGCCGCCGGGGATGCCGGGCTGGGATGACTTGCCGTAGGCCTGTTCGGCGGGGATGTAGACTTCCCATTTGTCGCCGACGTGCATCTGCTGGAGGGCGATAATCCAGCCGGGTATAAGTTCGCGCAGACGGAATGCGGGGGCTACGCCTCCGCGGCTGCTGTCAAAGGTCTTGCCGTTGATGGTCTTGCCCGTGTAGTGGACGGTGACCACGCTGGAGCGGTTGGGCATCGGGCCGTCGGGCTTGCCGCGTTTGAGCGGTCGGTATAAGATGCCTTTGTCGAGGGGCATCACTCCCTCTTCGCCGGCCTTTGCGGCCAGCCACTCGCGGTTCTTTATGATGTATTCCTGTTTTGCCATTATGAGAGCCTGTAAATGATGTGGTTTCGTGTGCAAAGATACTAAACTTTTGCGGTAGGGATGGTGATGGGCGGTGGCGGTGTTAACTATAATTAACTTTTGGCGGGAGATAAAATTTATTAGTTTTGCATCGCAAATCAGCCCCTGCGGGCTGATGGGAGGATTACATCACCTCGGCAATTCGGCCTCGAGTCGCGCGCTGTAATAGATGCACGTGGGGCTGAAAGTGATGGGACGGCTCTTCCTCCTTAATGTTTTTATGTGTGAATTGTTCCCCCAGGTCTGCGTCCCGTCTTGCAGAATCATCCGTCCTGACATGTCGGCTGTGGCCGTCGCGTCCGGGAGGCTATGATTCGCGAGATGTTTTTTATATACTGACGTGACTGATTGGCCTCGGAGGATGATAATGTAACGAGGGGGCTTGACCGCCGTGACGGCAGCACCTAACTTACTATTATATATTAACTCTAGACGCTCTTTAGTGGCACTGTTCCCCATGTCGGCCGCACCGCTGACATGGGGAACAGTGGCATTTTTTGCATTTTTAAGACCTCGATGGGGCGGGGTAGGGAATTTTTTCGTAACTTTGCGACTTCAGACACTTTAATAGAAAGAAATTTCAGTAAATACAGTACTATACAATGGCTACCCAGGAAGACGTATTCAAGAAAATTGTGAGCCACGCCAAAGAGTATGGCTTTGTGTTCCCCTCAAGCGAAATCTATGACGGCCTTTCGGCAGTGTATGACTACGGTCAGAACGGCGTCGAGCTTAAGAACAACATCAAGCGTTACTGGTGGGACTCAATGACCCTCCTGCACGAGAACATCGTAGGCATCGACTCGGCCATCTTCATGCACCCCACCATATGGAAGGCTTCGGGTCACGTGGATGCGTTCAATGACCCCCTGATTGACAATAAGGACTCCAAGAAGCGTTATCGCGCCGATGTGCTCATCGAGGAGCAGATAGCCAAGATAGACGACAAAATCAACAAGGAGGTGGCCAAGGCCGCCAAGCGTTTCGGCGAGACTTTTGACGAGGCTATGTTCCGTCAGACCAATCCCCGCGTGCTCGAGCATGCCGCCAAGCGCGACGCCCTGCACGAGCGTTTCGCCAAGGCCATGAACGACGGTGACCTCAACGAGCTGCGTCAGATAATCATCGACGAGGAGATTGTATGCCCCATCTCAGGCACCAAGAACTGGACCGAGGTGCGTCAGTTCAACCTCATGTTCAAGACCGAGATGGGCTCGACCGCCGAGGGCGCGATGACCGTATATCTCCGCCCCGAGACCGCTCAGGGCATCTTCGTAAACTATCTCAACGTGCAGAAGACCGGCCGCATGCGCATCCCCTTCGGTATCGCTCAGATAGGCAAGGCGTTCCGCAACGAGATTGTGGCCCGTCAGTTCATCTTCCGCATGAGGGAGTTCGAGCAGATGGAGATGCAGTTCTTCGTGCGCCCCGGCTCGGAGATGGAGTGGTTCAAGAGCTGGAAGGAGTTCCGTCTGCGCTGGCACAAGGCCCTCGGCCTCGGCGACGAGAAGTATCGCTACCACGACCACGAGAAGCTGGCCCACTATGCCAACGCCGCCACTGACATCGAGTTCCAGATGCCCTTCGGCTTCAAGGAGGTTGAGGGTATCCACTCGCGTACCAACTTTGACCTTTCGCAGCACGAGAAGTTCTCGGGCAAGAAGATACAGTATTTTGACCCCGAGCTCAACGAGAGCTATACCCCCTATGTCATCGAGACCTCGATTGGCGTTGACCGTATGTTCCTGAGCGTACTCTGCTCGAGCTATGAGGAGCAGGCACTGGAGGGCGGCGACACCCGCGTGGTGCTCCACCTCCCCGCGCCGCTGGCTCCCGTCAAGTGTGCCGTGATGCCCCTCGTGCGCAAGGACGGTCTGCCCGACAAGGCCCGCGAGATTGTCAACGAGCTTAAGTTTGACTTCGCTACCCACTACGAGGAGAAGGACTCAATCGGCAAGCGTTACCGCCGCCAGGATGCCATCGGTACCCCCTTCTGCATCACTGTCGACCATCAGACCCTCGAGGACAACACCGTCACCCTGCGCGAGCGCGACTCTATGGAGCAGACCCGCGTGAGCGTCGACGACCTCCACAAGATTATTCACGACCGCGTGTCAATCAATTCCCTCCTCCGCAAGCTGGGATAATACTTAGCGGGCGAAGCCGAGGTAGGAGTGACGACTTTGGCCGTCGGTATGACGCTATGAACGGCTCATATAGTTCGTTTCGTCGCGAAATATCGGCATGAAGATAGCTTTGTCGTGCCATATCGACGGCTAAAGCCGTCGCTCCTACAGCGACAACCCGCATAACCGGCTTGCCAAGTCAATGGCTTTTGCAGCTCAGTTTACTGAGAATTGCTTAATCGGCTTGCAGCTTGGCTTGCCAAAAATTGCTAATTACTAATTGCTAATTACTAATTTAATAATTCTCCCCAAAGGTGAAGCACTTTAAAATATTTCTCCTCATGCTGGCCATGTTGCCGGCACTCAGCTCGTGCAACTATAACTCGCTCGTCGAGCAGAAGCAGGGCGTAGAACAGCAGTGGGCCGAGGTCCAGAACCAGTATCAGCGTCGTGCCGACCTCATCCCCAATCTGGTCAACACCGTAAAAGGCTATGCCACACACGAAAGCTCGACCCTCGAGAAGGTGACACAGGCCCGTGCCGCCGCAACCTCGGTCAACATCAATGCCGACGACCTCAACGAGGAAACCCTCGCCAAGTTTCAGGCAGCCCAGAACGAACTGACAGGCGCGCTCAAGTCTCTCCTCGCAGTCACCGAGGCGTATCCCGACCTGAAGGCCAACGAGAATTTCCGCGACCTGCAGGTACAGCTTGAAGGCACCGAAAACCGTATAGCCACCGCCCGCGGCCGCTACACCGAGGCTGTGGCCGGTTATAACACGGCCATCAAGAAGTTCCCCACCGTCATTTATGCCGGATGGTTCGGCTTCACGCCCCAACCCCAGTTTAAAGCCGACGATGCCGCCCAGCGCGCACCCGAGGTACAATTCTAATCATCAAGGATGAAACACATCACATTACGTCTGCTGCCCATTGCCGCTATCGCGGTTGCCGGATTGGCCCTCACGTCGTGCGGCGATGATGACAAGTCGACTTGGGAGCAGTATAAGGACTGGCGACAGGCCAATATCGACTTCTTCGAGGCTGAGAAGTATCGCATCACCGAGTCGGGCGTGAATGAGTACACCCCGCTCACCCCGGCATGGAACATCGGCTCGCAGATACTCGTCAAGTATCTCAGCGACCGCTCCAAGACCGAGGGCAACCTCTCGCCGCTGCTCACATCGACAGTCAAGGTAAAGTATATCGGACGCCTATATAATAATGTGGCGTTTGACTCGTCATACCTCATGACCGACTCGGTGCTCGAGACATCGGTAGGCGATGTAATCGCCGGCTGGACCGCCGTGCTCCAGTACATGCGCGTGGGCGACAGCGCACGTGTGGTGATACCCTATTCGATGGCCTACGGTGCCTCCGGTTCAGGCTCAATCCCCCCTTACTCGACGCTGGTGTTTGACATGAAGCTCACCGACATCGTCGACTACGAGGCCAAGCCCTGAGTCGCGTATCACGCGGGCAAAAGTCTTTGTACTGACATATATCACTGACAAGAAGTATGGATTTCACACTTCAGGCCACATCACCCGGCACCAATGCGCGTGCCGGGCTTATCACAACTGACCACGGCACTATCGAGACCCCTATATTCATGCCTGTAGGCACGCTCGGCAGTGTCAAGGCCGTGCATCAGCATGAACTGCGTGACGATGTCAAGGCCCAGATAATACTCGGCAACACCTATCACCTCTACCTCCGTCCCGGCATCGACATCCTCGAGAAGGCGGGCGGACTCCATAAGTTCAACGGCTGGGAACGCCCGATACTCACCGACAGCGGCGGATTTCAGGTGTTCTCGCTTGCCGCCAACCGCAAGCTCACCGAGGAGGGGGCATGGTTTCGCTCGCATATCGACGGGTCGAAGCATCTCTTCACCCCCGAGAGCGTCGTCGACATAGAGCGCAGCATCGGTGCCGACATCATGATGGCCCTTGACGAGTGCCCTCCCGGCACCGCCGAGTACAGCTATGCCCGTAAGTCGCTCTCGCTGACCCAGCGTTGGCTCGAGCGCGGATGGAAACGCTATAAGGAGACCGAGGGCAAGTATGGCTATTCCCAGGCCTATTTCCCCATAGTGCAGGGCGTGACCTATCCCGACCTGCGCCGCGAGGCCGCACGCCATGTGGCCGACCTCGGTGCCGACGGCAACGCCATAGGCGGTCTGGCCGTAGGCGAACCGGCCGAGGTGATGTATGAGATGATTGAGGTGGTCAACGAGATACTTCCCGCCGACAAGCCCCGTTATCTCATGGGTGTGGGCACCCCCGCCAATATCCTCGAGGCCATTGACCGCGGCGTCGACATGATGGACTGCGTGATGCCTACGCGCAACGGGCGCAACGGCATGCTCTTCACGGCCCACGGCGTGATGAATATGCGCAACAAGAAGTGGGCCGACGACTTCTCGCCCATCCAGGAGGATGGCCCGTCGTATGTCGACCGCGCCTACTCACGCGCCTATCTGCGCCATCTCTTCATCGCCGACGAGATTCTGGCCATGCAGATAGCCTCGATTCACAATCTCGCATTCTATCTCTGGCTGGTGGGCGAGGCCCGCAAGCACATCATGGCCGGCGACTTCAAGCCGTGGAAGACGCAGATGGTAGAACGCGTAACCCGACGGCTGTAACAGGGAGGCAGACTTCAGTTATAACACACCGTCCAACTCTTTTTCACGATGAAGATTCTCGATTGGTACATCATACGCAAGTTTCTCGGCACATACGTGTTCGCGATATTTCTGATATTGTCGATTACGGTGATGTTTGACATCAACGAGAAGCTCGACGCGTTTCTCAAGGCTCCGTTGAAGGCAACCATCTTTGACTACTTCCTCAACTTCCTGCCTTATTTCGCCAATCAGTTCAGCCCGCTGTTCACATTCATCGCCGTCATCTTCTTCACCTCCAAGCTGGCCGACAACAGCGAGATTATAGCCATGCTCTCGACCGGCATGAGCTATCGCCGACTGCTGCGCCCCTATCTGATAAGCGCGACCTTCATCGCCGCGCTTACATTCGTGCTGAGCGCATACATCATCCCGCCCGCCAACGTCAAGCGCATCAATTACACCAATGAGTATGTCAAGAGCAAGCGCGTGGACTACGGCACAAACATCCAGCTGCAGGTGGCCAAGGGTGAGATAGCCTACATGTCGCGTTACGACAATCTCCAGAAGACGGGCTACAAGTTTTCGCTCGAGTCGTTTGACGGCAAGACGCTCGTGTCGCGCCTCACGGCCCAGTCAATCCGTTGGGACACGCTGCACAACTGGACCGTGCGCGACTACATGATACGCGATTTTGACGGCCAACGCGAGAAGATACGCCGCGGCTCGCGCCTCGACACGGTGATACCCATCGAGCCGCGCGACTTCCTCATATCCAAGAACGACCAGGAGATGCTCACCTCGCCCGCCCTGAGCGAGTATATCGCCCGTCAGAAGGAGCGCGGCGTGGCCAACATCAAGTCGTTTGAGATTGAGATGCACAAGCGTTACGCCATGACGGCGGCGGCATTTATCCTCACCGTGATAGGCATGTCGCTCTCGTCGCGCAAGGTCAAGGGCGGCATGGGCGTGAATATCGGTATCGGTCTGGTGCTGAGTTTCAGCTACATCCTATTTATGACGGTGACATCGACATTTGCCGTATCGGGCTACACATCGCCTATGGTGGCCATGTGGATTCCCAACATCATCTACACATTCATCGCCATCTACCTCTACTACCGCGCGTCACATGGATAGGCACTATGGTAGAGGGAGTCTATGGAGTTAAAGGAGTCAATCTCATAAAGTTTATAAAGTCTAAAGTTTAAAGAGTTAATCCTTAGAGTCTAAAGGGTCTAAAAAGTTAAAAGAGTTAAGATATTAGATGTGTGACACGAATATCACAACAATCTAATATCTTAACTCTTTTAACTTTAGACTTTATTTACTATAGACTCACCTCGTTCCTCCGAAAATCCAGACGGGCTCGGTGAAGACGTAGAGGCCGTCGCCATAGGCGGCGCGGACGTTGGGGTTGGATGACACGCCCGAGTTGCCGTAGGGCAGACGCAGGGGCCAGCGGCTCGATGCACCGTTGACATTCTTGGGGTTGGTCATAGCCACAAACTCCTCGCCGAGAGCCTTGCAGCGGCGCAGGTCGTTGTAGGTCTCAGCCTGCTCGTCGCGACACTGCGAGAGATACTTCTGCACCATAACCTCCTTGACCGGGTCGGCCGACAGGCGTGACGAGAGCGATGCCACATAGTCGGCAGCCGAAGTGGTGATTGAACCGAACGCGCGGCTGTCGGCAAAGCCGGCCTCGATAGCGTCGGTCAGCGCGTCGGTGCAGTCGGCATTGCTGCGGGCCTGTACCTCGGCTATGATGAAGTTGACCTCGGCGAGCGAGACTATGTGGGTCGTAGCGGCGGGATAGAGGGGATAGTTGCCGGCGGCATTGTAGGCAATCCATTTGGGCGAACTGAGGTCCCATGCACCCGAGGCAGTGGCCTGAGCCTCATCGCCCGGAGTTCCGCAGATAGGAGCGAAATAGTCGGGGTCGGAGGGGTCGAGGGCATCGCCCGCGCTATAATAGTATATGTATATATTCTCGCGCGGGTCCTGACGCTCCTGCAGGAGTGACTGCACGGTGGTTGTGCAAGCGCAGTAGTCGCGGCTGTACTGGAAAGCGGCCCAGGGGGTCATGAGCGACTCGGTGCCGTCATAGATGTCGAGAGTCATTCCGTCAAATCCACCGGCGAGTGCGGCCTTGGCCTCGTTCATGGCCTCGGCAGCCGCATTGGCGTCGCGCTTCATCATGTGGAGCTTGTAGCGGGCCTTGACGGCATGGGCGGCGGCAAGCCAGGCGGCATTGTCGTTGCCGTAGAGGATGTCCTGGTCGCCCACATAGTTCATGCCCTCGGCCTCAGCCTCGGTGAGATTGGCAATGGCATCGTCGAGCAGCGAGAAGATGTATTTGTATATATCCTCCTGCTTGTCGAGCTTGGGCTGCTTGAGCGAGCCGCCCTGCAGAGCCTCCGAGCAGGGGATGTCGCCGTGCATGTCGGTGAGTATGCCCCAGTTGACGGCTGCGAGCACCTGGGCCATGCCCAGGAGGTCCTTCTGACCGGCATTTGTGCCGCCCTCGCCGCACTTCTCCATGATGGTCTTGATGTTGAGGAGGTTGGCATATGTGCTGTTCCACACATTGTTGAAGGTCGACGAGCCTGCCACCTCCGAGAGCTGGCGCAGCTCGGCGTTCTTGAACTGGTTGTTGCCCGTACCGAAAATCTGCTCATTATAGATTGACGTATAGAAGGCATAGTCGCCGCTCGCCGTCGAGAAGCCGGTCGAGGTGATGGCATCGGTAATCATGAGGCGGCCGTTGATTACACCGATAGGGGGATTGCCGTTGTCGGTGTTGATGCGGTCCATCTCGTCCTCCGAGCACGCGGCAAAGAGCAGAGCCACAGCCGGAATCAGTTTATATAGTTTCATAATTGTTTTAGCGTTGTTTAATGCTGAATCGTTAACAGCCAATTACTAATTACTTAATCGGCTTGCCGCTTGGCTTGCCAAGAATTGCTAATTGCCAATTACTAATTACTAATTGCTAATTAGTAGTGGTGCGATAAAAATCTTACCACTGTTATTAAAATATTAATATTTA
>CAJUCI010000036.1 GCA_910584825.1 uncultured Duncaniella sp. | reverse complement strand
CCCAAAATATTCAATTCTCAGAGGCTTCAACCTGGGTAGTTCTGCAACACCGTCGCTCCTTCAGTTCTGCAACACCGTCGCTCCTTCAGTTCTGCAACAACCTTGCTCCTAATCTTTTAATCTACCCTCTCGTCGCGGGGATTTCTCGGCCGGGGCTGATTGCTTTTTGGCGAGGCGGCTTTGGGCTTCCGGCCTGACTTTGCCCGCTTTTGCTTGGCACGCCGGGCGGTGCTGTCAGTTTCTCCGAGCGGCAACATGCCGACTTGTGATGCACTGACTGAATCTAAAATCGAGTCAGGCGGCAATGCCACTGACGGATTCTCGCCTCGGATAAGGTCGGATTCGGTGACGGGCGCACACGAAAAGTCGCGCCAGCACAGCACACCCGTCACAATGCAGAGCACTATAATGAGGGCTATGAGGCCGCGCCGTTCGCCGGCTGTTATGCGAGGTAAGGACATCGGGATTCGAGCTTAATGTACACTTAATATATACAAGGTGATATACAAGGTGAAGTCTATATATGAGAAAAAGCCATCCTGGCGTTGTGACGTCAAAATGGCCTTTATTACTGTATAACCTTTTTGCGGATTACTCAGCGGCGGGAGCCTCTGCTGCAGGTGCCTCAGCTGCGGGAGCTTCGGGAGCAGCCTTGGGTGCGCTCTTGCGTGAACGACGGGTGCGGCCGGCCTTCTTGGCGGGCTTGTCGTTGAGCATGAGTTCGTTGTAGTCAACGAGCTCGATGAAGCACATCTGGGCGTTGTCACCGAGACGGTTGCCGGTCTTGAGGATGCGGGTGTAGCCGCCGGGACGGTTGGCAATCATCTGGGCGATTTCGCGGAAGAGCTCGGTCACGGCCTCCTTGTTCTGAAGCTCAGCGAAGACGTGACGACGGTTGGGGGTGCTGTCCTCCTTGGCGCGGTTGATGAGGGGCTCGGCATAGACACGGAGAGCTTTAGCCTTGGCGAGTGTGGTGAAGATGCGCTTGTGCATGATCAGCGAAATCGTCATGTTGGCGAGCAGCGAGTCGCGATGAGCCTTCTTGCGGCTGAGATGGTTGAATTTCTTATTATGTCTCATCGTAGTAGTTACTCTTTATCAAGTTTATATTTGGAGATATCCATCCCGAAGGAAAGATTGAGGTTGGCAAGAAGCTCATCAAGCTCGGTAAGTGACTTCTTACCGAAGTTGCGGAACTTCAGGAGGTCGGTCTTGTTGAAGACAACGAGCTCGCCAAGGGTCTCGACCTCTGCGCTCTTCAAGCAATTGAGAGCACGCACTGAGAGGTCCATGTCGACGAGCTTGGACTTGAGGAGCTGTCGCATGTGGAGTACCTCTTCATCAAATTCCTCTTCGCCGTTCTGCTCGTCGGTCTCGAGAGTGATTTTCTCGTCGGAGAAGAGCATGAAGTGATAGATGAGGATTTTGGCGGCCTCCTTGAGGGCATCCTTGGGAAGGATGGATCCGTCGGTTGTAATTTCGAGAGTGAGCTTGTCGTAGTCAGTCTTTTGATCAACGCGGAAGTTCTCCACGGTGTACTTCACATTCTTGATGGGGGTGTAGATGGAGTCGATGGCGATTACATCTATCGCGTCGTTGGGGCCCTGGTTTTCTTCGGCGGGCACCCAGCCGCGACCCTTGTTGATAGTGAGGTCGATGGTGAAGCTTGCGCTCGGATCCAAATGGCAGATGACAAGGTCGGGGTTCAGGACTTCAAATCCTGAGAGGACTTTGCCGATGTCACCGGCTGTGAACTCTTCCTTGCCTGACACAGTGATGGAGGCCTTCTCGAAGTCGGTGTCGTCCACCGTTTGCTTGAGGTTGACCTTCTTGAGGTTAAGAATGATGTTTGTGACATCTTCCTTGACACCGGGGATAGTGTCGAACTCGTGGCGCACGCCGTCGATGCGAATCGACGAGATAGCGAAGCCTTCGAGTGAGGAGAGGAGGATACGACGAAGGGCGTTACCTATGGTGATACCATAACCCGGCTCCAATGGCTTAAACTCAAACTTGCCGAAATGGTTATCGGCTTCCAACATTAGGACTTTGTCAGGTTTTTGGAATGCTAATATAGCCATGGATCTTAATTTAATGATTATTTAGAATACAACTCGACGATAAGCTGCTCTTTGATGTTCTCGGGGATGTCTTCACGGGCGGGTACGTGGAGGAACTTGCCTGCCTTAACGTTCTCGTCCCATTCGAGCCAGGGATACTTGCTGTGGTTGAAGCCTGCGAGAGCATCGGAGATGACCTCGAGTGACTTAGATTTCTCGCGAACGCCGATTACGTCGCCGGGCTTGACAGCGTAGGATGCGATGTTGACAACCTTGCCGTTGACCACGATGTGACGGTGAAGCACGAGCTGACGGGCAGCTGCGCGGGTGGGGGCGATGCCGAGACGGTAAACTACATTGTCGAGACGGCCTTCGAGGAGCTGGAGAAGAATCTCACCGGTGATACCCTTTGCGCGTGATGCCTTATCGAAGAGGTTGTGGAACTGCTTCTCAAGCACACCGTAGGTGTATTTGGCTTTCTGCTTCTCGCGGAGCTGTACGCCGTACTCTGAGGTCTTGCGGCGTTTGTTGAGGCCATGCTGTCCCGGGGGATAGTTCTTCTTTGCGAGGACTTTGTCTTCGCCGAAGATCGGTTCGCCAAATTTGCGGGCGATTTTGGTGCGGGGACCTGTGTATCTTGCCATTTTGGTTGTATATTAAAAATTGTTGTGCACTACTGCCGGCTCTTGCCATAGAGTGATCGTGACGCGATCCTGAACGGGTGCCTCTTAGTGACAGCCGCGACCACAGAGAGGTGACTTGAAAAATGTGGTCTTATTCACGGGGCACGTCAGCCGGCAAGGAGTGATGCTGTAGATTGATGAATTGACTCCAGTGATATTAAACGCGACGACGTTTGGGAGGACGACATCCGTTGTGGGGCAGCGGAGTTACGTCAACGATTTCGGTAACTTCAATACCTGCTCCGTGGATGGTGCGGATAGCGGACTCACGGCCGTTGCCGGGACCCTTAACATATGCCTTCACTTTGCGGAGGCCGAGGTCGTAGGCTATCTTGGCGCAGTCCTGAGCTGCCATCTGGGCAGCGTAGGGAGTGTTCTTCTTCGAGCCACGGAAGCCCATCTTGCCTGCTGATGACCAGGAGATGACCTGACCCTCGGAGTTGGCTAAGCACACAATGATGTTGTTGAAAGATGAGTGAACGTGGAGCTGACCAGCAGCGTCAACCTTGACGTTTCTCTTCTTAGCGGCGACTGTCTTTTTTGCCATATTCTGTTATTATTTAGTAGCTTTCTTCTTGTTAGCGACTGTCTTCTTGCGGCCCTTACGGGTGCGGGCGTTGTTCTTGGTGCTCTGGCCGCGCACGGGCAGACCGTTACGGTGACGGATGCCACGGTAGCAACCGATGTCCATGAGACGCTTGATGTTGAGCTGGATTTCGCTGCGGAGGTCGCCTTCGACCTTGTAGTCAGCACCGATGACTTCACGCACCTTGGCGGCCTGGTCGTCGGTCCAGTCCTTGACTTTGATGTTTACATCGATACCGGCTTTGTCGAGGATGCTCTTAGCAGCACTGCGACCGATACCGAAGATATAGGTCAGGGCGATTTCACCTCTTTTGTTCTGGGGGAGGTCAACTCCCACGATTCTAACTGCCATATATTTAAGTTGACTAAAATTTTTGCAAAGATACAACTAAAATCGCATTGAAACAGGCCAAAACGAGCCTTGCGTAACACAAATTAGAAATCGTTAGAACAATTTAACTAATTTGAGCCCACTCAATGGTCCCGCTCTTGGTCTGTCAAGCTTTTTTAGCCTTGACGCTGCTTATATTTGGGGTTTTTCTTGTTGATAACGTAAAGACGTCCTTTGCGGCGCACAATCTTGCTGTCCGGGGTGCGCTTTTTCACTGAAGCTCTTACTTTCATTTTTCAGATATTCTTTGTGGAGTGATTGATTTGTTGCTTGGTGGTGTTATTTGTAACGGAACGCTATGCGGCCCTTGGAGAGGTCGTAGGGCGACATCTCTACCTTTACCTTGTCGCCGGGCAGAATCTTGATGTAATGCATGCGCATCTTGCCTGAGATGTGGGCGGTAATCTCATGCCCGTTCTCGAGCTCGACGCGGAACATTGCGTTCGAGAGTGCCTCGACGATGGTTCCGTCCAATTCGATTGCAGCTTGTTTTGCCATACTTTATTGATGGTGGATATTGTTGTAGTGGATATTGATGATGTCAGATGAATCGGTCGCCGAGTGCCTCCTTGATGTAATCAAAGGTCGTGAGGATGCGCGGACCTTCAGGCTCGATGGTGATGGTGTGCTCGTAGTGGGCCGACGGTTTGCGGTCCTTGGTGCGGCACTGCCATCCGTCGCTACCGATGACGATGTTGCGGCTGCCCATATTTATCATAGGCTCTATACATATGCACATGCCTTTCTTCAGGACAGGGCCGCAGCCTCGGCGTCCGTAATTGGGCACCTCGGGGTCTTCGTGCATCTTGCGTCCTATGCCGTGACCGCACATCTCGCGCACCACGGTATAACCGCGACGCTCGCAGTAGGTCTGCACGGCATTGGCGATGTCGCCTATGCGACGTCCCTCCTGTGCGGCCTCGATGCCCTTGTAGAGCGATTCCTTGGTCGTGCGGAGGAGCTGCATCACTTCGGGTGCGACCTCTCCAACGGGGAACGTATAGCACATGTCGCCGTTGTAGCCGTCAAGCTCGACGACTGTGTCGATGCCGATTATATCACCCTCACGCAGCTCGTAGCCCGAGGGGAAGCCGTGAACGACTGTCTCGTTGACTTCGATGCAGAGTGTGGCGGGGAAACCTCCGTAACCGAGACATGCGGGCTTGCCGCCGTTGTCACGCATGAATTCGCGGGCAACGTTGTCAAGATGGCGGGTAGTCACGCCGGGAGCCACACACTTGGCAACCTCGCCAAGTGTGCGGCTCACGAGCGTGCATGCCGCTTGCATTTTCTCGATTTCTTCGGGTGTCTTAAGATAGATCATTAATCAATATCTGCAATTCCGACTGAGTGACGGTCAATAAGCTGAACCTGTGGTGCGACCTTTGATTTTGCCGTCCTTCATGAGACCGTCATAGTGGTGCATCATGAGGTGGCTCTCAATCTGCTGGAGAGTGTCAAGCACTACACCTACAAGAATGAGCAGCGAGGTCCCACCGAAGAATTGCGCGAAGTTCTGGCTGATGCCGAAGAAACGTGCAAATGCAGGAAGGATAGCTACGATGCCGAGGAAGAGCGAACCGGGGAGTGTGATACGCGACATGATGGAGTCGAGATACTCGGCGGTCTTCTTTCCGGGCTTCACGCCGGGGATGAATCCGTTGTTGCGCTTCATGTCTTCAGCCATCTGAGTGGGACGCACGGTGATGGCGGTGTAGAAGTAGGTGAAGGCCACAATGAGGATGAAATAAACAAGGTTGTACCAGAAACCGTTGATGTCAGAGAAAGCTGCATAGAAGCCAGATGAACCCTCCGAGCTGCTGAAACCGGCAAGCGTGATGGGGATGAACATGATGGCCTGGGCGAAGATGATGGGCATTACGCCTGCAGCATTCACCTTCAGGGGGATGTACTGGCGGGCACCTCCGTACTGGCGGTTGCCTACGATGCGCTTGGCATACTGCACAGGCACCTTGCGGGTACCCTGCACGAGCAGCACTGCACCGACGGTAACGGCGAAGAGGAGGATAATCTCAACAACAAACATGATGAGACCACCCTGGCTGCCGGTAGACCCCGGGAGACGGCTGGTGAACTCGTAAAAGAGTGCTCCCGGGAGGCGGGCAATGATACCTACAAGGATGATGAAGGAGATACCGTTGCCGATGCCGCGGTCAGTGATGCGCTCACCGAGCCACATGATGAACATGGAGCCGGCGGCGAGGATGACCGTCAGGAACGCAATCGTCCAAAAGCCCATGTGGGCACCGCCTGTGGCGGCACTCACCTGGACCTGGAGATTTACGAGATATGCCGGACCCTGGAGGAGGAGGATGAGCACAGTCAGGTAGCGGGTGTACTGGCTGAGCTTCTGGCGTCCGCTCTCACCTTCGCGCTGCATCTTCTGGAATGAAGGGAGCACCATGCCGAGGAGCTGTATCACGATGGATGCAGTGATGTACGGCATGATACCGAGTGCGAAGATAGAGGCCTGGGAGAATGCGCCGCCCGAGAACATGTCGAGCAACTGCATGAGACCGCTCTTGTTGGTGAAGTTCGAGAGGGCGTCGAGGTCCTCGGGCGAGATGCCGGGGAGGACGACGTAGCAGCCCAGTCGGTAGACGAGCACCAGCATAAGGGTCACAAGGATGCGCTTTCTCAGCTCCTCAATGGTCCAAATGTTACGGATTGTCTGAATAAATCTCATTGCGAGGGGAGGGGGTTATTAGATTTTTGTTACGGTGCCACCGGCTTCGGTGATGGCCTTTTCGGCGGCTGCCGAGAATGCGTTGGCCACAACCTCGAGCTTCTTGGTGAGGGTGCCGTTAGCCAGAATCTTGACGGGCTGCTTGCCGTTGACCATACCTGCGGCGATGAGCTCGGCGGGAGTGATCTTGTCAAGGTTGGCGTTAGCGGCGAGCTCCTCAAGGTCGCAGAGGTTGACAGCCTTGTACTCGGTACGCTGGAGAGGCTTGAAGCCAAATTTGGGGAGTCGGCGCTGGAGGGGCATCTGACCGCCCTCGAAGCCTATCTTGCGGCTGTAACCTGAACGTGACTTGGCACCCTTGTGACCACGGGTCGATGTGCCTCCCTTGCCGGAGCCGGGACCGCGGCCTATACGGGTTTTCTTACGGACAGAACCTACAGCTGGTTTCAGATTGCTTAAATCCATAGTAGTGTAAAGAATTTTAGAAATTAGGCGTTGGTCACTTCAACCAAGTGATGCACTGCTTTAACCATACCCATCACTGAGGGGGTGTCCTCGAGGACAACCGAGTGATGCATTTTCTTCAAGCCGAGAGCGTCGAGAGTGCGCTTCTGCACTGCGGGAGCATTGATGCGGCTCTTAATCTGGGTGATTTTGATTTTTGCCATTGCGATTGGTGAAGATTAGCCGTTAAACACTTTGTCGATTGAGATGCCGCGATTCTGAGCGACCTGTGCGGGTGAGCGGAGCTCGCCGAGGGCCTCGATGGTGGCCTTGACGAGGTTGTGGGGGTTGGACGAGCCCTTTGACTTGCAGAGGACGTCGGTGATGCCCACGCTCTCGAGCACGGCACGCATAGCACCACCGGCCTTAACACCGGTACCGTGGCTTGCGGGCTTGAGGATGACGCGTGAACCGCCAAACTTTGCCTCCTGCTCGTGGGGGATGGTGCCTTTGTGTACGGGCACCTTTATGAGATTCTTCTTAGCGGCCTCTACGCCCTTGGCGATAGCTGCCTGCACTTCATTGGCTTTGCCGAGGCCCCAGCCAACGATGCCGTTTTCGTTGCCAACTACGACGATGGCTGCGAAAGTGAAGGTGCGGCCACCCTTGGTAACCTTGGTGACGCGGTTGATGGCAACGAGACGGTCGTGGAGCTCGAGGTCGCCTGTGGACTTAACTTTGTTATTCTTTGATGCCATAGTGATTTAGAATTTAAGACCGCCATTGCGAGCGGCGTCAGCCAGAGATTTAACACGACCGTGGAAGAGGTATCCGTTACGGTCGAAAACTACTTCGGAGATGCCTGCGGCGATAGCCTTCTTTGCGATGTCCTCACCTACCTTGGCAGCGATCTCGCACTTGTTGCCTTCCTCGATACCCTTTGAAGAGGTAGCGCAGATGGTCTTGCCGGCGAGGTCGTCGATGAGCTGAACGTAAATCTGCTTGTTGCTGCGGAACACCGACATGCGGGGACGGGCTGCGGTGCCTGAAATCTTGCCGCGGATGCGGGCCTTGATTTTGTTTCTACGCTGTATCTTTGTAACCATAGTTGTAGACGTTAAAATTATTTTGCGCTTGCTGACTTACCAGACTTGCGACGGATAACTTCGCCCACGAACTTGATACCCTTGCCCTTGTAAGGCTCGGGCTTGCGGAGTGAACGAATCTTGGCGCACACTTGACCGAGGAGCTGCTTGTCGTCGCTCTCGAGGATGATGAGCGGGTTCTTGTTACGCTCGGTCTTGGCTTCAACCTTGACTTCGGGGGGAAGCTTTATATAGATGGCGTGAGAGAAGCCGAGCGAGAGCTCGAGCACCTGGCCGTTGGAAGCGGCGCGGTAACCTACGCCTACGAGTTCCATTTCCTTGCGGTAGCCGGTAGATACGCCTACGACCATGTTGTGGATGAGCGCGCGGAACAGGCCGTGCTGAGCGCGGTGCTCGCGGTCGTCAGAGGGACGGGTCACCACTACGTGGCCGTCTTCTACCTTGACTTCCAGATCGGGATTGACTTTCTGGGTGAGGGTGCCCTTGGGGCCCTTCACGGTAACTACGTTATCGTTGCCCACGGTGACAGTGACACCTGCGGGAATCTCAATGGGAGCTTTACCTATACGTGACATGTTGTTTCCTCCTATATTGATTTAGTAAACGTAGCAGAGCACTTCGCCTCCGATCTTGAGGTCGCGTGCCTTTTTGTTAGTCATTACGCCCTTCGAGGTCGAAAGGATGGCGATGCCGAGTCCGTTCAACACGCGGGGCATGTCCTTGTAGCCGGTGTAACGGCGGAGACCCGGACGCGACACGCGCTGGAGGTCCTTGATAGCGTTGACCTTGTCAACGGGATCGTACTTAAGGGCGATCTTAATGATGCCTGCGGGATTTTCGCCCTCCTCAAACTTGTAGTTGAGGATGTAGCCTTGGTCGAAGAGGATCTTAGTAATCTCCTTCTTCAAGTTTGAGGCGGGAATCTCGACCACGCGGTGGTTGGCCTTGATTGCGTTCCTCAATCTTGTCAGATAATCTGCGATAGGATCAGTCATTTGTAAAATTGTTTAAATTGATTGGGGAGTGTCCCAACAATATTTAATACTCACTGTGAATTTTCTCAGAGCGGGAGGATGAGAGGGTGTAGTAATGGTTGCCTTAGGCATAAGCCGTTGGATGTCGAGCGGTCCCTGAGGTAACGGCTCGGGGGCCGTCGACTCTCTATGGCTTAGGCGGCGCGAGGGGCTGCGGCCTCTGCGCGCCGGGGGAGCTGTTTACCAGGATGCTTTCTTAACGCCGGGGATAAGACCTGCTGAAGCCATCTCGCGGAACTGGATACGTGAGATGCCGAACTGGCGGATGTATCCCTTGGGACGGCCTGTGATGGAGCAGCGGTTGTGGAGGCGGATAGGATTGCTGTTCTTGGGGAGCTTCTGGAGCTGCTGGGCGGCCTCGTAGGCCTCGGCACGGTTCTCCTCGTCTACACCTGAATTAACAATCTTCTTGAGCGCGGCACGCTTCTCGGCGTACTTGGCTGCAAGACGGGCGCGCTTCACTTCGCGGGCCTTCATTGATTCTTTAGCCATAGGGTGTGCTTAGTTTTTAGCGTTCTTGAAAGGGAGACCAAATTCCTTGAGCAGAGCGTAGCCTTCCTCGTCGGTGTTGGCCGAGGTGACGAAGGTGATGTTCATACCCATGAGCTTGTTGATGGCGTCGATATTGATCTCGGGGAAGATAATCTGCTCGGTGATGCCGAGGGTGTAGTTGCCACGGCCGTCGAGCTTGCTCTCGATACCCTTGAAGTCGCGGATACGGGGAAGGGCGACGCGCACGAGTCTCTCGAGGAACTCGTACATCTTCTCGCGGCGGAGAGTCACCATCACGCCGATGGGCATCTTCTTACGGAGCTTGAAGTTAGAGATGTCCTTGCGCGAGAGGGTAGCCACGGCCTTCTGACCTGTGATGGCAGTGAGCTCGTTGATGGCTGTCTCGATGAGTTTCTTATCCTGGGTGGCTGCACCGAGGCCCTGGTTGATGACAATCTTCTTCAACTTGGGGACCTGCATGGGGGTGGTGTAGCTGAACTTTTCGGTGAGGGCAGGAACGATGCGCTCCTGATAGTCCTTCTTAACAGATTGGTTGCTCATTACTTAATTTCCTCTCCTGATTTTTTAGAAATGCGGATGACTTTGCCATTCTCGCGGCGGATGCCGATGCGGGTAGGCTTGCCCGACTTGGGGTCGATCAAGGCGATGTTGGAGATGGCGATGGGAGCCTCCATCTTGATGAGGCCGCCCTGGGGGTGCTGAGCGTTGGGCTTGGTGGCTTTGGTAACCATGTTTACACCTTCCACGATTGCCTTCTGCTTCTGCACGAGGACTTTAAGCACACGGCCCTCTTTGCCGCGGTCTTCACCTGCGAGCACATAGACAATGTCGCCTTTTTTGATGTGTAACTTATGCATTACTTGATGTTATTTGACGGATTGATGATTAGAGGACTTCGGGTGCGAGTGACACGATCTTCATCTGGTTGGCTGCGCGGAGCTCACGGGCGACGGGGCCGAAGATACGGGTGCCGCGGAGCTCGCCGGCGTTGTTGAGGAGCACGCAGGCGTTGTCGTCGAAGCGGATGTATGAACCGTCGGGACGGCGGATCTCCTTCTTGGTGCGAACGACTACAGCCTTAGATACGGTGCCCTTCTTTACATCGGAAGAGGGGATGACACTCTTGACTGATACCACGATGATGTCGCCTACTGAAGCGTAGCGACGGCCGGTGCCACCCAGTACATGGATGCAGAGTGCCTCTTTGGCACCGCTGTTGTCGGCCACTGTTAAACGGCTTTCGGTCTGTATCATAGCTTACTTCACTTTTTCGATGATTTCTACCAGACGCCAACGCTTTGTCTTGGAGAGGGGACGTGTCTCCATGAGGCGTACGGTGTCGCCTACAGAACATTCGTTCTTCTCGTCGTGGGCGTGATATTTCTTGGTCTTGTTGACGAACTTACCGTAGATAGGGTGCTTCTCTTTCCATTTCACCATTACGGTGATGGTCTTGTCGCCCTTGTTGCTGGAAACAACCCCGATGCGTTCTTTTCTTAAATTTCTCTTTTCCATTTGTGAGGGATGAGTTACTTGTTATTGAGTTCGCGCATGCGCAGTTCAGTCTTCACGCGGGCGATAGCCTTACGGGCATGTGTAATCTTGGCGGGGCTGTCAAGGGGCGAGATTGCGTGGTTGATCTTGAGCTGGGCATAGTCCTTCTCCATCTCAGCCAGGCGGTCGCGGAGGTCCTGGGTGGACACTTCGGTATATGTCTCTTTCTTCATGATGGCTTACACATTTTGGGTTGGGTCATAGTCGCGACGAACGACGAACTTGGTTGTGACGGGGAGCTTCTGGGCTGCGAGGCGCAGTGCTTCCTTGGCGATTTCGAAGGGTACACCCTCGACTTCGATGATGATGCGTCCGGGAGTCACGGGAGCTACGTAGCCTTCGGGGTTACCTTTACCTTTACCCATGCGGACTTCGGCAGGCTTCTTGGTGATAGGCTTATCAGGGAAGATGCGTATCCATATCTGGCCCTGACGCTGCATGTAACGTGTCACGGCGATACGGGCTGCCTCAATCTGGCGACCGGTGATCCACTTAGACTCGAGGGTCTTTATGCCGAACGAACCGAAGGCCAACTGGTTGCCACGCTGTGCAAGGCCTTTCATGCGGCCTTTTTGCGCGCGACGGAATTTGGTTTTCTTGGGTTGTAACATTGTAGTGTTGAATCAATTGGTGGGTTTAACGGTTGTTTTTGGGCTTACGGAAACCACCGCGACGGGGAGCGCGGTCGGAACCGGCAGCACCGCGAGACTCTTTCTGAGGATTGGTGTACTGGGGAGCGAGGTCACGCTTGCCGTAAACCTCACCGCGGCAGATCCACACCTTCACGCCAATCACACCTACCTTGGTGTGTGCCTCTACGAGAGCGTAGTCGATGTCGGCACGGAGGGTGTGGAGGGGAGTGCGGCCTTCCTTGAACATCTCTGAACGGGCCATTTCAGCACCGTTAAGACGACCGGCAATCTGAATCTTGATGCCTTCGGCACCTGCACGCATGGTGGCTGCGACAGCCATCTTGACGGCACGGCGGTAGGCAATCTTGCCTTCAATCTGACGGGCGATGTTGGCGGCAACGATCTGAGCGTCGAGCTCGGGACGTTTCACCTCATAGATGTTAATCTGCACATCCTTGTCAGTAATCTTCTTGAGCTCTTCCTTCAGCTTGTCGACCTCCTGGCCGCCCTTGCCGATGATGAGGCCGGGGCGCGAGGTGCACACGGTGATGGTGATGAGCTTCATGGTGCGCTCGATGACGATGCGCGAAACGCTTGACTTGGCGAGGCGGACATTAAGATACTTGCGGAGTTTGGAGTCCTCGAGCAGAGTATCGCCGTATTTCTTACCGCCATACCAGTTAGAGTCCCATCCACGGATAACTCCCAAGCGATTGCTAATTGGATTTACTTTCTGTCCCATTTGTTAAGCGTTTTTATTTTCAATTGTGTCAACAATCAATGTGACATGGTTAGCGCGTTTGCGAATGCGGTAGCCACGGCCCTGGGGAGCGGGACGAAGACGCTTGAGCATGGGAGCGCATCCCACCATGATGGTGGTGATGTAGAGCTCGCCGGCGTCGGCTTTACGTTCGTTCTTAGCCTCCCAGTTAGCGATGGCGGAGCGGAGGAGCTTTTCAAGACGGGCAGCAGCCTCCTTGTTGGAGAACTTCAGGATGCCGAGGGCACGGTTCACTTCCACGCCACGGATCATATCGGCCACGAGGCGCATTTTGCGGGGCGAAGTGGGTACGTTGAGCAGCTTTGCGAACGCGATGTTCTTCTGCTCGGCTTTCCTGAGGTCGGCTGAATTTCTTTTTCTTACACCCATTTTATTTTAATTCTTTTCTTTTTTACAAATGAATTATTTATATCAGGGCCCTAATTTATTTCTTGCGGTTACCGGAGTGGCCGCGGAAAGTGCGCGTGGGGGCGAACTCGCCGAGCTTGTGGCCAACCATGTTTTCGGTAACGTAGACAGGGATAAACTTGTTGCCGTTGTGTACGGCGAAGGTGTGACCGACGAACTCGGGGGCAATCATGGAAGCGCGGCTCCAGGTCTTGATTACAGACTTCTTGCCGGTCTCTTCCATCACAGCCACCTTCTTCTCAAGCTTAACGCTGATAAACGGGCCTTTTTTCAATGAACGACTCATAGAGATGTTGCTTGTTTAAATCAGATTACTTCTTTCTTCTTTCGATAATGTACTTCGAAGAATGCTTCTTCGGTGCACGAGTCTTGAGGCCCTTAGCGTAGAGACCCTTGCGCGAACGGGGATGACCACCTGAAGCGCGGCCTTCACCACCACCCATGGGGTGATCGACAGGGTTCATGACTACGCCGCGGTTGCGGGGGCGACGACCGAGCCAGCGTGAGCGGCCGGCCTTGCCTGACTGCTCGAGCGAGTGCTCTGAGTTACCAACTACACCGATGGTGGCGCGGCACTCGGCAAGGATCTTGCGGGTCTCGCCTGAAGGTAATTTGACGATGGCGTAGGTGCCTTCGCGCGAGATGAGCTGGGCGAATGTGCCAGCCGAACGGGCCATGAAGGCACCCTGGCCGGGACGCAACTCAATGTTGTGGACGAGTGTACCGACAGGGATATTGGCCAGCGGGAGGCAGTTGCCTACCTCGGGCTGGGCCTCAGGGCCTGACAGGAGCACGTCGCCGACTTTCAAGCCGTTGGGTGCAATGATATAAGCTTTTGCGCCGTCCTTATAGTAGAGAAGGGCTATGCGAGCCGAACGGTTGGGGTCGTACTCGATAGTCTTGACTACTGCGGGGACGCCGTCCTTGTTTCTCTTAAAGTCAATGAAGCGGTATTTGCGCTTGTGGCCACCACCAAGGTAGCGGGTGGTGAGATGACCCTCGGAGTTACGGCCTCCTGAGGCCTTTTTGCCGACTGTAAGAGATTTCTCCGGTGTTGTAGCAGTGATGGTACCTTTGAAAACACCGATAACCTTGTGACGCTGCCCAGGGGTAGTGGGCTTAAATTTTCTTACTGCCATGTTATTCTTAGATGTTGCTGTAGAAGTCAATGTTCTGACCGTCGGCCACGTCTACGATGGCTTTCTTCCAGGCAGCGGTCTTACCGCGGAGGAGGCCGCTCTTGGTCCAGCGTGACTTGTTCTTGGGACGGACATTGATAGTGTTGACGCGGGTTACTTTCACGCCGTAGAGGTTCTCGACGAGTGCCTTGATCTGATACTTGTTAGCCTCGGGAGAAACCATGAAGGTATAGCGGTTGAGCTTGTCGGTGAGACGGCTCGCCTTCTCGGTAACGATGGGTTTGATTGAGATTTCCATTGTGTACTGTAGTTTTCTCGGTGAGGTTATTAAAGTTTATTCACGCAATCAAGGCTGCTCTCGGTGAGGATCACAGCGTTGGAGTTCATGATTGCATAGGTGTTGAGGTCTGATGCAACCATTGTCTTTGCGTTGGGTACGTTTCGGGCTGACAAAGTTACGTTTTTATTGTCGGATGGTAAAACGACGAGTACCTTTTTGCCGTCAACTTTAAGATTTTTAGCAATATTTATGAAATCTTTAGTCTTCGGAGCCTCGAAATTGAAGTCCTCGACAACGATGAGCTGCGAATCCTGCACCTTGTAGGTGAGTGCGCTCTTGCGGGCGAGTGACTTTACTTTCTTATTCAACTTGAAACGATAGTCACGGGGACGGGGACCGAACACACGGCCGCCACCCACGAGCACGGGCGAGTTGATGTCGCCGATGCGGGCACCGCCGCCACCCTTCTGCTTGTGGAGCTTGCGGGTAGAGCCGGATACTTCGCTACGTTCCTTGGACTTGTGTGTGCCCTGACGCTGGTTGGCGAGGTACTGCTTCACATCGAGATAAACGGCATGCTCGTTGGCATCGACTGCGAACACCTCGTCGGCGAGCTGGGCCTTGCGGCCGGTATCCTCACCTTTGATATTGTAGATTGCGACTTCCATTATTTCTCAATTAAGACGATTGAACCTTTGCTTCCGGGGATTGAGCCCTTGATGAGGAGCACGTTGTGCTCGGGAAGCACTTTAACGACACGGAGGTTTTGAACGGTAACCTTTTCGTTGCCCATCTGGCCGGCCATGCGCATGCCCTTGAACACCTTTGCGGGGTAAGAGCAGGCACCTACTGAACCGGGGGCACGGAGGCGGTTGTGCTGGCCGTGTGTGGCCTGGCCCACGCCACCGAATCCGTGGCGTTTAACTACGCCCTGGTAACCTTTACCCTTGGAGGTTCCCTGGATGTCTACGAAGTCGTCTTCGCTGAAGAGGTCGACGGTGAGAGTGTCACCGAGCTTTACTTCTTCGCCAAATCCTTTGAACTCGGCCAAGTGGCGCATGGGAGCTACTCCGGCCTTCTTGAAGTGTCCGGCCATGGGGTTGGTTGTGTGCTTCTCCTTCTTCTCCTCGAAGCCGAGCTGCACGGCGGCATAGCCGTCCTTGTCAACCGTTTTCACTTGAGTAACTACGCAGGGGCCTACTTCGATAACAGTGCACGGCACGTTCTTGCCGTCGGCACTGAAAACGGATGTCATTCCGATTTTCTTTCCTAATAATCCTGGCATTTCTCTTTGATTTAGAAAATGTGAACTGTGATTGTTGTGTTAACTTAGAATCCTTGTGGTGTCAAGCAGTATTAGACCTTGATTTCCACTTCCACGCCTGAGGGGAGCTCGAGCTTCATGAGAGCGTCGACTGTCTTGCCGGTGGAGTTGTGGATGTCAATCAATCGCTTGTAGCTTGAGAGCTGGAACTGCTCGCGCGACTTCTTGTTGACGAAGGTGGAGCGATTGACGGTGAACACGCGACGGTGGGTGGGCAGGGGAATAGGTCCGCTGATCACTGCGCCGGTGGCCTTAACGGTCTTCACAATCTTCTCTGCCGACTTGTCAACGAGGTTGAAGTCGTAGGATTTAAGTTTGATTCTGATTGTTTGATCCATATTGGTTAGTTGAATGAAAGTGTTACTTTATGAGATCCACACGGCCCTGGCACTCTGTGAGCACGTTCTTGGCAATCGAGCTGCTCACCTCTGCATAGTGGCTGAATGTCATTGTGGATGTGGCACGGCCCGAAGTGATGGTACGGAGGGCGGTCACGTAGCCGAACATCTCGGCGAGGGGAGCCTTGGCCTTGACGATGCGGGCACCGCTGCGGCTTGTCTCCATGCCTTCCACCTGACCGCGACGCTTGTTAAGGTCACCGATAACGTCGCCCATGCTCTCCTCGGGGGTTACAACCTCTACCTTGAAGATAGGCTCGAGCAGAACGGGACCGGCCTTCTCAGATGCCTTCTTGAAGGCTGAGATGGCGCAGAGCTCGAACGAGAGCTGGTCAGAGTCAACGGGGTGGAACGAACCGTCGATTACAGTCACCTTGAGACGGTCAAGGGGATAGCCGGCGAGCACACCGTTCTTCATAGCGGTGGTGAAGCCCTTCTGAATCGAGGGGATGAATTCCTTGGGAATGTTACCGCCCTTAACCTCGTCAACGAACTGGAGTGAGCCTTCGAAATCGTCATCAGCGGGCTCGACGCGTACGATGATGTCGGCAAACTTACCGCGACCACCGGTCTGCTTCTTGAATACCTCACGGAGTTCAACGGGCTTGGTGATAGCCTCCTTGTAGGTAACCTGGGGACGGCCCTGGTTGCACTCAACCTTGAACTCGCGACGGAGACGGTCGATGATGATGTCGAGGTGAAGCTCGCCCATACCTGAGATTACGGTCTGGCCGGTCTCCTCGTTGGTCTCAACGCGGAATGTGGGGTCCTCCTCGGCGAGCTTCTGCAGGCCTACGCCGAGCTTGTCGAGGTCCTTCTGAGTCTTAGGCTCTACGGCGATACCGATAACGGGCTCGGGGAATTCCATAGCCTCGAGTACGATAGGATGGTTCTCGTCGCAGAGGGTGTCGCCGGTGCGGATGTCCTTGAAACCTACACCTGCGCCTATATCGCCGCAACCGATGAGCTCCTTGGCATTCTGCTTGTTGGAGTGCATCTGGAAAAGACGGCTTACGCGCTCCTTCTTGCCTGAACGGCTGTTGAGCACGTATGAACCGGCAACAACGTCGCCGGAGTAAACGCGGAAGAATGTGAGACGGCCTACGTAGGGGTCGGTCGCAATCTTGAATGCGAGGGCACACATGGGTGCGTCGCTCGAAGGCTCGCGGGTCTCTACCTGGTCGGGGTCCTCGGGGTTGGTACCCTCGATAGCACCTGAGTCAACAGGGCTGGGGAGGTATGCGCAGACAGAGTCGAGGAGGCACTGTACACCCTTGTTCTTGAACGATGAGCCGCAAATCATGGGCACAACCTCCATCTTGAGGGTAGCGTTGCGGAGGGCACGCTTGATTTCCTCTTCGGTGATGGTGGAGGGGTCGTCGAAGTACTTCTCCATGAGGGCGTCGTCAAACTCGGCGATTTTCTCGAGCATCTTGTCGCGCCACTCCTCGGCCTCGGCTATGAGACCGGCGGGGATTTCCTCTACTGAGTAGTCGGCACCCATTGACTCGTCGTGCCAGAAGATGGCCTTCATCTTGATAAGGTCAACAACACCCTTGAAAGTCTCCTCAGCACCGATAGGAATCTGAATGGGACAGGGGTTTGCGCCGAGCACGTCCTTGAGCTGACGTACTACCTCGAAGAAGTTGGCACCCGAGCGGTCCATCTTGTTGACGTAACCGATACGGGGTACATTATATTTGTCAGCCTGACGCCATACGGTCTCTGACTGGGGCTCTACACCACCAACGGCGCAGAATGTAGCCACAGCACCGTCAAGCACACGGAGCGAACGCTCTACCTCGACGGTGAAGTCGACGTGTCCCGGGGTGTCAATGAGGTTAATCTTGAACTGGTCGCCAAGATACTTCCAGAAAGTGGTGGTAGCGGCCGAGGTGATGGTGATACCACGCTCCTGCTCCTGCTCCATCCAGTCCATAGTGGCTGCACCGTCATGCACCTCACCGATTTTGTGGGTAAGGCCGGTGTAGAAGAGGATACGCTCGGAGGTAGTGGTCTTGCCGGCATCGATGTGAGCCATGATGCCGATATTGCGCGTATATTTTAACTGTTCGTCTGATTTAGCCATTTTGCGTAAGTGTCAAAAGGTTAGATTTAGAAACGGAAGTGTGCGAATGCACGGTTAGCCTCGGCCATCTTGTGCATATCCTCCTTGCGCTTGTAAGCACCGCCCTGCTCGTTGAAAGCGTCAACGATTTCGGCTGCGAGCTTCTCGGCCATGGTCTTGCCGCCACGCTTGCGGGCATAGAGGATGAGGTTCTTCATCGAGATTGACTCCTTGCGGTCGGGACGGATTTCGGTAGGCACCTGGAAGGTTGCGCCACCTACACGGCGTGACTTAACCTCTACGGTAGGAGTTACATTCTCGAGGGCCTTCTTCCAGATTTCGAGAGCGGTCTTCTCCTCGTTGGGGAGCTTGCCCTTAACGAGCTCGAGAGCTGAATAGAAGATGGTATATGATGTGTTCTTCTTTCCGTCATACATGAGGTGGTTGACGAACTTTGAGACTCTCACGTCATTGAACACGGGATCGGGGAGGATTACCCGCTTTTTAGGTTTAGCTTTACGCATTTTGGGTTGTTGGATTGTTGTTTTTGTTGCTTGGTTGCTGCATCTTTCATCTTCAACGGCCTCTCTCCCGCTCTTGCGGGACCGGCCATTTACTCAACCTGTGATTTAGCCTTCCAATCAAATCAAAAACGAGGGTTAACGACTCGGTTTTTAATTCAATGTTGTTGATTATAAGAAAAGGAGCGTCTGAGTTTTCTATAGTGTGGTACTAATTACTTCTTAGCGGCCTTGGGACGCTTTGCACCATACTTTGAGCGACGCTGTGTACGGTCCTTGACACCGGAGGTATCGAGTGTGCCGCGCACGATGTGGTAACGTACACCGGGAAGGTCCTTTACACGACCGCCACGCACGAGCACGATTGAGTGCTCCTGGAGGTTGTGGCCCTCACCGGGGATGTAGCTGTTGACCTCCTTGCCATTTGTGAGGCGCACACGGGCAACCTTACGCATAGCCGAGTTAGGTTTCTTAGGGGTTGTAGTGTAGACACGCACGCACACGCCACGACGCTGGGGGCATGAATCAAGCGCAGGTGACTTGCTCTTATCCTCAAGAGCCACACGTCCTTTTCTTACTAATTGCTGAATAGTAGGCATCTTAGTTTCTTTTGTTTGACTTTATAGTTATTAGTATTTCTGTATTTTCTTATTCAATCGCCCTTACATGCACTTTACGCCTCGACATCCTTAACTGTCAGACAGTTAACGTTGTCGCGACGGCACATTTCTTCCAAAGGCGATGCAAAATTACAACTTATTTTGCTAATTACCAAACAATTCCGAAAAATATTTCCAACCATTATTCCGGCCCCGGAATTTTCACCCGCGGCCGCCATCTCCCATCGCGCCGAGGATGTCGCCGAGCGTCACGCCGGGGTGGCGATACTGCACGCGGCTCTTCTCCCCCTTGTATCTTATCGCGCCCGAGGGGCAGTTGTGATAGCACGCTCCGCAGGTCAGACACCTCTCCCCTATTGCCGGACGGCCCGACACCATGTCGATATTGCCAATCGGGCAAAGCCGAGCGCACACGCCGCACGATGTGCACTTGTCATCCTCAATATAAAAGTTCATATAGGCTTTGGCCGACAGCGGGAACGTCCTCATCCACCACCCGGCCACGCGGCCAAACAGCGTCACCCCTTCGCGGCCGTGACGGCGCGCGGCAATGTCAGCGCAAACGCGCTCCACCTGCTCGTGCACATGCTTGGCAGGGAGCGTGGCTATCTGCTTTGCGACATCAAACATCGGGAAGTAATTGTCGACCATCCTCACGCTCGCCACATAGTCCCATCCGCCGGGAGCGTTGACGGCAAAAGCCGGGGTGTTGCCGCAGGTCAGCACCAGGAAACGATACGGGGCCTCGAGCCTGACCCGGCCAAGGAACTCGGCCACCGGCTTTGGCAGCTCGCCGAAATACACGGGGCACACCAAGCCCATCGCCTCGGGGTCGGAGATAACGGACTCCGTGCCCGATGCCGCCCCTATTAACGAAACAAGCTCGCCGCCGATGGCGCGAGCCACGGCGAGCGAGTTGCCTGTAGTTGTGAAATAAATAATCTTCATGAGCGAAGAGCTATAGCGCGACAGCGCATTACTGCTCCGTTCCGGCAAACTCCATGAGGTAAGCCTTGATGAACGGGTCGAGGTCGCCGTCCATCACGCCACCCACGTCGGCAGTCTGATGGCCGGTGCGGTGGTCCTTGACACGGCGGTCGTCAAACACGTAGCTGCGTATCTGCGAACCCCACTCTATCTTCATCTTGCCGGCCTCAATCTTGGCCTGCTCCTGGAGACGGTGTTGAAGCTCCTTGTCATAGAGTATCGAGCGCAGCTGGCGCATGGCGTTCTCCTTATTCTTGGGCTGGTCGCGGGTCTCGGTGTTCTCGATGAGAATTTCCTCATGCTCGCCGGTGTAAGGGTCCGTGAACTGGTAGCGCAGACGCACGCCCGACTCCACCTTGTTGACGTTCTGACCTCCGGCACCGCCCGAACGGAAGGTGTCCCACGACAGCAGCGCGGGGTCTACCTTCACCTCGATGGTGTCGTCGACAAGCGGGGTCACGAACACTGAGGCAAACGAGGTCATGCGCTTGCCCTGCGCATTGTAGGGCGACACGCGCACGAGACGGTGCACACCGTTCTCGCTCTTGAGGTAGCCGTAGGCAAAGTCGCCCTCCACATTGATGGTACACGACTTGATGCCGGCCTCGTCACCCTCCAGCAGGTTGGCGATTGATGTCTTATAGCCGTGGTCCTCACACCAGCGCAGATACATGCGCATCAGCATCTGGGCCCAGTCCTGGCTCTCGGTGCCGCCGGCACCCGAATTGATTTTAAGCACGACGCCGAGCTTGTCCTCCTCGCGACGGAGCATATTCTTCAGCTCCAGATTCTCGATAAGCTCGAGAGCCTTGGCATAAAGCGCGTCAAGCTCGCTCTCCTCCACGAGGCCCTCTTTGAGGAAGTCCCATGCAAGCTCAAGCTCGCCCACGGCCTTGTCGACCTCCTCATAGCCGTTAATCCAGCCCTGGAGGTCCTTGATTTTCTTCATCTGGGCCTGCGCCTCCCTGGGACGCTCCCAAAAGTCGGGCACATGCGTGCGCAGTTCCTCTTCTTCTACCTGGATTTTCTTACTGTCGATGTCAAAGATACCTCCTCAACGCGAGCTTGCGTTCAAAAGTCTCTTTTAGCTGTTCCTGTGTTATCATATCGGTTACAACGGGAATTATGGTTAATAAATGACCCGGCATACGGGCCGTTACTGTTCAAGTTTTGCGCGTCACACGGCAACAAACCGCGTGAGCATATATGACAAAAAACGCCGAATCCTGATGTCGGAATCGGCGTTTTACTCGGGTGGGCGCTGAGGGATTCGAACCCCCGACCCTCTGCTTGTAAGGCAGACGCTCTGAACCAGCTGAGCTAAGCGCCCGAG
>CAJUCI010000035.1 GCA_910584825.1 uncultured Duncaniella sp. | reverse complement strand
AATATCAATTTTGCCCATGCGGCTTAGTATAAATTAATTTCTACGACTTACTTATCGGGAATGCTTACTTTCGGGCACTCTCGCTGCCGGCAGCCCGGGCTTCCGTCTCCTTGTTGCGGGCTATGCGCGAGTTGAGCCACAAATGGAACGTTATCCATATTACAACGTCCAGCACCACTATAATGTTGATGTTCATTATGAGGCTGAGCATCAGGTTGATGAGGGTGAAGAGCGTGGAAATGGATATGATTGTCACCATTGCCGGGCGGGGCTTCATGCCGGCCGCCAGGAACTTATGGTGGATATGGTTCTTGTCGGGGAGGAAGGGGGAGCGGTGATTGCGGATGCGCACCATGTAGACGCGCACCACGTCAAAGCTCGGGATGATGAGGGGCGAGAAGGCCAGCACGGCGGGCTGGAAGTCGAGCACATCGTCGGCGGGATGGGTGAACAGCTTGATGCCGAGAATGCCGAGCAACAGGCCGATGGTGAGCGAGCCGGTGTCGCCCATGAATATCTTGGAATGCTTCTTTACGTCGCCAAACACGTTGTAGTAGAAGAACGGGCAGAGCACGCCGAGCGTGGCAAACGAGATGACGGCATAGGCATATTCGCCCAGCATGAGGAACGACACTCCATAGATGCCGGCGGCAATGGAGCTTAGGCCCGATGCGAGTCCGTCAATACCGTCGATGAGGTTGATAGCGTTGATTATGAACACTATGACCACCGCGGTGAAGGGGATGCCAAACCACGGCGACACCTCGTTGATGCCGAGGATGCCGGCAAAGTCGGTAAACCAGCATCCGGCTGCGATGAGCAGTGCGGCACACATTATCTGCACCACAAACTTGGCCCTGTACTTGATGCCGATAAGGTCGTCGGCGATGCCGATTAGGTAGAGCAGCTGCATGCTGCAGAATGCGGCTATCATCAGAAGCCCTTCGCGATAGAAGGCGGCCGAGAATGAGAAATGGTCGAGCAGGATGTTTGCGCCGAGTGTCAGGGCGATGGAGAGAAGAATCACCGGCTCGAAGGCGAGGCCGCCGAGACGCGGGATGAGACCTTTGTGGATTTTGCGCTCGTCCACTTCGTCAAACAGGTTACGACGGTAAGCTATGAGCAGAATCTGGGGAATCAGTACGCCCGCGAGCAGGACGCACAATGCGAACACTACCAATGTGTTGATTAGCCAATAAGTCATGATGTAAGACATTTTTTCACAAAGCAAGATTGGAGGTGATGAAATTTAATCGCTTAAAAACTGCACCTGTCAACTTGATTGAGCCAGGTTAAAAATTTTGATATTTTTGCAAAGGTAACGATTATTAGCTAATTAGCAAAAAAATCGGAGCTTCAAAATTGGCATAATTTCCATGTGGATGTCGTATCTTATTGTTAATAAGGGTTAAATGTGAGGTCGGGTGGTGATTTAGATGGACATTAAATCCTAATTCAGCGGAAATATGTTAATTTTGCAGTGTAAAAAAATATTACTAACCATTACACATAACCCACTATGATGAACCCCAAGATTCAGGACGCTATCAACGCCCAGATTAACGCTGAGCTTTACAGCGCATATCTCTATCTCTCAATGGCGCAGCACTTTGAGGCTGAGGGCCTTCCCGGCTTTGCCAACTGGTTTAAAATCCAGTTTAAGGAGGAGCAGGACCACGCCACCATATTCATGAACTACATCAACCAGCGTGGCGGCCGCGTAATCCTCAAGGCTATCGACGCTGTGCCCACCTCATGGGAATCACCTATGGATGCCTTCAAGGCTACCCTCGAGCACGAGCAGAAGGTGACAGCCCTCATCAACAATCTCTACACTCTCGCAGTCGAGGAGCAGGACTACGCTTCGCGTGACCGTCTCAACTGGTTTATCACCGAGCAGGTAGAGGAGGAGGACAACTGCCGCACTCTTATCGACAAGCTCCGTCTCATCGGCGACAACGGCATGGGTCTCTACATGCTCAACACCGAGCTTGCCGGCCGCGTCTACTCAGCCCCCTCGCCCCTGGCAACGGAGGAGTAACAGTTCTTATGGTCTAAAGGGTCTAAGAAGTTAAAAAGTTAAGATAATAGCTTGGTGGATATCATGAGGATTCCTCCAAGCTATTATCTTAACTTTTTTTACTTTTTAGACTTTATAGACCGTTAAGAATCAGCAAAAGCAATATCTTAACTTTTTTACTTTTTAGACTCTATAGACTGTCAAGAATCGGCAAAAGCAATATCTTAACTTTTTACTTTCTAAACTTTATAGACCGTTAAGAATCAACAAAAGCATCATCTTAACTTTTTTAACTTAATACTCTATAAACTCTAAAGAACCCGCTAATGCCTCGGTTGCTCGAGCTCGAGGAGGGCGTTGGCTACCCAGTAGAGGTCGGTGGCGGGGAGGGTGCTGAGATGACGGCGGGCGAAGGCCGACACTGCCTGCATCTGCTCGGGGGTGGCGGGGGCAAACACGCGGTTGATTGACACCAGCAGTGAGCTTTGCTCGTCGCTGTTGAGGGTCGAGAAATTTTCCTCGCAGTATTCGGTATAGGCGATGGGGTCTTTGCCGATACGGTTTTCGGCAAAACGGAGCTTGTTTTCGTAGGCCGATGCATAGCCCAGTTTGCGCGACTGCTTGCAGAAGTCGTCAAACGCTTTGCGGCTTGCGTCGTCGGTGATGGCGTTGTTGGTGAAGTAGCGCAGTGCCTCGCTGTTGTGCAGACGCTCGATAATTTTTTCGATGGATTCGCGCTTGGAGGCGTCAAAGCGGCCGCGATTGTCAATCATGAACTGCACGCGGGGATTGCTGTAGCTGTTGGTGAATGCCTCGTACATAAAATGGTTGGCGGGCATGAGACGCTGCTCGTCGGTGAGCGATGCGTAATACTCGTCGACGACAGCCGTTGCCTGCTGACGGCCCTCAAGGTAGTTGCGGTTGGAGTCGGCGAGATTTACTGCATAGGCGTTGACCACTTCGGGGGTGCGCTCGCCGGCTTCGTAGCGTGCGGTGACGCGCTCGGGGGTGAGGTCGGGGTTACGGCAGGTCTCGATTTTCGAGATGAATTCTCCGCTATCCTTGTAGCCGGCAAACGTGCCTGTGACGTTGCCGTCGGGGGCCACTACGACGAATGTGGGGTATGCCTTGACCCCAAACTTGCCGGCCAGTGCGGGGCCTTCGCCGGCCTCGGCGTCAATCTTGATGCTGACAAAGTTGGCGTTCATGTAGTCGCCTACCTGCTGAGTCGGGAATACTTCTTTGGCCATACGCTTGCAGGGGCCGCACCATTGGGTGTAGAAGTCGATAAACACGAGCTTGCCTTCGCTCTTGGCGGCCTCGATGGCCTCGCCAAAGGTGATGTGGCGGAAGTCGGTCTGAGCTGCTGCCGGCATGAGTGAGGCGGCGGCAAACAGGGAAAGAAGAAAACGGTTCATTGTATGAATTTAAAATGGAAAATGGAAAATGGAAAATTAAAAATTAAGAATTAAAAATTAAGAATTTTTGGCGAGCCAAACGGCAATGCCGATGACTTGGCAAACCGAGCGGTTGAGGCTGATGATTCGCGAGGCCGAGTGGCTGGGGCCGGTTATTAGGCAAACCGACCGGCGGGGGCCGGTCGGTGTCTCGCGACGGTTGAAGCCGCCGATATGAATTTATTTATCACTTTTTTGCGGAGCTATAGTTAACCAACCTTGTATCATATCGACGGTTTCAACTGCGCGGTTTGCCAAGTAATCGGCTTTAGCCGACTGGTTTACCAAAAACTTTTCTTTTAAGCTTATCAGATGTTCTGGGTGAGGGTGGGGTTGAAGTTGGTGGCGTTCATCGGGAAGGGGTTAATCCACAGGGGTGAGTTGGGACGGATGGAGAAGTCGCCAAACTCGTCGATGTGGTGGATGATTTCGCGGGCATACTCAGGCTCGGTGTTGCGGCGTTTGCAGTCGAGGAAGTTCTCGATTGTGAGTATGCACTCCACGGTCTTGGCCTTGCACAGCAGCTCCATAGCCTCGCGTTCGGTTGACACGGTGCCCTTGAATGCCTTGTAAGACTCGGGGTGGATACGGTAGCGGCGCACTTTGTCGACCTGCTCGAGGCCCTCGTCAATCTTGCCTGCGCGGATGAGTGACTCGGCGAGCACATAGTACATCTGCTCGGCGCGTATGCCCCATACGTTCACGCGGGCTGCACCCTGGGGTGAGTACATCATGCTGCCTACGGTGCCTACGTTTATGTCTTCATATGGTTCCCAGTCCTCCGCGCGTGAATAGTAGCGCACATAGTCGCCCTTCTCGTAAAGGGCCAGGAACTCGGGGGTGAGTGTCTGCGCGCCAAACTCTGACATGTTGGTGATGAAGTTGGAGAGGATAAACATGTAGTGGTGGGGCGCGTCGAAGGTCGACTCCCATGTGCCTTTGCTCACGATGGTCGAGCGGTCCTCGATGGTGGGGTTGATTTCAAGGGCCTTGCGGGCATATACGGCGGCCTCATCATAACGCTTCATCTGGAAGAGCACGCGGGCGCGGACGGCATAGCCGAAGTCGGCCTCGAAGCGGAAGGGGTCGTTGGTCGGAGTCTTGTCGAGGCATTCGAGCACCTCGTCAGAGCAATCGCCGAGAATCTTCTCATACACCTGTGCCACGGTGAGCTTGGTCTTTTCGGCACCGAAGTCGATGTTGTCGACATATGCCACTCCGCCGGTTGAGGCCGCTGTGGCCTCGTCATACTGTGCGGCCCAGAAGTTGACGGCTATGAAGTGAAACCATGCGCGGAGCACGCGAGCCTGGGCGATGAAGCGAGCCTTCTTGTACTCGTCGCCCTCGGTCTCGGGCAGCTTGCACGCCACGATGTTGCAGTATTTGATGTTCTCGTATATCTCGGAGTAACGCTCGTCATCCTCGCACAGTGCCACACGGTCAACGCTCTCGTCGCCGAAGATGTAGGCATACTCCCATGTGTTCTTTACGGCAAACACTTCGGCCGGAGTGGAGTAGTAGGCAAATATGTTGCCTGTGGGGTATTCGTGATAGAATTCGTTGTCGAATATGCGCCACTCCTTGTTGAGGACGGCACCGATGTCATCGACGGTGTTGAGGGTCGAGAAGCCGCGGGGGGTGATGTCGAGCTTGTCGTCACACGATGATACGAGGACGGCGAGCAATGCCGCGATGACTGATATATATGTCTTTTTCATGTCGGATAATTCTTGATTAGAGGTTGAGTAAGAGGCTCATTGTGTAGGTCGAGGGGGTCTTGACGGGGATGCCTCCGTAGCGTGAGGCCTCGGGGTCCCAGCTGCGGCCGTTGCGTGCCCAGGTGGCCACGTTGTCGACCTGGAAGCGCAGACGCAGGTCGCTGAGGCCGAGACGGCGGATGAGTTTGCGCTCAAACTCGTAGGAGAGTGTGATGGAGCGGAGCTTGAGGTAGTCGGCGTGCGAGTAGTTGCGGTAGTCGGACGATGCGATGCTCATGGTGCGGGAGTCGTAGTATTTCGTGAGATAGCCGTTGGGCACTGCGCCCTCCACGCCGTTCCAGAAGTCGAGCGACGAGGCGGCGATGTCGCCGTCGGTCGAGGCGATGCCCCATACTCGGGGGTCGGTGTTCATGTAGTGGCCGCCGTAATAATGCATCATGGCCGAGAGGGTGAAGCCCTGATAGCGAATCTCGGGGATGATACCGCCGGTCCATACGGGCGACGATGTGCCGAGATAGATGCAGTCCTCAACGGTGAAGTCGGCCGAGCCGAGCGATGTGTTGTGAATCTCGCCGTTGTGGTCGCGCCAGGTGCCGTAGGTAATGCCATTTTCGTCGGTCACGTATCCGGCATAGTCAACGCCTGTGACGGTGTTGAGCGGATAGCCCTGCTTGAGGGTCATGGAGCGGAACTCCGAGCCGGTGTGGGGGTGGTAGTAGACCTTCTTGACCTTGTTGTGGTTGTAGCCGAAGGTGATGCCGAGGTCGATGCCCACCTGCTTGCGCGAGGTGGCGGGAAGGATGCGGCCGTTGAGCTGGAACTCGACACCGGTGTTGAGCATCTCGCCCGCGTTGAGCAGGAGGTTGTCAAATCCCGAGGTGATGTCGAGGGCCACGTCGGTGAGGATGTCGGAGCTGTATTTGCGGTAGGCGTCGACCGAGCCGTTGAGGCGGTAGCCGAAGAGGGCGAAGTCAAGACCCCAGTTCCATGTGGCGGTCTTCTCCCAGCGCAGCTGGTCGTTGGGGGCTTCCTGAATCTCGCCCTTGATGCCGCCGTTGAAGCGGTTGGTCGAGAGGCGGGCGGTCATGATAGACTTGGCGTTGGAGTTGATGTTGCCGGTGAGACCGTAGGAGGCGCGGAGCTTGAGGGCGTCGAGCCATGTGAGGGGCTGGAGGAAGTCTTCGTTATGAGCGTTCCATGAGCCGCCGACCGACCAGAGGGGACGTCCGCGGAACTTGGGGTCGGTGCCGAAGAGGTCGGCCTTGTCGACACGGTAGGAGCCGAAGACGCTGTAGCGCGAGTCATACACGTAGCTGCCGGTGAAGTAGTAGCTGTAGAAGCGGTGGAGTGTCTCGCCTATGGAAAAGTTGGTGTAGACACCCCACGGCGGGCAGCCGGGGCCGAGAATGCCCTGCTGGCCGAAACCGTTGACAAAGTCCCAGTCGACATGAGTGTTCTGGTTGGTGAGTGTCTGGTGGTCATAGCCGAGGAAGGTTGATGCGGTGCTGTTGCTCTTGGTCTGACGGTATTCGAAACCTGCGAGAACGCTTATGTCATGCTTGTCGGCAAAGGTGCGGTTGAAGTCGGTCTGCGCACGGAAGGTGTAGAATGTGTTGTGGGAGTGATAGGTGGAAAGGATGCCGCCCTCGGGCACGTGGTGCTCGGTCGGGAGGGTGGTCTCTACCTGCTTGGCCACAGCCATGTTGCCGTCGGCGTCATAGAAGAAGTCAAATGTGTTGGGGTCGAAGTAGGAGTATCCGGGATAGGCGTCGGGGTTCATATACACATCCCAGAAGTCCACTGTGGGGTCGATTTCCCAAATCTTGGTGACACCGCCGGTGGTGTAGCGGTTGTATATGTCACGGGCGTAGTAGGAATTCTTGTAATATTCCATTTCGCTCTGCGACTGGATGTCCTCGTGCTGATACATGAGCGATGCGTTCCATCCCTCGACGGGCAGGTGGAAGAGGGCGTGGATGTAGGCGCGGATGTTGGTGTCGGTCTGCTTGTTGGTGTTGAGGCCCACTTCGTTGAGGAGGTTGAAGGAGTGGTCCACGAGGCCGAAGGCGGGATTGTCATAAACGGGGTTGTCAAGCATCGCGTCGGCCTCCATGCGTGAGCGTGAGCCGTCGGCGTTGTACATGCTCTGATAGGGGTAGAAGCTGTTGATATTGTCGTGGCCGCCTATGTCGTTGCGCTTTGAGCTGTTGTGGATGACGTTGACCGAGAATGAGAGGTCGAGCCACTTGGCTGCCTTGAGGTCGCCCTTGTAGCGGAACTGGAGGGCGCGTGAGTTCTCCTTCTTCATGCCGAGGTTGTCGTCAGAGTAGTTGAAGGTGAAGCTCGAGGAGAGGACTTTGCCCTGTGTGCGCAGCGAGAGGTTGTAGAGCTGGTTGACGCGTGTGCGCTCGGTGGCGTTCTGCCACTCCGAGCGGTAGTCGTTGCGGCTCCATGAGTCGAGGGTGGTGTTAAGCTCGTTGTCGCTGAGTTCGCCGAGATAGTTGCGTACAAACATGCGGGTGACGGGCGAGATGCCTATGCGCTGGTCATAGTCGTTGTAGCGGTTGACGAGTGCGTAGAACTGGTCGGGGTCGTTGTCCTTCATGCCGTTCCAGTTGAGGCGTTCCAGCTCGATGGCCTGGGCTGCGGTGGCCCATCCGCCCTTGGCGTAGTTGGTCTTGCCGGTGATGGAGAGGTCGGCGTTGAACTCGACTGAGAGTTTCTCGCGGTCGGCCTGCTTGGTGGTGATTACGATTACACCGTTGGATGCGCGTGCGCCGTAGATGGCGGCTGCCGATGCGTCCTTGAGCACGGTGACTGACTTGATGTCATAGTTGTTGACGGTCTCGATGCCGCCCTCGATGGGCAGGCCGTCGACAACGACGAGCGGTGCGGTCGATGCGGTGAATGTGCCGACGCCGCGGATTACGATGTTCTGCTCGCCGGTCTTGTATTTGTCACGTTTCTTGACGAGACCGGGTATGTTGCCCTCGAGGCTTGAGGTCACGTCGGCGTTGTGACGCTTGTTGATTTCGTCGCCTGAGATGATGGTGTAGGAGCCGGTGGCGTTCTCACGCTTGATGTTCTGATAGCCGGTGACCACGACCTCGTCCATGGTCGATGCATTGGTCTCGAGACGGATGTCGAGCGGACGGCCTATGTTTTCGGCTGTGAGGCGCACGGTGCGGGGGTGCATGCCTACATATGAGATTTCCAGCTCGGGGTCGGTGTGATGGATGGCTATGGCAAACTTGCCGTCGATGTCGGCACTCACGCCGTAGTGGGTGCCTTTGAGCATCACCGAGGCTCCGGCGAGCGGTTCGCCCTGCTCGTCGGTGACGGTGCCCGTGACGGTGGCGTCATAGGCATATGACCGCTTGTCGGCCTGCGAGAGTGAGACGGTCTTGTCGACCACCTTGTAGGCGATGCCGAGCTGACGGTCAAGGGTGGCCTCGAGCAGATGGTCGAGGGTGACGTTGCGGTAGTTGCCGGTCACGGTCGACGAGTTGTTCTTCAGCAGCGACTTGTGATATACGAAGTCGTAGCCTGTGCTCTTCTTGAGAATCCGGACTGTGGCCTCGGGCGAGGCGTTGTCAAAGGTTGCGGTGTAGGTCTGGGCCGATACGCCGAGCCGGACGCACAGCACCATGAGCAGCAACCATAGAAGGCGTGGATTCATGGAAAAGTAAAAGTTAAAAATTTATAATGTAGAAACTATTGTTGAAAATTTAAAATTTAAAATGGAAAATTTAAAATTCATCCTCGCTACGTGCGCGAAGCCAATTTTAAATTTTAAATTTTCCATTTTCAATTCCTTGTGATGAGTATTCGGTTGTCGGGGGTGACGGTGAAGCGTATGTCGCCGCAGTTCTCGAGTATCTGTATGGCGGTGCGGAAGTCGGAGTAGCGCGGTATGCTGCCCATGAATATCTGACGGCCCAGCTCGGGGTCGGAGAATTCGTAACGGAAGTCATACCAGCGGCTGAGGTCGCGCATGATGCGGTCAAGCGGCTGGTCCTCGAACACGAAACGTCCGTGACGCCACGAGGTGACTACGGCGGGGTCGACGACGGTCATGTCGAGGTGGTCGGAGTCATGATGGAGTGTGGCCTGATGTCCGCGCGAGAGGAACACTTCGCCCGAGGTGCCGTCGTTGAGTGCCAGCGATATGGTGCCGGTCTCGAGGGTGGTGTAGGTGGCCGTCTCGTCGGGATAGGCGCGGACGTTGAACGAGGTGCCGTAGACGCGTATCACCTGCTCGTCGGTCTCGACGAAGAAGGGGCGCGAGAGGTCTTTGCGCACCTGCAGATATGCCTCGCCCGAGAGGGCTATGCGCCGCTCGGCGGGGCCGAAGGTCTCGGGGTAGCGGAGGGTTGACTGCGAGTTGAGCCACACTTCGGTGGAGTCCTCAAGCACGATTTTGAACTCTCCGCCGCGTGGCACGTCGAGGCGCAGCTCGCGGGCGTCGGCGGCTGTGGCCGACGAGGGGTGCAGGGTGGTTGTGGCCGAGCCTGACTGCAGGGCGGTGAGTGTATGGCTCTGACCCGAGGGGGTGGTGAGGACGGCCTTGGCGGTGCCTGACGGCATGCTGTCGAGGTTGATGGTCTCGCGTGCGGGGGCCGAGGCGGTCAACGGCTGCCGGGATGTGTCGGGCGAGCTCCCGGGCATGAACTGCCACAGCAGTAATGATAGGGCAATGATGACTGCTGCCGCGGTGGCCATCCTGCGGACGTGGCGTAACATCGCGGCCCGACGTTTGTGGCGGAGGCGCAGCTCCATGTCGCGGGCGGGACGCGATGTGTCGATGACCCGTCGCGAGCGGTACTCTTCGGCCATGTGTCGGCCCGAAGTGGCCCATTCGTAGAACCGGCGGTGGTCAGCCGAGGCTTCGACCCATGCGTCAAGCTCGGCACGCTCGGCGGGGGTGATGGTGCCGAGGATGCTGCGGCGTATGAGGCGGCCTATGGTCATATCGTTGGTGTCAGACATCGGTGGTCAGTGATGGTTTTTTATTAGTGTTACACGCGAGTTTAAGAAAGGTATACGCAAAAAGACATTTTTTTGGCAAAAATTTGAAAAAGTTTTCAGACGGTCGCCGATAGTTGCAGTCATATATTTGCTAAAATACTTTGGAATGTGTAATTTTGCCACATGTAGAGGGCTACAGGCATGATAGATTATCAGTCAATATTCCGTGAGTTCGTCAGAGGACATATGTCAGAGTTTTATGCGCTGATGTATCCGGGTCTGCTGACGTTTGCGTCGCGTCTGCTCGGGCCGTCGCTCGGATATATGGCCGAGGACTGTGTGCAGGATGCGGTGATGAATACCTATGAGGCCCGCAACGAGCTGACCGACAGCACACACTGGCGTCGCTATCTGATGCAGTGTGTGCGCCACCGCGCATATAACATCACGCGCCACGGCCGTGTGGCCTCGGATTATGAGGCCGGTGCGGCTGACGCGCAGGCCGATGAGGAGTATGTGGAGCCTGACGTGTCATATGCCATCATGCACCAGGAGACGTTTGACGAACTGTTTGCCGCCATCGACAGTCTGCCCCCGGAGTATCGCGAGATATTCGAGCTGAATTTCGAGCAGGGGTTGAAGAATCAGGAGATAGCCCGACTGATAGATGTGGCGGAGATTACGGTGAAAAAGCGCAAGGCGCGCATGCTTGAGATGCTGCGCGCCCGGCTGAGCAGAGATGGATGGATGTTGCTGACGGTGTATATGTCGGCACTCGAGGAGGTCAGGAATGCCGTTTGACCAGCTCGCGCTCGATGTCGGGGAGGGTGACGCCCATCTGCTCGAGCAGCACGAGATAGTGATACATGAGGTCGCCGGCCTCGTAGATGAAGCGGTCGCGGTTGCCGTCGACAGCTTCGATGCCGGCTTCGACTGACTCTTCGCCCACTTTCTGGGCGATTTTTTTTACACCTTTGATGAAGAGGCGTGTGGTGTAGGAGTCTTCGGGCATCTCGCGGTGACGCTGCTGGATGAGGGTGGAGAGCGAGCGTATGAAGCCGTCCTCGGCGGGGGTGTCGAAGCATGCCGTGGTGCCACGGTGGCAGGTGGGCCCGGTGGGGATGGCTTTGATGAGGAGGGTGTCCATGTCGCAGTCGGGGTACATCTCCACGACGCGCAGATGGTTGCCCGAGGTCTCCCCCTTGGTCCAGAGGGTGCGGCGGGTGCGTGAATAGAAGGTGACGAGGCCGCAAGCGAGGGTCTTGTCAAAGGCTTCGCGGTTCATGTAGCCGAGCATGAGCACGCGCAGGGTGACGGAGTCCTGGACTATGACCGGGAGCAGCCCGTCAGCGCATTTATCGAGATTGAAGTCGGAAAAAGTCATGAAGAAAATTTAAAATTTAAAATGGAAAATTTAAAATTGGCTTCGCCGGATGGGAATTAATAATTTAAAATTTAAAATGGAAAATTTAAAATGGGCTTCGCGCAACGTTGCGAGGGAGAATTTTAAATTTTCCATTTTAAATTTTAAATTCTCACGGGTATTCCGCGTTGGGCGAGGAGGGTTTTGAGGTCGCGGATGGTGATTTCACCGTAGTGGAATATGCTGGCTGCGAGGGCTGCGTCGGCTCCGCCGAGGGTTAGGACGTCGGCGATGTCGGCGGGGCTGCCGGCTCCGCCCGAGGCGATGACGGGGATGGAGAGCGATGAGGTGAGGCGGCGGTAGAGGTCGCAGGGATAGCCGGCGCGTGTGCCGTCGTGGTCCATAGAGGTGAAGAGTATCTCGCCGGCACCGCGCTCCTGGGCCTCGCGTGCCCAGGGGAAGAGCAGACGGTCGGTGAGGCGCGAGCCTCCGTGGGTGGTGACGTGCCACTCGCCGTCGTCGCCGCTGCGGGCGTCGATGGCTACGACCACAAACTGGCTGCCGTAGCGTTCGGCGATGTCGCTGATGAGCTGCGGGTCACGCACGGCGGCACTGTTGATGGATATTTTGTCGGCTCCGGCGTCGAGCAGGGCGGCGGCGTCGGCAAGCGAGGATATGCCTCCGCCTACGGTGAAGGGGATGTTGACGCGGTCGGCCACTTTCTCGACGAGGCGGGTGAATGTGCCGCGCCCTTCGCGTGAGGCGGATATGTCGAGATAGACGAGCTCGTCGGCCCCTTCGAGGGCATAGCGTGCGCCCAGTTCTACGGGGTCGCCCACATCGGCAAGCCCTTCAAAGTTAATGCCTTTGACAGTGCGGCCGTTCTTGACGTCAAGGCAGGGGATTATGCGTTTGGTTAACACGGGGTGTCTAAATTTAAAATGGAAAATTTAAAATGGAAAATTTAAAATTGGCTTCGCCCACAAAATTTAAAATTGGCTTCGCGCATGTGTTGAGGGAAAATTTTACATTCTCAATTTTAAATTTTCCATTTCCGATAGTGTGATGTGTCCTTCGTAGAGGGCTTTGCCTACGATGACGCGGGGGAGGCCGAGGTCGTTGAGGCGCAGAATGTCATCGATGCACGAGATGCCGCCCGAGACGGTGAAGAGCACGTCGGGGTGGGCGGCCTGGAGCGTGGTGTAGAGGTCGAAGTTGGGACCCTGCAGCATGCCGTCTTTGGAGATGTCGGTGACGATGACCTGCGACAGGCCGAGGGGGCGGAAGCGGTTGATGAGTTCGTCGGCGGTAAGCTCCTCCTCGGCGGTCCATCCGCTCACTGCCACTTTGCCGTCGCGCAGGTCTGCGCCGAGCACCATCACGTCGGGCCCGTATTCGCACAGCCAGTGGTTGAAGAGCAGGGGCTGGCGCGCGGCCACGCTGCCGATTACGGCCCAGGTGGCTCCGGCGTTGAGCAGGTCGCGCATGTCGTCGTCGGTCTTTATGCCTCCGCCCCATTCGATGCGGGCGTCATTTACGGCGGCCATCTTTTCGAGGGTGGTGAGGGCCGAGGGGTGGCCGAGGCGCGCGCCGGTGAGGTCGACGGCGTGGATGCGGGTGAAGCCTGAGTCGACCATGCGCTTGACCATGTCGACGGGCGAGGCCGAGTAGGTGGTCTGCGTGGCGTAGTCGCCCTTGGTGAGCCGCACGCACTTGCCGTCGATTATGTCTATTGCGGGGATGATTTCAATCATGGATTCTTTAGTATAGAGGGTTTTAGTATAGAGGGTTTTAGTATAGAGTTTTTCAGTATAGAGGGTTTCAGTATAGAGTATAGAGGGTTTAGTATAGAGTATAAAGTATAGAGTATAGTGAATAGTTTTTTTAAGTATAGGGTATAGTGAATAAATTTTTATCGTATTGTAGAGTTCTCTTTGGTATAGGGTATAAGCCTCTGAATGCTATTCACTATACTCTATACTAAAACCCTCTATACTGAAAAACTCTATACTCTATACTAAAAATGCTCTATACTAAAGACTAAGAAAGTTTCTGAGTATCTTTTCGCCGATGTCGCCGCTTTTTTCGGGGTGGAACTGGGTGCCGTAGAAGTTCTCGTATTTCAGCGCGGCACTGAACATCATTCCCTCCTCGCCGAAGCGTGTGGTGGCTATGGTGTCGGGGCAGAGGTGGGCGTAGTAGGAGTGGACATAGTAGACATATGAGCCTCCGGGGATGCCTTTGAACAGCCCTTTTTCGAGATTGTGTATCGAGTTCCAGCCCATGTGGGGCACTTTGTCGGCGGGGCCGGGGACGAAGCGGCGCACGTGGGAGTCGAAGATGCCGAGCCCTTCGGCGTCGCCTTCGGCCGTGTCGCGGCACATCATCTGCATACCTACGCATATGCCTAACACGGGGCGGCGCAGGTCGCGGATTACGGAGTCGAGGCTGGTCTCGCGGAGCCGTGCGAGGGCTTCGCCGCAGTGGCCTACGCCGGGGAGCAGTACGCGGTCGGCGCGGCGTATGGTGTCGGGGTCGGCAGTCAGTGTCCACTCGGCCCCGATGCGTGAGAGGGCGTTTTCGACCGAGCGGAGGTTGCCGGTTGAATAGTCGATTATTGCTATCACTTGCGCTAAATTTGTAATTAGTAATTAGTAATTAGCAATTAGTAATTAATAATTCTCAGTAAACTGAGCGGCTAAAGCCGATGACATGGCAAGCCAAGCGGCAAGCCGGTTGAGTAATTTGACAATTGCTAATTGCTAATTGCTAATTGCTAATTACTAATTGCTAATTAAGTTTAGATTATCCCTTTGGAGGAGGGGAGGGAGTGGGAGAATTGGTCGCGGCGGATGGCGGCTTTGAGGGCGCGGGCTGTGGCCTTGAAGATGCCTTCGACGATGTGGTGGCAGTTCTCGCCGCGCGCCGAGATGTGGAGATTAGCCTTGAGCGATGATGCCAGCGACTGGAAGAAGTGCTTGAACATCTCGGTGGGGGTGTCGCCGACATATTCGCGGTCAAAGGTGACATCCCATTGGAAGTCGATGCGTCCGCCCAGGTCGATGAGCACCATGGCGCGGCTCTCGTCCATGGGCAGGACGAATCCGTAACGCTCGATGCCGCGCTTGTCGCCGAGTGCGATGCGGATGGCGTCGCCGAGGGCTATGGCCACATCCTCCATGGTGTGGTGCTCGTCAACCTGGAGGTCGCCGCGACACAGGATGTCGAGCGCGAAACCTCCGTGGTGGGGGAGCTGCGAGAGCATGTGGTCGAAAAATTTCAGCCCCGTGTCGATTACCGAGGCCGACGGGTCGCCGTCAAGGTCGATGTGTATCTCTATGTCGGTCTCGTTGGTGTGGCGGATGACGGTGGCTGTGCGGGCCGATGACTGCGGGGCGTCATCGGCAGGGGCCGGCATGTGGCAATAGTCGGCGATGGCCGCGAGCATCAGGCGGTTTTCCGAGGGGGTGCCGATGGTGATGCGGAGCATGCCGGCGCAGTGAGGCACGCGGTTGCGGTTGCGCACGAGCACTCCGCGGCTCACGAGATGGTCGTAGAGGCGGTCGGCGTCGTCGACCTTGACCAGCAGGAAGTTGGCATCTGACGGATATATGCGCTCGATGCAGGGATATTTGGCCAGCTCGGAGGCCACACGCTCACGCTCGGCCTTGATTGTCTCGACCTGCGGGGTGATGTCGCGGTCGAGCTGGCGGAGTATCTCGCGCTGTGTGGGGCCGTTGAGGTTGTAGGGGTACTTGACGTTGGCGAAGAGGGCGGCTATGCGCGGGTCGGAAAACGCGAGACCTACGCGCAGGTTGGCGAGTCCCCACGCCTTTGAGAATGTCTGCAGCACTATGATGTTGGGGTGCGAGGCTATCAGCGGCAGGGCCGAGGCCACGGGGGAGAAGTCGATGTAGGCTTCATCCACGGCCACTATGCCGTCAAAGCTGTCGGCAAGACGGATGATGTCTTCGACAGGCACGGCCAGGCCGGTGGGATTGTTGGGCGAGCATACCCATATCACTTTGGTGTGCGCGTCGGCAGCGGCAAGGGCGGCCTCGACCGGGAAGGCGAAGTCGGCCCCGGGGTCTACCTCGCGATACTCCACATTGTTGATGGCGGCGGCCACGGAATAGACGCCGTAGGTGGGCGACATGGCCACCACATTGTCGATGCCCGGCTCGCAGAAGATGCGGTAGATGAGGTCGATGGCCTCGTCACTACCTGCGCCGCCGATAAAGACGTTGTCGGCCTCTACCCCTTTGAGCGCGGCGATGCGCTCTTTGAGCCGGCGGTGGCGCGGGTCGGGGTAGCGGTTGAAGCCTGTGCGGAACGGTGACTCGTTGGCGTCGATGAAGACGCTTATATCGCCCCCTTTGAACTCATCACGCGCGGTGGAGTAGGGGCTGAGGGCGAGAATATTCGGACGGACGTATTTTAAGGGGGAAACCATTTTTTTAGGGAAAATTTAATTTGCAATTAGCAATTAGTAATTAGCAATTAGTAATTAGTAATTTTTTTTCAAGCTAAGAGACTAAAGTTGATTGGGTAGTTAAATAATTATCAATTAAATAATTACTAATTGCTAATTACTAATTACTAATTAAAAAAGTGCTAATTACTAATTATTTAAGCGTGTCGTTACTGCGGCGGCGTGGGCGTCGAGGCCCTCGGCGGCGGCCATGGCAGTGATTACAGGGGCGAGCGTGGCGAGTCCGTCGCGCGTAAGCTCCTGATAGGTAATCTTGCGCATGTAGCTGTCGATATTTACGCCGCTCATCGAGCGTGCCCAGGCCCCGGTGGGGAGGGTGTGGTTGGTGCCAGAGGCATAGTCGCCCGCGCTCTCGGGGGAGTAGTTGCCGATAAACACACTTCCGGCAGCCGTGATACCCTCGGCTATCTGCCAGGGGTCGCGCATGGATATGATGAGGTGCTCGGCGGCATAGAGGTTGGCCAGTGCGGTCATCTCCTCGCGTGAGGGGAGCACGATGATGCGGCTGTGGGATAGCGAGCCTTCGACCGACTCGCGGCGCGAGAGCTGTGCGGCCTGACGCTCCACTTCGGCGGCGATGGCGCGGGCCAGCTCCTCGCTGTCGCACAGTGCCATTGCCTGACTGTCGGGGCCGTGCTCGGCCTGTGAGAGCATGTCAGCAGCCACGAACGCGGGCGATGCCGTGGTGTCGGCCATAATCATCACCTCGCTTGGCCCGGCGGGCATGTCGATGGCTGTGACTGTCGACACGAGCTGTTTGGCCTTGGTGACGAAACGGTTGCCCGGGCCGAAGATTTTGTCGACGCGCGCGATGCTTTCGGTTCCGTAGGCCATGGCGGCGATGGCCTGTGCGCCACCCACCTTATATATACGGTTGACTCCGGCCACACGTGCGGCATAGAGAATTTCGGCGGCGATGGGGTGGCTGCCCGAGGCTGGGGTACACATGATGACTTCGGGGCATCCGGCCAGACGGGCGGGGATGGCGAGCATGAGTACAGTGGAGAAGAGCGGGGCACGTCCGCCGGGGATATACAGGCCCACGCGTGAGATGGGCACGGCGCGCTGTATGCACTTTACGCCCGGTACGGTCTCGACCTCGACGGGGTGGGGGAGCTGTGCGTGGTGGAATTTCTCTATGTTGCGTGCGGCGGCATCGATGGCACGGGCCACGTCAGCGGGCACTCGTGAGATGGCTTCGGCTATCTCTTCGTCGGTGACTTCGAGCGAGTCGAGCGTGGCTCCGTCAAAACGGAGTGCGTAGTCGCGCAGGGCTTTGTCACCGCCAGTGCGCACGCCTTGGACTATCTGCTCTACGGCGGCAGTCACCTGCGGGTCGTCGGCAGGGATATTCCGCGCAGTCAGAGCTGACCAGTCGGAAGCGGGGGGATTTATTATGATGTTGACCATTTATTCAATTAGCAATTCTGGATAATTAGCAATTAGTAATTAGTAATTAGTAATTAGTTAAGACGGGAGCACGGGAGCACAGGGGGAGCAGGGATTAAAGACAGGAGCACAGGAGCACAAGGTGGTTAGCACATCAAAGTGTTAAAATACAGCACAAGAGCTATTATCTATACTCTATACTTTATACTCTATACTAAAAACTTTAAACTTTAACCTCAGGGCCGAAGGCCCATAAACTCAGGGCGTAGGCCGAAGGCCGAAGCCCGACTACCGAATGATATTCTCAAGATTGAGCACGAGTATGTCGGTGGCTCCGATGCCTTTGAGCAGTTCGATTTTCTCCCAAAGTTCGCTTTGCGGGATTACCACGTGGAGCGAACACCAGTCTGGGTCGGTGAGGGGCAGGAGCGTGGGGCTCTTCATGCCGGGGAGTATCTTGACAGCCTCGTCGACGGCGGTACGGGGGAGGTTCATGAGCACATACTTCATGTCGCGGCTGTCGAGGATGGAGTTGAGGCGGAATTTCAGCTTGTCAATCTCGGCGCGTTTATCCTCGGGGAGTCCGGGGGTGGCGATGAGTGCGGCCTCGGAGAAGAACACCTGCTCCACCTCGCGCAGACCGTTCTGGATGAGTGTGCCGCCTGACGATACGATGTCAAATATGGCATCGGCCATACCTACGGCGGGGGCTATCTCCACCGAGCCGGCTATCTCGTGTATCTCGGCCTTGATATTGTTTTCGGCGAAAAAGTTGCCGAGGATGCGGGGATAGGAGGTGGCCACGCGGCGTCCGTTGAGCCATGTATAGTCGGTATAGTCCACCTCGCGGGGCACGGCTATGGATATGCGGCACGCGCCGAAGCCGAGATTCATCACCTCGTCGACCTTCTCGCCCTTCTCTGCTATCTCGTTGAGGCCGACGATGCCTATGTCGGCCACGCCCATAGCTACGGCCTGGGGAATATCGTCGTCGCGCAGATAGAGTATCTCCATCGGGAAACCCTTGGCCTTGGATATGAGTTTGCGGCTGCCTGACGAGGCACTGATGCCGGCGTCGGCCAGCAGCGACATGCTCTGCTCGTTGAGTCGGCCCTTGGCCTGGATTGCAATCTTTAACATCTTAGAAGTTGTATTTTGTAAGTTATTTATTCGAAATGATTGAAATTTGTCGTCAAATTCGCAATTAGGTTGCAAATATAAACAAAAAATCCCCTATTCCCCTCTCTTTTGAAAGGGAAATAAAGGATTTTGAGGAAAATCGTGGATGAAAGAGTAGAAAAGTAGTGTGGGAGTGTCTTACTCGTCCTCGCCGTCTTCCTCTTTCATGTTATGGAATACATTCTGTACATCCTCGTCGTCTTCAAACTTCTCGAGGAGTTTCTCGAGGGTGGCGCGCTGCTCGGCGGTCACCTCCTTGAGGTCGTGGGGGATGCGCTCAAACTCCGACGAGATAATCTCGAAGCCGTTGTCCTCGAGGTATTTCTGGATGTTGGCATACTCCTCAAACGCGCCGTAGAGCACTACCTGCTCCTCGCCGCTCTCGTCGTCGACGATGTCTTCAAGCTCGTCCACGCCGTAGTCGATAAGCTCAAGCTCGAGGTCTTCGAGCGATACGCCCTCTTTGGGTTTGATTTTGAAGACGCTCTTGTGGTCAAACATGAACGAGAGCGAACCCTGTGTGCCGAGAGTGCCACCGTGCTTGGTGAAGTAGGAGCGCACGTTGGCCACGGTGCGGGTGTTGTTGTCGGTAGCGGCCTCGACCACGATGGCGATGCCGAAGGGGCCGTATCCCTCATATACAATCTCCTTGTAGTCGCCGGCATCCTTGTCGGTGGCCTTCTTGATGGCGCGCTCTACGGTGTCCTTGGGCATGTTGGCTGCCTTGGCGTTCTGCATGAGTGCGCGCAGACGGGGGTTGGTGGAGGGGTCGGGACCACCGGCCTTGGCGGCGATGGTGATTTCCTTACCTATGCGGGTGAATGTGCGGGACATGTTGCCCCAGCGTTTGAGCTTGCGTGCTTTGCGGTATTCAAATGCTCTTCCCATTGTGTGGTATATTATCTTGACTTATAAACTTTAAAACTCTAAACTCTAACCTTTAACCTTTAAACTAACAGGTTATCTCAGCTCTGCGCCGAGCTGCTTGGTGAGGTTGGCGATTACCTTGTTCATCACGGCCTCAATCTGCTTGTCTTGAAGAGTCTTCTCCTCGTCCTGCAGGGTGATGGTGATGGCATAGGACTTCTTGCCCTCGGGCAGGTTCTTGCCCTCGTAGACGTCAAAGAGGGTGACGTCCTTGAGCAGACGGCGTTCGCTTGAGCGTACCACCGTCTCGACGCGCTCCATGCTCACGCTCTTGTCGAGCAGCAGTGCGAGGTCGCGCTTCACGGCCTGGGTCTTGGGCAGGGGCTTGAATGTGGTCTTGCGCTTGATGGCGAGGCCGACGAGCGCGTTCCAGTCAAGCTCGGCATACACTACCTGCTGCTTGATGTCGGTCATGTGCAGGAGCTTCTTTGCAAGGATGCCGAGCGAGCCGAGGTGCTTGCCCGAGCGGGTGGCTATGTCGAGACCGGCGGCGTAAAGTTCGGAGGCTGATGCCGTGGTCTTGATTTCGGCGTTGGTGATGCCGAGGCGTGAGAATATGTTGGCCACGACCGACTTGAGGTCATAGACGGTGACCTCGGCGGCGGGACGTGCCCACGATGCGGGGCGCAGCTGGCCGGTCATCCAGATGGCCAGGCGTGAGCCTTGGCTGTAGGGGGCGAGGATGGCCTCGGCGTTGCCGGCGGCTTCGGCGTTGTAGGTGTAGACGTTACCGAACTCATACATCATCAGGTCGCTCTCGCGGCGGTTGATGTTGTGGGCCAGCGACTCGAGTCCGCCGAAGAGGAGTGTCTGACGCATCACGTTGAGGTCGTTGCTCAGGGGGTTGAGCAGTTTGACGCAGCGCGAGGCGGGCATCTGCTCGAGCTCGGCGTAGTATGCCTCGCGTGTGAGCGAATTGTTGAGTATCTCGTTGAACCCTTCGCCGCACAGCTGCTCGCTTATGAGGTCGCGCAGGCGCGCCTCCTGGTCGTCACGGCTCTTGTAGGAGAGGGCCGAGTGTACGGTGTCGGAGATTTCGATATTGTTGTAGCCGTAGATGCGGAGCATGTCCTCGACCACGTCGCAGGGGCGGGTTACGTCCACGCGATAGGTGGGGACGTCTACCGTCACCTCGCGCTCGTTGATGTCGATGACCTCCATCTCGAGGCTGCGGAGTATCGAGGTGATGACGTCGGCGGGGATGTCCTTGCCTACGAGGCGTGTGGCATAGCCGAAGTCGAGGGTGACGCGGGCGGGGTTGATTTTGGTCGGGTAGAGGTCGATTTCAGGCCCGGTGATGGTGCCTCCGGCCAGCTCCTTGACCATCAGTGCGGCCAGGCGGAGTACGTAGAGGCTGTTGTTGGGGTCGACACCGCGCTCGAAGCGGAATGACGAGTCGGTGTTCAGTCCGTGGCGGCGTGCGGTCTTGCGCACTGAGGTGGGGTTGAAGTACGCGCTCTCGAGGAATACCGAGGTGGTCTGCTCGGTGACGCCCGAGTCGAGACCGCCGAACACTCCGGCGATGCACATGGGCACGCGGGCGTTGCATATCATTAGGTCGCGCGCGTCGAGCGTGTGCTCCACGCCGTCGAGGGTGACGAATTTCTCACCCTGTGTGGCGTTCTTGACTATCACCTCTCCACCCTCGATTTTGGCCACGTCAAAGCAGTGGAGCGGCTGGCCCATCGCATGGAGCAGGTAGTTGGTGATGTCGACGATGTTGTTGATGGGGCGCACGCCGATGGTCGAGAGTGCGTCCTTGAGCCATTTGGGCGACTCCTTGACGGTGACGCCGGTGACTGTCACGCCGCAGTAGCGGAGGCAGGCTTCTGTGTTGTCTACCTTGACAGAGATGCCGCCCTCCGGGGCCTCGACCGAGTATGCCTCGACCGACGGACGGGTGAGCGTGGCGGCCTCGGAGTGGCATGCGAGCCAGGCCGAGAGGTCGCGGGCCACGCCGTAGTGCGAGGCGGCGTCGATGCGGTTGGGGGTGAGGTCCACCTCGAGCACGTAGTCAGACGTGAGACCGTAATATTCTGCCGCGGGGGTGCCGGCCTTAACTTCGGGGTCGGTGATGACGATGATGCCGTCGTGTGACGAGCCTACGCCTATCTCATCCTCGGCACATATCATGCCGAACGACTCCACGCCGCGTATCTTGGATTTCTTTATCTGGAACTCCTCACCTTCGGGACCGTAGAGGGTGGTGCCTACCGTGGCCACTACCACGGTCTGACCGGCTGCCACGTTGGGCGCGCCGCACACTATCTGGGTGGGCTGGCCGTCGCCGAGGTCTACGGTGGTGATGTGAAGGTGGTCGCTGTTGGGGTGCTCGACACATGTGAGCACTTTGCCTATGACGATACCGCGGAGTCCGCCGCGTATTGATTCCACTTCCTCTACGCCTCCTGTCTCGAGTCCTATGGATGTGAGGGCTGCCGAGAGTTCATCGGGGGTGAGATTGAAATCAAGGTATTTTTTAAGCCAATTATAGGAAATGTTCATAAAAGCATGCTTTTTCAGACGGCAAAGTTACAAATTTTATTACTATTTCTCAACATAATATGCGCAAACGGTCAAAAAAGTAATTCGGGCCTTTCGGGGGATAGAGGGCGGGTTTGACAAACTTTAACAGTGGGCGCGGCTCTTTTATGGGCTTTTTAGTAAAAACGGCACTGAAACTTAGTATATTTGCCATCGCCGCCATCCGTGAAAAACATTTGCCTCGGCCGTGGCGTTTGTCTTATATATCACAGCCGTTTCAACTGAATAAACCATTACAATTACAGCATTATGAAAATATATTGCGTCAACCTCAATGAATATATCCCCTTCGAGGGGGGTGAGACTCTGCAGAGTATTGTGGGCCGCCTGGACGGGAAGCTCGGCTTCTCTCCCGTGTGCGCGCGCGTAAATAATAAGGAGGAGGGGCTGTCGTTCCCGCTCTACGCCCCCAAGCAGGTGGAGTTTGTGCCCGTCGGAGATGCCGCCGGGCAGCGGTGCTACACGCGCTCGCTCTGCATGGTGCTGTATCGTGCTGCCGAGAGCCTTGTGCCCGGTGCGCGGCTTGAGATATGCAATGCGGTGTCGGGCGGCTACTATGTGCGCATCACCGGCACGATGGCTGACCGCGCCCGCCTTGCCGGCGATATCGCCGCTGAGATGCGCCGTCTCATTGACGCCGACCTGCCCATCGAGCGCAAGGAGAAACCCACGGCAGAGGTGATTGAATTGTTCCGCAAGCAGGGTCTCGACGCAAAGGTGGCGTTGCTCGAGTCGCTCCACGAGCTTTACACCATATTCTATCGCCTCGACGGACTGGCCGATACCACGCTGTCGCCGCTCGTGCCGCGCACCGGCATGCTCGGCGCGTTCGGCTTCGTGCCTTATGAAGAGGGCTTCCTGCTTCTTGGGTGCAACCACGCCGCGCCCGAGACTGTGGCCGAGATGCGGCCTCAGCCCAAACTCTATCGTGCCTTCAAGGCTTATCAGGAGTTCAACCGCATCATAGGCATACGCAATGCCGGTTCGCTCAATACCGCCGTTGACCGCGGCGACACCGGCATGATGATTAATGTGGCCGAGGCTCTGCACACCAAGCATATCCGCGAGATAGCCCAGGCCATCACCGACCGCCACAAGGCCGGAGGCGCGAGGGTGGTGCTTATTGCCGGGCCGTCGTCGTCGGGCAAGACCACGTTTACCAAGCGTCTGGGCATCGAGCTGCTCACCAATCTGCTCAAGCCCGTGATGATATCGCTCGACGACTATTTTGTTGACCGTCATCTCACGCCGCGCGACGAGACCGGCGACTATGACTACGAGTCGCTCTTCTCGCTCGACCTCGAGCTGTTCAACGCCCACCTCTGCGCCCTCATACGCGGCGAGGAGGTCGAACTGCCCACATATAATTTCGAGAAGGGCACCCGCGAGTTCCGCGGGCGGCGTATCTCGCTCCCGTCCGACTCAATCCTGCTCATCGAAGGCATCCACGGTCTCAACCCCGAGCTGACGAGCGCGGTGCCCGACGATATGAAGTATCGCGTGTACGTGTCGGCCCTCTCCACAATCTCGATTGACGACCACAACTGGGTGTCGACCACCGACAACCGACTGCTGCGCCGCATCATCCGCGACTACAAATATCGCGGCACCACAGCCCTCTCCACCATCCGCCGCTGGCCCAGCGTGCGCCGTGGCGAGGAGAAATGGATATTCCCCTATCAGGAAAACGCCGACTCGATATTCAACTCCTCGTTCATCTTTGAGCTTGGAGTGATGCGCGACGAGGCCGAGCGAGTGTTGCGCACCGTGCCGCGCGACGTGCCCGAATATGCCCAGGCCCACCGCCTGCGCCACTTCCTCGGCTACTTCGCCTCCGTATCCTCGCGTCTCATCCCCCCGACCTCGCTCATGCGCGAATTCCTCGGCGGCTCCTCCTTTAAATATTAAAAGATACATTAGTGAAGAAGGGGACAAAAGGACACAAGGGACAAAAGCTACATAAGTTATTATATTAAGGAACGCCTTCTGCTAAAGAGCGCGTTCCTTTAAATTACACTTTCCTTTAAAGGGCACCTCGCGCAAAATAATATTTCTTATGTCACTTATGTCTCTTGTGTCCTTTTGTCCCCTTCTTGAATTTATGTGCGACTTAAAAAGTTCTCCTGTTCTCCCGTCTCTCGGCTGTGCTCCTGTCTCAAAAGGTGTGCAATCCCTGCTTTTGGGGTATGACTGTGCATATTGCTGAGAGTCATGCGACTACAAAGATGAGTGCAGAAAAGTTCACATTTCAAGTG
>CAJUCI010000034.1 GCA_910584825.1 uncultured Duncaniella sp. | reverse complement strand
CGCTGAGTTCTTTAAATTTATTGCCTAATTTTGCACTTGCAGGTAGAATCTGCGTCCATTCTTTTTCTGAAACTTTTTTATATTAAATTTGTTTTTTAGATAAAATAGTCGTAAATTTGCGAACATGATTATGCTCATGGCAACGCGCATCCGATAGCAGCTCCGCCGCTAATTCTTGATAATGGATACGCCAACCCTTGAGCTTTTTTTATCCTTTTTTATGACCAACGAGCTTTTACCCCCAATCAAAATCGCCGTATTAATTGACGGCGGATTTTTCATAAAGCGATTTAATGCTTTATATAATAAGGATAGGCATATTAGCGGTGCTCAAGTAGCTGATATAATGTATGCAATGGCCCACAAACATGTGGGCAAGCGCAATATATTATATCGTATTTTTTACTATGATTGTATGCCTTTGGGAAAGAAAGCACACAATCCTATCAGCAAAAAAGCTGTCGATTTTAGCAAAACACCTGAGTATAAGTTTCGAGTTGAGCTAATGGAGGCCCTGAAACAAAAGCGAAAGGTTGCCCTAAGGGTAGGCACATTAAAAGATAATGGTAATTGGGAAATACGTCCCTCTGCAACTCAAGAATTACTTAAAGGTAAAAAAACGATTGCAGAATTGACCGAAGATGATGTGTTCCTCTCGGTTAGACAGAAGGGTGTTGACATGAAAATCGGAGTAGACATAGCGTCTTTAGCCTTAAAAAAATTCGTTAATCAAATAGTCCTATTCTCAGGAGATTCCGACTTTGTTCCCGCTGCTAAATTAGCACGAAGGGAAGGAATTGATTTTATTCTTGACCCAATGATGGCTAATGTTGAACCTCAATTGTTTGAACACATAGATGGATTAAAAAGCGTTCAACCGTTTAAGGGTATGGATAAAAGGCCCAAAAAGAAACTTACACACGACTCGTCTAATAACTAAATACAATATTTGAATCCCCTGATACAGTTCGATGATTCCCCCAATACCACACAAAAAACAGCGAATCGAAATTTCGATTCGCTGTTTTGTTATATCATTTGGAAATGGTTTATTTCACATGATAGATTTTGCTGATGATTTTCCAGTCGTCGCCGTCCTTGACGAGTGTGAACATGTCGGCAAAACGGGGCTCTCCGAATTTGGAGTCGATGCTTACGATAGCCGCGTCGGTGGCTACGTTGCATGACGTTATCTCATACGATGCGGGCTGTGGACTGGTTTGGTCGTAGTAGTCGAACAATGCCTTGATGGGCACTGACACGAGTTTGCAGTTCTCGGCAAACGACATGGTGGCTGTCGGTGCAAACGCCGACTCGGCTATCTTGCTGTCGCCTTTCACGGATGCCTCGCAGTAGAGGTCGAGAGCCTTGCGGATGCCGGCAATTTCATCGGCCGTAGCGTTGCAGCACTTGGTGCTGTCTATTCCCACTATTCATCCACAGCTAAGCATACAAAGGTCTCAGCATAGCCATCAGCATGATATAGCCTAAGCAAACAATATTCGTAATTTCAATAGAATCGTGGGATTCATTTATAGCGCAAACTCATGACCTACTCATCACAAATATACACATTCCTACAGCAGAAATTTACTAAATTCATCATGCTGTTTGAGTAAATTTTAGTAGTTTTGCGTTGCCGATTATCACTAAACCGATAACCGGCAGACATTTTTAATGGTGCCTCAACACTCATTGAAATCGCCAATCTCAACACAGTATACACGAGGCACGGAACAGCCCACATCACGTGGACTGTCTTTCCGTGCGTGTATACGAGCGTTTGGCGATGCTCATGAGTGAAGCACGGCAAGACAGTTCACGTTTTGTATTATACAATGTAATTTACAATATTTCAAACACTTATTTTTCACTCAATTCAATCGCCAAAATGAAAACAAACAACAATCAAACGCGCAGATGGAAGTATCTTCTACTGACATCATTGCTAATCAATCTGATGCTTATCGGCATTATTTACATCGCAGAATCCTCGGGACATGTGTTCGGAATGGCACTCGAACGCCGCAACCTTATCACATTAGACGACAAAAGCCATCCCGACTATTGGGCCAGAACAAGCTGGGCCAACACTATAGCGAAACTGCATTCAGAATTTGACATAGCATTCTTTGGTAACTCAATCACACGAGGCAGCGACTTTCAATCAGCTTTTCCTGATAAACGAATCATTAATCTCGGATATTCCGGGGACAATATCATAGGTATGCGACATCGAGTATCAATGCTAAAAAAAGCCAATCCAAAGAAAATCTTTCTCATGGCTGGCACCAATGATATATTTCATATCAATCCTGACGAGCTTATCGAACGTTACACACAACTGTTGACCGTAATTCAAGATTCACTACCACAATCAAGAATCTATATACAAAGCATATTACCCATGAACCCGTCTATGAAAAGGGGAGCACCGGATGATACAAAAATTCGCCTCGCAAACAAGAATCTTAAAGAATTAGCCGACTCTAAAAGCATACCTTTCATTAATCTATACGACAAATATGCAACAACCGATGGCATACTCCCTTCTAAATTCACCAAAGACGGCATACATCTCTACCCGCAGTATTATGACAAATGGGCAGAAGCAATCAGACAATATGTTTACGAATAATCCTAATCCTATCGCAGTCCTATTTTAAATTCATTTAAGCATACAAAATTTGGGCCGACCCGACAAAATAGGGTCGACCCTTTTCATTTAGTTTGGGATGTTGCACCCTACTATCCCTCACTCCTCCGGGGCGAACATGGGGTCCCACGGCGGGAGCAGGACGGGCTGCTGCTTGAGTATCTTCTCTGCCTCGGGAGTGATATATTTCCTGTTGACCACGAGGCGGAACAGGTACTCGTCAAACCATTTGTCAGTCATTATGAGATGTCCCTCATTGGCCTTGTTACCATAACTGTTCTCCAGCAGCCACTTCTTGGGCGTGCCGTCCCCGTCAAGGTCGACGGCCACCAGCGTCATCGCGTGGGTCGACCCGCTCGAGTGCGTGCGTATGCGGTCGGCCTTGTCCATGCCGAAAGTCGTGCCGAAGAGCGACCCATAATCATAATTGTCAGGGTCGAGCACCCCGCGTTCGCGGTCGTAGAACTTGCCCACGTCGCCCGACATATACATCGCCTCATTGCCCTTGATTGATGCAATGGCCATCTTCTTCAGCTCGTCGGCGGGAAGGTTGACATATGTCCAGTTATACCCGTCATGCATGTGGCGGTCAAACTCTATCTCGTAGAGCCGCCCGTACTCGCGCGTCGGGTCGTTCATAAACATCACGTAATCACCCTTCAGGTCATTGCCCGCATAGGTCTGATAGAACTCCTGCGGGGTATAGGTGCGGGTGTCCACGGCGTTGCCCTCCTTGTCGCGGCGCGTCCAGGTAAACTCCGTGGGCGGCTCGCCGAGATTGAGCGCGAGCATGCGATACACCTCGCCGAGCATCTCCACCTTCCTGTTCTCAAGCTGCTTCTTGCCGACGCCCTCGGCGGCCATACGGCGCAGCGTCAGACCGTCCTCGCGCAGACGCCACGACAGCAGCTGGCGCATGCGCGACGTGTTCATACTGCTCGCCGTCTCACCCATCACCTCGATAGGCACCACGCCATACTTCATGATTATGTCGGCAACGCCCGTGTACTGTCCGCCGTCGTTGAGCGCGTTGGCAAAGAGCCAGTCCACCTTGCGGTCATCCTCGGGGAGCGAGGCCGTGTCGATAATCCCCTGCAGGAAAAGGTTAGCCTTCTCCAGCTGGTCCCAGAAGAAATTGTATGACTGCGACAGCTCGAGCTTAGGCAGGTCATGCGCGTTCATCATCTGCGCGCGCAGCACATTCAGCCCCGTGAACAGCCAGCAGCGGCCCGACTGCTTCTGGTCGGTTATCCCCTTGCTCGGCACGCGGTGCGAGAAATGAGTGTCCAGATTATTCTTATTATCGGCATTGGTAGCCAGCACATTGATGTCGCTTCCCGCTATAGCGTTATGTATAGCCTTATTGGCCGCCGTAGGCTCATAGGCACTGCGGATTTTCACGAGAGTTTCGGCCGACAGTCCGCCGCCGTTGGTCGACGGGCTTTTGGCCACAACCGGCACAGCCATCATCATGGCCATAGCCGAAGCAAACAATATACGTCTTTTCATGGGATTAATGATTTGGTTCGGTTTCAGGCGCGAGCCACCGCCCGCGCACTGCAAATATACACATTTTACGGTTGCAAAACAACCCAAAGCCCCCACATCCGCTATGCTGCCATGTGCCAAAAATCCATTAACTTTGTTATACCTGTATAGTCCGGCACGACGCGCCCTATGCCCCCGTGAGCCAAGGCTATGCAAGCCCCACATTTAAAACTCTCCGTCAAACAGCCTCTCCCCCCAAGATATGGACCTGAATTTCTTCAAAAACAACCTGACAAGATATGCCGGCTACTACACCCCGCGCGCCCTCTTCGACAAGATAAAGGCCGTGTCACGCAAAGCCGGTGTGAAACTCACCTACGCCATCCTGGTGCTCTATTATGCCACGCTCGACAAGAGACTCCCGCTGAAAGACCGCCTGATGGTGCTCGCCGCACTGGGCTACTTCATCCTCCCCGTCGACCTCATCCCCGACGCCATGCCCATCGGCTTCACCGACGACATGGCCGCACTGACCTTCGTTCTGAAACAGGTGTGGGGCAACCTCACCCCCGAGACCAAGAGCAAGGCCCGCACGCGACTCAACGAATGGTTTGGCACAGTCACCGACGCCGACACCCACATCCCCGGCCTCTGACCCCGCCCCAATCACAGCCCCCGAGGCATTTTTTTTGACAAAATCCCGGGACACGCACCCATTCTGCCGTCATCCGGCAGACCGTGCCACTACATTTGCCTCAAAAAAAGATTATGGGCAAAATATCCACACTACTCATTCAATGGATAGAAAAGTCACTCTACGAAGACCCCACACCGACTCCCCCGTCACCACTGGACATTTGGATTGAAAAGAAACTCAAATGGATGGTCCGCCGCGTGTGTCCCGTCCTGTTTATCACCATCGTCCTGCAGCTCGTCGTGCTATTCAACGTCCCCCCGGAACTCACCGCCGCGCAATGGTTTTGGCTCAAAGACCCTCTGTCACTTGTCGCCGCCGAGCTGATATACCGCCTCCTCATGTGTTGTAAAACATATCTGCAGCATTGAGAATTTAACGCTTCGCCGTGGGCATTCTTCAAAACAATGTGCTATATTTGCAACAGGTTTCGTGTCATGCAGGCCGACTAAGGCCCATGCCGGAAAGAGTTCCTGCATGCAATGGACGAAGCCGCGCAAAAGGCATCTTGCCGAAAGTTCTCAATTTCGAAATCGCCAACCAGTAGAAAGACAAACGGACTCTCGAGGAAGAATGCCCACTTTCCGTATCTGCATATGCCGGGCCGACAGCCCTGCATATATCGATATGGACGTGGGGCGAATTTCTTCAAATCCTGTTTGTTAAGGTGTTTGGCGATACCTGAAATTGAAGGACGTGACGCAGACTCGCCTCACGTCTTTTGCGTTATCTGATACCATAATACACAGGCAGCCGGTGAGGCAACTGCCGAAAGATAAAACTACACCCCCCGAATGTCAAAAGTATTCCGCGTAACCCCCCGACGCATCAAACGCACCAACGGCACCGTGCTGACCCCCGAGATGGCCGTAACCGTGACCACAGCCATACATACCTCCAACCCGTTCAGCAACGGCGCAAAAGAGATTCAGGAGGCCTACATGCGCCTCTACGCTTTCGACTACAAGAAAGCCTGCTGTAACCCTAATGACTTTGAATTCACTAAACTTGACTGATATATGTGGGATAAGATAGGCAAACTTGCATGGGAAGCCGGCAAAAAGTACGTCGAATATCGCGGAGTTGACGGCACCATTGCAGATATAGGCACTCTGACCGATAAGGCTAAAAACATGTTCGGCGGCAATAACAGCCGCAGCAACGGCAACGAATATGACAGCGACAATTACGACTATGACGATGTCGACGATGACACATATGACGACGACGATGATGATGACGACAGCTTTGACTCCAACTTCGATGACTTCACGAACGAGTACTTTGCCCTCATTGACGATGATGAATATGACCGCGCCATTGAACTGACCAAAGGCTACTACAAAGCCAACAGCCTCACTCGCGACTATGCCTTCTTCTACTTCCTCGGCAACGCCCAGGGATACATGTCGCACGATAAACTAAACGCATCCCTCTCTAATTTGTCACAGGCAAAAAGTATGGCTCCTGAGGATTCCGAGGATTACGGCATGGTCTGCAATCGACTCGACGAAGTCAAGGGACGTCAGGAGTACTGCGTTAACTTCGATAGCACAATGAAGCGCATCGACGAGTATGTCGCATCCAAGGACTACGAGATGGCCGAAGCCACCTTATCTAAATTCTACTCAAAATACGAGAATAACGTCCATGACTTCTTTTACTGGATGAAGCTGTTTGAAATACATGGCGACTCCAGGATGGAAAATTCCGACGACGAATCGGCCGACCTCAATCAGCTTGAAGAATACCTGCAGGAAATGTCAGACTGCGTAAACGGCGACCCCGACTATGCCGAAATATATGACGAGAAAGTCGCCGTCTACGACGCCATCAAAGTATCCCGATTGTATGCCGACGCAAAACGTGAAGCCGAGAAGATGGCCGACAATGGAGAGTTTGACAGAGCCATTCAAATAATGGATGAATACTATCGGGTTAACGAGATTACGAAAGACTTTTGTTATTGGATTTCAGACATTTCACGCTTCCACCGTCTGGCCGTAGAGCAGGCATTGAAGAAAGGAGAAATTCCCACAGCCCGATTTGAAGCATATCAGGATGCCATATTCAAAGCCAAAGAATTTGTAGAGTCAGAAAATGATGAATCTTTATACGAAACCGCATTCGATGCCTACAAGGAATTGAAAGCCCGAATGGCAACGGCATCCGACAGCAGGGAAAGCCACCCCGTTCAGGCATCCGACAGCCTCACCGATAGCGAACGAGAGTATCTGACCGAGCTTAAGGAATGCCTTGAAGACGGCACCATTTCCGAGCGCGAAAACCGTCTGCTCGACAGGCTCAGAAAATCGCTCGGCATCTCCGAGCAGCGGGCCGAAGAACTCAAGGAAATGGCATCCGAAAAACTGACCGAGGCCGAAAAAGAATACCTCACCGAATATGAGGCATGCATGGCCGACGGACAAATATCCGACCGCGAACGCCGCCTCCTCGACAAATTAAGCAAATCACTCGGCATCACCCCCGCCCGCATCGCCGAACTCGAAGCCAAAGTCAACAAGTAAGTAAAATACCAATTGCATATTATTCCCCTCTCAGCCTCTGCCACCCTGTAGGAGCGACGGCTTTAGCCGTTGATATGGCACGACACAACTAACTCTAATTCAGCGAAATATTGGTCGATACGTAGCTCCATATCGACGGCTAAAGCCGTCGCTCCTACAGTCCTGCAACGCCCTCGCTCCTATAGGGTTACAGCATCCTCGACATGACATAACCTAACTATCTACAGGACGTCTTCGACGCCCGCGCGACAACGACGCGCTAACCCCACGCCTCGCGTGACGGAGGATTTTGCCCTACAGGTAATCCTCCGTCAACGCTCGTGGTGGGGCTACTACTACATTGCCACTCCGTGGCTTCCCCACGCCATTTTTGACGAAACCGCCCTGTACCCCCGTCTCACCTGCCTGTGCATCCATCTCTCCCCCTTCCTCTCGTTCTCCCGTCTCCCCTCCTCGTTCCCCCCGTGCTCCCGTCTTTGTGCCCCTGTGCTCCTGTCCCCCCCTCGTTCCCCCGTGCTCCCGTCTTTGTGCCCTTGTGCTCCCGTCTCCCCTCCTCGTTCCCCACGTGCTCCCGTCTTTGTGCCTCCTGTGCTCCTGTCTCCACCCTCGTTCCCCCGTGCTCCCGTCTTTGTGCCCCTGTGCTACTGCCTCCCCCCTCGTTCCCCCGTGCTCCCGTCTTTGTGCCCCTGTGCTACTGTCCCCACTTTAGCGGTAAACATTGCATTTCACATCCCTGTCGGCATAATTGTCAGGCAGGTTGCGTGAAAATCCGAGGATTTTTTTTATCTTTGCGTGAAGATAAATACACTATAGATGCCATGAGCGACGATAAAGACCCGCGAATACTTGTCGACACGTCTGACGATGTGGTGCGCCACGAACTTAGGGGCATGTTCCAGAGCTGGTTTCTCGACTATGCCAGCTACGTAATCCTCGAGCGTGCCGTGCCACATATCGACGACGGACTTAAGCCTGTGCAGAGGCGCATACTCCACTCCATGAAACTGCTCGACGACGGGCGTTTCAACAAGGTGGCCAACATCGTGGGCAACACCATGCAGTTTCACCCCCACGGCGACGCCTCAATCTACGAGGCTCTCGTGCAGTTAGGTCAGAAAGACCTGCTGGTGGAGACTCAGGGCAACTGGGGCAACATCCTCACCGGGGCCAGCGCAGCAGCCGGCCGTTACATCGAAGCACGCCTATCGCACTTCGCCCTCGACGTCGTCTACAACCCCAAGGTGACCGAGTGGACACTCAGCTACGACGGACGCAAGAAGGAGCCGGTGACATTCCCCATGAAATTCCCCCTGCTCCTCTCGCAGGGCGTCGAAGGCATCGCCGTGGGACTGTCCTCTAAAATCCTCCCCCACAACTTCAACGAGATTATCGACGCCGCCATCGCCTATCTCAACGGCGAGGAGTTCACCCTCTACCCCGACTTCCCCACCGGCGGCTCAATCGACGTGTCGCGCTACAACGACGGCGAGCGTGGCGGCTCGGTGAAAATCCGCGCCAAAATCGAGAAAATCGACAACAAGACTCTCGCCATCACCGAGATACCCTACGGCAAGACCACTGCCACCCTCATCGAGTCGATACTCAAGGCATTCGAGGGGGGCAAAATCAAGATACGCAAGGTCGAGGACAACACAGCCGCCCAGGCCAACATCCTCGTCCACCTGCTCCCCGGCACGTCGAGCGACCGCACCATCGACGCCCTCTACGCCTTCACCGACTGCGAGGTGTCGGTGTCGCCCAACTGCTGCGTAATCTCCGACAAGAAGCCCCACTTCATCGGCGTGAGCGACGTCCTGCGCCACAACGTCGACGGCACCCGCACCATCCTCGGCCGCGAGCTGGAGATACAGCTCGGCGAGGTCAGGGAACAGCTCCACTTCGCATCGCTCGAAAAAATATTCATCGAGGAGCGCATCTATAAGGACCGCGAATACGAGGAGAGCGAAAACCGCCAGGAGGCCATCGACCACATACGCCGCCGCCTCGAGCCGTGGCTGCCCAAGCTGGTGCGCGAAGTCACCGACGATGACATCATACGCCTCTTTGAAATCAAGATGGGGCGCATCCTCAAGTTCAACTCGCGTAAATGCGAGGAGCAGATTGCAGCCTATCTCGAGCGCATCGAGGAAATCAAGAACCACCTGGCGCATCTGACCGACTACACCATCGACTGGTACAAGCGTCTGAAAGCCAAATACGGCGCGGCCTACCCGCGCATGACCCAGATACGCAACTTTGACAACATCCAGGCCGCCACGGTGGCCGAGGCCAACGAGAAGCTGTACATCAACCGCGAGGAGGGCTTCATCGGAACAGCCCTGAAAAAGGATGAGTTCCTGTGCAACTGCTCGAGCATCGACGATGTGATAATCTTCTACAAGGACGGCCGCTACAAGGTGGTCAAGGTGCAGGAAAAGCTGTCGGTAGGCAAGGGCGTGATACACGTCGACGTGTTCAAGCGCAACGACGAGCGCACCATCTACAACGTCATCTATCAGAACGGCAAGGGGGGCACCTACTACATGAAACGCTTCCGCGTCACCGGCATCACACGCGACCGCGAGTACAACCTCACCCCCGGCGAGCCCGGCTCGAAGGTGTGCTGGTTCACGGCCAACTCCAACGGCGAGGCCGAGGTGGTCAAAGTCACCCTCAAGCCCAAACTGCGCCTGAAGACGCTCCAGTTTGACGTCGATTTCTCCGAGCTCGCCATCAAGGGGCGCGGAGCTATGGGCAACATCGTCACCCGCAACGAGGTGCATCGCTTCACCCTCAAGAAGGAGGGCGTATCCACCCTCGGCGGACGCGACGTGTGGTATGACCCCGACGTCAACCGCCTCAACTACGAGGGGCGCGGCAACTACCTGGGCGAGTTCAACAGCGGCGACTCGGTGCTCGTCATCACCCGAGGGGGCGAATATTACACCTCGACATTCGACTCCTCCAACCACTACCCCGACAACCCGCTCCGCATAGAGAAATACATCCCCCACAAGGCCTGGACCGCCATACTCAACGACGCCGACCAGGGCTACCCCTACCTGAAACGCTTCACATTCGAGCCTACGGCCAAGCCGCAACGCTTCATCGGCGACAACGACAAGTCGTCGCTCATCCTCCTCTCCGACGAGCCCGGCCTGCGCATCGAGGTCACCTATGCCGGGGCCGACTCCGTGCGTCCGCCGCTCGAAGTGGTAGCCCGCGAGTTTGTGGCGGTCAAGTCCTACAAGGCCAAGGGCAAACGCCTCACCACCTATCCCGTCGACCGCATCACCGAGCTTGAACCGCTCGAGGCCCCCGAAATCGGCGACGAGTTCGACCCCGAATCTGACGGCACCCCCGCCGACGGCTCTGCGTCAGACTCCGACACCCCCGCCGCTGAATACGTGGAGCGCAGCGACGACGAGGTGCGCGACGAGATTACCGGCCAGACACGACTGTTTGAATAACCGTCATTAAACAGCCCACCCGCTCATGAATATCAGACCTATCATATTGACCCTCATCCTTGCGGCCTGGTGCGCGGTGCATGCTTCGGCGCAGGAGACAGAGGCGGATGAACGTCCGCTCCGCCCGGTGTTTGCCGCCTACACGCTCGAGGCCGGTTCGGGCCACCTGGCCGACACCTACCTCACGCCGCTCAAGTACACCGGCTGGCACGGCGCACTCGACTACACCCGCTATCAGGCCATGCGCTTCAACCCCGACGACTGGACCATGCGCCTGCACGGCAATCTGAGCGTCGAGCGCACCGACAATCCCGCCGGCAACGCCACGATGTGGAGCGCGATGCTCTCGCTCGACTGGGGCATGATGCGCCGGTTCCGCCCGCTGCCTGACCTCACACTGGCCGTCGGAGGCTCCACCGGCATCCAGGGCGGATGCCTCTACAACGACCGCAACGGCAACAACCCCGCCTCGGCCAAGGGCGCATGGACTGTCAACCTCACCGGCTATGCCGCCTACCGCCTCAACCTTTGGCGGCTCCCCGTGACCCTCATGTACCAGCCAACGCTCCCGGTGACAGGCATATTCTTCGCCCCCGACTACGGCGAATTGTACTATGAGATATATCTCGGCAATCGTCAGGGGCTGGTGCACGGCGCGTGGTGGGGCAACTATTTCCGCCTCGACAACCTCGTGACCGCCGACCTGCACCTCGGCTCCACCTCACTGCGCATAGGCTACAGCGGCAACATATTCTCGTCAAAGGTCAACCACACCGTGACCCACATCTACACCCACTCGCTGGTGATAGGCATAAGCGGCGAATGGCTCTCCTACGACCCGCGCCGCCACCGCCGTCAGTCGGCCGAGCCACGTATCGTCAGCCCCATCTACTGACCTCATTCCCCTCAACCTATGCGTCAACTCCTACTCACAGCCATAACCGCCATCATCCCGGTGCTCGCGCTCACATCGTGCCACGACATCGAGGAGTACACCAACGACCCGCAGGGCAACTTCGAGGCCCTGTGGACCATACTTGACGAGCACTACTGCTTCTTTGAGCAAAAGGACATCGACTGGGGCGCCGTCCACTCGAAATACTCAGCCAAGATAAGTGACCGCATGACGCGCGACGAGCTGTTTGTCGTGTGTGCCGACATGCTCGCCGAGCTTCGCGACGGCCACGTCAACCTCTCCGCCCCGTTCAACACCTCCTATTACCGCGCATGGTGGAGCGACTACCCCCAAAACTTCTCCAAGCGTCTTATCGAGGACAGCTATTTCAACTACAACTACCGCCAGTCGTCGGGACTGATGTACGGGTTTCTCGACAACAACATAGGCTACATCTACTATGAGAGCTTCTCAGCCGGCATAGGCGAGGGCAACCTTGACTACGCGCTCAACTTCCTGGCCTCGGCCACGGGGCTTGTCATCGACATCCGCGACAACTCGGGCGGCTCGCTGACCAATGTCGAGACCCTCGTGGCACGATTCATCGACCGCCCCACGCTCGTGGGCTACATCTCGCACAAGACCGGCCCGGGCCACAACGACTTCTCCGAGCCTTACGCCACCGTCTACAAGCCAGCCGAGGAGGGACGCATACGCTGGGCCAAGCCTGTGGTGGTGCTCACCAACCGCTCGACATTCTCGGCGGCCAACAATTTCGCCTCAATCATGAAACTGCTTCCCGGCGTTAAGATAGTCGGGGCAACGACAGGCGGAGGTTCGGGCGTGCCATACTCATCCGAACTGCCCAACGGCTGGAGCGTACGCTTCTCAGCATGCTCAATGCTCGATGCCGAAGGGGTGTCGACCGAGGGCGGCGTCACCCCATCCGAAGGCTGCGCCGTCGACCTCAACCCCCTCGACGCCCTCAACGGCAAAGACACCATCCTCGAAAAGGCAATACAAATCCTTACAGGCAATTAGCAATTAGTAATTAGTAATTAGTAATTAGCAATTCTCAGTAAACTGAGCTGCTAAAGCCAATTGAATAATTTTAAATTTTAAATTCTAAATTTTAAATTCTAAATTCCCCTCTCCTTTCGTTTCACAATAATTAACGGTTGTTTATGGCCTGTTAATTGTTCCAACAATATATCTAACCCTCATATCTCCCACCCACCTAACCCCATAACGTTTTGAAAAGGATTCTACGCTTCTACATCGAGGGATTTCGCTCCATGACCGTGGGGCGGAAGCTGTGGGCCATTATAATCATCAAACTGGTGTTCATATTCCTCATAATGAAGCTGTTCTTCTTCCCCGACATCCTCAGCCGCGACTATGACACCGACGAGGAGCGGGCCGATGCCGTGAGAGAGACGCTCATCAACCGCTCAATTGCCCCGTCGCCATGAACGCAGGCCACCCACACCGGGGCGGCCGTCACGTCACGCGACAAATCTCACGCCACTCCCCCCCTCACGTTATACGACAAATATAAATCCTTAAATAAATCTCAATTCTTATGCATGATTTAATGACCGTAGTCGACTGGTCGAGAGGGCTGTTTGCCCTCACTGCCATGTATCACTGGCTCTTTGTGCCACTGACGCTCGGACTCGGCGTGATAGTTGGCATTATGGAGACCATCTATTACCGCACCCGCTCCGAAAAGTGGCTTGCCACCACTAAATTCTGGATGACACTCTTCGGCATCAACTTTGCTATGGGTGTGGCCACAGGCATTATTCTCGAATTTGAGTTCGGAACCAACTGGAGCAACTACTCGTGGTTTGTGGGCGACATCTTCGGTGCGCCTCTCGCCATCGAGGGACTGCTCGCCTTCTTCATGGAGGCCACATTCATCGCCATCATGTTCTTCGGCTGGAAGAAGGTGAGCGCGGGATTTCACCTCGCCTCCACCTGGCTCACCACCCTCGGCGCGACAATCTCGGCCCTGTGGATTCTCGTGGCCAACGCCTGGATGCAGTATCCCGTGGGCATGGAGTTTGACCCGGCCCAGATGCGCAACGTCATGGACGATTTTTGGGCGGTGGCATTCTCGCCCGTGGCCGTGCATAAGTTTTTCCACGCCGTGTTTGACGGCTGGGTGCTCGCATCAGTCTTCGTTATGGGCGTGAGTGCCTATCTGCTCATGCGCGGACGCCGCCGCGAGATGGCTATGGAGTCGGTCAAGGTGTCGGGCTGGGTAGGCCTCATCGGCATGATACTCACCCTCTGGACCGGCGACGGCTCGGCTGTCGACGTGGCCCGCGTGCAGCCCATGAAGCTCGCCGCTATGGAGGGCCTCTATGACGGTGGCAAGGGTGCCGAGCTGGTGGGCGTGGGCATTCTCAACCCATCCAAGGAGGTGGGTAATGACGAGGACCCGTTCCTCTTCAAGATAGGCATACCCAAGGGACTCTCGTTCCTCGCCAACCATGACTTCGACTCGTTCGTGCCCGGCATCAACGACCTCATCAACGGCGTGAGCATCAACGAGGCAGGCGACACCGTAAGCACCGTCAGCTATGCCGACCGCATCGTGATGGGCAAAAAGGCCCACGAGGCCCTGCGCCGGTTTGACACCGCACTCACCTCGGGCGACACCGCCGGCATGGAGAGCGCGCGTGCCGAAATCAAGGAGAACTACCGATTCTTCGGCTACGGCTACCTCGACTCGCCGAGCGAGGCCGTGCCCCCGGTAGGGCTTACGTTCTATGCGTTCCACATCATGGTGCTTGCAGGCGGCTATCTCACGCTCTTCATCATCGTGGCCCTGTGGAGTGCCTACAAGAAGACCCCTCTCTGGGGCAAACGCTGGTGGCAGTGGCTGGCCATGCTCTCGGTAGCCATCGTGTGGATATGCTCCGAGGCCGGATGGGTCACCGCCGAGGTGGGCCGTCAGCCGTGGATAATCCAGGACCTCATGCCCGCGCGCGCAGCCATTTCGGCCATCCCCGCCGGTTCGGTGATATTGACATTCTGCCTCTTTGCCGCAGTGTTCACCGCACTGCTCGCTGCCGAGGCCGTAATCATGGTTAAACAAATCAATAAAGAGGAGGAATAAGCTATGACACTTACATTGCTACAGGAATATTGGTGGCTGCTCATCTCGGTGCTCGGAGCCATACTCGTATTTATGCTCTTCGTGCAGGGAGGCCAGACCTTCCTCCTCGGCGTCAAGGACAACTCCGAGGCTATGGGCAAGATGATTTCCTCGCTCGGACATAAATGGGAGCTGACCTTCACGACGCTCGTAGTGTTCGGCGGAGCCTTCTTCGCATCGTTCCCCCTGTTCTACTCCACCAGCTTCGGCGGAGCCTACTGGCTGTGGATGCTCATTCTGCTCAGTTTCGTGCTCCAGGCCGTGAGCTATGAGTTCCGCGCCAAGCCGGGCAACCTCTTCGGCACGCGCACCTACGACACCTTCCTCTTCATCAACGGAGCCGTGGGGTGCATACTTCTCGGCGTGGCCGTGGGCATGATGTTTTTCGGCGCAGAGTTTCAGATAAGCAAGGGTAGCATCCTCGACGCAGGGTCGCCCGTCATCTCGCGCTGGGCACCCACCCACGGATTCGAGGCCATCTTCTATTGGAAGAACCTCGTGCTCGGCTTTGCCGTGCTCTTCCTCGCCCGCACCCAGGCCGCAGTCTACATGCTCAACAATCACCCCGAGCCGGGAGCGTTCTTTGACGCCAACCGCCGCCGCGTGCTTGTAAACGGCGTCATATTCGTAGTCTTCTTCCTCTTCTTCGTGGCACTGTTGCTCACCACCACGTCGCTTGAGACCATCAAGAACGGCGGCATCGACGGAGGCAGCTCGGAGTTCGCGACAGTCGACTATAAATATCTGCACAACTATCTCGACATGCCCGTGGCACTGTTGGCATTCCTTGCCGGAACAGTGATGGTGCTGTTCGGAGTGCTTCGCTCGGCCTTTGCCCGCCACTTCACCGGCGGCATCTGGTGGAGCGGCATAGGCACGGTGCTCGTAGTGCTCAGCCTCTTCTGGGTGGCAGGCTACAACTCGACCCCCTATTACCCCTCGCTGCTCGACCCCTCGTCATCACTGACCATCTATAACAGCTCATCGTCACACTTCACCCTCACCGCCATGAGCTGGGTGTCGCTCATCATCCCCTTCGTCCTCGCCTACATCATCTACGCATGGCGGGCCATGGACCGCAAGCACTGAGCCTAACGATATAGCAACAACGTTGCAGATCTGTAGGAGCGACGGCTTTAGCCGTCGATATGAGGCTACGTATCAGCTAATGATTCACAGCTTTAGAGTTAGCCTGGTTGTGCCATATCGACGGCTAAAGCCGTCGCTCCTACCTTACATACAAGTTTTGCCTCGTTTGAGACTTTTGTCCCAGTATATCATTATGCAGATTAAGAATTTACCACCTGTTATTTGTTTAATCTGCGAAAAGTCACTATCTTTGTAAAAGCACTGAAAACTGATTTGTAATGATACGTTCTATACCCAATCCTCCTATGGGCCGAGATGATGTCGCTCGGTTTCATGACTCGATGGAGAAGTTTCTCCGTGGGGATTACTCTGCAGAAGAACGGCATCAGATGGAATTGCGCAAGGCAAGGGCCGAGGCCAATGCAAAACGCATTATAGACAACTGTGGTGGACACAACCCGCTCCTCGGAAATTGATTTCCGCATAAGATTAATGAGTGACGCAGATTTTGAACGAATATCTGCGTTTTCTTGTCGTGTCGACACCCTCGACCACTTCTTCAGACAGGAAGTCAAGGAGTGTGTGGAACATAAGTATCTCGCGGCCTATTGCGCATATACAGGGTCGGACGAAATCATCGCCGCTTTTACGCTCATGAACGATTCACTGATGATTACAAGCGAAGATGAGAAGACCGATTTCATAAGCGATTTGCGTTTTGAGGCGGAGACTGACATTGTGGACTTTTTCAAAAGGCAGTCATCCTATCCGGCCATAAATATCGGTCATTTAGGCACACTTCATTCCTTCCAAAGCCATGGAGTGGGCACGGCAATAATCGACCTTGTGGCTGTGACATATGCCAATTATCCGCAGGCAGGATGTCAGTTCATAACAGTGGATGCGCTCAATAATCCCCGCACCATCAGATTCTATCAAAACAACGGTTTTTCATTTCAGACCAACAAAGATTTCTATGCCGCCACGCGACGTATGTACCGCATACTGTGACAAACGCATGGCCAAGACATCAGGACTCATCATAATTCTAACCGATAATTATTCATATCAGTTCCCTTTATGGCTGACGATAAGAAAGTAATTTTCTCTATGGTGGGGGTGTCGAAGACATATCCCCCGCAGAAACAGGTGTTGAAGAATATATACCTGTCATTTTTCTACGGTGCCAAGATAGGCATCATCGGTCTTAACGGCTCGGGCAAGTCATCGCTGCTCAAGATTATTGCCGGCATCGACAAGAATTATCAGGGCGAGGTGGTATTCTCGCCCGGATACTCGGTGGGCTATCTCGAGCAGGACCCGCAGCTCGACCCAGACAAGACTGTAATCGAGGTGGTGCGCGAGGGTGTGCAGCCCATCATGGACCTCATGGCGGAGTTTGACAAGGTGAACGAGTCGTTTGCCGACCCAGACGTGCTCGATGACCCCGACAAGATGGATGCCCTGCTGGCACGTCAGGCCGAGCTTCAGGACAAACTCGATGCCGCCGACGCATGGAACATCGACTCTAAGCTCGAGCGTGCGATGGACGCGCTGCAGTGCCCGCCCGACGACCAGGTTATATCGACCCTCTCGGGTGGCGAACGCCGCCGCGTGGCCCTCTGCCGCCTCCTGCTCCAACAGCCCGACATTCTCCTGCTCGACGAGCCTACCAACCACCTCGACGCCGAGAGCATCGACTGGCTCGAGCAGCATCTGCAGCAGTATCCCGGCACGGTCATAGCCATCACCCATGACCGCTACTTCCTCGACCACGTGGCCGGGTGGATTCTCGAGCTCGACCGCGGCGAGGGAATACCCTGGAAGGGCAATTACTCATCGTGGCTCGACCAGAAGACCAAGCGCATGGCCCAGGAGGAGAAGCAGGCATCAAAGCGTCGCAAGACCCTCGAGCGCGAGCTTGAATGGGTACGCATGGCTCCTAAGGCACGTCAGGCCAAGGGCAAGGCCCGTCTCAACAGCTATGACCGACTGCTCAACGAGGACCAGAAGGAACGCGAGGAACGCCTTGAAATCTTCATCCCCAACGGCCCACGCCTCGGCGCGAAGGTCATCGACGTACAGGGCTTCTCCAAGGCGTTCGGCAAGAAACAGCTGTTCAAGGACCTCACATTCTCGCTGCCCCAGGGCGGCATCGTGGGCGTAATCGGTCCCAACGGTGCAGGCAAGACCACACTCTTCCGCCTCATCATGGGTCAGGAGACCCCTGACGCCGGCACATTTGACGTGGGCGAGACCGTAAAGATTGCCTACGTTGACCAGACCCACCACGACCTGCTGCCCGACAAGAGCGTATATGAGGTAATATCACAGGGCGTGGAGAGCTTCCGCATGGGTGGACGCGACGTCAACGCCCGCGCCTACCTGTCGCGCTTCAACTTCACGGGAGCCGACCAGGAGAAGAAGATTGCCGTCCTCTCGGGCGGTGAGCGCAACCGTCTGCACCTGGCTATGGCACTCAAGGAGGAGGGCAACGTGCTGCTGCTCGACGAGCCTACCAACGACATTGACGTCAACACCCTCCGCGCTCTCGAAGAGGGTCTTGAGGACTTTGCCGGATGCGCCGTGGTGGTAAGCCACGACCGATGGTTCCTCGACCGCATATGCACACACATACTCTCGTTTGAGGGTGACGGCAACGTAGTGTTCTACGAAGGCTCATACTCCGACTACGAGGACTACAAGCGCGCCCACAACGACGGCAAGGAGCCCACCCGCCGCCGCTACCGCAAACTCATGGAATAAAAAGAAGCTGTGTCATAATCCCCAAGGGTGGGCAAAAAGACATAAGAGACAAAAGCGACATAAGAAATATATTGTTTTGATAATCAATGATTATCCGAAAAAACAATAAACTTATGTCGCTTTTGTCTCTTATGTCTTTTTGTCCCCTTTTCCCGGACCTGCCGCGATTACTCGACTGTCACGGATTTAGCAAGGTTGCGGGGCTGGTCTACGTCCTTGCCCTTGCCGACGGCGATGTAGTAGGCGAGGAGCTGGAGGGGTATGGAGGCCACGAGCGGGGTGAGGCACTCGGGCACCTCGGGTATCTCGATGCAGAAGTCAGCGATGTCGTTCATGGCGGTGTTGCCCTTTGAGACGATGGCCACTACTGCTCCACCACGGCTCTTGACCTGCTGGACATTGGAGATAATCTTGTCGTAGAGCGAGTCGCTGGGGGCGATAATCACGCTGGGCATCTCATGGTCGATGAGGGCGATGGGGCCGTGCTTCATCTCGGCTGCGGGATAGCCCTCGGCGTGGATATAGGAGATTTCCTTGAGCTTGAGCGCGCCTTCGAGTGCGGTGGGATAGTTGTAGCCGCGGCCGAGGTAGAGGAAGTTGTGGGCGTAGGTGAAGATGCGTGAGAGCGTCTGCACCTCGGGGTCGCACTTGAGGGTCTCCTCGATGATTTCGGGCATGGCCTTGAGGGCTGTGGCCACCTGACGCACGGTGGCGTCATCGATGGCTCCGCGCAGCTGGCCTACGGCGAGGGCGAGGAGGGTGAGCACAGTCACCTGGCCGGTGAAGGCCTTAGTGGATGCAACGCCGATTTCGGGGCCTACGTGGATGTATGTGCCGGAGTCGGTGGCGCGGGGGATTGAGGCTCCGACCACGTTGCAGACTCCGTAGACAAACGCGCCCTTCTCCTTGGCGAGCTGGATGGCCGCAAGGGTGTCGGCGGTCTCGCCAGACTGCGATATGGATATTACTATGTCGCGGTCGTTGAGCACGGGGTTGCCGTAGCGGAACTCGGAGGCGTACTCCACCTCGACAGGTATCTGGCAGAAGTCCTGGATGAGTCGCTTGCCGATGAGGGCTGCGTGCCACGATGTGCCGCAGGCCACGAGGGTGATGCGCTCGGCCTGGAGGAAACGCTCCTTGTTGAGTTCGACGCCCGAGAGCACCACACGCGAACAGTCGTCGGTGATGCGGCCACGCAGACAGTCGCGCAGCGTGGAGGGCTGCTCAAAGATTTCTTTGAGCATGAATGTGTCGTAGCCGCCCTTCTCGAGCTGGGCAAGCGAGAGCTTGAGCTTCTGGATGTCAATCTCGGAGGGGGCGTTGGAGTCGATGGAGAGTATCGAGAGCGGCTCGTTGCGGCGGATTACGGCCAGCTCGTTGTCCTTGAGGTAAATCACCTTGTCGGTGTAGCCGATGATGGGGGTTGCGTCAGAGGCAATGAATGTCTCGCCGTCGCCCACGCCGATTACGAGGGGCGAGCTCTTGCGCGCCACCACGAGGGTGTCGGGGTCGCCCTTCTCGACGACTGCCACGGCATAAGCACCCTCGACCTGGAGAAGTGCCTCGCGCACGGCCTCGACGAGCGAGCATGACGATGTGGTCTTGATATAGTCGATGAGCTGCACCAGCACTTCGGTATCGGTCTCGCTCTTGAACGAGTAGCCGTGCTCGGCGAGAGCCTCCTTGAGCACCGAGTAGTTCTCGATGGTGCCGTTATGCACGAGGGCGATGTTGCCGCTCTGCGACACATGGGGATGGGCGTTGATGTCGTTGGGCTCGCCGTGGGTAGCCCAGCGGGTGTGGGCTATGCCGAGTGAGCCTTCGGTGCATCCGGCTGCGGCGGTCTGCTCGAGGTTGGCCACCTTGCCGCGCGATTTATGCACATTAAGGTCACCGTCGCATGTCACGAGCGCGACTCCCGCCGAGTCGTAACCGCGATATTCGAGTCTTTTAAGCCCTTGAATTAATATTTCATATGCTCCATTGGAGCCGAGGTATCCTACGATGCCACACATATAGCAAAAGATAGATTAAAATGTGTAAAACAATTTTCCGCACGCTTCCCCTCAAGAGGCAGCGCACGTGTGCAATTTTTTACAAAGATACGAAAAGTTTTTGACATATGCATCATGAAAAGACCACTGTCTTATTGGCATACGTAAGAATTTTGCGCTGAATGTGCTTCTCGACGGCGTGTGAGAGCACGATTTTCTCAAGGTCGCGCCCTTTTTTCACGAGGTCCTCCACCGTGTCCTTATGAGTGATGCGCACGGTGTCCTGCTCGATGATGGGGCCGGCGTCAAGCTCGGTGGTCACATAGTGGCTGGTGGCTCCGATGAGCTTCACGCCGCGCTCAAACGCCTGGTGGTAGGGCTTGGCTCCGACAAAGGCGGGGAGGAAGGAGTGGTGGATGTTGATGATGTGGTTGGGATAGCGGGCGATGAAGTCCTCTGACAGCACCTGCATGTAGCGGGCGAGCACGATGAAGTCTACGCCGTAGCGGTCGAGTATCTCAAACTCCTTCTGCTCCATCTCCTCCTTGTTGTCGCGGGTGACGGGCACCACCTCGAAGGGGATGTCAAACTGCTTGCCAACGATGGCAAGGTCGGGATGGTTGGAGATAATGACGGGTATCTCGACGTCCCACTCGCCGGCGATGTAGCGCGACAGCAGGTCGTAGAGGCAATGCGACATCTTGGAGACGAAGATGGCCATGCGCTGGCGGTGGCTCGTGAAGCTGAGACGGTGTGTGAGCTGATAGCGGGTGGCGTAGAGGGTCTCGAAATAGTCCTTGAGCTTCTCCTTGGGTATGAGGAAGCCGTCAAGGTCCCACTCTACGCGCATGTAGAAGATGCCCTCGGCACGGTCGACATACTGGTCGAGGTAGAGGATATTTCCGCGGTTGGATGTGATAAAATCGGTTATCACGGCTATGATGCCAGGCTGGTCGGGGCAATGCATGCGCAGGACCGCCGTGTCAGTATGCTTCTTTTCCATATTGAGAAATTTTGCGCAAAGGTAATGATTTTCCGCGACAAATCAGCATGAAATCCGACACTTACGTCAACTCTCGCACCAACGTGACGATAATATGCTACAAAGGCCACCGCGCAGTCGCGCGGTGGCCTTTGCTATAGAGTTCTCAGAGACTGATTACTTGCCTGCGAGCTTCTCTTTGAGGCTTGCGAGAGCCTCGAGGTCGCCGAGGGTAGTCTTCTCGAGCGGGGTGTTGAGCACGGGGGTCTCCTCGGCGCGACGGTTGCCGCCACGACGGCCCTCGCCACGAGCGTTGTCACGCTTGCGGGGCTGCTCTGCGCGCTCGCCCTTCTGCTCGTCCTCAAATGTGCGGCTGTGCGAGAGGATGATGCGCTTTGAGTCCTTGTTGAACTCGAGCACCTTGAACTCGAGCTTCTCGTCGAGCTGGGCACGGCTGCCGTCAGCCTTAACGAGGTGCTTGGGAGTAGCGAAGCCCTCTACGCCGTAGGGGAGAGCGATGACTGCGCCCTTCTCCACGAGCTCGATGATTGTGCCCTCGTGTACCGAGCCAACGGTGAAGATGGTCTCGAATACATCCCAGGGATTCTCCTCGAGCTGCTTGTGGCCGAGTGAGAGACGACGGTTCTCCTTGTCGATTTCGAGCACCTGAACGTCAATGTTTGCACCAATCTGGGTGAACTCGCTGGGGTGCTTAACCTTCTTGGTCCAAGAGAGGTCAGAAATGTGGATGAGGCCGTCTACGCCCTCCTCAATCTCAACAAACACGCCGAAGTTGGTGAAGTTGCGCACGCGTGCGGTGTGCTTCGAACCAACGGGATACTTGGTCTCGATATTCTCCCAGGGGTCGTTGCGGAGCTGCTTGATGCCGAGCGACATCTTGCGGTCTTCGCGGTCGAGGGTAAGGATTACAGCCTCGATTTCGTCGCCGACCTTCATGAAGTCCTGAGCCGAACGGAGGTGCTGGCTCCAAGACATCTCGCTCACGTGGATGAGACCCTCTACGCCGGGGGCAATCTCCACGAATGCGCCGTAGTCAGCCATAACGACTACTTTGCCCTTCACCTTGTCGCCAACCTTAAGCTCGGCGTCAAGTGCATCCCAGGGATGGGGAAGGAGCTGCTTCAGACCGAGAGCGATACGTTTCTTCTCGTCGTCGAAGTCGAGAATAACCACGTTGAGCTTCTGGTCGAGCTGCACAACCTCTTCGGGGTGGCTTACGCGGCCCCAAGAAAGGTCGGTGATGTGGATAAGACCGTCAACACCGCCGAGGTCGATGAACACACCGTAAGAGGTGATGTTCTTGACGGTGCCTTCGAGCACCTGACCCTTCTCGAGCTTGGCGATGATTTCGCGCTTCTGCTGCTCGAGCTCTGCCTCGATGAGTGCCTTGTGGCTTACCACTACGTTCTTGAATTCCTGATTAATCTTCACGACCTTGAACTCCATGGTCTTGCCCACGAAGATGTCGTAGTCGCGGATGGGCTTGACGTCGATCTGCGAGCCGGGGAGGAAGGCCTCGATACCGAACACGTCGACAATCATGCCACCCTTGGTGCGGCACTTGATGAAGCCCTTGATGACTTCGTCCTTCTCGAGAGCCTCGTTGATGCGGTCCCAAGAACGTGCTGCGCGGGCTTTGCGGTGAGAGAGGATGAGCTGTCCCTTCTTGTCCTCCTGATTCTCGATGAACACTTCTACGACGTCACCGACCTTGATGTCGGGGTTGTAGCGGAACTCGCTCATGGGGATGATGCCGTCGCTCTTGTAGCCGATGTTAACCACAGCCTCACGCTTGTTGAGGGCGATGATGGTACCTTCGATTACGTCCTTGTCACGCACGGTGTTGAGCGATTCATCATAGGTTTTGGTGAGCTCTTCGCGGGTTTTGTCACCCTTGGTCTCACCCTTTGCATACGCTTCCCAATCGAAATCCTCGATAGGGGAGTTTTTTACTTCTTCAGTCATTAAAACTGGATAATGGGGTTAATAAATAGGGTTAATTAATTGTGCCTCACACCCGTCAGGGCGCATAAGCGGCGCAAAGGTAGGAATTTTTTTTCATTCCGCAAAACTTCCACGCAACAAAAGCACAAGCCATATTATTAGATGACAATAATTTAGGATTAGGTAGGGGCGACGGCTTTAGCCGTCGATATGAGGCTACGCAGCGGAGAGTGGGCGTTAGATTGAGCGTGGCAGGGTAGGAGCGACGGCTTTAGCCGTCGATATGAGGCGACATAGCAGAGAATGGGTGATTAGATTCTAAATTAGTGCAGTATGCCAGCAAGGTTTCTCGAAATAAAGATTAGTTTTTTCGTGTCATATCGACGGCTGAAGCCGTCGCTCCTACCGGGTCGCACTTTGTTGCTCTTACGTGGCAAATAATAAAACCCTTTTGTCGCTTGTGTCCCTTTTGTCCTTATGTCCCCTTCTATGCCTACATTTTAAGTTGTTGCGGTATTCCGAGGGTGTTTCTCAAAATTAAGGTTAGTTTATTCGTGCCATGTCGACGGCTGAAGCCGTCGCTCCTACAGGCATAAAAAACCGCGGGCCGAATCGTTGTGTGATTCGGCCCGCGGGCTTTTGAAGGGGC
>CAJUCI010000033.1 GCA_910584825.1 uncultured Duncaniella sp. | reverse complement strand
ATTGAATTTCAACAATTTCAAAGTACTCTTATGATTTTTCAGTGGACACTAATGATTCAATTTTAACGATGAGCTTGTCAACTTTAGCCGATTTGTGGATAATAAAGTTGTTGGTTCTATTACACAAGGTGTAAAGTGGCCTAAGAATAGTAAATTAGAGCAGGAGTGGAAGCTCGTAAGCGATGGTGATATTCTTTCTTTTTTTGTGAATGGAATGGAGATTCTTAAAGTAAGATATATGCCATTAGATTTCTCAGGTATAGGATTCTATACTTTCGGAAAACAGACTTTAGTAGTTGAGGATATGATTTTCACTCAAATGTAAAAGAAGAATAGTCTAAAATAAAAACAGGTAGTTACTTGATAATAGGGTAACTACCTATTTTTATATTGATGTTGTAGTGATTATTGCTGAAAGGAGTTTAGCATGTTACGATTATATGAGCAAGTTGGCAAAAGTCTATATAACCTTTTAATGCTATAAATCATATTGTTATAATTATTGAATTTGTGATGGGTTCAATATGTAATATCAAGAGTCAGAACGTCGGCTCGGGCCGGTGTCCTGACTCTTGCTGTTGAATAAATTCACGCCTTTCGGCGGGTGGGGTTATTTGCCGGTGGCGAAGGCGGGGAGGGTGCGGTAGTCGCGCGAGTAGCGGAGTACCTGGGGCAGATAGTCCTCGCCATAGGTTACGGTTACGTCGGTGATGTTGCCGTCCTTGTCAAGCACGGGTGTGTAGGAGGGGTTGACAAAGCCTTTGTAGGGGGCGATGTCGAGCTTGGCGTAGCGGTCGAGCACTTCCTTGTGCAGCTCGGGGTCGACCTTGACTGCATAGTTCTCGACGAGTGCGGCACCGGCGGCGTAGTCGCCCTCGCTCTTGATGCGCTGCACCTCGGCAAGGAGCTGGCCGATGAGCTGACGCATCTTGCCGTAGTCATTGATTTTGACAAATGTCTTGCCGTCGCGCTTCACAAGCTCGATTACGTTGTCGGCCTTACCTTTCTCATACACCCATTTGGCTATGAGCTGACGGTTGCGCATGTGGGCCTCCTCGATGTCCTTGCCCGGCTCTACGCGGGTGAGCTGGGTCATGAGGCCGTTGAGGATGTATTTGTAGTATTCGGCCTTGTAGGCGTCGGGGTTGTCAAGCAGACCCAGCTCGAGGAGCTTGGGGTCGGCGAGATAGTAGAGGGCAAAGAGGTCGGCACGGGCTTCCTCGAGGGTCGAGCCGTGGGCCTTGAGCGCGCCGGGGTCAACACCGGGGAGCAGACGGCCCGATGCGTGGCCGAGACACTCGTGGAGGTCGGTGTGGAGATTGTCGGTGATGAAGAGGTAGTCATCCATGAGTTTGGCGGTCTCTTCGTCGATTACAAACTCTTCGTTAAATCCGTTGCCGTGGGCAGCCTTGTCATACGCGTCGGTGATGTTCTCGAGTGTCACTGACTTGGAGCCGTGGGCGGTACGTATCCAGTTGGAGTTGGGGAGGTTGATGCCGATGGGGGTTGCGGGGTAGGCGTCGCCCGAGAGGATGGCTGCGGTGATGACCTTTGCGCTCACACCCTTGACCTCGTCCTTGCGGAAGCGCGGGTCGACGGGCGAGTTGGCCTCAAACCATGCAGCATTGCCGGCGATTACCTCGGTGCGGTGGCTGGCCTCGTTGTTCTTAAAGTTGACGATTGACTCGTATGCGCCAGTCATGCCGAGGGGGTCGCCGTAGTCCTCGATAAAGCCGTTGATGAAGTCAACCTGGCTCTTGGTGTCCTCTGCCCAGGCGATTGAGTAGGCGTCGAAGTCCTTGAGGTCGCCCGAACGGTAGTAGGCTATGAGCTTGGCCACGATGTCCTTCTGAGCGTCGTTCTCGGCATAGGGGAGAGCCTTCTCGAGATTCTCTACGATGCGTTCGATGGCCTGGGTGTAGAGTCCGCCCACCTTATATACCTGCTCGGTCACCTTGCCGTTCTCCTTGACCACGCGGGTGTTGAGGCCCCATGACACGGGGGTGATGTCGGTGGTGTCCTTGAGTGCGTTGAAGTATGCCTCGACCTCGGCCTGGTTTACGCCATCGTAGAGATTGTTGGCCGATGTGAGTATAAGGTCCTGACCCTCGGCCTGGTTCACGCGCTTGGGCATGACGGCGGGGTCGAAGATTACGGGCAGGAGCACCTCGATGTCGGCAAGGTTGCCCTGCTTGAGCACCCATTCCTGACCCATGAGCCACTCTTTGGTGAATCCGGGCTTGAACTTGTCCATCGAATAGTGGTGATGGATGCCGTTGGCAAACTCTATCTGCTTGAGATAGGTCTCGAGTGCCTTGAAGTTGGGGTCTTCGCGGTCACCGTTGTATGAGGTGTAGACCCCCTCGATGAGGTCGCGGATGGCGAGGTTGTACTTGCCGTTCTGGTCCCAGAGGATGTCGCGTCCGGCAAGGGCGGCCTCGGTGAGGTAATAGATGAAGATGCGCTGCTGAGGGGTGAGCTCCTCGAATGCGGGCACCTGATAGCGGAGCACTTCGATGTCGGCGAAGCGGTCGGCTGTGTAGTCAAACTCGTCGGCCTCGGTGGTCTTGCCGCCCGAAGCGCACGATGCTGTGATGGCTAATGCTGCCATGGCTGGAATAAACAGTTTCACTAATGTGGGAAATTTTGATTGTTATGAGCTTATGTGATGATTGGGTCCTGTCATTGCGCGGTTTTACTCCACGGCGAGGACGAGACCCTTGAGGTATTCGCCCTCGGGATGGTAGATGTTGACGGGATGGTCGGCGGGCTGGGTGAGCTGGTGGAGTATGCGCACACGTCGGCCCGACTGGGCGGCGGCGGTGAACACGGCGAGGCGGAACTGCTCGCGCGAGATGGCCTGTGAGCATGAGAATGTGAAGAGTATGCCTCCCGGGGCTATCTTACGGAACGCGGCGGCGTTGATGCGGCGATAGCCTACCATAGCGTTCTTGATTGCGCTACGGTGTTTGGCAAACGCCGGAGGGTCGAGGATGATGAGGTCATAGGCTCCGTCGGGCATGTCGGCGAGATACTTGAAGGCATCCTGCGCAAACGATTTGTGGCGGGTGTCGCCGGGAAAGTTCAGTTCGATATTGGCATCGGTGAGTGCCACGGCCTTGGCCGAGGAGTCGACCGAGTGGACCAGCGTGGCCCCGCCGCGCATGGAGTAGACCGAGAATCCGCCCGTGTAGCAGAACATGTTGAGCACCCTTGCCCCCGCGCTATAGTGCTGGAGCAGGGCGCGGTTGTCGCGCTGGTCTACGAAAAATCCTGTCTTCTGACCCTTGAGCCAGTCGATGTTGAATTTCAGCCCGTTCTCGATGGCTATGTTGGTCTCGAATCCACCGATTATATAGTCGTTGACGGGGTCGAGGCGCGCCTTGTAGGGGAGGGTGGTCTCCGACTTGTAATAGACATTCCTGATGCCGGCCCCGTTGAGTTCGGTCAGAGCCTTGGCAAGGATGTGGCGGGCATAGTGCATGCCGGGCGAGTGGGCCTGGAGCACGGCGGTGTTGCCGTAGACGTCGACCACGCATCCGGGCAGGAAGTCGCCCTCGCCGTGCACGAGACGGAATGTGGTGTTGTCCTGACGTATCAGTCCGAGGCGTTCGCGCAGAGCCCACGCCTGGGCCAGGCGTTCGCGGTAGAACTCCTCGTTGATTTCCTCTTCGGCGGCCGTGAGCATGCGCACGGCTATCGAGCCGATTTCGTAGTGTCCGACGCCGAGCATGCGGCCGTCAGATGCGACGACACGCACCGTGTCGCCCTCCTCAATCTCTTTGGGCAGATTGGCTATAGCCCCCGAGAACACCCAGGGGTGAAAGCGCAGGAGCGATTCCTCCTTGCCGCGCTTTAGGGTTATGGTGTTGTATTGTTGCATTAGAGGGTGTTTAATAACAAATGTTAAGTCGGAGTGGATGGATTTTTGAGCTAACCTGTTCATAATCTGAAGGAGCAATGCTGTAGCATTGTGACTGAAGATTAGGGACAGGGTAGCCAAAAAGACATCCATGCAGATTTTTGTAACTTATTCTATCTTTGATTTTCATCGCTGTAATTGTTACGAGGATGTTATAAATGCTTGTTTGCATCCATTCTCTTGGGTGCCTTTCGTGCTGAATCTCAGTCACAATGCTACAGCATTGCTCCTTCAATTCATCCCGAAATCCACCTCAAGAGAATGGACTCCGACTTTAACATTTGTTATTAAACACCCTCTTAATCGGCTGAGCCGGGTTGCAGTTTTGTTATTTGAAGAATGCGCGGAATATGTCGTTGCCGTTGGCATAGACAAGGAGCAGGAGCAGGAATCCCATGCCCACATACTGAGCGGCTATGAGTACATTCTCAGGCACTTTGCGGCGGGTTACCACCTCCCAGAGCAGAAACATGATGTGTCCGCCGTCGAGGCCGGGGATAGGGATGATGTTCATGAACGCGAGTGCCACCGAGAGAAACGCTGTAATCTCCCAGAAAGTGAGCCAGTTCCAGCGGTCGGGGAACATGTTGCCTATCGTGCCGAATCCGCCGAGGCTCTGCGCGCCCTCCGACGAGAACACATGCTTCATCGAGCCTACATAGTTGCTGAGGGTGGATGTGCCAATCTCCCAGCCCTTGGGGAACGACTCGAAGAAGCCGTAGTCGATGGTCACGGGGGGATACACGTCGGTAATCGGGCGCAGCTGGAAGCCGAGCTTGCCGTACTCGTTGGGGGTGACAGGGAGCGTTACTGTCGAGCCTTCGCGCTCTACGGTAATCATGGTCTCTTTGCCGGCGTGCTCGAGCAGCGCAGGAGTGAGTTCGGTGAACGATGGTGTGGCCACGGAGTCGACCGCGATGATGTGGTCGCCCTCCATGAGTCCGGCTTTGGCAGCTGCCTCGCCGGGCACGAGACGGTCGATGTAGACCGGCAGACGATAGGCCATGAAGCCCTTGTCATCGTTGAGGCGGAAGATGAAGTCTGACGGTATGGCGATATTTACGGTGTCTTTGAGATTGCGCAGCACGGTCACATTCTTGGCCTCGACCATGCGCATCATGTAGTCGCCGTCGGCGGCATCGAGTTTCACGCCGTCGGCCATGAGGGGAATGTCGCCGTTGCGGAATCCGGCCTTCTGGGCGGCGGGAACGAAGTCAAATCCTTCGGTGGCCACGTCAAAGGGGATGTATTTCTGACCCCAGTTGGCGGCGATGCCGGCATAGATGAGTATGGCGAGAATGAAGTTGAAGAGCACACCGCCAAACATCACGAGAAGCCTCTGCCAGGCGGGTTTGGTGCGGAACTCCCAGGGCTGGGCCACGTCGCTCATCTTGGTGTTGGTCTCGTCAATCATGCCGTTGATGGCGCAGTAGCCTCCGAGGGGCACCCAGCCGATGCCGTAGATGGTGTCGCGCCACGAGGTGCGTGTGTCGCCGGGGGTGGCGGGGTGGGGCTTGCCTACCGAGAATGACACGGCGGCCTTGTCAGCTGTATTCTTCTCCTCGTCGCCCTGACGCACGAACAGCCCGACACGGTTGGTGCGCGGGTCGTAGCGCAATATGCTGAAACGGGGGTTGAAGAACATGTAGAACTTGTCGACCTTGATGCCGAAAATCCTTGCGAAGATATAGTGGCCGAACTCGTGTATAATCACAAGAAAAGCGAGTGCGATTATAAACTGCAGGGCCTTGATGAGAAATGATTCCATTTGATGCGTTTGCCTGTCGGGCAAAGGGTTATGAGGTTAATATGCGGGGTGATTTCAGCCGCGGCATTTTGATGCGGCATATTCGATGGTGGCGTGGTGGGTGGCCACATAGTCGTCAAGCGACGGCGACGCTATGTAGGGGATGTGCCCGAGGGCGTCGGTGATGGTGTCGTAGATGCCCGGGAACGAGATTTTACCTTTGAGGAATGCCGCCACGGCCACCTCGTTGGCGGCGTTGACGATGCATGCAGCGTTTCCCCCCTTGGTCAGCGCGTAGGATGCGAGGGTGAGGCAGGGGAACTTCTCGGGGTCGGGTTTCTCGAAAGTGAGCTGCGCGTAGTCGCTGAGGCTCAGCGGACGCTCCTCGCTCGGCAGACGGGTAGCGTCTCCGAGGGCATAGCGTATGGGCAGATGCATGTCGGGGATGCCGAGCTGGGCCTTGACAGCTCCGTCGACATATTCCACCATCGAGTGGACGATGGACTGGGGATGCACAACGGCCTCGATTTTCTCGGGTGCTACGTCGAAAAGCCATCGTGCCTCTATGATTTCAAACGCCTTGTTGAGCATCGTGGCCGAGTCGATGGTGATTTTCGCCCCCATGTGCCAGCGCGGGTGGTTGAGGGCCTGTGCGGCGGTCACGCGGGCGGTCTCCTCACGTGTCCATGTGCGGAACGGGCCGCCCGAGGCTGTGATGATGAGCTTCTTGACTGTCTCAGTGTCCTCCCCCTTGAGGCACTGGTAGATTGCCGAGTGCTCCGAGTCGACGGGGATTACGGTCGATGACGACTCGCGCAGCAGACGTGTCACGAGTTCGCCGGCCACCACGAGGGTCTCCTTGTTGGCCAAGGCTATCTGCTTGCCGGCGCGGATGGCGCGGATGGTGGGGAGCAGACCGCTGTAGCCCACTGTGGCGGTCACCACGGTGTCGAAGTCGGGTCGCTCCATAGCATCGGCAAGAGCCTCGTCACCGGCGGCTGTCTCAATGCCCAGCGGGTCAAGGGCCTCTTTCAGACGGCCATACTTGCTCTCGTCGGCAATGACGGCGAGGGCAGGGCGGTGCTTGCGCGCCTGCTCGATGAGCATGTCTACATTGCTCCCGGCCGCGAGCACTACGGCACGGAAACGGTCGGGAAATTGTGATATTATATCCAGAGTCTGGGTGCCTATCGACCCCGTAGAGCCGAGCACCGCGATATTGTGAGGCATTATCGGTGTTATTTTAATTGTGCAAATTTACAAAAAATCCTGCTGTTGTCCTACGGATTTAGACTTTTTGTTGGCTATGTGCTCAGTTGCGAACTGCTCAGTTCCGAACCGGCCGTTTCGCAACTGAATATATCTGACGTTTGTTTATAAAAATGGCTGAATCGGTAAATAATCAGTGACTTTGGCACGATGTTTGCTTGGTTTATTGTAAATTTGCATCTGAACACTCTTGAAATGACTGATAATACCACAATTTTTGACAATATAGAACCGCTTCTCGCCGAGGGGCGGGTGACTGCGGCGTTTGACATACTTGACAGTGCCGTGGCGGCTTATCCTGACCTGCGCCGCTATGCTCCCGAGGTGGAGCGTCTGCGCGAGGGGTATGGCTACATGACCCGCTATGCCCTGCAGGGACTGCCTGACCCGGGACTGGCCGAGGCTCACTCTGACATCACCGAGAGTGTGCGCTCGCTGACCGACGGCATGCGCCGCATGGTGCGCATGAAGGATGCCCCGACGCTGTATTTCAACACTCTGCGCTATGAGATGGCCACGCCGGCCGACACTCTGCCCGCGCTGATGGAGCAGTATGGCAAGGTGACGCAGAAGCTGTCGCTTGCCGCCCTTACCGAAAATCCTGTCAAGGCCGCACGCGAGTTTACCATCCAGGCCGAGCAGTTGGAGAAACGCATCTTCAACCGCATCTGGACTACTTATCCGCTCGATGTGGCCGACGAGTCGACTCTGCGCGATGCTATGGCCGACAAGTCACTGCCTGAATATTTCAAGTCGTTGCTGGTCAGCGCGGTGTTGATGGGGCTCATGGAGCAGTATGACGAGCGCAGGATGTCGCTGCTGATGGATGCGTATGGCTCGGACGTGGCCGATGTGTCGGTGCGTGCGCTGTGCGCGTTGTTGGTGGGCATGTGGCTTTACCGTGGACGGGCCATGTCGGTACGTCTGCGCAACCGCCTGGCCGCGCTCAAGGACATGCCGTCATGGACACGCGATGTCAGGATTGCCACGATGCAGTTTGTGCGTTCGCGTGACACCGAGCGCATCACCCGCAAGTTTAACGACGAGGTGATGCCCGAGATGATGAAGCTCCGCCCCGAAATCGAAAAACTCAAGGACAAACCCATTGACCCCGAGGCTATCGAGGAGAATCCCGAGTGGGCCGAGATGCTTGAGAAGTCAGGCGTGGCCGACCGTCTGAAGGAGCTGCAGGAGTTGCAGGAGGACGGGGGCGATGTGATGATGGCAACGTTCGGCAAACTCAAGACATTTGCCTTCTTCAACGATATGGCCAACTGGTTTCTCCCCTTCCATCCGTCACATTCACAGGTGGCGGTCAGCGATGTGCCCGAGATAGCCTCGCTGGTGGAGATTATCGGTGAGATGCCGATGTTCTGCGACAATGACAAATATTCCGTCGCGCTCTCGCTCGGTCAGATACCGGCGGCCCAGCGCGACATGATGCTCACCCAACTGAGGATGCAGAGCGAGCAGCTCGACGCCGTGCGCATGGCCGGGATGGGTCAGCGCACACGCGAGCGCGAGGAGCTTGCCACTAACTATGTGCGCAACCTCTACAGGTTCTTCAAACTGTTCCGCCGCAAGGGTGAGTTCACCGACCCCTTTGCCGTGGGGCTTAACATACCGGCAATCCCCGCGCTTGAGGCGGAGTTTGACGACGCTGACACGCTCATGGTGATAGCCGAGTTTTATTTCAAGCGCGGATATTATGCCGACGCGCTCGAGGTGTTCCGCCGTCTTGCCGCCAAGTCGGCACCGTCAGCGGCCATAAGTCAGAAGATGGGCTATTGCGAGCAGTCGCTCGGCAATCCCGTCGCCGCCCTGCGCCATTACGAGGAGGCCGACATGCTCGACTCGTCGAGCCGGTGGACAGTAAGGCGGCTCGCCTGGTGTCACCGCACGCTCGGCAACTGGGAGAAGGCTCTCGAGTGTTACCGCCGCCTGGCCGAAGAGCGTCCCGATGATGTGAACATTGCCCTCAATATAGGTCTCTCACTCGTGAAGCTACGCCGATATGACGAGGCCCTGCAATATCTTTTCAAGGCCGAGTTTCTCGGCTCGGGCAACGAGAAGGCAACGCGGGCCCTTGCATGGTGCACGCTGCTCAACGGCGATTATGACCGTTGCGTGAAATACACCGCCACACTCCTGGCCGGGGCATCGCCGCGACCCAACGATTTCCTCAACGCCGGACACCTGAGCATGCTCACCGGCCATCCGGGCGAGGCCGTAGACCATTATGTCGAGGCTATTAAGGCAATGGACGGCGATGTTGACAGGTTTATGCGTGCGCTTGCCGACGACAAGAACACCATTGCCGCTTTCGGTCAGACCGACCCGCATCTCATGGCCATAGTCGTCGACACGGCCATACAGCGAAGATGACCGCATAGGATGGCCTTAGAATTGCTTAACCGGCTTTAGCCGCTTGGCTTGCCAAGAATTACTAATTACTAATAGATAAAATACAGTGCGCAAATCCATTATCACGGCATTGGCCGTAACGACAAGCATTATGACACAAGCTCAGAATCCATTCTTTGAGGAGTTCAAGGGTACACCTCACGGCACCCCTCCGTTTGACAAAATCGACATATCGCACTATGAGCCTGCGATTGACCGTGGCATCAAGCTCGGTCTGCAGGGCGTGGACGAGATTGTGGCCAACCCAGAGGCCCCGACATTTGAGAACACCATCGTGGCACTTGAGAACAGCGGACGCGACCTCGACCGCGTGCTCAACGTGTTCTTCCCGCTCGAGTCGGCTCTCAGTGACGATGCCGTCATGGAGCTGTCGATGAAGATTACCCCCCGCCTGTCGGACTACTCGACCTCAATCTCGCTCAACGAGGGATTGTGGAAACGCATCAAGGCTGTGCACGACTCGGCCGACACCCTGCGACTGACTCCCGAGGACAAGATGCTGCTCAAGCGCACCTATGAGTCGTTCACGCGCAACGGCGCGCTGCTCGAAGGGGCCGACCGCGACACCTACAGCAAGCTGTCGAGCCGCCTGAGCGAGCTGACCACCGTTTTCGGTCAGAACGTGCTCAAGGAGCTGAACACATATAAGATATGGCTCAAGGCCGACGACCTCGACGGACTCACCGAGTCGTCAATCGAGGCTGCCGCGCTTGCCGCCAAGGAGGAGGGCAAGGAGGGGGAATACCTCTTCACGCTCGACCAGCCCGTGTACATGGCTTTCATGAAGAACAGCACCCGCCGCGACCTGCGCGAGAAGATGTACAAGCTCTACAGCGGCCGCAACTCAAAGGGTGAATACAATAACATACCTGTGCTCAAGGAGATTGCCGAGACCCGTCTGAAACTGGCCAATCTGCTGGGCTACAAGACATATGCCGACTATTCGCTGGCCAACACCATGGCCGCCAAGCCTGAGAACGTCTACAACCTGCTCAACTCGCTCCGCGACGCTTACCGCCCCGCCCAGCAGGCCGAGTTTGCCGAGCTGACAGCCTTTGCCACCAAGCTCGAGGGACACCCCGTGGAGATTAAGCCCTGGGATTACAGCTATTACTCCAATAAGCTCCGTAATGCCAAGTATGCCTACGACGAGGAGGAGATGCGTCCTTATTTCGAACTTAATAATATGATTGACGGAGTGTTTGGCCTCGCTACCAAGCTCTACGGACTTACCTTTGAGAAGAATGCCGACATCCCAGTATATCACCCCGATGTGACAGCCTTTGACGTGAAAGACCGTGACGGCAGTTATCTCGGCGTTATCTATACCGACTTCTTCCCCCGCGCAAGCAAGCGCGCCGGAGCGTGGATGACCGAGTTCAAGGGGCAGCGCACCGAGACTGACGGCACCAACTCGCGTCCGCATGTGACCATCGTGATGAACTTCACCAAGCCCACCGCCACCAAACCGTCGCTGCTCACCCCCTACGAGGTTGAGACATTCCTCCATGAGTTCGGCCACGCACTCCACGGTCTGCTTGCCAACACCAAGTACGCGTCGCTTGCCGGCACCAATGTGCTCCGCGATTTCGTCGAGCTTCCCTCGCAGTTCAATGAGAATTATCTCACTGAGAAGGAGTTCCTTGACGGATTTGCCCGCCACTACGAGACCGGCGAACCGATTCCCGCCGAGCTTGTAGACCGCATCGTGGCCTCGTCGCAGTTCGGAGCCGCCTACGCCTGTCTGCGTCAGCTCAGTTTCGGTCTGCTTGACATGGCATGGCACACCATCACCGAGCCTGTCGAGGATGCCGCAAAGTTTGAGAACGATGCCGTGGCTTCGGTTGCCATGTTTGAGCCTGTCGAGGGTATGCTTTTCGCCCCGACATTCAGCCACATTTTTGCCGGAGGCTATGCCGCAGGATATTACAGCTATAAGTGGGCCGAGGTGCTTGATGCCGACGCGTTCGCTCATTTCAAGGAGCATGGCATCTTTGACCGTGAGACAGCCGACTCGTTCCGCAACAATATCCTCACCCGTGGCGGCACCGAGGACCCCGCCGTGCTCTACCGCCGTTTCCGCGGACATGACGCCACTATCGACGCGCTCCTCAAGCGCGACGGCATAGAGCCGACCACAACCCTCCCCGAAAAGGACCTCAACAGGCATGACTGATTCACTATAGTAGATAAAGTAAAAAGTTTAGAAAGTTAAGATAATAGCCCGGTGGGAATCGTATCCACCGGGCTATTATCTTAACTTTCTTACTTATTTAACTTTGTAAACTCCTAAACACCTAAGCCATCTTAACTTTATAAACTCATTACTTTATCGACTCTGAGCTACCGTATTCCTCAAGATAAGCCTCGCAGGCTTCGCACAGTTCGTCATACCATTCCTTGCCGAAACGGTCGGTGAGGGGGCCTTTGAGGAACTGATAGAGCCTTATGCCTAACTCGCGGCCTTTCTTCTCGGCGGCCTTGCATATCTTCCAGCGGTGATAGTTGACGGCTGTGAAGGTGGGGTATTCGGTGAGTCGGACGGGATAGAGCGCGCATGACGACGGTTTGCGGAACTTGCCGGTCTTACCCTCGTTGTAGGCGCATTCGATGGCGCATTGGCACACTCCGCCGGGGACATAGCATGTGTAGATGCAGTTGCGCCCCTCCACAATCTGCGTCACAAGGTCGCCGTCGGGGTCGAGATAGCTCGTGCCGGCCTCGGCGATGCGTTCGCGGGCCGAGGGGAGAAGTTTGTCCTCAAACGCGGGGAGCAGACGGTCTATCTCGTCGCGTTCGGCCTCGGTAAGCGGTGCGCCCGCGTCCCCCTCTATGCAGCATTCGCCGAGACATGCGTCGATGTCACAGCAGAAGAATTGTTCCGCAAGGTCGAGCGAAACGAGTGTGTCCTGTATTTGCAGCATGATTTCTTCAGATGTTTCTTGCATAAGTTCCTAAAAAATAGTTTGTCGGCCGGGGTGGGATTGCTCAGATTCCGGCCTTGACGGTGGTGATGCCTACGAGCCGGTCAAATCGTGTGCCCTTGGGCCTGTGGTAGACTCTGACGGTGTACTCGTTGACTGTCTGATACTTGTCACCCTCCACCGGCGATGTGTACCCGCGCCCGCTGCCGTTGGGCACGGCGAGATACTGATAGTTGTAGGCCCCCTGCTTGAGCAGCATCGACTGTTCGTAGCACCCCGTGGCGTGGTTGTAGACCATGTGTGACGCGGGGGTGAAGCGTCGGTCGGTCAGGTCGCCGTCAATGAATATGTCGGCTCCTGCTATCGGGGGCATCTGCAGGGTAAAATGCGTGAGCACATAGTCGGCCTCGGTGTCGCTGTCAGATGTGTCCACGTCTCTCACCAGGTAGCGTCCCTGCTGAGTGCTGTCGTAGAGATAGCTTTGGCCGGAGCGGGGCGTGTCGGTGTAAAGCACGGCGTTATAGACCGGCGCGTCGTGAATCATACGCTCTATCCCCAGGCCGGGATAGTTGACCGATGAGGTCTCGAAGCGTCGGTACTCGTTGCCGGCATTGAATATCAGCGGGCGCAGATGCTCGTAGATGACCTGCTTGCCGTGGATGCGTTGCGGTGTGGTGAGTGTCACCTCGTTGTCGGGGCGGCCGTTTTGGCTGACGACTATGCGCAGGTCATTGAACGGGTCGTCCATCCCAAGTTCGCGGGTGTCGACTGTGACGCTCACCTGCTGGTGCGACTCGTTGGCGTCGATGTCGGTGCGCGAGCTTACGGCTGCACCCACCCGGGCCGAGAAGTCGCACACGCCGAAGCGCGCCTGCACCAGTGTCACGTCAGGCTCATTCTCGTCATACACCTTTACCAGATAATTGCCGGGCTGGGTGATGCGCACCTGCTCGTTGGGCAGCGTGATGGTGTAGTGCACATAGTGTACTACGGTCGCCTGTGAGTAATCGTAATCCTCGACCGTCCCCTCATTGAAGCTGTCGAGAAACTCCGAGTCGACCAGCTCCTCGGGTTGCCATGACGCATCGCAGTGCACGAGCGAGTAGCGCAGATAGCGGCGGTCGTCGGCAAGCTCGTCAAACGATATGACTATCCGTTCGCCCGGATTGTTGAGGTTGATTACCGGCGGGGCAAACATGTCGCCGTCATATTGCACCTGAAGTGTCTTGAATGACGATGACAGGCACCCTTGGCGCGTGTCAACCTCGGCCTGACAGGTCAGGAATGTGATTATTGACAATATGACGGCAAGCGGCCTAAGCATTCTCAAGCCTTTTGTGCAGAAGTGCCACGGCGTCGGTGATGAGTTCGAGGCACGGTTTGCGCCCCTCCTTTTTCAGGTCGCGGCAGTCGCTGTAGCCCTCGAGGTTGACGAAATCGGCCCTGGCCTCGCGCACACGGCTATAGAGTTGGGGGCGCGGCTCGTTGTCATGCACAAGTCCGAGCACCATAGTGGTGCCCGAGATGGCCCCGCACACGTCGCCGCTCGCGCCCATGCCCGAGCCGAATCCGTGGGCCACCCGCACGAGCATCGACATGTCGCCGTCAATCACATCGTCAAAAGCCATGACGACACACTGCGAGCAGTTATATCCTTGCGCGCGCAGCTCTTTGGCTCGCTCCACGCGCTCGTTGAGAGTATATTTCATATTCATCGTATAATTATTTTTTTTAGATTTCTACCACTCGATAGGCGTCATGCCGCGGGCGGTGAGATAGGCGTTAGCCCTGGAGAAGGGTCGACTCCCGAAAAATCCGCGCGACGCGCTCAGGGGTGAAGGGTGGGGCGACTCGATGACGCAATGGCGCATACGGTTGATGAACGCGCCTTTGCGCTGCGCGTATGCTCCCCACAGTATGAACACCAGCCCCTCACGCTCTTCGGCAAGACGGCGCACGGCGGCATCGGTAAACTCCTCCCAGCCGTGCCCCTGATGCGAGCCTGCACTACCGGCCCGCACGGTGAGCGTGGCGTTGAGCAGAAGCACCCCCTGTTTGGCCCAGCGGCTCAGGTCGCCCGAGGGTGGGGGAGTGATGCCGAGGTCTGACTCGAGTTCCTTATATATGTTTTGGAGCGAACGTGGAATCTCCACCCCCGGATTTACCGAGAAGCTTAGACCGTTGGCCTGGCCGAAGCCGTGATAGGGGTCCTGGCCGAGTATCACCACCTTGACATCCTCGAACGGACAGGCGTCGAATGCTGCAAAAATCTTTCCGGCAGGCGGGTAGACAGTGGCCGAGCCGTATTCGCTCCTCACAAAATCGGTGAGCCGGGCGAAATATTCCTTGTCCCACTCGGCGGCGAGCGCGTTGTGCCACGAAGGCTCTATCCTCACGTTCATAACTGTGTTGATTCTTTTTTCTTGCAAAAATACAAAATATATCTTAACTTTGCATCTCGCAAACACTATTTTAGAAATAGCTATCGACCGTTCCCGTAGTTCAATGGATAGAATATCGGATTCCGGTTCCGACGATTAGGGTTCGACTCCCTACGGGAATACAACGCAAAACGGCCATTTATCTTAAGTGACAGATAAATGGCCGTTTTTTATTTGGGTTGTATCAGAATCAACGAATGCCTATCGCATCGCCTCGACCTCCTCGGTGGTGAGGGGGATTTTTTTGCCGAGCATGCGTGCGCCGTCGGGGGTTATCAGGTAGTCTTCCTCGTTGCGGATGCCTCCGAAGTCGCGCCACTTGTTTAGCTCGTCATAATTGATGAACTCCTTGAAGCGGCCTTCGGCTCCCCAATAGTCGATTAGCTCGGGGATGAAGTAGACGCCCGGCTCGATGGTGAGTACAAATCCCGGCTCCAGCTCTCGCGCCAGGCGCAGTGACTTGCGTCCGAACTGTGTGCTCTTGGGTTTGCCGTCATATCCCACATATACCTCGCCGAGATTTTCCATGTCGTGGTCGTCAAGTCCCATCATGTGGCCGAGTCCGCAGGGAAAGAACATGGCGTGTGCCCCTGCCTTTACTGCCTCGACGGGGTCGCCTTTCATTATGCCGAGGTCCTTCATGCCCTGACATATGACCTCGGCTGACTTTTCGTAGCAGTCGAGAAACTTCACGCCGGGGCGAAGCATCTCGACGGCGGCGCGGTGCGAGGCCACCTGGATGTCATAGACCATCTTCTGACGCGGTGTGAACTTCTTGCCCGCGCATACCGTCGATGACATGTCGCCGGAATATCCCATCGGTGTCTCGGCTCCTGCATCAACGAGCAGCATATCCTCCGGGCCGATGGTGTTGGAATGGCACGGGTTATGGAGTGTCTGGCCGTTGATGGTGGCGATTGTGCCGAACGAGAGGGTGCAGTCATTGGCGGCGGCGACCTCCTCGAGGCGGGCCACTACCTCATATTCCTTCATGCCGGGGCGGGTGCAGCGGATGGCCTCGATGTGCATATCGGCGGTGACGTTGCAGGCGCGCTCTATCTCCTCGACCTCTTCGGCTGACTTGTAGTTGCGCTGATTGACGATGGCACGGATGAAGTCGACCGACGGGGTGTCGGTGCCCGGGAGGATGTCAAGCAGACGCCACAGCTTGAGCTGATGCTCGGGGCGGTAGGTGGGGAGCGTGTGTATGCGCTGTCCGGCGGCACGGGCCGCGTCAAGATATTTGCGCAGGTCGGCTGAGGGCAGAGTGGTGTCGATGCCTACGCCGTGGGCTTTCTCGTGAAGGGTAGGCTGGGTGCCCATCCACACGATGTGGTCGATTGACAACTCGTCGCCGAAGATGATTTCGCGGTTGTTGTCGATGTCGATTACGGCATTGAGTCCAGCGTAGGGCTGGCCGAAATAGTAGAGAAACGAGGAGTCCTGACGATAGCGGTAATAGTTGTCCTCGAAATTGCGTCCTACCTCGTCGTTGCCGAGAAACAGGAGCAGACCGCTCCCGACGCTCTTTTTAAGCCCTTCCCTGCGGGCTATGTATGTGTCTTTGCTGAACATGTTGTCTGAGATTATAATTATGGCTCAAATATACGACATTTACGATTAATACTGTCGCTAAATATGATAGAATCTAAAAAAATCTCTAAAAATAGATTTGTGTCGGGGTTGGAGACTATTCTATCCTGAACCAGTCAAAGTCAGCATAGCCTGACGAGGGTACCACATTGGGCGAGGAGCAGAAGATACCCGTCTTGGCTCCAATCCATGTGCCGGGTGTCACTGTGCATGCCGGGCCGAGTGGGGTGAAGTCTTTGCCGTCGAGGCTGTAGGAATAGTGACATTCGGTGTCATTGTCGAGGCTCACCCTAAGCCACGCCTTCGGGACGTTTATCGCTACCGAGGTCAGTTCCTTGGGGGTTACGGCATACTTGTCATTCTTGCCTGTGACCACGGCTATGCGATAGCCCTCGTCGCCGCGGATAACGGCGATGTAGGAGTAGGCATTGCCCATCATGATGAGTCCGGCACGCTCGCCGCTGACCGAGAAGCCGGCCTCGACAAGGGTTGTGGCGGTGAATGTCGGGGCGGGAAGTTTCTGAAGATACAGGTTGCCCGCGAAATACAGGTTGCCATGCTCTGACGGACAGCTTACGGCATTGAGCCGCATGAAGCCGGGGCGGGAAGTGAGCGAATACCATTCGTCGCGCGGATGTGACTGCCATTGCCACTGCAGGCCTGGGCGTGGGGAATCAAACTCGTCGGACGTCTGCGGGATTTTGATTTCATGCTTGCCGGGGATTGCGGGCTTGCGGTGGGTCAGCACCGGGTTGCCGATGCCGTCGCCGTCAGGGTCGTCGCCTATCACTATCCATCCGTCGTCGCTCCAGCGCGCAGGTTGGAGATGGGTGACGCGTCCGTGTATCCCTTTCGACTGAAAATTCATGAACCACCATTCCTTTCCGTCTGGAGTGTCAATGAGTGCCCCCTGGTGCGGGCCGTTGATGCCGTTGTCGCCGGCCTCCATCACGCGTCGCGCCTCGTAGGGGCCATAAAGGTTGCGTGAGCGCAGTACGGTCTGCCACCCGGTCGATACCCCTCCGGCCGGGGCGAAGATGTAATACCATCCGTCGCGCTTGTGCATCTTCATCCCCTCGAGTATCGGATTGGTCTTTTCGTCGTGATACACTACCGTGCCGTTGTCGAGCAGCCGCAGTCCGTCCCGGCTCATGCGGTGGATTATGGCCGGTCCTCCGCGGTGGATGCTGTGTACGAGATAAGCCTCACCGTTGTCATCCCAGAACGGACACGGGTCTTCCCACTTGGCCACTTCGAGCATTTGGGTCAGCTCCCACTGGCCGCGCGGGTCAGTGGCGCGGGCCACGAAGAGTCCGTCATACGGCGTGCAGAAATACACGTAGTACATGCCGTCATGATAGCGTATTGCCGGAGCCCACGACCCCTCGCCGTGTACGGGGCGGTCATATTTGCCGAGCGGCAGACGGGGGTACACATGGTTGACAATCTCCCAGTTGACCATGTCGCGTGAATGGAGCACGGGAATGCCCGGAAAGCATGTGAAACTCGACGCCACCATCCAGTAGTCATCGCCGGTGCGGATGACATCGGGGTCGGAATAGTCGGCATGGATTACGGGATTCTTGTAAGTGCCGTTGCCGAGGTCAGGCACCCATTGTGCCGATGCCCCGAAGCGGCATACGAGCAGCGTGGCTATTACAAGCAGGACTTTATTCATGGCATATTTTTAGATTAGCGGTAATTCACTCCTGCAAAGATACGAATTATCCTCTTATCTTTCGGCAAGATATACGCCGCCGATTATGAATGCCGTGCCGAGAAGTGTTATCAAAGTCACCGGTTCGTCGAGAAATATCACCGAGGAGATTATGGTCACGAGCGGGATACAGTAGATATAGTTGGCCGTCTTTTCCGCGCCGAGCTTCTTGACCACCATGCTCCACATCAGATAGCACATCATGGATGCACCCACGCCGAGAAAAATCAGGTTGCCGTACACTACGGGGCGCAAGAGTATAGCCGGGTCGAAGTCGGGCGACGTGAACGGATAAATCATCAAGGCCGACATTACGCCGTAAAAGAACACCTTGCGCGTAACGAACAGCGACTGGTAGCGCGAGCCTACGCTCTTGAGCACAAGGCAGTAGGTGGCCCACAGCATCGCGGCAACGACTGTGAGCAGGTCGCCGAGCGGATTTATTCCCCACGATACGGCTCCGTTGAACACTACAAGCCCGACTCCGCACAGCGCGAGCATCGAGCCGGTAAGCATTCCGCGTCTGACCGGCATACCGCAGAACATGTGGCCGAACAGCATGGTGAACAGCGGGGCGGTGCATATGAGCAGCGAGACGTTGGAGGCAAAGGTTATGCCGAGGGCAGTGTTTTCGGTTATGAAGTATAGCGAACCGCCGCTGAGACCCGCAACGAGCATCAGGGCTTCGTCACGCAGCGAGTCGGCGCGCCATTTGCCGTGCGACACCGTGAGCAGACACACATAGGCTATGGCAAAGCGCAGCAGGAAAATCTCGGTCGGCGACAGCCCCTGGCCTATAAGCAACTTGGTCGACACAAATGTGATGCCCCAAATGCCTACAGTCAATAATGCAAGCAGATGATAGGCAGTGTTTTGCCCTGCAAATGTGGGCCGAGGTAAGAAGGTGGCATGGGATGAATCACATTGAGTTGACATAGTCGTAAAAGTTTGTGCAAAGTTACTGCATGTGGATAAATTTCCTGAGTATGTATCGAAATTGAGCGAAAATTCCTAATTTTGCGTTCTGATACCACCTTTGATTCCTTGAATCGTGGGGTGTGGCATAGTGAAAACAGGAAAAATTACGGCAAATGAAACTCGACGAGACTGACATAAGACTTCTCAAGGCCCTGCAGCGTGACGCCAAGGCCAACACCAAAGAGCTGTGTGACGAGCTGCACATATCCAAGACCCCGGTGTATGAGCGCATACGTCGGCTTGAGAAGGAGGGGGTAATTAAGGGTTATACGGCCTTGGTCGACAACAAGAAGGTGGGCCTCCCGCTCGTGATATTCTGCAATGTGTCGCTTGCGGTGCATGACGAGGAGCATATCAATCGGTTTCGCGAGGACATCTCGGGAATCGATGAGGTTGTTGAGTGCTATTGCATAGGCGGTTTTTATGATTTTCTATTGAAAATCGTGCTCAAAGACCTCGACGATTACAATCGGTTTGTAGTGGAAAAACTCACAAAAGTCGAAGGTATCGTGAAAATGCAAAGCTCATTTGTGCTCAGTGAGTTAAAGCATACCACCGTGCTCAACATCAAGCACGATGCTTGAGGCTGTTTATTCTATAAGACACCATGTTGAGTCGGTATGACTGAATGGACTTTAGTAGTCTTATCGTTTTTATACTATAACTCATAGAATTGGCGGCAACCGTAGTCGATTGCCGTTGTTATATGTATAGAGTTTAAAGTTTATTCTTAATTCGATAATTTCCAAAAATAGATTATCATGCGTCAGATAATACGACATTTTACGGATGATGACTTGTATAAGTTCACAATGTGCTGTGCGGTGATTGAGAATTTCCCACGTACACAGGTCCGTTACAAGTTTAATGACCGGGATAATACGGTCTATCCCGAGGGGTTTGCCGATGAGCTGCGTCGTCAGGTGCAGATGCTTGAAAACGTGATAATCACCGATGAGGAAATCGCTTTTATCCGTAAGAGATGCCGTTATATCCCCGCATGGTTTTGCAGCTATCTCAAAGGATTCCGTTATGACAGCAGATGGGTAAGGATAAACCAGGATGATGCCGGACACCTTGACGTAGAGTTTGAAGGCTGTTGGAGCGACACTATACTTCTCGAAGTTAAAGTCCTCGCAATCATCTCGGAGCTGTATTATATTATGACCGGCGATGTAGACAAGCTCGACTACGAGGCGTATTATCGAAAGTCGCATGACAAGGCGCGAAGAATGATTGAGGCGGGGTGTACGTTCAGCGATTTCGGCACCCGACGCCGTGCATCATTTCAGGCTCAGGACACTGCGGTCAGGGCAATGAAAGATTGTCAGGACTCGATGTCGGGCCCCGGAAGATTCATCGGCACAAGCAATGTATATTTCGCCATGAAATATAATCTTGTACCGATAGGCACGATGGCCCACGAGCTGATATGCGCTATTGCCGGAATGTATGGTCCGCAGATGGCAAATTATCTTGCCATGAAAACATGGGCGGCGACATATAGAGGCGCGTTAGGCACATTCCTTTACGACACGTATGGCTGGAGGATTTTCAGCCTGAATTTCTCGGAGGATTATGCCAACATGTTCAAGGGTCTGAGAGTAGACAGCGGCGATAATTTCCGCGAACTCGATCTCATTGTCGAAAAATACAGGAGCCTTAACATTGATCCGCGCACCAAGCAGATTGTGTTCAGTAACGGGCTGAATGTCGATAGCGCAATCGAGATTCAGAGATATGCCGAAGACAGGTGCATACCGTCGTTTGGCATCGGCACTCATTTTACAAATGATTTCGATGGCGTCAGGCCCAGGAATATAGTCATCAAACTTGTCGATGTGAAGATTACCGAATCATGGCCGTTCTATTGCAGTACATGTAAGCTGAGTGAGGACAAAGGCAAATATTCAGGCGACAAGGCGACAGTGCGCAGATTTCTTGAGGCACTTCATCTGACGGACAGCGAATTATGAATTTAAGGAATAATCTTTCAACCTCTAAATATAAGATGATTAAAGCACTGTTTTTTGATATAGACGGCACCCTCGTCAGCTTCAAGACCCATACCATCCCGGCATCAACTGTCGCGGCGTTAGAGGCAGCAAAAGCCAACGGCGTGGAAATATATATTTCTACCGGCCGACCATATGCCCTGATTAACAATCTTGGGCAGATAGAGCATCTGATTGATGGCTATATCACGACCAATGGGGCGTACTGTTTTATAGGGGATAACGTGATTTCGTGTAATCCGATTCCTAAAGATGAAGTCATGTACGTCTTAGAAAAATCCCGTGAATGGTTTTTCCCCTGTATGGTGGTCGGTGAAAAAAGCCTCACGATGTATAACACCGCATCTGACCCTCAGAAAGTAAGGCATGTAGGTAACCTGTTGAATGTGCCGGATATTGAGCGTGAACTGCCTGTTGACGATGTGTTGACTCAGAGAATACTCCAGCTCACCCCCTTTATAAATGAACAGCAGGAGTCGGAGATATTAAACACGCTGCAGGGAATAGAGTCGGGTAGATGGTGTCCCGATTTCGCGGATTTTACAGCCAAAGGTGTGAGTAAAGCCAAAGGACTCAGGGAGATTGCCGCTTATCAAGGTTTTGACATATCGGAGACTATGGCATTCGGAGACGGAGGAAACGATTTGTCCATCATTAAACAATCAGGTATAGGCATCGCGATGGGAAATGCAAACGAAGTGCTGAAAAAAGCCGCTGATTACATAACTGATAATATTGATGACAACGGCATCTACAATGCTTTGTGTCGTTATAATATCATTTAGAGAGTGATTGGACTTATGGGGGTTGTTTTAAATAACCTCTAAAAGCTGTTTTAACGTGAATTCTTATATAGGGTTCACGTTATATTATAATAATTTCCTTAACTTTGCGCTTATTCTATCAGATACCATACATAAACCTCACACGCTATATGATTCCGACTTTTGATGAAGTGATGCATCCTCTTCTTAAAGTGTTAAGCACTAATGATATTCTATCGTTGGACCAATGTACCGAGATGATTTCCGATATGTTTTCTCTGACGGCGGATGAGCGGGCAGCACGCTTGAAAAAAGGTAGTCAGACGGTAATTAAGAATAGGACGGGTTGGGCAAAATGCTACCTTGAAAAGGCCGGACTTCTTACCACGGTTTCCCGAGGGAATTATATGCTTTCTAAAGCTGGTAGGGATGTGCTAAACAACCATAATAAAAAGGTCGATTTGGATTATCTGTTCACAATCCCTCAATTTGTTGAATTCTATACTAAGAAATCGAGCAAGAAGAATACCAATAATGAGGAGGTGTCAGATAAAGTGGGTAAGCCGGAGGTGAGTGAGGTTGTGGTTCAAACTCCTGACGAGATATTGGAGGAGCAATACACGCTCATAAATCAGAATCTTGCCGATGACATATTACAAAAAGTCATGGAGATGTCGCCTGCATTTTTCGAGCGGTTGGTCATATCGCTATTGGAAGCCATGGGCTATGGTCACGGCGAGGTGACAGGACGTTCCGGGGACGGAGGAATAGACGGTATAATCGGTGAAGATAAACTGGGGCTGGACGTAATCCACATTCAGGCTAAAAGATGGGCCGGCGGCAATAATGTAGGCAGAAAGGAATTGCAAAGCTTTGTCGGTGCACTGGCAGGACAAAGTGGTAGAAAAGGAGTCTTCATTACCACATCAACGTTTACCAAGGAGGCGATTGAGTATAATCCCGCCAACGTAAAGATTGCTAAAATCGACGGTGATAAGTTAGCCCATTTAATGATAGAATATAATGTAGGTGTTGATATAAAAACCACATATGAACTTAAGAAATTAGACCTTGATTTCTTTGTTGAATAATGCCACGAAGACGGGACTTGTTCTGATATAAACTTGTTTTCAACTGAAATTTGTTTTCTTAAGGATTTATTCCCTCCAAAACAACGGCTTAAACAGCACTTTTTTTACTGATACTGTGAAAGGATTTTGGAATAAAAGTCAGCCGTAAAATTTATAACCATATGGTTTTAACATGGCTATTTCGTCCCAGAGATGGCAGATTGCTTTTGTTGTCCTTTCCACGGTGCTCGAATATTTGCATAGTTGCGTGAGTTTATTTATCTTTGCGTTAATTAATCGTCGGGCGAGGCAAAAACCTTACATAACAACGCATCGCGCCCGCTTTACCACTATTTTTTTGTTACCGATATGGATATTATTTCTAAAATCTATGACCGTCGTATCAGGTCTTTAAACATATTGATTGAAATGACAATCGATGAATACCTGAGTGTCGCACGTCAGATAGTGGATAAAAACGAGTTTCAGCGCAAACGTGTAAATAGATCGAAAACGGTATACTCGCTGCTGCGCGACGATCTGCAGCGTGGATGTACCATACCGCCTATCGTGTTGGCGTTTACCGGCGGGCGCGTCGCTGAATTTGCGAAAAAGCATAATCTAGAAGAATTTGACAGCTTGAGAAACGATGAAATATTAGAACTCTACAATCAGGACAATTTGGTGATTCTTGACGGCCTGCAACGAACGCTCAGCCTGATGGATGTAGACGATTCGTTTACAGACGACGGGAAGCGTCAGGCATTTCTTAGAAACAGCATCAGAGTTGAAATCTATTTGGGAATAGACCGCATAGGCATTCTTTATAGAATGTTGACACTCAACACTGGCCAAACACAAATGTCGTTGCGCCACCAAATAGAAATACTGTATTCCGACTGTTACGCCCGCGAAATTGACGGCATACAAATTTTTAGACAAACGGACCAGGAAAGCATCACTCGAATCGGACAGTATCAATTCGACGATATAGTCGAAGGTTTCATTTCATATCTCAACGAGTCGCCTCACCAGATAGACCGTATCAGTCTCCTCGATGACATCAGTAACCTTGAAAACCTGTCAAAGGAGAATCATGACAATGAAGACATTTTCATTGGACTGATGAAAATATATAATGTCTTTGTAAATAGAATAGATAGCCTGACAGAACACTGGCAGTATCCTGAGGCAAAAGACTGTGAAAGTGGTGAACCACTGTTCAATAACAACAACGATAATCTCGAATACTACCGCATCAAGAACCCTTATGGCAAAAACTTACCCCAGATTTTTGCTAAATCTCAAACCATCACCGGATTCTATGCAGCTGTAGGTTATATTATTAAAAACGAAGCAATTACTGATGTTAACAGTCTCAATGACTTCAGCGGGATAATTGATCGGATTGACCTTGGACGCACAATAGACGAGACCATGCTTCTATATCTCGGGATTAACGACATGCTTAAAGAGGAAAAGAAAATCGGCATTGCCCAGCGTCAGTTCCATTTTCGCTTCTTTAGAGCTCTGTTGAATCCTCGAAGCGACCAGTTCTGCAACTTATACAAATCACTTAACGCCGGATTTGAATCTTACAGAGCAAACAAATGAGTTGGACATACAATCGTGAGACAAAGTCATTCATTTCAGATGAATGTAACTGCAAAGTCCCTTATCATTTCAACGACAACTATAACGGCAAGCCTTTCGAAAACAGGCCTGACGCCTATCATATCAACATTCTGTATCGCGGCGAACTCAAGGAGTCGAACTCCTACACGCTACGAAAGAAAAGCGATGGCTCATCTGAATTATTGGGCTGGGCCGTATCACTATTGACTCTATTCACCGAAGATGAAACAATCCGCAAACACGAACATATAGCGGAATATGCCTATATACTTCATCTCTATCTTCTGAATGATTGTGGCGTCGGGCAACTGATTGTGGAACATGATTGTTCCTTCTTGGAAGGTGTGATGCTTTGGTGTAAAAAGGTATACGGCTCCGAAACGTGGCACCAGAACCTGCTGTTCTGCGTCATGGATAAAGAATATGCGGGCGATACGCTTAATTTCAGCTACTACTTGCCTTATTTCGCAAATCTCGACCTACATATACGCTCGTCGTCGATGTATCATAAAGAAGGAGCTTTGGAATTACCGGACACTTTTGGCTCAAATATAATAATACAGGCCATATCACCGGCTCTCATAAACGGCACCGGCCAACTTGTAAATCCTTATCTAGAGAATTATCATCAAAGGGTTTTGGATGAAAGTAGCGAATTGATGCGCTTCTTCCTGCTCTACCAGGTTCTTGAAGTGATGATGGACCGCGTCTTGCTCGACATACTGCATCATATCATCAATAGCATTGAGCAAGAAAACGGAGGTATGCGCGATTTCGACAAACAACTGTCAGAAACCAATGAAAAAGACCGTATTGCTAAAGTATTCGAGTATGCCGGCATTGATTACAACACAAAAAGCAATCTGCCCTTCCACAAACTGTTTGAAGACTGCAACCAGTTGCTTTTAAGAAAAAAGCACAAAACACATACATCTTTAGCCTATAGTATATATAACGTGCGTAACCTTATGGTTCATCGTCTGCGAACCCTCAACCAAGCTACCGATGATATCAAGCCTATTAACGATGCGCTATATCTTACCATCAACGCAATACTCATCAACTACAAAAACACACATCCTAAAGATAAAAATGTAACGGCATTGTCGGTACAGCCAAAGCAAAAGGCTCACTGACCTTTGCCGACTAATGGGTCAGTAGAAAAATATTGGGGATAAATAATTTTGAAGGCCAAAGTTTATTGCG
>CAJUCI010000032.1 GCA_910584825.1 uncultured Duncaniella sp. | reverse complement strand
CTCTTTATTTGATGATTTCTAAACTAACGCGATTTTATCGCACCAGTAGTAATGTAACATTGTTAAAATCCCGTGATGTTACAAAAAATAATATATTTGAGATGTTTTGTGACGGGTGTAATCCGCTGTGTGATGTTATTGTTACCATGTTAGTCGCGAAGTGTTGAGTATATTAGGTAACTTTGTGGATAATAAGTAACCAACCAATCATTATCATGGAATTATCAATAATTAAGAAATCATTGCTGGCGGTGGCGATGTCGGCGGCAGGAGTGTCGGCTTACGCCATTGACCATCCCGGCATCACACATCCGTCAATCGCTGACGGGCGGTTTGTGCTCGTGGAGTCATCATCGCCTGTTAACGTCTGCGTCGATGCCTCTGACGACAGTGCCGTGAAAATCGCGGCCACGAATCTATGTGAGGACTTCGGCCGTGTCACCGGCAAGAATGCCGAATTGTTGGCATCGCCGTCAGGCAGCCGTGTGGTTATCGCCGGCACTCTCGGGACACCTCTCATCGACCGTCTTGTAAAGGAAGGGAAACTTGACGGGGCCATGCTGAAAGGGAAGAATGAGAAGTATGTGATGACATTTGTCAAGAATCCTGCCGATGGAATAGAAGAGGCTCTTGTCATAGCCGGAAGCGACCGCCGCGGTACTGTCTACGGCATCTATGAGCTTTCCGAGCAGATTGGCGTATCACCCTGGTATGACTGGGCCGATGTGCCTGTGGCTCGTTGCGCCGACATGTCGATAGAAAGGGGCACATACACTGCGGATGAGCCTGCGGTGAAATATCGCGGTATATTTCTCAACGACGAGGCTCCGTGCCTGACGGGGTGGGTTAAGAATACTTACGGCACCGGCTATGGCGACCATCGTTTCTACGAGCGAGTGTTTGAGCTGATACTGCGCCTGCGCGGCAATTTCCTCTGGCCCGCCATGTGGAGCTGGGCATTCTATGCCGACGACCCCGAGAATGGCCCTACGGCTGACCGCATGGGAGTGATTGTAGGCACCTCGCACCACGAGCCTATGGGACGTAACCATCAGGAGTGGGCAAGACACCGCAAGGATTACGGAGCATGGAACTATGCCACGAACAAAAAAGTGCTCGACAAATTTTTTGCCGAAGGTATCGCACGCGCCAAGGGCACGGAGGATGTGATAACGATAGGCATGCGTGGCGACGGTGACGAGGCTATGAGCGACAAGGCTGATGTGAAACTCCTTGAGAAGGTCATCGACAACCAGCGTAAGATTATAAGAAAAGAGACCGGCCGTCCGGCCAAGGAGACACCCCAGGTGTGGGCCTTGTATAAGGAGGTGCTTGACTATTATGATGCAGGGCTGAGAGTGCCCGATGATGTTACGCTCCTGCTTTGCGATGACAATTGGGGCAATGTGCGCCGTCTGCCCAACGATAAGGAGCGTCAGCATCCCGGCGGTTGGGGCATGTATTATCATGTGGACTATGTGGGTGCCCCGCGCAACAGCAAACTGATTAACTGCACGCCGATACAAAACATGTGGGAGCAGATGCAGCTCACTTATGATTACGGTGTGGACAAGCTGTGGATACTTAATGTGGGCGACCTCAAGCCTATGGAGTATCCTATCACGCTGTTCCTTGACATGGCCTGGAACCCCAAGCGTCATAATGCTTCGACGATACTTGAGCACACACGTGCTTTCTGCGCACAGCAGTTCGGTGAGGAGCAGGCCGATGAGGCAACCCGCATCCTTAACCTCCTGTGCAAATATAACGGTCGCGTGACACCTGAGATGCTTGATCGCAAAACATATTCGCTTGATGGCGGTGAGTGGCGCAAGGTCACTGACCAGTATGCCCGCCTTGAGGCCGAGGCATGGAGGCAGTATATGTCGCTTGAGCCTGAGAAGCGTGATGCCTATCAGCAGATAATCCTTTTCCCCCTGCAGCTCATGGGCAACCTCTACGACATGTATTATGCCCAGGCCATGAACCACAAGCTCTACAAGGAGGGTAATCCCGAGGCCAATGAGTGGGCCGACCGCGTGGAGGAGTGCTTCAAGCGTGACGCAGACCTCATGAACTATTATAATAAGGTGATGTCAGGCGGCAAGTGGGACGGTATGATGACGCAGAAGCATATCGGCTATACGTCATGGAATGATGCTTTCAAGGCCGACACCCTGCCTGAGATATTCCGTCTCGACGGTGCCGCCGCAGGGCGCGGAGGATATGTGTTCACCCCCTCTGACGGCTATGTGTCGATTGAGGCCGAGCATTTCAACAAGGCTGTCGCTCCGGCCGGAGATGCCGAGTGGACTGTGTTGCCCTATATGGGACGCACTCTCAGCGGCGTGTCGGTGATGCCTTACACTGCCGATGTCGACGGTGCCAAACTTGAGTATTCGGTAATGCTGCCCAAGGATGTTGACGAGGTGAAGGCTACGGTGGTGGTGAAGTCCACTCTCGCGTTCGCCAACCGTGACGGACACCGCTATACGATTGGTTTCGAGGGTGAAGAGCCTGTGACCGTAAACTTTAACAGTAACCTCAACGAGGCACCCGAGAATATTTATAATATCTTCTATCCTACCGTGGCACGTCGTGTGGTGGAGAAGTGTGTCACCCTGCCCGTCCCTGCCCATGAGGGGGACCGCCCTGTGACGCTGACACTGTCGCCCCTCGACCCGGGTGTGGTGTTTGAGAAGATTGTTCTCGATTTCGGCGGTTACTCGCCGTCATATCTGCATGGCGAGGAGTCGCCGTGCAAGGTGAGCGTTGCGGCTAAATAGAGTTAAAACAGCAACTATTATATATTTATGAGAAAATACATTTTATCGCTTGCGATGTCGTGCGCCCTCTCGCTATCGGCGTTTGCAGGCGACTGGACCGGCTCCTGGGCTACCGCCCCCGAGTTTACCGGGCAGAACGATATGCCCAAGACGATGTCACTTGCAGGTAATTCCCTGCGACAGACAATCCATGTCTCGCTCGGAGCCGAGGAGCTGAGGCTCAAACTCTCCAATGAGTTCAGTGACGAGCCTGTAGAGATTAAGTCGGTATATATCGCCAATGTGACCGAGGGCGACAGGATTGATGCCAAGACGGCGAAATACCTGAAGTTTGACGGAAAGAACAGCGTGGTCATAGCTCCGCATGAGGCGGTTTACAGCGATGCGGTCAAGTATGACCTCAAGCCGCTCCAGTTGCTTTCGGTCACAATCAATTATGGTGAGAAAACTCCCGAGCATGCCACGTCGCATCGCGGTTCGCGCACCACATCGTATATCATGAAGGGGCAGTCCGCGCCCAAAAAGGATTTTGTGACAGCCGAAAGCCTTGAGCACTGGTACAATATCAGCTCGCTTGAGGTCATGGCCGACGACAAGGAGTGTATCGCCGTAATCGGCAACTCGATTACCGACGGCCGCGGCACGACCACTGACAAGCAGAACCGCTGGACCGACGTGTGCGCCGAGATGCTCGGCGGAAATGTGGGCATCCTGAACCTCGGCATAGGCGGCAACTGTGTCGTGGCCGGAGGCCTCAGCGAGCCAGCCGTTAAGCGTTTTGACCGTGACATCATGGGTCAGAAGGGGTTGACAGGTATTGTAATATATGAGGGTATAAACGACATCGGCGGAAGCCGTCATGCCGAGGATACCGTGGAAAAACTCATCGAAGCCTACACTTCGTTCATTGACAAGGCCCGCGCGCAAGGGCTGAAGGTGTATGGCGGTACCATCACCCAGCTTGGCAATACCGACTACTGGTCATATTATCACGAGGCCGCGCGTCAGGCCGTGAACGAGTGGATACGCACGAGCGGTAAGTTTGACGGCGTGATAGATTTCGACAAGGTGCTTGCCGACCCCGCCGAGCCTACAAGAATGAACATACTCTATCAGTATGACTGGCTGCACCCCAATCCCGCCGGGTACAAGGCTATGGGTGAGGCCGCTGCAAAGGTGCTTTTCCCCGAGCTTGTGACCGATACCGAGACTGCCGCACGTCCGCTTGCCGGAACGGCTGCCGTGACGAATATCCCCGAGGCGATTTATCCGCGCGTGACTGACGACGGCAGGGCTATGTTCCGCATACATGCTCCCGGCGCGAAGGATGTCAAGGTGGATATATGCGGCAGAAAGTATGATATGAAACGCGATGAGGCAGGATTCTGGAGCGCGACTACCGACCCGCTCGTTGTCGGCTTCCACTACTATTTCATTCTCGTTGACGGTGTAAGCGTCATCGACCCCTCGAGCGAGGCATTCTATGGATGCGGACGCATGGCCGGAGGTATCGAGATTCCAGAGACCAAGGAGGAGGCAAAGTATTACACCTACGACCCCGCTGTGGCCCACGGGCAGGTGAGGGAGTGTGTCTACTATTCCGACATCGAGAAGTCGCCCCGCCGCTGCTATGTCTACACCCCCGCCGAGTATGAGACATCACAGTCCAAGCGTTATCCCGTGCTGTATCTCCAGCACGGAATGGGTGAGGATGAGCGCGGCTGGCATCAGCAGGGCATGATGGCCAATATACTTGACAATCAGATAGCTTCGGGCAAGTGCAAGCCCATGATTGTGGTCATGGATTACGGCAATTGCGGATATATCCACGGCGCACGTCCGGGCGAGAGCCGCGATGAGTTTGGCGCGTCGTTCACACCCATACTCATCAATGAAATAATCCCCTATGTTGATTCCACATTCCGCACTCTCACCGACCGTGATAACCGTGCGATGGCCGGACTCTCTTGGGGCGGCCATCAGACGCTCAAGACGACACTCTATAACCTTGACAAGTTTGCCCATATCGGCACATTCAGCGGTGCGCTTTTCCTTGACCCGTCAAAGATTACCGAGGTGTATGACGGAGCTTTTGCCGATGCCAAGGCTTTCAACTCCAAGGTGAAGACATTCTTTGCCGGCAAGGGCTCGGAGGAGAATTTCGCCATTGACAAAATCAGTGCCTCGCTGACCGATGCCGGCATCAACAATGTCTATTACGAGTCGCCAGGCACTCATCACGAATGGCTTACTTGGCGCAGGTGTCTCAACGAATTCCTGCCCCTAATCTTTAACTGATAGTAAGGAGACGATATGAAAAGATTTATAATGGTTTCGGCATTGGCTTCATGCCTTGCGGCTAATGCAGCTGCCCCGCACGATGATATGAGTGTGAGCAGCCCTGACGGCTCAACCATTGTCAAGGTAGGTGTCGCCGACGGCAAGCCGGTGTATTCCGTAGAGCATGCAGGAGATACATTTATACAGCAGTCGCCGTTGGGACTTGTGACTAATCTCGGAGATTTCAGCTCGGATATGTCGCTCGTGTCATCGACCCCTGTGGCCGAGGTGAGTGACAGCTATTCGTTGCCGAATATCAAGAAGAGTCATGTCGACTATACGGCCAACCGTCGCGAATTTACGTTCGGGCGTGGCGATGCCAAAGTGTTTGACGTGATTTTTGAGGTGAGTGACAACAACGTGGCTTTCAGATATATGCTGCATCCGCAGGGCGAGACGCTGTGCAGTGTGGTTGAGCGAGAGGCCACAGGTTTCGGCATGCCTGAGGGCACCACCACCTTCCTGTGTCCGCAGGCCAAGCCTATGGGCGGATTTGCCCGCACGTCGCCGAGCTATGAGACCTCCTACACGCTTGATGACGCAACCGGCAAGAACGGTTGGGGCGAGGGCTATACTTTCCCGTGCCTGTTTAAGAACGGTGATAAGGGATGGACACTGATTTCAGAGACCGGCATAGCCGGTGACTATTGCGCCGCGAGACTCATAGGTAATGCTGACGGCAGTTATACCATAGGTTATCCCCAGCAGGGTGAGATGAACGGTTTCGGCTCGACATCAGCCGCCGTCTCACTGCCCGGTTATACCCCCTGGCGAACCATTACCGTGGGCCGGACGCTCGCCCCGATAGTGGAGACCACAGTGCCCTATGACGTTGTGAGGCCGCTTTACGCCCCCTCGAAGGATTACCGATACGGCAAGGGCACATGGAGCTGGATTATGGGCATGGACAGCAGCTGTAATTTCGATGAGCAGAAACGGTATATCGACTTTGCCGCGGCTATGGGATATACCTCAGTGCTTGTGGACGCGCTGTGGAATACGCAGATTGGATATGACCGTATGGAGCAGCTGGCTGCCTACGGACACGAGAAGGGTGTTGACCTTGTGCTGTGGTATAACTCCAACGGCACATGGAACGATGCACCTCAAGGCCCGCGCGGTGTGATGAACGACATCGTAAAACGCCGCAAGGAGATGGCATGGATGCAAAAGAACGGCGTGAGAGGCATCAAGGTCGACTTCTTTGGCGGTGACAAGCAGGAGATGATGCGCCTGTATCATGACATCCTGGCCGATGCCAATGACTACGGTCTGCTCGTAATCTTCCACGGCTGTACCCTGCCGCGCGGATGGGAGCGCATGTATCCCAACTATGCCGCCAGCGAGGCTGTGCTTGCAAGCGAGAACCTGCACTTTTCGCAGGGGAGCTGTGACAGCGAGGCTAAGAATGCCTCCATTCATCCGTTTGTGCGCAACACGGTTGGCAGCATGGACTTCGGCGGCAGCGCGCTTAACTGTTATTACAACGGCGACAATTCGCCCCGAGGGTCGCGCAGAGTGACTTCTGATGTTTTCGCCCTCGCCACGGCAGTGCTGTTTCAGAGTGCGTTGCAGCATTTCGCGCTCGCGCCCAATAATCTTGACGATGCCCCCTCATGGGCCATTGATTTCATGAAGCAGGTGCCCACAACCTGGGATGACACCCGATATGTCGACGGGTATCCCGGAAAGTATGCCGTCATAGCCCGCCGTAATGGTGATGAATGGTATATAGCCGGAGTCAATGCCTCGGAGGGGCCGATGACGCTCGAGCTGAGTCCCGAGATGATTGCGGCCGGCGATAAGGTCACATTATATAGTGATGACAAGGATATGAACGGTTCGGTCAAAGAGGTCAAAGCTGACAAGAAAGGCCGAGTGAAGGTGACTATGCCTGTGGGCGGCGGATTTGTCATTGTTAAGAAGATGAATCCGGTCTCCGAGGCTGAATAAGTCGGAAAAATAAGTACAATAAAATAAGTAAAGTTTGCTATCTATGTTAATTAAAAAAGTTGTTTTAGCGTTGTCGTTGGCGGGAATATCGGCTTTATGCCCGATGGCGGCCGTCGCGGCCGACGGGTGCGGCAATGCATCGGCATGTGCATCAGCCAGGGTCAACCCGCTCATGTGGGCTGACGTGCCTGACCCCGACGTGATAAGGGTGGGGGAGGACTATTACATGGTCTCGACCACAATGCACCTCATGCCGGGATGCCCTGTCATGCATTCGCGTGACCTTGTCAACTGGAAGGTGATAGGGTATGTGTTCGACACGATTGATGACAATCCCCGTTATCGTCTTGAGGGGGGCACTGTCTACGGTTACGGACAGTGGGCCACATCGTTGCGCTATCATAACGGACGTTTCTACGCGCTGTTCTCGCCCAATGACGCTCCCCACAGGTCGTTTGTCTACACGGCCGAGAATCCTGCCGGTCCCTGGACACTCGTGTCGCGTCCGAAGCATTTCCATGATTCGTCGCTGTTTTTTGATGACGACGGCAGGGTGTACGTGTTCTCGGGTTCGGGCAGCATACAGCTGACCGAACTGAAAAGCGACCTTTCCGATGTGAAGAAGGGTGGCGTTGACATGGCCGTGGTGGAGCAGGATGACGAGACCAAGGGGCTCCACGAAGGCAGCCGTGTGATAAAGCACAACGGTAAGTATTATCTCTTTATCATCAACTGGCCCTCTGACCGTCCGCGCCGTCAGTTATGCTATCGCGCCGACAAGATTACAGGCCCGTATGAGAGAATGGTGGTGCTTCAGGATAATTTCGCAGGATTCCCTTATGCCGCTCAGGGCACTATTGTCGACGGTGCCGACGGACGTTGGTGGGGCGTCTTCTTCCAGGACCGCGGAGCTGTTGGCCGAGTGCTGACTCTCAGCCCTGTCAACTGGGTTGACGGTTGGCCTATGGTGGGCGATGCCGACGGTCGCATTCCCGAGACTCTTCCCGTGAATGCCGAAGTCGCAACGTGTGACGAGATTGTGTCGTCAGATACATTTGACAGCCCTGAGCTTAACATCAACTGGCAGTGGAATCACTGTCCCGACAACACAGCATGGTCGCTTACCGACCGTCCCGGCTATCTCAGATTGCGCACATGTCGCCCTGCCACAAGCGTGTATGACGCGCTCAACACTGTGTCGCAGCGCATGGAGGGCCCCTGCTGTGACGGCACCGTGCGTCTTGACCTCTCTAACATGAAGGATGGCGACGTGGCCGGTTTCGGTGCGTTCAACGGACATTCCACCCTTCTCTCGGTGAGAAACTCAGGTGGCAAGAAGAGCCTGGTGAAGCACAACACCGTGGTGAATTTCAAAGAGGGCACGAAGGTGATTGACACTGTTGATAACGTGGACGAGGAGATTGTTGACCTGCCGGGCGACGAAGTGTATCTGCGCATCGGGGCCGACTTCCGTCTCGGCCGTGATGTGGCATCATGCCAGTACAGCACCGACGGCCGCAACTGGCGCAACATCGGCAAGGATTATCGCATGACCTACGATTATCGCCGCCTGTTCATGGGACAGCGTTTCGCCATCTACAACTATGCCACAAAGGCCGAGGGCGGATACATCGATGTAGACTTCTTCGACTACAAGAGATACCGATAGGCGAGCATGTCCTGACAATTCTATTCTACGCAATTTTCTTCCCGGCCGGGGCCGTCAATGACGGTTCCGGCTTATTTTTGTTAAAAGAATGATATAAATGTAACGTGTTGATAGTCAGAATGCGTGTTACATTTTCAAATACCTTTGAGTCATACGCTAATGTGTCTGCAACATCGAGTAACGTTCATGTGACACCCTTTATATTAAAGAGTATTAATGATGGCATATCTTTGCAACAAAGTAAAAAAAGCTGATACCAACCAATCGATAAATTTGCAATGAACCACCTGTCATTTAGTGCCATGACAACATGCGTTTTAATCGCGACTACAAGTTGCGGTTCGTCACGCCCGAGTGAAGTGGCACCCCAGCAAGATGCGGCCATCTTTGAGTCGTTCACCTACAAGGGCAATGATGATTTCTATGCTCAGAATCCTCTGCCCGACAAGAGCTCGTTCTATAATCCCATCCTCCCCGGATGGTACTCTGACCCCACCATCTGCACAAATGGTGAGGGCGATTATTTTTTTGCGACATCGACATTCACTTATGTTCCCGGTGTCCCCTTGTTCCATAGCCGTGACCTTGTCAACTGGAAGAAGGTGGGTCATGTGCTCACCCGTGAGTCACAACTCAAGAACTTCAGACACCAGCATGTGAGCGGCGGCATCTTTGCCCCCGACGTCAAGTATAATCCTGCCAACAAGACATATTATATGATTACCACCAACGTCGGTGCGGGCAACTTCTTTGTGAAGACTCAGGACCCCTTCGGCGAGTGGAGCGACCCCATATATCTCCCCGAAGTGCAGGGCATCGACCCGTCATTCTTCTTTGACAATGACGGACGCGCTTACATCGTCAACAATGACGACGCGCCTGACAACAAGCCCGAATATCCCGGCCACAGGACTGTGAGAATAGTCGAATTCGACACGGCCACTGACAAATGTATCGGCGAGCGCAAGATTCTCATCAACAAAGGCTGCCGCCCCGAGGAGAAGCCCATCTGGTGTGAGGGTCCCCATATATATAATGTGGACGGCACATATTATCTCATGACAGCCGAGGGCGGCACAGCCATCGGCCACAGCGAGGTAATCTATCGCGGCAAGTCGCCTATGGGCCCGTTCGAGCCTTGGGAGGGTAACCCCATACTCACACAGCGTGACCTTGACCACAATCGCCCCAATCCCGTCACCTGTGCCGGACACGCCGACCTCGTGAAGACCAACGAGGGTGACTGGTGGGCAGTCTTCCTTGCTTGCCGACCCATCGAGGGTGACTTCGAGAATCTCGGCCGCGAGACATTCTTGCTTCCCGTGAAGTGGACCGAGGACGGATGGCCTTACATCACCCGTCAGGGCGAGACCATACCTATGATATCATCACGCCCCGGTGTCACCCGCGCCGATTCAGTGACGTTCGGCAACTTTGACTGGGCTGATAACTTTACCGCGCCCTCGCTCGACATGGAGTGGCACACTCTGCGCGGCGATGCCTCTGACCTCTACTCACTCTCGTCGCCCGCCGAGCATCTCACGCTCAAATGCTCTGACATCCCCACCACCGAGAAGGATGTACCCTCCTACGTAGGCCGCCGCGTCCAGCACCACAAATATGAGTGCGCTACACATATGATATTCGAGCCTGCCGACTCGAGCCAGCACGCCGGCCTTGTGGTGATGAAGGATGAGACCCACCAGTATCAGCTCGCCCGTCAGCTCGGCAACGACGGCCACAGGATAGTGCTCAGGAAAATCGATGAGAACGGAGCCTCCGAGCTGGCCGGCACAGCCATGACATCCGACGCTTCGGGCGTAGACCTGAAGGTGGTGTCAAAGGGCAAGACCTATGACTTCCTTTTCTCGACCGACCGCGGCGACTCATGGACCACAGTGATGGCCGATGTCGATGCCCGTCACACATCAACTGCAGCCGCAGGCGGATTCACCGGCACCACCGTCGGACTCTATGCTTCCAAAACAAAATAACAAAACCAACAAATCAAAATTCATCATTACTAACCAATCCCTAAATCCTTATTCCTTACCAGTATTACAGATCTATCAGTTAACCTTAATCCGTGATGCCTGAGAGGCGTCATCATGTCACACTAATCAACAACTTCTTATCTTTAAGAAAAGTAACAATGAAGAATGTAAATAATTCATATCATCCCTTTGTCATGCTGCTGTTGGCTCTGCTCATAGGCACAGCATCGGCTTTGGCCGACACAGTGAAGGGTACCGTTGTGGATGATACCGGCGAGCCGCTGATTGGCGCGACCGTCCAACTCAAGGGTGCCCCCGGTGTAGCCACGGCTACCGACATTGACGGTAACTACACAATCAAGGTTCCCGACACAAAGAAGGGGGTTCTCGTGTTCTCCTACATTGGAATGGACCCCAAAGAGATTCAGATTAAGGGTCAGACAACAATTAATGTGACCCTCGAGACTAACACCACGCAGCTCGACGAGGTTGTCGTGGTCGGTTACGGCCAGCAGAAGAAGGCCTCGGTCGTAGGCTCAATCACCCAGGCTTCGGGCGAGGTGCTCGAGCGTGCCGGCGGTGTGTCGAGCGTGGGTGCCGCCCTTACAGGTAACCTGCCCGGCGTCATCACCTCAGCTTCGTCAGGTATGCCCGGCGAGGAGGACCCCCAGATTATCATACGTTCGCAGAGCTCATGGAACAACAGCTCGCCTCTCGTCCTCGTCGACGGTGTCGAGCGTGAGATGAGCACTGTCGACATCTCGTCGGTGGCCAACGTGTCGGTACTCAAGGATGCATCCGCGACAGCCGTGTATGGTGTGAAGGGTGCAAACGGTGTCATTCTCATCACCACCAAGCGAGGCAGCGAGGGCAAGGCCCAGGTTCATGCCAAGGCCAACATGACCGCCAAGGTCGCCTCGAAGCTCCCCGAGAAGTATGATGCCTATGACGCCTACATGCTGCGCAACCGCGCCATCCAGCGCGACCTTATGGCTCCCGGCGCAGGTGCATGGGACGACATCATGCCTATGGAGTTCATCGACAAGTTCCGCAACCCGCTTAACGCCGAGGAGTGGGACCGTTATCCCAACGTTGACTGGGAGGATGTGCTGTTCAAGAAGGCCGCATTCTCCTACAATGCCAGTGTCGATGTGTCGGGTGGTACAAAATTCGTGAAGTATTATGCCGCAGCCGACTTCCTGCACGAGGGTGACCTTTTCCGCTCGTTCGAGGGCAACCGCGGTTACACTCCCGGTTTCGGATTCTCACGTATCAACGTGCGTTCTAACCTTGACTTCTCACTGACCCCTACCACCAAGCTCACCGTTAACCTCTTCGGCTCTAACGGCAGCAAGCAGACCCCCTTCGGCCGTAATGCCGGCGACAGCAACTCAGGCTTCTGGAACTCGGTCTACAGAACCGCTCCCGACTCGTTCCGCCCCATCTACAGCGACGGTCTCTACGGTTTCTACGGCCCTTCCAAGGCCAATGTGCAGAACTCGGTCTACGCTCTCGCCACTTCGGGTAAGGAGAAAATCACCACCACCAAAATCAACTCTGACCTTATCCTCGGTCAGGACCTCGATTTCGTGACCAAGGGACTCCACGCCCAGGCCCGTCTCTCGCTCGACTACCATTTTATCGAGAACCGTCGCGGTATCAACGACCTTGACAACAACCTCCCCCGCAAGTGGGTGAATCCCGTCACCGGCGATATCAATATCGACCCCGAGATTGACCCCGGCACAGGTCTTGACCCCTCGTTCGGCGTGTACTGGAGAAACTCGCAGGGCCAGGTTGACCTTAATGCTACATTCCGTAAGGTCTACTACGCATTCCAGCTCGACTACAACCGAACATTTGGCAAGCACGAGGTGACAGCGATGGGTGCCTTCACCCGTGAGGACTATGCACGCGGCTCAGAGTTCCACCACTATCGTGAGGACTGGGTGTTCCGTGCCACCTATAATTTCGACTACCGTTACTTCCTTGAGTTCAACGGCGCGTATAACGGCTCGGAGAAGTTCGGTTCCAACAACCGTTTTGACTTCTTCCCCTCATTCTCGCTCGGATGGCGTCTGAGCCAGGAGCCGTTCATGCGTCAGCTCACATGGATTGACCAGATTAAGTTCCGCGGGTCGTGGGGTAGGGTCGGTGACGACAGCGCAGGCGCACGCTGGCTCTATCGTGACCAGTACACCTACGGTGGAGTAATCAATTCTATCAAGAACGGTGCCGCCAAGACCCCCTACACCTTCTATCGTCTCTCAATGCTCGGCAACCCCGACATCTCATGGGAGAAGGTGGAGAAGCGCAACATCGGTCTTGATTACGGATTCCTCAACGGCCTCGTTGCCGGTTCGGTCGACATCTTCTCTGACAAGCGTACCGACATCTTCATTGCCGGCAAAGACCGCGCTATTCCCTCGTATTTCGGTGCAGAGGCTCCGGGTGCCAACCTCGGACGTGTTGATTCCAAGGGCTACGAGCTTGAGCTTCGCCTCAACTATCCCATCAACAACCACACCCGTGTATGGCTTAACGCCAGCATGACCCACGCCACCAATAAGGTTAAGTTCCGCGATGACGCTCCCCTGCTTCCCGGCTACCGTAAGAAGGCCGGATATGCCATCAACCAGAACACCGACTATGTGGACTTCGGTCAGATAAGCAGCTGGGATGACCTCTACGGTGCAACATCATGGGAGTCAGATAACGCCAACCGTCTGCCCGGCGACTACAAGCTCATCGACTTCAACGGTGACGGTATCATCGACAGCTATGACAACATCCCCTACGGTTACAGCACCGTGCCTCAGAACACCTACAACGCCACTCTCGGATTTGAGTGGAAGGGCCTGAGCGCGTTCGTTCAGTTCTACGGTGTGACCAACGTGTCGCGTACTGTCAACTTCCCCACCTTCAACGGCAACACACTTGCCTATGTCGAGGGCGACTACTGGACTCCGACCACCGAGGGTGTGCCTATGCCCCACTGGTCGACCACCTCACCCACAATGGCCAAGGGTACACGCTATCTCTATGACGGCTCATACGTGCGTCTCAAGAATGCTGAGATTTCCTACCGCATTCCTCAGAAGTTTACCAAGAAGATTGGTGTTAGCAACTGCCGCGTGTATGTCAACGGTGACAACCTCTGGCTCTGGACCAAGATGCCTGATGACCGCGAGTCGAACTTCAGCGGAGCCGGCGACGGCAGCGACGGTGCATACCCCACAGTGCGTCGTTTCAACATTGGCATTGATATAACCTTGTAACCGAATAATCATGAACAAATATATAACATATATCTTTAAGTCAGTGCTCGTGGCCGGTGCGCTTGCATCCACCGCGTCGTGCACCGATTATCTTGACAAGGCTCCGGGCAGTGACATTGACGAGAACACCCCCTACATGAACTTCCGCAACTTCCAGGGATTCGTCGAGGAGCTTTACGGCGGTCTGCCGCTCTATTCGGCATCCACCTGGCACTGCTGCTGGAATTTCGGCGAGGACGAGCATGTCAAGGACAACCAGGATGACGTGCGTTTCCTCACCATCGCCATCGACAACGGCAACTACCGCTGTATGGTCGACGAGAACCTCAACGGTGCGGGCGACCAGAATTTCTACGGCACCCCCGGCGGTACCCTCACAGGCAACATGTCATCCGATACACGTGAGCACAAGAAGAACCTCTGGGCTATGGGTTGGGCTGCCATCCGCAAGGCCAACATGGGTATAGCCAACCTTGACAAGCTGCAGAGTGCCACCCAGGAGGAGCGCGACCTGCTGCTCGGCCAGATGCTCTTCTTCCGCGGCTTCTATCACAGCCTGCTCATGCAGTACTGGGGAGGTCTGCCCTACATCGATTATCTCCTTCCTGCCGGCGAGACTCCCCGCCTGCTCCGTCTGAGCTATCAGGAGTGTGCCGACAAGGCCGCTCAGGATATGGTTGACGCCGCCGCTCTGCTCCCCATTGACTGGGACCAGACCACTGCCGGACGTCTCACCCTCGGCAACAACAACTTCCGTGCCAACAAGATTATGGCTCTCGCCTTTGCAGGCAAGTGTCTCCTCTATGCCGGCAGCCCTCTCATGAACTATGAGTCGACAGGTTCGCGCAGCTACAACGAGGAGTATTGCAAGCGTGCCGCCGACCTCCTTGGCGAGGCTCTGAGCCTCTCCGAGTCGACAGGCCGCTATGAGCTTGCCCCGTTTGAGAAGAGGTCTGACCTCTTCTACTACGTGGAGCAGGGCGCAAAGATTCCCGGACTCAAGGAGGCAATCCTTCTCGAAAACTTCGCAGAGTTCGAGACAAGATGGCAGCGTAACCAGAGCAACGACTATCTCCCCTTCGTGGTGACCTCTGGTCTGATTGTGATGCCTACTGCCAACTACGTGCTCAACTACGGTATGGCCAACGGCGAGCCTATTCAGGACTGGACCACAGCCGACCCCGTATCGGGCTACGACCCCGCCTATCCCTGGCGCAACCGCGACCCGCGCTTCTACACCGACATCACCTTTGACGGAATATTCTGCTGCAAGGACGCATCGCTTCCCGAAGGCCGCCGTTACGCACAGCTCTACACCGGCGGCGAGTGGAGAACACAGGCTTCGTTCAAGAACTGTCTGACAGGTCTTCTCGAGACCAAGTTTATCCCCCAGCTCAACGAGCGTTCATCCTATCAGCTGCTTGACCAGTACAGCTCAGGTCTGGTGATGGCACTCAGCCTCATGCGTCTGTCTGACGTATATCTTCTCTACTCCGAGGCTGCCGCCTGCGGCTATGGCTCACCTTCGGGCAAGTCACCCAAGTTCCACATGACCGCTCTTCAGGCTGTCAACAAGATTCGCTCGAATGTCAACATGCCCGGCTTTGCCGCACGTTTCACCGGCTCGAACGACGCTTTCCTCCCCGAGCTTTACCGCGAGCGCGCCGTGGAGCTTGCGTTTGAGGGTCACCGTTTCTTCGACCTCCGCCGCTGGATGCTCTTCACCGACAGGAAGTACAAAGTGAAGACCGCGCTTGAGTTTGACCGTACAGCCGACTTCAGTCTCCGCAACCCGAGCGAGTCGCGCGTGGCCAATCTGCGTGAGGAGGTCATAGTGGAGCGTAATCTTGACGACCGCCACTACTGGCTGCCCCTGCCTACCAAAGATGTCAATATTTATCCGGAATTGAAGCAAAATCCCGGCTGGTAATACCTTAAATATCTGAAATCACAATGAATATAGTACCAAAATATATAGGATGTGCGGCATTTGCACTGGCCATGTCGGCCGGTGTGACAGCCAATGCGCAGAATGACAGCATTGTCAACACCGCATTCGGCACCGTACACAAGGAGGATGTCATTACCGCCACTTCGTCGGTCAACGTCGCCGACCTGATGAAGAAGAGTTTTGCATCGGCTACACTTGACGGCCATCTGCAGTCAATCGTGGGCGGATACAACGGCGGTACGAACATGTGGGGCCAGGATGCCCTCGTGCTCGTTGACGGAATGCCCCGTGATGCCGCCGACGTGCTTGCCTCGGAGGTCGAGAGCATCAGTTTTCTCAAGGACGCAGCCGCTGTTGCCCTTTACGGCAGCCGTGGCGCGAAGGGTGTGATACTTGTCACCACCAAGCGCGGTGCCAACGAGAAGATGAGGATTGATTTCCGCGCCAACGCCGGATTTCTCGTGCCCAAGAGCTATCCCAACTATCTCGACGCCGCAAGCTACATGACCCTCTACAACGAGGCATGTGTCAACGACGGACTGAAGCCTCAGTACAGCGCGTCGGACATCTACAACACCGCGGCCGGCACAAATCCCTTCCGCTACCCCGACCAGAAGTATTACAACGACGAGTATCTGCGCAAGTTCTCCAATACTTACGGAGCCAACGGCGAGATTCGCGGCGGTAATGAGAAGACCCGCTATTATCTCAATATCGGCCTCAACTACTCTGACGGTCTCGTGAAGGTGGGCGACCACAAGAATGACAATGACCTGCGTTTCAATGTGCGAGGCAATGTGGACATGACCATCACAAGCTGGCTCAAGGGTTTCACCAACGCATCGATTCTCGTGGCTGACAACTACGCATCGCGCGGCGACCTCTGGGGCATGGCCTCAGGCACATGGCCCAACCGCTTCGGCGTTCTCCTCCCCGTCGAGCTTATCGACCCCAACAATGCCGAACTTCAGGGCATGGTGGGTGCCGCTACCCTCATCGGCGGACGCTATCTGCTCGGCGGTACCTCCAACAATGCCACCAATGCTATCGCCGATGCCTTCGAGGCCGGTTATATCAAGAACAAGAACCGTCGCTTCATGTTTGACCTCGGCCTGGATTTCGACTTCGCCTTCCTTCTCAAGGGTCTTACCTTCAAGACGGTGTTCGGCGTCGACTACAGCTCGTTCTACTCCGAGGGCTACAAGGAGGACTACGCCGTCTACGAGCCTACCTGGGCTAACGTCAACGGCAAGGACATCATCGTGGACCTGAAGAAGCATGGCAACGACACCAACTCGACCAACGAGTTCGTAGGCCAGTCGACCTATCATCAGAACATGATGTTCCGCGCGCAGTTTGACTACAACCGTGTGTTCGGCGGTCAGCATCAGGTTGACGCCATCCTTATGGGATGGGGTTATTCGACCCAGAACTCGGCCGATGCCAACCACGATTCAAGCCCTCTGCACAACACCACCAATCTCAATGCCGGACTCCAGGTGTCATATAATTTCGACCACCGTTATTATGCCACACTGACCGGGGCACTCGTTCACTCCTCCAAGCTCGCCGAAGGCCACCGCAACGCCTTCTCGCCCGCTATCGCACTCGGATGGCGTATCGGCCAGGAGAAATTCATCCGCGAGAACGCTCCCTGGATTGACGAGCTCAAGCTGACCGCATCAGCCGGCAAGCTCCATCAGGACATTGACATCTCTGACTACTACATGTATCAGGGCTATTACGGCTACAAGGTAGGCGGCGGCTGGTGGCAGTGGTATGACGGCAGCCACGGCGGATATACCTCGCTACCCAAGCGCGGTGACAACTATGACCTCACCTTCATCACCCGTGAGGAGTTCCGCGTAGGTCTCGAGACATCGCTGTTTGACAATCTCATCTCGCTCAACGCCAACTATTTCATCCAGGACACCAAGGGCGGCCTCACCAACGGTAAGAACTCCGTGTTCCCCTCTTACATGGAGGGCAACAGCGGCTCGTTCCTCCCCTGGCTCAACTACAACAATGACCGCCGTCAGGGTGTGGACTTCTCGCTCAACGCCGTGAAGAATGTAGGTGACTGGGAGCTGGGTCTCGGATTCTCGGGTCTCTACTACACCGACAAGGCTACCCGCCGCGACGAGATGCCCGCCACCGAGGCTCTCGCCAACGTAGGCAAGCCCCTCAGCGTGGCCCGCGGATATATCTGCGAGGGCTTCTTCCAGACTCAGGAGGAAATCGACACACGCAATGTGCGCCAGGCCTTCGGCGGCACACTCCGTCCCGGCGACCTCAAGTACAAGGACCTCAACGAGGACGGCGTGATTGACTCAAAGGACCAGGTGGTGCTCGGCCGTTGGACTCCGACCTTCACCTACGGCATCAATCTCTCGGCACGCTGGAAGAACTTCACCCTCTTCGCTTACGGCACTGGCCAGACCGGCGGTATCGGCTTCAACAACTCGCCCTACTACTGCAACGGTGCCCAGGACCGCTATTCAGAGATGGCATGGGGTCGCTGGACCCCCGAGACTGCCGCCACCGCGACAGCTCCCCGCCTCACCACCGGCACCACAGCCAACAACACCCAGACCTCGACCTTCTGGCAGTACAGCACCAATCGTTTCGACATCCGTCGCGTGCAGCTGACCTACGATTTCCCCACCGCTCTTTTCAGCGGCAACAAGGTGCTCTCGGGTGCGAGCGTGTATGTGCAGGGTGAGAATCTCGCCACAATCTCGCCCAACCGCAAGATTATGGAGCTAAGCACAGGTGCTCCGCAGACCCGCTTGTACAACATTGGTTGCAAGCTCTCATTCTGACAATGTATAATTCGATATTAGATATGAAAAATATATATACGTCATTGATTCTCGCCTTGGGCATGTCAATCGGCTTCACCGCCTGTGACGATGTGTTCGAGCCTCAGAAAGAGAATCTCAAGGACCTTGACCAGATGTACGACGACGCGACATATGCGCAGGGTTTCCTTCTGAACGTTTACCGCAATATCCCCGGTTATTACGGTGAGACCGACTATGCCACCGATGACGCCGTGTGCAACGACATCAACAATGACTACCGCAAGATTGCGCAGGGCGGCTGGACAACCAACCACTGGCGTTGGAGCAACAGCTGGAACACATGTCTCCACTCAGTGCTCAACATCAACCTTTTCCTCGAGAACGCCGACAAGGTGAAATGGGCTTCCGACCCCGAGGCCGCCGAGCTTTTCAAGCTCCGTACCAAGGCCGAGGCTCACGGACTGCGCGCACTGTTCATGTACAACCTCCTGCGTGAGTTTGGCGGCGTTGCCTCTGACGGTTCGCTCCTCGGTGTGCCTATCATTGACCGTTTCCTCGGTGTGAACGATGACTTCAATCTGCCGCGTGCCTCGTTTGAGGACTGCGTGAAGTTCATCCTCGATGACCTTGCTTATGCCGAGGCCAATCTGCCCCTCGAGTATGAGGATATCGCCCTTGACGCTACGGTGCCCGCTCCGTTCAGCGAGTTCACGGCATCGGCCCAGACTTACAACCGTGTGTTTGGCCGTTCCGCCCGTCAGCTCTACAACGGTCTTATAGCCCGTGCCATCCGCTCGCGTGTGACGCTGCTCGCCGCCAGCCCCGCGTTTGCCGCCAGCAACGCTACGTGGGCCGATGCCGCCGACGCTGCCGCAGGTGTGCTCGACTATATCGGCGGTCCTGCCGGTATGGACAAGAAGGGCGTGACTTATTATTGCAACACAGCTGACATCGAAGCTCTCGGTGACGGCAGCAATCCTAAGGAAATCGTGTGGCGTGAGAATCTTGACAACAAGACCGACGGTACCACCACTCAGGAGGAGAACTTCTTCCCCCCGTCGCTCTACGGTAAGGGCCTCTGCAATCCCACCCAGAATCTTGTCGACGCCTTCCCGATGGCCAACGGCTATCCCATCAGCGACAGCCGCGGCAACTATGACGCATCCAAGCCCTATGCAGGCCGCGACCCCCGTCTTGCCCTCTACATTATATATAACGGCAGCCAGGCAGGTGTGTCCAACACGGTCATCAGCACCGGCTCGGACGCTACCACAGCCGACGGTCTCAACAAGCGTGAGACATCGACCCGCACCGGCTACTACATGAAGAAGCGTCTGCGCATGGATGTCAACTGCAACCCCTCAGGCAAGCAGCCCAAGCGTCACTACAACCCACGCATCCGCTATACCGAGATGTTCCTCAACTATGCCGAGGCTGCCAACCAGGCTTGGGGCCCGACAGGCAACGGCGGACACGCTTATTCGGCTTACGATGTCATGAAGGCTATCCGTCAGCGTGCGCTCGGCATCACCAACGACCCCTATCTTGACGAGTGTGCTTCCGACCCGCAGAAGATGAGCGAGCTCATCCGCAACGAGCGTCGTCTCGAACTCTGCTTCGAGGGCTTCCGCTTCTATGACCTCCGTCGCTGGAAGGCTGACCTCAACGAGACGGCCCGTGGCGTGAACATCACCGGCAACAGCGTCTACACTCCGATTGACAATGTGGAGCCCCGCTCGTTCAGCAGCCACATGTATTATGGCCCGCTGCCTGAAGGCGAAGTGCTGAAGTTCAGCAACCTTCTGCAGAATATGGGATGGTAAAAGACATTGCGCGTCTTTACCTCTGACGATAAAACATTACCCCTAATAATCACATTAGAACCGCAATGAAAATCTTTAATATACTCACTCTCGCGCTTGTGACATCGATGGTAAGCACATCGTGCCACAACGGCGACAACGAGTTCCCCGATTTCGATTACCAGACCGTCTATTTCGCAAAGCAGTGCGTAGGGCGTACAGTCGAACTTGGCAAAGAGCCTCAGGTCGACGTCACTCTCGACAATCAGCACAAGATAGCAATCAAGGCTGTCATGGGTGGCGTGTATGCCAACTCGCAGGAACGCCTCATCAACGTCGCTGTCGACGAGAGCTTGTGTGACGACCTTTACCTGACCGCCGATTTCGGTGGCCGCAAGGTGATGCCTCTTCCCGCTTCCTACTATTCGCTCTCTTCGGGCACTATCTCGATTCCCTCAGGGCAGATGGACGGCGGAGTGATTGTAGACCTCAAGGACGAATTCTTCAATGACCCCCTCGCGCTTGACTTCAATTACGTGATACCCTTGGTTATGGAGAGCGCGTATGGCGTTGACTCAATCCTCCAGGGCAAGCCGGCTGTCGAGAATCCCCTGCGCGTGAAGGCTTCTGACTGGAGCGTTCAGCCCAAGGACTACACTCTCTACTTCGTGCGCTTCGTCAACCCCTGGCACGGCAACTATATGCGTCGCGGCACCGACATCCTTACCGTCGACGGCGTGACCACCGAGATTGTACGCAAGAAGGATTATGTTATCAACGACGAGCTTGTGTCAGTGGCCACCTCGGGCTACAAGGAGTGTGTCGCCGACCTCTCGACCCGCACCGACGCCGACCACATGTACAGGTACTCGCTCAAGCTCACATTTGATGACCAGGGCAACTGCTCGGTATCGTCCAACAATCCCGACATGACCGTGACCGGCAGCGGACAGTTCATCACCGACGGCGAGAAAAACGTAATCAACGGCGAGCCCCGCGACCTGCTCAAGCTCAACTACGAGATTACCGCCTCAGGGTGGTCGCTCAAGACCGAGGATTATCTCGTGGTGCGTGACCGCGGTGTCAAGCCCGTATATCCCACTGTAGAAATCAAAACTATTTAATCTCCCTTGATTTTTCCCATGAAACATATAAAAACGACTATTGCGGCCGCAGTGGCTCTCGTCGGTTTCACCGCCTGTGACGAGGACTATGATGTGACCATCCCGACCCCTGAGGCTCCCTATCAGTCTCAGATGGAGGCCCAGCTCTCGCAGTACGGTCTTCTGACCGAGTATGCCGGGAAGGGTGGCGTAAAGATGGGTGCATCGGTCAATCCTGACGATTTCGCATCCAAGAAACTTGTCTACAGCATCATCAAGTCTAATTTCTCGCAGGTGGAGGCTCCCGGAGCTTTCCAGCCCGTGACAATCATTGACGCCGAGGGTCAGTATAACTTCTCAGGCTTCCAGTCGATAGCCGAGACTGCAGCCGAGGCCGGTGTGTCAGTGTTCGGTCCGGCATTCTGCTCGCTGGCCAATATCCCCTACGACCGTCTCAACTCGCTCATCGCTCCCGAGGTTATCCCTTACGAGCCTTGGTCAGAGATTATCGACGCCGAGAATTTCGAGAGTGTGGCTGTAGGCACCGCCTATCCGTCGGCCAAGAAGGCTGTGGGCAAGGTCAAGGTGGAGATTGCCAACGACCCCGACCCCGCAGGCACTCACGGCCACGTGCTCAAGGGCACCAAGCTGCTGCTTGACATCCCCAAAATCGACAAGGTGACACTGCCTGCCGGTGTCACTCTCGGCGATGTGTCACGCATCTCGTTCAAGTGCTATCGCGAGAACACAGGTTCGCCCACAGGTTCGCGACTCGTGATTGACAACGTGGGCAAGACCCTTACCACCAATGACCACAAGGCCAGCGGCAAGTGGGTGCAGTATGACTTCCTCGTAAATGCCGATAATTTCAAGCTCTCGGCCGCACAGCGTCAGCTCAACTCATTCTCGCTCTCTCTGGGTGCCTACGGTAACAACATCACTTGCTATGTCGACGACATTCAGATTTACATCGAGCACCTGACCGGCGATGACACTGTCATCGAGAAGACTCCCGAGGAGAAGACCGCTATCGTTCAGGGCGAGATGGACAAGTGGGTTGACGGCCTTATCGCAGCCTCAGGCAACGCTGTCAGCGATTTCATCATCTATGATGAGCCGTTTGACGATGCCGACGCCACATTCAATTGGGCTGACTATATCGGCGACAACTACGTGTCAGCGGTCCAGGCCAAGGTCAATGCAGCCATCGAGACCCCTGTCAGCTATTACGTGAGCCAGACTCTTGTGGTCAGCGACAACACCCCCGCCGACATCACTGACCTCAAGGCCGCCGTTGCCGCTCTTGAAGCCAAGGGTGTGAAGGTCGACGGTGTGAACTTAGTTCTCTCGGCCACATTCTCCGAGGACTACGCCAAGCAGACCGAGAATGAGGAGACCGCCGTCAAGGCTATGGAGGCTCTTGCGCAGCTCGGCAAGCCTGTGCGTGTGTCCAACTTCGCAGTGCGCGTGGTTGACCGTGACGGCATGACCGTAGCCCCTTCCGCACTCACCATTTCGGAGCGCAAGGCTGTGGGCGAGTATTACGCCGCAGTGATTTCGGCCTACAGGTCGGCTCTCGGCGACAATGCCGCAGGATTCAACCTTGCCCGTGTGCTTGATGACGCCTCTGGCGTGGCTCCCTGGGCCGCCGACGGTAATCGCAACTTCATATATGAAGGACTGGTGAACGGTCTGATTAAATAATCCACCTTTTTCGTGAGCTATGGGCCGGAGGCATCCGGCATTACGGTGCTCCCGGCCCATAGCGCACAAAAAAAGTATTATCAACTGATGACGTCTATGAAATTCAATCGTTTACTCTCTATAGCAGTGCTGATGTCGGCCCTGATGACGGCATTCACCGGATGTGACGACAAGGAGTTCACCGCGCCTGTGCTCAAGCAGGAGGCCGGCGAGCAGCCCGTCGACAACATCAATGCCAACATCGCTGCTGTGCGTAGCTTTGTCGAGGCCAAGGAGACCGGCGCGAAAGTGCGCAAGGCCACCAAGCTGCCCGACGATGCCGGTTACATGGTGGAGTTTACCGACGGTAACACCATATCGCTCAAGACCAGCGTAGGCTCGCTGGCCGAAGGCTTCGATGACACCGACCCGTACACACCCACCGTTGCTGCCATGCCCGGTGAGGACGGCGTGTACTACTGGACTGTCGACGGCGAGTGGCTCACCCCGGCAAGCCGTGCCGGCGAGGAGCGCATCAATGTCACCGGCGCGAAGGCCGTGACTCCGCGTGTCAGTATCAACGACCGCGGCGAGTGGGTGATAGACGCACTCGATTACGGCAAGACTGTGCTCCGCCCCGCATCGCGCGGCGAGCAGCTCAGTGCCATCCGTTCGATTGACGTGTCTGACCCCGACAATATCACCGTCTACTTCAATAATGACACCGAGCCTCTGCAGCTTGCTGCAGGTGGCGGCACTACGCGTCCCGATGACCCCATCAAGGGGCAGCTCCGCCGTCCTATCGATGTCAACAATCCCGCATGGCTCGTTCATATCGACTGCTGGAACTATGCCGACCCTGCCAAGATTATCGACCTCATTCCCGAGGATATACTTCCTTACTGTATCTTCAACCTCTCGCTCTCAGTGAGCCACGATGAGTCGACCGGCCGCTTCAAGGTGAGCGAGTATGGCTACGAGACCGTGAAATCATGGCTGCGCACATGTGCCGAGCGTAATCTCTGGGCCATGATTCAGCCCTCGTCGGGTGGCTACAGCCACTTCCCCGATGTGGACAGCTACTCGCAGTTTGACGATGAGAAGTACGGAATGTACAAGGAGTTCTTCTCTTACCCCAACTTCCTCGGCTTCAACTATTGCGAACAGTTCTGGGGATTTGACTCTACCGATGCCCTCTACTCTCCGTCATGGATTCAGCGTGTGGCCCATTGGAACGAGCTTCTGAAGCTGACACATGAATACGGCGGATATCTCGTGGTAAGTTTCTGCGCCAACTACTGGTCGGCCCCCATCAATCCCGTGGCCATGATTAAGCGCAATCCCGAATTTGCCCGCACATCGGCCATGTATGCCGAAAACTTTATCTATTGCGAGAAATACACCCAGTCAGGCTGCTTCTTCGATGTTGAGGCTGCAAGTATGGGCGTATGGCTCTCGGGCCATGCCGACAACTACGGTCTGCGTTTCGACCAGTGCGCATGGAACGAGTGGGCTGCCAAATACTACAATCTCAGCGACAAAGAGGCCGATTTCCCCGTGGCTCTCGGCGCGGCTCTCAAGCTCGAGCACATCACGCTTACGGGTCAGACCGTGTTTGACGGCCCCGAGCTTATCTGGCAGCAGGATTTCAAGGAGACCAATGTGATAAATGTGTCAGACGGCTACAGGACCCGCAACTGGGATACCTTCTCACAGTTCCGCAACATCGACATGGACCTCTATCGCAAGATACTCGACGGCACCATCCGTCTGCTCACACGCGACGAGGTGATAGCCCGTTGCAAATATGCCATTGTCCAGGACATCACATCGGGTGCCGAGATTGAGAAATACTGTCTGCCCAAGTGGTTCCATCAGGGCATCAGTGCCCTTGACCATGACGGTGGCCGTGAGGACAATCACTTCTATCTGCGCAAGACGGGCCGCTATCCCGCGATACCTGTCGTGGCCGAGTTTGCCGGCGATTTCGCCCGCAAGTTCAAGCATGTGCGTAATCAGAGCGAGATTGTGGGCGCATGGGCCAACACATCGGCCAAAACCCGCGACCTCAACCGTGAGTTCCCGCAGGAGTACACCGGCGACCTCTTTGCCGGCCGCCACGAGAATACATGGGTGACCTACAATCCCTGGAACAGCGTCAAGAGCGCGACCGTGCCCTTCCGGTACAATACCTGCGACAACGTGGAGTTCACGCTCGAGACATTCGCCACGACTGTATGGCGCGAGTATGCCGACCGTCTGACATTCTATCTCACGAAGTATGATGTCAGCGGCAAGACCACCAAGTCGGTGATACGCATCAACGGTGCCACATCCAAGCCCTCAGTGAGCTGGACACCTCGCGCCGAGGCTACGGCCAAGGTAGACGAGCAGTGGGACAACGGCGTGCTCACACTGACCGTGGAGCATAACGGACCGCTTGACATCACAGTGGGCTGCTCGGGCAACGCTACAGGCCGCCTGACCGAATACACACCCGCATCGATTCAGGTGCCTTCGCGTCCGCAGCTCTATTACGGCCCGCGCCAGTATGAGGCCGAGGTGTTTGACTTCAAGAACATCAGCTCGCGCCGCACGAGTGGCTATGATTTCGATGTGCGCAACTACACCGGCCAGGGCTACATACTCATGGGCACCGCCCGCGACGCAGCCGTGCGTGACGAGGTGAGTGTTATCGACGAGGGCCGCTATGCCGTGAAGTTCCGCTATCGCGCCGAGTCAGCCGATGTCACCAACTACGACCTCTATGTCAACGGTGAGAAGGTGGCTTCGCCGCGATTCGCCCAGACCGGCAGCGACAAGAACGTCTGGTACGTATGCTCCAGCGGCGTATTCCTCCCCGCCGGCAAGAGCACTGTCGAACTGAAGGCCAATGGCTCGGCATCATGCTCGCTCTACCTTGACAATAAGTAAGTCGTAGAAATTAATTTATACTAAGCCGCATGGGCAAAATTGATAT
>CAJUCI010000031.1:17491-29094 GCA_910584825.1 uncultured Duncaniella sp. | reverse complement strand
CGGGTATCAACAATATTTGGTTAAGCTCAGCCACGGACATTTGCCCGTGTCCCGATATATCTCTTATGTCGCTTTTGTCTCTTATGTCCTTGTGTACCTTTCTGAAATATCGGGTACTAAATATCAGTCTCCTAATATGTCACTAAAGGCTCAAGCTCCTTGGCCTGTGCCACCATGCGCTCGATTTCGCTCAGTGCAGGCACACGGTTGCAGAGGTTCTTGGCATCGTTGACCTCCACGAGCTTGGCATGGAGATTGGCCGGCACGCGGTGTTTCAGCTCCTTCACGGTATCCACACCCGCAGCCTCGAGCAGTTCGGCAAACTGTCCGGCCACACCCTTGATGCGCATGAGGTCGGCATGGTTGGTCCATGTGAGGATGAGCTTGGGCGATATACCGCTCTCATCAGCCACCTTCGCACGGCCTGACGGCGTAGCGCAACGGGCCAGCAGGTCATCAGTGGTATTGATACCGACAGCTTCGAGCTTAGAGGCATAGGCCGGGCCTATCCCCTCAATTTGTTCAAGTTTGTAAGACATATGATTTAATTTTAGGTAAATAAACGCTGAACAGTCTACATAAAAGAAACACCCCGCCATAACCATTTGTTTTCAGGCAGATAACCGTCCCAATCCACCGTTTCACAAATCCCCACAAACTGATACAACATTTCACAAAAACATCCCACTATAATTTCACTCCCCAGTCCAAATGCCCGTTATACTGCTGAAAAACATCCGCCGGGGTGTTGGCGTTTAGGACAAAAAGCATTAACTTTGCTCGCTGACAATCACACAAAAGAACAAATTTTTTACAATATATTATATCATACTTTATGAAACTTACCTTTCAAGTCAACTATCGCACCGAGTGGGGTGAGAGCCTGTATCTCACCGGGTCGCCCGAAGCTCTGGGCGGCGGTGACACCGACAAGGCGTTGGCAATGACGCTCGACGGCCAGGAGACATGGACCGTGAGCGTGGAGCTGCCCGACTCGCTCGACCTTATCACATACAGCTACATCGTGCGCCATGACAACGGCCATGTGCGCCGCGAGTGGGGCAAAGCTCGCCGCCTCAGCCACTCGGCCGGGACTGACGACATCACCATACTCGACCGTTGGCAGGACCAGCCCTGGGACAAGCCCTACTATGCAAGCGCGTTCACCGACTGCATATGCCACCGTCCCGACCGCGCCCCGGCTGTCGAGGCCGCGCGCGGATTCCTGACCCTCACGGTCGACGCGCCCATGATACGCCCCGACGAGGTCGTGGCCGTAAGCGGTGCAGCCGAAGCCCTCGGCGCATGGGACCCCTCCAAGGCCGTGCGCATGAGCGACGCCGAATATCCGACCTGGAAGGCCAACCTCCACCTTGCCGGCATTGCCGACGGGAGCGACTACAAGTTTCTCATAGTAAAGAAATCGACGGGCGACGTCGTGGCCTGGGAGGGACGTGACAACCGCACATTCCATCTCCCCGCCGTGGCCGCCGACAGCGCATCGGTCATCGATGCCGGGCAGCGTCTGGTCAACCCCATCACCCCCTGGCGCGGTGCCGGAGTGGCCATACCCGTATTCTCGCTCCGCAGTGAGGAGGATTTCGGCGTGGGCGACTTCATGGACCTCAAGAGGATGATTGACTGGGCCGCGCAGACCAATCAGAACTTCGTGCAGCTGCTCCCCATCAACGACACCACGATGACCCACACATGGACCGACTCCTACCCCTACAACGCCAACTCCACATTTGCCCTCCACCCCATGTACCTGCGCCTGAGCGAGATGGGGCGGCTCGACAACGAGGAGCGTCAGCGTTACTTCGACGACCTGGCCCGCGAACTCAACCGCCTGCCGCAGATTGACTACGAGCGCGTCAACAAGGCCAAGAACGAATACACACGCGAACTGTATGCCCAGAACGGCCACACCGACATGTCTACGCCCGAGTTTCAGGACTTCCTCAGGCGCAACGCCTCGTGGCTCACGCCATATGCCGCCTTCTGCGTGCTCCGCGACCTCAACCACACCCCCGACATGAGCCGCTGGGGCGAGTATGCCGTATATGACGAGGCAAAGGTGCAGGGATTCATCGACGCCCACCTCGACGACATCTATTACGTCTACTACCAGCAGTATCACCTTGACCGTCAGATGCGCATTGTCCACGACTACGCGCGCGCCAAGGGGGTAGCCATCAAGGGCGACATACCCATCGGCATCTCGCGCACCAGCGTCGACGCCTGGATTTCGCCCCGCCTCTTCAACCTCGACTGCCAGGCCGGCGCGCCGCCGGACGATTTCTCGGTGCTCGGTCAGAACTGGGGCTTCCCCACCTATAACTGGGACGAGATGGCCAAGGACGGATTCGCATGGTGGAAGGCCCGCTTCCGCAAGATGTCGGAATACTTCGACGCCTACCGCATCGACCACGTGCTCGGATTCTTCCGCATCTGGCAGATACCTATGGACGCCCTCCACGGACTGCTCGGCATCTTCAACCGCGCCCTCCCCTTCTCGCCCGACGAACTGCGCCACAATTATGACTTCTGGCTCGACGTCGAGCGTCAGACCCGCCCCCTCATCCTCGAATGGATGCTCAAGGACTTCTTCGGCGAGTGGGCCGACGAGTGCCGCGACCGCTACCTCATCCCCGAGGGCGACGGCAAATACCGCCTGCGCGACGAGTACAACACCCAGCGCAAGGTGGCCGACCACTTCGCATCGCTTGCCGCGGACGGCGACTCGAGCGAGAAAAACGACCGCATCTGCCAGGCCCTGCTCGGACTCATCGACGACGTGCTCTTCATCGAAGACCCCTACGAGAAAGGCAAATACCATCCCCGCATCTCGGCGCAGTACACCTATCAGTACCGCTGCCTCAACGATTACGAGAAATGGTGCTTCAACCGTCTCTATAACGACTTCTTCTACCGCCGCAACAACGACTTCTGGTATGACAAGGCCATGTGGAAGATGCCCCCGCTCATCGACGCCACCGACATGCTCGTCTGCGCCGAGGACCTCGGCATGATACCCGCCTGCGTGCCCGCCGTGATGAGCGCGCTCGAGATACTCGTGCTCGAGATACAGCGCATGCCCAAGGACCCCACCACCCCCTTCGGCAACACCTGGAGCTACCCCTACTACTCGGTGTGCACCACATCGACCCACGACATGGACGGCATACGCCGCTGGTGGGAGGCCGACCGCGCCGTGACGCAGAAGTATTACAACGAAGTGCTGCGCGAGCCGGGCGAGGCACCGCAGTATGCCGAGCCTTGGATATGCGAGCGCATCGTGAGGATGCACCTCGAGTCACCCTCGATGCTCTGCATACTCCCGCTTCAGGACTGGCTGTCGACCGACGGCGTACTGCGCCGCGCCGACCCGCGCGAGGAGCTAATAAACATCCCCGCCAACCCCCGCCACTACTGGCGTTACCGCATGCACCTGACCCTCGAGCAGCTCAACGGCGAAAAGGAGTTCAACAACCGCATCCGCGACTTCATCCGCAACTCCGGCCGCTAATCCCCCATAGGAGCGGCGACTTTAGTCGCCGACATGAATCAAGACAGGTAACTTCCCGTTATTCACCAAGTTACCCATCAGATTTCATTTCCAAGAAAGGGACATAAGGACAAAAGAGACAAAAGCGACATAAGTTTATTATTTTTGAGTAATCGTTGATTTTCAAGATAATATATTCCTTATGTCGCTTTTGTCTCTTTTGTCCTTATGTCCCTTTCTTGAATTATGAGCACCCCACACAGTGACATTATTTTCCGTGAATCGGCATTTAAAAGCCGTCGGTATTCGCCTATGATATCGAGCGTAAGGATTCGTGGACGAAGGCTCAATGCTCAACGCGCTCATTCAGCAGTTGCCCGAAGTGGAGCTGATACCGCGTGGACGCATTACGGTCACAGCCTCGGGCCGCACCATAACCTACACCAACACCCTCCCCCGCTACATCCTCGCCACCGTGCAGTACCGCTTCAGCATCCAGCCAAGGAAATAACAAGGTGACAAAAAAACTACAGGAGCGACGGCCGAAGCTGTCGCTCCTAATTTTTTTAGTGTCCTCTCATTGAATTTTATTGGGGCGGAATTTCAACAAATTAAGGAAATTGCGTGTTATAATTCTGAAACTTCCAAAGAAGCAACGCAGACTCTGAATGAGATGAATGCAAAGCCTGAATGAGAGGAGCGCAAGCCCTGAATGAGGTGAATGCAGACTCTTAATGAGGTGGATGCTGGCTCTTAATGAGATGAATGCAGGCTCTGAAAGAGGTGGATGCAGGCTCCGAAGGGGGTTGGCGCAATAGACTCAATAAATTTCAACTATTAATACAAGTCGTTATGAAAGCGTTATTTCAAAAGTTTATGGGAGAATCCCGCTATTGGTGGGTTGTCCTATTGGTCGGTATCCTGATGGTCATTTGCGGATTCACTTACTGGTTCTGGCCGGTTGCCGGTTATGCCGTAGCGTCGCAATTATTCGGATGGCTCCTCATCCTTGTGGGTATCATTCAGCTGTTGCAGGCTTCAGGCCCCCATGCGGGCAGAGGCTGGGGCTGGTGGCTCACAGGTGGTATCATTGACATGTTCATCGGCTTCATGATGGTGCGCAGTATCGTGCTTTCGGAGGCTGTCTTCCCCTACTTCCTTGCATTTATCTTTATCTTCTGGGGCATCAGCGCATTGTGCTCGGCTGTCCAGCAGAGTGCCCGCCGCTATTGGTGGCTGCAGCTTATCAACGGTATCCTTCTCCTTCTCATCGGTTTCTTCTTCATCGAGGCCGGATGGATTCAGGATATGGCTATGACAAGCTTCCTCACCTCGCTCGCATTCATCTACTGGGGCTTCTCTCTCGCAATGCTCTCGTATGATATGAAGCCGGAGGCTCGGTAGTCTTAGTATAGAGTATAAAGTATAGAGTATAGTGAATAGCTCTTTGGTTTAACTCTTCGATATAGCTCTTCAGTAAATAAAGCATAGAGTATAGAGATTCGCAATGGCCGATACATCTGTAAACCGCAGTCGGCTATTTTGAGAAATCTCTATACTCTATACTTTATACTGATGAGCTATTGTCTATACTCTATACTTTAACCTCTATACTCCAATAATCCTCTATACTCCATACTTTATACTCTATACTTTTTTACTGAAGAGCTTTACGTCGCCTGAACAGACAATCATATATTCAGATATGTCCGCAATGCCTCGACGTATTCCTCAAATGCCTTACGCCCTTCAGCTGTAACAGAACATGTGGTACGGGGACGTTTGCCTGACATTCCTTTTTCAATGGAAATGTATCCGGCGGAAGAGAGTTTGTCAAGTTGCACACTGAGATTTCCTGCGGTAGATTCGGTTTTCTCTTTAAGATAAACGAAATCTGCTTCCTCAACATTCATAAGAATGGACATAACCGCAAGCCTAAGTTGCGAATGCAGAAGCGGATTCAGCTCTTTCATCTCTCTTTACGAGCTTTGTAGTTAAGAATATGGCCGGGAACTATCATCATAGCTGTAAATGCTGCGATAAAAAGAGGCATGAACCATGATACATACAGCATTATGTGTCCTGCGATACAGCAAGTGCAGAATATGCCTAAAATGAGTCCGACAGCTCCACCTGCCATAAGTGATTTTTCCTTTATTACAATTCCCTGAGCTATTTCAGCGAAAGGCACTATAATCAGTGCCACCGCTATCATCATAGACCATGAATCTATTCCCGCAATAAGAAGGAATCCAAGACACATTAATGTCGATGCTATCACGCTGAACACTACTGTAGCCCAAATGCGTGAGGTGATTGTGTCAGAATAATTCTTGACACCATTTTTGGCCTGTTGCCTCTTTACCATTATGGGGGTCGCGGTGCCTCCGATAATCCAAATCAAGAACCAGAGCCAATTCCATACCGCACTGTGGGTTGTGATGAGCAATATCCATATAAGCGCAGTCACAGCAACGGTCAGATAGCCCCACATGAGGAGGATGTTTCCATCTCCAATGTAGCTTTGCTTTGTGCGGGCAATCATCAGAGTTATGACTTCAAGGCTTTCCTTTTCAGTGAGTTTTCTTTCTTCCATATCGTATCTTGTCAAAACATGCTATTTTTCAACATTTTCATTTTCCATTTCCATATATATGCGCCCCAGGCGATAGAACAACTCTTTAGGAGTCCACGCGGGTATTTGATTCCAGTGAGAACTTGTCTTGGGGTAAGATTTTACAAGTGAATATGAAATCATATCCATATCAATGCCATCGGTAGAATATGGATAAATCGGATATGAGAACACAAACACACAAGCACCGTCCACCCCGCCTTTATCCAATAAGGTCAGCACATCAGCGACGTAATCGGCCTGTTCGCTCTCGCTTCTTTCAGGCACGACACCTCCTTCATATATTGGATTGCCACTGCTGTCCTTACCCTGGAAAATGGCAAATCCTTCACCTCCGCGAGCGGCGGCTCCCTTATAGGTACAGCACCCGAATTCCATAACATACAATGGTTTGCCGACAATGTGGTATCGTTGAATGCCGGCCAAGTAGTCATCGTCACTTTCTCCACGGCGATAATAATCGACACCGACGATATCGAATAAACTCCAATCAACAGTCTCCCAAGTCCCTGATGAATATGTCAATGGACCTTTATATCGTTTTCTAATCGCCGTGCTCACGTCCTTGAGAATATCGTTAAGTTTCTTATTGGCATCGTTTAATTCAGATAACGCTTCGGCTGGATTTTCACCTAACGAGACAAGCCAGTTGAAACGCTTCTCAAAAGTGTCACCGGGGGACGCTCCTTTGTTGAATAACGAATACTCGCATCCGGCCACAAAAACCAAATCAATCCCTTCATTTCGCAATTTCTCAGCTGTCACAGCTGCCTGTGACATATATTCTATTGTCGCATTTCGGTCAACTTCCATCTTCCAAGGATTAAACAGTATTTTCAATCCATATCGCCCGGCAATCCGTGCTGCCTCGGATAGACGCCGAAGTGATTCGCCTTCGATTCTCACAGTATTGCAACGCAGGATATTCTTTATGACATTCATGTCATAATCAACACGTAGAGTGTCAAAATCAATCAACGAAAGCGTGTTGCCTCCATAATTTAACCCGACATCATATACTACGCCTCGTGTCGGAATTGCAGCAAAAGCATTGATAGCAATGCTCATCATACAAATTATCAAAAATGTCTTCAGCTTAACCATGATATTCTGAGGTTAGTTTAAGCTGTGTCTCCAACGTGAATCTTGACACAGCCACACGTGAATTTGAGGAAATTTGGTTTATATTATAAACCATCTGATTCTTAAAAAAGAGCGGTCGCGCGATTCCGCTCTTTTCTTGAATGCAAAGTTAATAAGGTTTATAATATAAACCAAATTTCCTGCCAAAATTATTGTCGCCTTGCGAGGGATTGCAATATGCCGGCAGGTAATGCCAAAATGACGCGAGTCCGATGTAAGGATTTTACCACCAATGATAAAACCCATGCATCGGACTCGCGATAATTCAGAGTATGTCTACTTTTAAAGCGTCATTTTACGCTTTAATCAAATCAGAGAAGGGCCTCGACGGCGGTGTGCTCGATGGCGAGGCCGGATTTGTAGCGGGCGATGTAGGCGTTGAATCCGGCTACATCTTCGGGGGTCGGGGCTATCTCGACTCCGGCATCGCCGAGGAATACGCAGTCGTTGAGCCATCCGGCGAGCGAACGCGACTCGGCGTTGCTCACGACGTAGGCTGCGAGGAGTGCGATGCCCCAGGCTCCGCCTTCGCCGGCTGTCTCCATTACGGAGATGGGGGAGTTGAGGGCGGCGGCAAGCACGCGCTGTCCCACGCCGGGGGTCTTGAAGAGTCCGCCGTGGCCTGTGATGCGGTCAACCTCGACCTTCTCGTCATTAAAGAGGATGTCGTTGCCAATCTTGAGCACCGCTACGGATGCGTAGAGGTTGGCGCGCATGAAGTTGGCGAGGTTGAACTTGTCGGTGGCCGAGCGCACGAAGAGCGGACGGCCTTCGGCCAGACCGGCGACAGGCTCGCCCGAGAAGTAGTTGTAGGACAGGAGTCCGCCGCAGTCGGGGTCGCCGTTGAGGGCGTTGTTATAGAGCTTGCCGAAAACTTCGTTCATGTCAACGGGCACGCCGAGCAGCTGCTGGTATTCCTTGAAGAGGCTGACCCATGCGTTGAGGTCGGAGGTGCAGTTGTTGCAGTGCACCATAGCCACAAGGCTGCCGTCGGGGGTGGTGACCATGTCAATCATCTCGTAGGGGCGCGACAGCTCCTTCTCGAGCACTATCATCGAGAAGGATGATGTGCCGGCTGAGACGTTGCCGGTGCGCTGGAGCACGGCGTTGGTTGCCACCATGCCTGTGCCGGCGTCGCCCTCGGGGGGGCAGAAGGGGATGCCGGACTTGAGATGACCCGACACGTCGAGCATGCGCGCGCCCTTGTCGGTGAGGCGGCCGGCCTCACGCCCTGCCACGAGCACGGCGGGGAGGATGTCGGTGAGATGCCAGGGGAAGCCTTCGGGGGCCACGAGGTCGTCAAACTTCCTGACCATGTCGGCCGAGTAGTCCTTGGTGGAGGGGTCGATGGGGAGCATGCCCGAGGCATCGCCCACGCCGAGCACCTTCTCGCCTGTGAGCTGCCAGTGTATATATCCGGCGAGCGTGGTGAGATAGGTGATGTCCTTGACATGTGGCTCGTGGTCGAGGATGGCCTGATAGAGATGCGAGATGCTCCAGCGCAGGGGGATATTGTAGTTGAAGAGCGCGGAGAGCTCGGCTGCGGCCTTGCCGGTGTTGGTGTTGCGCCATGTGCGGAAGGGGACGAGTATCTCGGCCTCATCGTTGAAGGGCATGTAGCCGTGCATCATGGCACTGATGCCGATGGCGGCAAGCGACTCAATCTCTATCTCGTAGTCGCGGAGCACGTTGGCGCGCAGATTGGCGTAGCAGTCCTGAAGGCCGTACCATATGGCCTCGGTGGAGTAGGTCCACAGCCCGTCGGCAAGCTGGTTTTCCCAGTCATGCACGCCCGAGGCGATGGGGCGGTTCTCGCCGTCGATGAGCACGGCCTTGATGCGGGTCGAGCCGAATTCGATGCCGAGGATGGCCTTGCCTGATTCGATTGTCGATTTTGCGTCCATTTATCAGAGGTAGAGCGATTTGTTGAGCATATAGTAAACCTCGCCCATGCGGAGCTGCTGCTTGAAGTTCTCGACGGTGGTGTCCTTGTCGATATGCACCATCTCGAGGCCGGCAATCTCGGCGTAATCCTCCCAGTATTCGGGGGTTACGTCATAAGAGAAGCATGAGTGGTGGGTGCCGCCGGCGAGAATCCAAGCGGTCGCGCCAACCTCGAAGTTGGGCATGGGTATCCACAGGGCAGATGCCACGGGGAGCTTGGGGAGTGCCTTTGACTTGATGCACTCCACATCGTTGACAATGAGGCGGAAACGGTTGCCCATATCAACTACGGTGGCGGTCACGCCCTTCTCAGGCTTGGAGGTGAACACGAGGCGGGCGGTGAGGCTCTTGCGGATGCCTATGCCGAGGAAATGCACCTCGAGGCGGGGACGCTCTTCGGCGATGAGGGGGCACACCTCGAGCATGTGGGCCTGGAGGATTGAGCTTTTCTTGCCGTCGAAGTTGAGGGTGTAGTCCTCAAGGAACGAGCAGCCGCCCTTCATGCCCTGAGTCATCACCCAAAGGGTGCGGTAGAGGGCTGCCGACTTCCAGTCGCCCTCGGCACCGAAGCCGTAGCCCTCGGCCATGAGACGCTGTGAGGCGAGACCGGGAATCTGGTCAAATCCGCGGCCTGTGGTCTCGACGTTGACGTCGCCGAGGTCGTCAAAGTTGGTGGTGAAGCCCTTGGCACCCTTGTCCTTGAGGACGGCGCGGAGGGTAAGCTCGGCCTTGGCTGAGTTCCAGACCTTGCGATATTCTTCGGTGGACTTGTCCTCGAGCTTCTTGTCGTGGGCATAGAGCTTGAAATACTCGGCCACGAGAGCGTCGACATCCTCGTCCTTCACTGCGTCGAAGTAGGGCATGAGCGAGCTGAACGGCATGTAGTCAACATGATAGCCCATGCGTATCTCGGCCTCGACCTTGTCGCCGTCGGTCACGGCTACGTTGTTCATCTGGTCGCCGAAACGGATGATGCGCATGTCCTGAGAATCGGCCCAGGCCACGCAGACGCGCTGCCATACGGCGATGCGCTTCTGAGCCTCTTCGTCTTTCCAGTAGCCGGTGACCACCTTGCGGCGCACACGCATGCGGGCGCAGATGTGGCCGAACTCGCGGTCGCCGTGGGCACTCTGGTTGAGGTTCATGAAGTCCATGTCCATCGTCTTCCAGGGGATTTCGGCATTGTACTGGGTGTGGAAGTGGAGGAGGGGCTTGGAGAGAATCTTGAGGCCGTGAATCCACATCTTGGCGGGAGAGAAGGTGTGCATCCAGGTGATGATGCCGGCACAACGGGGGTCGTTGTTGGCGGCTTTCATGATGTCCTCGACTTCGGAGGATGAGTTGGCTGTGCCTTTGTAAACGACTTTGACGGGGAGGTTGCCTGACTTGTTGAGGCCTTCGACCATCTCTTTGGAATGTGCGTCTACCGCAACGACGGCGTCACCGCCGTAAAGGAGCTGGGCACCTGTGACCCACCATATTTCATAATTTTCGTACATCTCTTGGGAAATTTAAAATTGAAAATTTAAAATTTAAAATTATTTTTGATTCTTGATTTTCTATTCTTTGGGAATTGAAAAATTCTATTTTTGATTTCAAGTTATTTCTGACCGTAGTAGGCTCCGGGGCCGTGCTTGCGGTTGAAGTGCTTCTCGATGAGAAGGGGGTTCATCGTGAGGGAGGGGTTGACCTGATAGGCGATGAATGCCATCTTGGCTACCTGCTCCATCACTACGGCGTTGTGCACGGCGTCGTGGGGGTCTTTGCCCCATGAGAAGGGGCCGTGGTTCTTGACTAAAACGCCGGGGGTGTGCATGGGGTTGAGTCCCTCGAAACGGCGGATGATGACGTTGCCTGTCTCGAGTTCGTAGTCGCCCTTGACTTCGGCTTCGGTCATGTCGGGGGTGCAGGGGATGGCGTTGTGGAAGTAGTCGGCGTGGGTTGTGCCGATATTGGGGAGGTCGATGCCGGCCTGTGCCCACGCGGTGGCGTAGGTTGAGTGGGTGTGTACCACGCCGCCTATCTCGGGGAAGGCGCGATAGAGGGCGAGATGGGTGGGGGTGTCGGAGGAGGGCTTGAGACGGCCTTCGACGCGCTCGCCTGTGGCGAGGTCGACTACCACCATGTCGTCGGGGGTCATGACGTCGTAGTCGACGCCGCTGGGCTTGATTACGACAAGTCCTTTCTCACGGTCGATGCCTGAGACGTTGCCCCAGGTGAATATCACGAGGCCGTGCTTTACGAGGTCAATATTGGCCTGATATACTTTTTCTTTGAGGGATTCTAACACTTCTTTGGTATTTTAATTAGTAATTAGCAATTAGCAATTAGTAATTAGCAATTAGTAATTAGTAATTAGCAATTAGTAATTAG
>CAJUCI010000031.1:0-17391 GCA_910584825.1 uncultured Duncaniella sp. | reverse complement strand
AATTAGCAATTAGTAATTAGCAATTAGTAATTAGTAATTAGCAATTAGTAATTAGTAATTGGGGATTAGTAATTTTTGGCAAGCCGTCGCTCCTACTGGTCAGATTTTGAATTTCTGGCCGGTGTGGTATTTTGTGTCGTTGAAGCGGTAGAGCGATGCACCTCGGCGGGAGCCGGTCTTGTCGATAAGCTCGGTCTTTTCGATGCAGTCGGTCTCGGCTACGCGCTTGCGGAAGTTGCGCTTGTCGAGCGGCTCGCCGAGGATGGTCTCGTAGAGCGTCTGGAGCTGGGAGAGGGTGAAAAGCTCGGGCAGGAGGTTGAAGCCTATCGGCTCGGTTGAGAATTTGCGCCTGATAAGCGCGAGTGTGCGCTCTACCATCTGAGGATGGTCGAAACCGAGGGGCGGCAGCTCGTCGAGCCTTACCCACACGGCGTTGTGGGCCTCGAGCAGGGCGGGGTCGTATTCGCCGGGGCCGAGCAGGGCGTAGTAGGCGATGGATACCACACGCTCGCCGGGGTCGCGGTCGACAGCTCCGAAGGCGTGGACCTGTTCCATGTAGACGTTCTCGAGTCCGGTGAGCTGGCGCAACACGCGGCGCGCGGCCTCGTGGACGCTTTCGGCCTCCTGAACGAAACCTCCCATGACTGACCATTTGCCTTTCTCGGGTTCAAAATCGCGCTTGGTGAGGAGCAGGCAGAGCCGCCCCTCTACCAAGCCGAAGATGATGCAGTCGACGGCGATATAAAACCGTGGATTTTCGCTATAATAGTGCATAAGTATAAGAACTCCTGCGGGGGCTTACCAGAAGTAGATGTAGAAGGCTGCGGTGATGCCGAGGATGATGATGGTGTTGACGACATCCCAGGCGTTCCAGCTGGCACGTGTGGCGGCTATCTGCTCGGGGGTGGAGGTGCCGAACACGAGGCCCTGAATCTTCTCGGGGTCGGGAGCCTTGGTGCAGAGCGATACTATCACGCCGACGGCGAGGCAGAACACGAGCATCCATCCGCAGAAGAAGAGCCAGTTGCAGTCATAGAAGAGGTATTGGAACATCGAGCCGTCGCCACTGCCGGGGAGCACGTCGGCGTTACTGTAGTAAACCTTGGCTCCGAGACGTGTGAGGCCAATGATGAGGCCCGAGAGGAGTGCCCACATACCGCCCTGGGCCGAGGCGCGCTTCCAGAGGATGCCGATAAGGAAGGCGGCGGCGATGCCGGGGGCGAGCACTGACTGGACATCCTGCAGATAGAGGTAGAGGACGTCGCCGACCGAGCGCATGACGGGAATCCAAAGGATGCCGAGAATCACGATGACCACTGTGGCAACCTGGCCGATGCGGACGAGTTTCTTGGGGTCGGTGTCGGGCTTGTAACGCTGGTAGAAGTCGATGGTGAAGAGGGCTGCCGAGGAGTTGAAGAGCGATGCGAGCGACGACATGAGCGCGGCGAGGATGCCGCAGACGATGAGGCCCTTGACGCCGGCGGGGAGGAGCTTGGCCACGAGTGTGGGGAAGGCGGCGTCAGAGTTGACATTGCCGTTGGCGAGCATGGGGAGGAAGCCTTCGCCTCCGGCGGCGATGGAGTTCTGATGGATGGCAAACGCTATCATGCCGGGGATGAGGAAGAGGAACACGGGGAGGAGCTTGAGGTATGCGCCGAAGATGGTGCCTCGGCGGGCCTCTTTCTCATCCTTTCCCGAGAGGACGCGCTGGACGATAAACTGGTCGGTACACCAGTACCAAAAGCCGATGACGGCCGAGCCGACGAGTGCGCCGAGCCAAGGGTACTGGGGGTCGTTGTTGTCACGGATGAGGTTGACCATAGTGTCGCCGTAATCGTTGACCTTGACGCTCGAGCAGATGCGCATCATCTCGTCCCAGCCGCCAAGCTCCTTGAGACCAAGCACAAGGATGATGAGCGAGCCGAGCAGGAGGATGGGGGTCTGGAGCACTGAGGTGTAGAGCACTGACTTCATGCCGCCGAAGATGGTGTAGAGGGCGGTGAGGAGCACGAGGCCGATGGCTGCAATCCAGAAGAAGTCGATGCCCCAAAGCTCTTCGATGCCGAACACCTGCTGGAACACGAGGCCGCCGGCATAGACGGTGACGGCTACCTTGGTGAGGACGTAGCTGATGAGCGAGATGGTGGCGAGGATGGTGCGCGACTGGGGGTTGAAGCGTCGCTCAAGGAATTCGGGCATGGTGTAGACCATCGAGCGTGTGTAGAAGGGGACGAATACCCATCCGAGGAGCAGTATCATCCAGCCCTGTATCTCCCAGTGGGCCATCGCCATGCCGGAGGATGCTCCGGAGCCGGCGAGGCCGATGAGGTGTTCGGAACCGATGTTGGATGCGAAGATTGACGCGCCGATGGCTATCCATGTCGCGTCTTTGCCGCCGAGGAAGTAGTCGGCGGCGTTGTTTTGCTTCTGCCTCATCACCCATACGATGATGCCGATGAGGGCGAGGAAGAAGATTGCAATGACAATCCAGTCAAGTGAGGCCATGTTGTTACTTTTTTATTTTGAATTATTTGGGGCACGGCTGAAGCCGTGCAACTGAGACAAAAACGGGAGAGGGGATTATTTTGCGAAGAAGGAGAGGATGGTGTGGCTGGTGTACTGCTCGCCGGGGCGGAGGGTGGCGGTGGGCCAGGAGGGCTTGTTGGGGGAGTCGGGGTAGTGCTGTGTCTCGAGGGCCATGCCGGTGCGCTGGTTGTAGACCTTGCCGCCCTTGCCGGTGACGGTGCCGTCGAGGAAGTTGCCCGAGTAGACCTGTATGCCCGGCTCGGTGGTGTAGATGTTCATGCCTATGCCGCTCTCGGGGCTGTAGAGCACTGTGGCCACCTCGTTGATGTCGCCCTTGGTGTCAAGCACCCAGTTGTGGTCATAGCCGTTGCCATTCTTGAGCTGGATGTAGTCATAGTCGTCAATCATCTCGCCTACGCGACGGGGCACTGAGAAGTCCATCGGTGTGCCGGCGACGGGGAGAATCTCGCCTGTGGTCATGTAGGTGGAGTCGACGGGGGTAAAGGCTGAGGCGTAGACGTAGAGGGTGTGGCCGGTGACGGGGGTCATCGGGTCGCCGCTCAGGTTGAAGTAGGAGTGGTTGGTGAGGTTGACCACGGTGGTCTTGTCGGTGGTGGCGGCGTAGGCGATGTCGAGCTTATTGCCGGGGAGGACGGTGTAGGTCACCGTGGCCTTGACGTTGCCGGGGAATCCGTTGTCGCCGTCGGGGGAGTCCATAGTGAGGATGAGGGTGGAGTCATTGGGCTGTTGGGCCGCATAGACCTGATACTGCCATCCCGTGGGGCCGCCGTGGAGGGTGTGGCCGAAGTTGTTGACGGGGAGCTGGATGGTGTCGCCGTCGATGGGGAGACGCCCGTGGTCGATGCGGTTGGCGTAACGGCCGATGGCTGCGCCGAAGTCGGTCTGGTTGTTTTCGGGGAAGTAGGCCTGGATGCTGTCAAATCCGAGCACCACGTCGCGCATGTTGCCGTCACGGTCGGGCACCATGAGTGCGGCTATGCGGCCGCCGTAGTTGGTCACGGCCACTTCCATTCCGTCACTTCCCTTGAGCGAGTAGAGTGCTACGGGCTTGCCGTCGACCTCGGCCTCGAACTTTTGGGGGTCAAGGCCTGCGATGAGGGCGGGGTTTTCACTACGCTTGGCTGTGCATGAGGCCAATGCGACTGCCGCGATGGCGGCCAAGGCCATAAGATGATGTTGCTTCACGGTAGGTTTACTATTATTATGGTTATGATTCGTCAGATTGCAAGATGAAACGCATAGGGTGAAAAATGAGTGTAAAAAATACACTTATTTACACGGCTCAAAATTACAACGGTTTAGGTGAGTCGCCAAATAAAATCATATGTTATAAAACATATTCATGAAATTTTTCTTTAATTATTATATACACCTATTATATAGGGGATATTATGCGCATGTCGCCACTTTTTATTACCTTTGCAAAAATATTATAACGAATCACGCAACTATAAGCAATATGAATCTTACCGAGCTTACAGCCATATCGCCCGTCGACGGGCGTTATCGTAACAAATGCGAACGCCTTGACGAATACTTCTCGGAATATGCCCTGATACGCTATCGTGTCAAGGTGGAGGTAGAATATTTCATCGCCCTCTGCGAGCTCCCTCTCGGGCCGCTTGCCTCGGTGGACCACAATACGTTTGGCGCGCTGCGCGACATCTACAAGAACTTTACCGTCGAGGATGCCGCCCGCATCAAGGAAATCGAGAGCGTGACCAATCACGACGTGAAGGCTGTGGAGTATTTCCTCAAGGAACGTTTCGACGCGCTCGGCCTCGAGGCCCACAAGGAGTTCATACACTTCGGCCTGACCTCGCAGGACATCAACAATACAGCCGTGCCGATGTCGATAGCCGACGCCATCCGCGACGTGTACCGTCCGCGCCTGGTGGAGATGATTGACCACCTCGACGCCCGCGCCGAGGAGTGGTATGACATACCCATGCTCGCCAAGACTCACGGCCAGCCCGCCTCCCCTACCCGACTGGGCAAGGAAATCAAGGTGTTTGCCTACCGTCTGCGCCGTCAGCTCGACATGCTCGACGCGGTGAGAATCAGCGGCAAGTTCGGCGGTGCCACCGGCAACTTCAACGCCCACCTCTGCGCATTTCCCGGCGTGGACTGGAGAGCGTTCGGCGCGAAATTCCTCAGCGAGAAACTGGGCATAGAGCGTGAGGAGTTCACCACCCAGATTTCCAACTATGACAACCTGGCCGCGCTCTTTGACGCGCTGGCCCGCATCAATGACATCATCCTCGACCTTGACCGCGACATGTGGATGTATATCTCCATGGAGTATTTCAAGCAGAAAATCAAGGCCGGCGAGGTAGGCTCGTCTGCGATGCCGCACAAGGTCAACCCCATCGATTTCGAGAACTCGGAGGGCAACATAGGCATAGCCAACGCGCTGTTCAAGCACCTGGCCGGCAAGCTGCCCGTGTCACGCCTGCAGCGCGACCTCACCGACTCGACCGTGCTTCGCAACATCGGTGTGCCCCTCGCCAACACTCTCATCGCCATCGCTTCGACCATGAAGGGTCTGGGCAAGCTGCTGCTCAACCGTGAGGCTATCGATGCCGACCTCGATAATACCTGGAGCGTGGTGGCTGAGGCTATCCAGACCATCCTGCGCCGCGAGGGCTATCCGAAGCCTTACGAGACTCTCAAGGCTCTGACCCGCACCAATACCCATGTGACCGCCGAGAGCATTGCCGCTTTCATCGAGACCCTCGATGTGACTCCCGAGGTGAAGGATGAGCTGCGCCGCATCTCGCCGCACTCTTATACAGGATACTAATTTTAATTAGTAATTAGCAATTAGTAATTAGTAATTAACTGCTGAGAAACCGGCTTTAGCCGCTTGGCTTGCCAAGGCATCGGCCTTAGCCGCTCAGCTTGCTGAGAAACCGGCTTTAGCCGCTTGGCTTGCCAAGAATTACTAATTGATAATTACTAATTGATAATTTCTAATTCCTAATTGAAAAAAATGCCCACATCCTATAAAATACGATTTATATTTCTGGCTGCGCTGTGGCTGGTGCTGTGTTATATGGTCATAGCCTCGCAGCCGCTGACGCTATGGACGCTCTTTGTCATCGTGGCGTCGGGAATAGTGGTGTGGGTGCCCCTCTACAAGAAATATATCAAGAATGGAAAAGGAAAAGACGAACGTTGACGCCACCGCCGTGCCGGAGCCGCAGACTGCATCACGCCCTGCGACCCCTCTGCTCGACACCATCGACTCTCCGGCCGACCTGCGCAAGCTGTCGCTGGAGCAGCTGCCGCAGGTGTGCGCCGAGTTACGCTCATTTCTCATCAATTCACTTTCGTCCCACCCCGGCCATTTCGCCTCGTCGATGGGTTCGGTGGAGCTTACGGTGGCTCTGCACTATGTGTTCAACACGCCGTATGACCGCATAGTGTGGGACGTGGGACATCAGGCTTACGGCCACAAGATACTCACCGGGCGGCGCGACAGGTTTGAGACCAACCGCACGCTCGGGGGGCTGTCGGGATTTCCCTCGCCCAAGGAGAGCGAGTATGACACCTTCACGGCCGGACATGCCTCCAACTCCATCTCGGCCGGGCTCGGCATGGCCGTGGCCACGGCTCTGAACACTGACCAGCCTCCGCGCAATGTGGTAGCCGTAATCGGCGACGCGTCGATTAGCGGCGGACTGGCCTTCGAGGGGCTAAACAATGCCGCCAACTCCAATTCCAACCTTCTTATTATCCTCAACGACAACGACATGTCGATTGACCGCAATGTGGGTTCGCTCAACTCATATCTCGCGCACATCAACACGTCGAAGGGGTATAACGACCTGCGCTACAACGTGTCGGGGATGCTCAAGAAGCTCAACCTCATCACCGAGCAGGGGAAGGGGAGGATTATGCGGTTCAACAACAGCCTCAAGTCGCTGCTCAATCAGGAGCAGAATATCTTCGAGGGGCTGAATATCAGATATTTCGGTCCGTTTGACGGACATGACATAGCCACGGTGGTGCGTGTGCTCAACGACATCAAGGACTTCTCCGGCCCGCGCATACTGCACCTGCGCACGGTCAAGGGCAAGGGCTTCTTGCCCGCCGAGAAGGACCCGGCCACGTGGCACGCACCCGGCATATTCAATCCCGCCACGGGCGAGAGGCCCAAGGAATCGCCCGAGAAACCGCCTAAGTATCAGGACATCTTCGGCAAGACACTCGTGGAAATCGCCGACGCCAACCCCAAGGTGACGGGCATCACGGCGGCAATGCTGTCGGGCACGTCGGTGAGCATGCTTCAGGAGAAGTATCCCGAACGCACGTTTGACGTGGGCATATCCGAAGGGCATGCCGTGACATTTGCCGGCGGACTGGCCAAGGACGGGATGCGCCCGTTCGTGGCAATCTACAGCTCGTTTCTCCAGAGGGCCTACAGCCACATGATTCATGATGTGGCCATCGAGGGGCTGCCGGTGACATTCTGCATCGACCGCGCCGGACTCGTGGGCGAAGACGGCCCCACACACCACGGAGTCTTTGACCTCGCATATCTGCGCTCAATCCCGGGGATGACAGTGGCGGCCCCGCGCAACGGCGACGAACTGCGCCGACTCATGTACACTTCGCTCAGCCTCGACGGGCCGATGGCCATACGCTATCCGCGCGGACGCGCCAACGCCCACCCCTCCGACACCCGCGAGACCGTGACAATAGGCACGGGCGAACGGCTGAAGGATGGTAAAGACCTGGCCATACTCACCGTAGGCCCCGTGGCCGACGACGCCATGAAGGCCATTGAGCGAGCCGAGCGCGAATTAGGACTGGACATCGCCCTCTATGACATGCGTTTCATAAAACCGCTCGACCAGGCCATACTCACCGAGGTCGCAGCCAAGGGGTGTCCGATAATCACCATCGAGGACGGCACCGTAAACGGCGGCATGGGCTCGGCCGTGCTGGAGTGGTTGAGCGAGAACCTCGCGGCCACCGGCGCGACGGCATTCCCGAAAGTCGTGAGGATGGGTGTGCCGGACAGGTTTATACCGCAGGGCACGCCCGACCAGCTGCACAGGCTGTGCGGATTTGACGTGGATGGCATCTACGCGACTATCGCCAACATAAAAAGCTCTCTCCAATGAAAATCATAGTAGCCGGCTGTGGCGAGGTGGGCTCACACCTGGCCAAGCTCCTGTCGCGCGAGGAGCAGGACATAACCGTGGTAGACGAGGACAGCTCCAAGCTGGCCGTGCTCGACTCTAACTACAATCTGCTGACGGTGCAGGGGCGTCCGACATCGTTCAAGACCCTGCGCCAGGCCGGAGTGGAGGGGTGTGACCTGTTCATAGCCGTCACGCCGTTCGAGACACGCAACATAGTGTCATGCGCCATAGCCAAGAGCCTTGGGGCGGAGAAGACGGTGGCCCGAGTGGACAATTTCGAGTTCAAGGACCCTGCCAACCGCAGCTTTTTTGCCTCGATAGGAGCCGACGACGTAATCTATCCCGAATATCTCGCCGCGCTTGAAATCATCAACGCGCTCAACCACAACTGGGTGCGCCACTGGTTTGAACTGCATGAGGGTGAGCTGATACTCGTGGGGGTGAAACTGCGCGACAACGCCCCGCTCATAGGCAAGTATCTCAAAGACCTCGGCCGCACCACCCACGACTTTCACGTGGCGGCCATCAAGCGCAACCATGAGACCATCATCCCGGGCGGCGATGACCGTCTGCTGGCCAACGACATAGTGTATTTCATGACCACGCACGAGTATGTGGACAATCTGATACCGCTGTGCGGAAAAATAGAGCGGCGCATACGCGACGTTATCATCATGGGGGGCAGCCGAATAGCCATACAGCTGTGCAGCATGGCGGGCGAGAAGTTCAAGTTCAAGATTCTCGACCCCGACCGCGAGCGTTGCCTCAAACTGTCGGAGCGATGTCCCGACGCGCTGATAATCAACGCCGACGCGCGCGACACCGATGCACTGCGCGATGCGGGTATAACCGACACCGACGCATTCATAGCCATATCGGACAGCAGCGAGTCAAACATTCTCACCTGTCTGACCGCCAAGGAGTTTGGCGTAAAGAAGACTATCGCCGAGGTGGAAAATCTGCAATTCATATCCGAGGCTGAGGGGCTGAACATCGGCACGGTGGTCAACAAGAAACTGCTCGCCTCGTCACGCATCTATCAGATGCTGCTTGACCGCGACTCGTCAACCTCCAAGTGCCTGGCCCTCGCCGATGCCGAGGTGGCTGAAATCATAGCCAAGGAGGGGTCGAAAATCACCCGCGCCCCCATCAAGGACCAGCACCTGTCAAGCTACATGACCATCGCCGGACTTATACGCGACGGCAAGGGTCAGCTCGTAGGGGGTAATACTGTGATACGCCCCGGCGACCGCGTAGTGGTGTTCACGCTCGACGGCGTGCTCCACAAGGTGGAGAAACTGTTCTCATAACCATCATCACCATACGGCATGAGACATTCAGTTTACAGTCTGCACAACTATCTCCCGATGATTAACCTGCCCGTGCTGCTGCGCATCATGGGTCTGCTCCTTATCATCGAGGCGTGCTTCCTCATAGTGCCGCTGGTCACCTGCCTCGTCTACGGCGAGAGTGACTGGGAGGCATTTCTGCTCACTTTTGTCATCACGCTCGTCACGGGGTCGGTGATGGCGTTTGCCATCCATCCCTCGTCGCCGGCTATGGGCAAACGTGAGGGATTTCTGCTCACGGGCATGGTGTGGGTGTTCTTCTCGAGCTTCGGCATGCTGCCGTTCATATTCATGAGCGAGCCTCTGAGCGTGTCTGACGCGTTTTTCGAGGCGATGTCGGGCTTCACCACCACGGGAGCGTCAATCATGACGTCGATTTCCCATCTGAGTCACGGCGCGGTGATATGGCGGTCGCTGATGCAGTGGATAGGCGGCATGGGTATCATACTCTTCACCCTCGCGGTCATCCCTATGCTCAACCATTCGGGCGGCATGCAGATGTTTAACGCCGAGGTCACGGGCATCACGCATGACAAGTTGCGCCCGCGCATATCGCAGACGGCCAAGAGCTTGTGGCTCATATATTTCACACTCACGGCCATACTCTTCGGACTGCTGTACCTGGGGCCGATGGAGGGGTTTGACGCCGTGTGCTATGCGTTCTCAATCATGTCGACGGGCGGATTTGCCACGTCAGACGAAGGTCTCGGCCTGTGGCGCAGCGACTACATCGAGGCTGTGACGACCTTTTTCATGTTTATAGGCGGCGTGAGCTTCACGCTCATATACAGGGCTGTACATCGCGACTTCAAGGCGGTTTGGAGCAATGATGTGTTCAAGACCTACATTGGCATCGTGACGGGATGCTATGTGATTTTTGCCCTGACCATTTGGCTCAACGGCCAGGCTACGTCAATCAAGTCGGTGACGCTCGACCCGCTGTTTCAGATTGTGTCGATGATTTCATCCACCGGCTTCGAGGTGCCTGAATTCGGGTCGTGGGGCACGTTCATACTGTCGATGGTGATGGTGCTGATGTTTTTCGGCGCGTGTGCAGGCTCGACCAGCGGCGGCGCAAAGATTGACCGCCTCATCTACATGCTTCAGAACTGCCGCAATGAGATAGAGCGTTGCATCCACCCCAACAATATCCTCACGGTGCGCGTCAACGGCAAGGTGATACCGCACGAGACGGTGTCGAAGGTCATAGCGTTCCTGTGCCTGTACGTGCTCATAATCTTTGCCGGGGGCATAGTGCTTACGGCTATGGGTCTGCCGCTCATCGATGCGTTCTTCTCGACGTTTACATGCATCAGCAACACGGGATTGAGCGCGGGCGTGACCGGTTATGGCAGCACGTTCTCAATCATCCCCGATGCGGGCAAATGGCTACTCGCGATGATTATGCTCATCGGCCGTCTCGAGCTGTTTACGGTACTGCTCATCTTCACACCGACTTTCTGGAAAAAATAACCGCACACAAAACGCGTGCGTGTCTAAATTCCGAAAAGGCACATAAGGACATAAGGGACAAAAGCGACATAAGTTTTTATTATTATATTATCTTCTGATAATCAGAAAATATATTTCTTATGTCGCTTTTGTCCCTTATGTCCTTATGTGCCTTTTTGGAATTACGCTTTTTTCGGCCACTTGCGTGGCTCAGATTTTGTGATAGAGGGCGAAGTGCTTCCAGAGCGGGGCGGCCATTAGGGCCTGCTTGATGTCGTCATTGAGAAGCATGTCGCGCACCTCGTCCTCGGTGAGCAGTTCCACGGCGATGTCCTCGGTCTTATCAAGATGCTGGCCTGAGACCTTTTCCACTCCACGCGCGGTGTAGCAGTAGGCAAGATTGTTCTGACTGCCTGGATTGGCCGAGATGACCATTGACAGCTCCCACTCGCCTCCGGCATAGCCTGTCTCCTCGAGCAGTTCGCGTTTGGCTCCGTCGAGCGGGTCCTCACCCTCCTCGACCACTCCGGCACACAGTTCGGTGGCAACCACCCCGAGACCGTGGCGGTATTGCTTGACCATCACATACTTACCCTCGGGCGTGATGGCCAGGACGTTAATCCATTTTGGATACTCGAGCACATAATACTCGGGATGCACGGTGCCGTTGGGCAACTCTACCGTGTCGCGGCGCACAGTGAGCCACGGACGGCGAAACAGGTATTCGCTATCCACAAGACGCCACTTCATGGCATCATCAGCAGGATTGTCAGTATATTTCATTGAATCAATAATTTATCAGCTTGTCTATCATTATAGGCTACAGTATTATAACATTCCGTGGTCAGGCGTTGCCTTTCTTGCGGAGGAGGAAGTCGGTGATGGCTATGGCCATGCGGGGAAGGCCGGCGGGCATTTCGTCGCGGAGGATGTCGTAATAGTCGTCGGGGTGCGTCTTGACCACTTCCATGACGCGAAGGTATTGCTCGCGGGTGATGACCGAGGAGAAGTCGGTGAGCTTGTCGGCATTTATCAGTTCGACAAGGTGGGTGTAGACGGTGATGGGTTTGATGCCCTTGGCTTCGGCGATGGCGGCAACGTCATAACCGGCGTTGAGCAGGAGCAGTGTCTCCTCGACCGAGAGACCCGTGCCGAGTTTTTCGGTCACGCCCTTGAATTTGCGTATGGCTGTGACGAAGGGACGCCAGTATTTGACGGTCTTGCGCTCGCCCACGCCCTCGACACGCGAGAACTGCTCCATGTCGAGCGGCTCGACACGCACCATCTCGAGCAGGGCTTTGTCGGTAAACACGATATAGGGTGGCACATGCTCCTTGCGGGCTATCTTCTCGCGGACGGTCTTGAGCTGCTCGAGCAGCTGCTCGGCAGGGGAGAGCTGCGGCTTCTCCTCAGCCACACTCTTGCGCCCGGCGCGGCGGCGCGACTCCATCGGGTAGTATTTGGCAAGCAACACCTCGCTGCGCTCGTCGAGAATCTTGCGGCCATAGGGTGTGAGCTTGAGATGGTTGTGCTCGTTGTAGGCGATGTCGATGAGGCCGAGCTGTATCATCTGAGAGATGTAGGCGTTCCATTCGCCGAAACTAAGGTCGCGCCCTGCGCCGTAGGTCTTGATGCGGTCAAATCCGCGCTGCACCAGCTCCTGGCGCGAGACGCCGCGGAGGATGTCGATGAGCATGGTGATGCCCGCGCCGCCGTTGATGCGCACGATGGCACTGAGGGCCTTGAGCACGAGCACGGTGCCGTCGATGCGTTCGGGCGGGTTGAGGCACACGTCGCAGTTGCCGCAATCGTGGTCGATGGTCTCGTTGAAATAGCTCAGAAGTATGCGACGCCGGCAGAGCGATGCCTCGGCATACTCCTTCATGCGCGCGAGCTTCTCAGCGTTGAGTGCCTGCTGGCCGCTCTCGTCGACAAAACTGCGGAGTGTGGCGATGTCGGCATAGGAGTAGAACATCACGGCCTCGGCCTTGGCTCCGTCACGCCCGGCGCGCCCTATCTCCTGATAGTAGCTCTCGATGTTGCGGGGCATGTTGTTGTGCACCACCCAGCGGATGTTGCTCTTGTCGATGCCCATGCCGAAGGCCACAGTGGCGCACACCACCTGCACGTCGCCGTTGATGAAACGGTCCTGGGCAAGGTTGCGCTCGCTGACGGAGAGCCCGGCGTGGTAGACGACTGAGCGGTAGCCGCGTCCGCGCAACTGGCGGTCCATCTCCTCGGCCCCCTTGCGGCTGATGCAGTAGACGATGCCCGAGTCGTTGCGGTAACGGTCAATCATCGAGCATATAAAGTTGACTCTCTGCGTCTTGCCGGGATTGGTCATAACGCGGAGCGAGATGTTGGGGCGGTCAAACGAGCCGATGAAGAGGCGCGGGTCAGTGAGGGCGAGCTGGGCGGCGATGTCGTCGCGCGTGAGACGGTCGGCGGTGGCGGTGAGTGCCATGACGGGCACGTGGGGGTATTGCTCCTTGATACAGCGCAGGCGGGTGTAGCCGGGGCGGAAGTCGTGGCCCCACTGCGAGATGCAATGGGCCTCGTCGATGGCAAAGAGGGCTATGTTGAGGTCGCTCGACCAGCGGTCAATCTCAAGCAGCAGACGCTCGGGGGAGATGTAGAGTATGCGCACGCGGCCACTATAGAGCTGCTCGAGGATGTCGCGGTTCTCCTCCTCGGTCTGCATGGAGTTGACGGCGGCGGCTGGGATGCCGTTGGAGGTGAGGGCGGCCACCTGGTCCTTCATCAGCGCGATGAGGGGTGACACCACTATCACCACGCCGTCACTGAGCAGGGCGGGTATTTGATAGCATATGGACTTGCCACCGCCCGTGGGCATGAGCACTACCGAGTCGCGCCCGGTCATGGCTGTGGTTATGATGTCGAGCTGGAGGGGGCGGAAGGTGCTGTAGCCGTAGAAGCGCGACAGCATGGCCGTGGCGCGCTGACGGATGGACTGTATGTCGGCGGGGGCTGAGGGGGTGGTGGCAGAGTGGTCAGAATGCATTTTCATCCTTTTGGAACATGCCTACAAAGGTACGAATAATTATCTTGCAATCGAGCAAAAGACTCCAGTGTTCCATATACCATATGTCATGCTCGATGCGCCGCTGCATCTGCCACAGCTCGTCGGTCTGGCCACGGTAGCCGCGCACCTGCGCCCAGCCGGTGATGCCGGGCTTGATGAAGTGGCGCACCATGTATTCCTCAAGCAGCTTGCTGTAATCGGCGGTGTGCTTTAGCATGTGGGGGCGCGGCCCTACGACCGACATGTTGCCGATGAAGACGTTAATAAACTGCGGAAGCTCGTCAATCGAGGTCTTGCGCAGGAACTCCCCTACCCTCGTCTTGCGCGGGTCGGAGCGGGTGGCCTGGACGGTGTCGGCATCGCTGTTGACCTTCATGGTGCGGAATTTCCAGCAGTAGAAGTCCTCCCCCTTATAGCCTGTGCGCAACTGGCGGAAAAATACCGGGCCGGGTGACGAGAGCTTGACGGCGATGGCTACGGGGATGAATATTATCGGCGAGATGATGAGAAACGCGCCAGAGAAGATGATGTCGAAGGCGCGCTTGACAAAGGTGTTGACGGGATTGTCGAGCGGATTGTTTCTGACGCCGAGCACGGGCACTGCCCCGATGGTCTCGGGGTGGAGATTGCGCGCGAGATACGGTGACATCTGGGGCACGAAGTTGAACCGCATCATGTTACGGTCACACAGGCCGAGAAGATACTGCACAGTAGGGCCGTCCTCGCCCGAGAGGGTGTAGAACACCTCGTCAATCTTCCATTCCTTCAGCCTCTCGGCCAGGTCGCTGACACTGCCGGCGTATTTGTCCTTATATCTGAAATCGGGCGGGCAATAGATGTCGAAAAATCCACGCACGTTGTAGCCAAAGCCCACATCATGAAGCATCTCCTCATATAAACGCTCGCCCGTGGTGCGGCAGCCGATGATGACGACGTTGCGCTGATTGCCTCCGCGACGGCGGTAACGCTTGAGTGCCCACTGGGCGGCCATGCGCCAAAGAAGCGAGCAGATGCTCTGGAGGGCGTAGAACTCGGCGAGCACCTGCCAGGGCAAATCGTCGTCGCCCATCACGTAGAGCAGAGCGAGAAACACGATGAGGTGGGTGACCGAGGCCATGAGCGTGGCGCGCATGACGCGGTCCATATGCATGGCGCGCTCTACGCCCACCGGCTTGAGCCACTGCACGGCGGGGATGAAGGCCACGGCCATTAGCAGCCATGTGAGCCGCTGGTGGAGACCGGCGACGTCGGGGTTGAGCACGCACACCGCAAAGTAGACGAGATTGAGCACGACAAAGTCGGCCAGCATGAAGATGCGGCTTATATATCGACCATATTTCCCCTCTTTCAACACAGTGTGAAGTCAACAGTAAAAGTCATAAGGCCTACTCGCCCGTGCTATCAGACGCACGACTTCGCGACCTTATGACATTTATAACATTTTCAGTTTCCCTTTCGTGACAGTGGTTATAGCCCCGGCTCAGAGCTTGCTGTCAATGGTCTTGATTTTGGCCTCAAGCTCGGCGAGGTCGTCCTTCAGACGCTGCATGCGACGCTGCATGTCGCGGAGCATGGAGTCGGCGTTCTTGGAGCGGGCCGAGAGGAATCCCATGTTGTTCTCATAGGTCTGCAGCTCGCCGCGACGCTGCTCATAAGCGCGGAGCAGTCGCTCACGCTCGCGGTAGAGGCGGTTGGTGTCGCCACCCATCTCGGAGAGCGAGCTTTCAAACGATTCCATGCGCGAGTCACGGCGGGCGATGTCCCACTTGGAATATATCTTATTTACGACGGCACGGTAGGCGTCATAGATGGCGTCCTTCTCGGCAAAGGGCACGTGGCCTACGCTCTGCCATTCGGCCTGGAGGTCTTTGAGCGTCTTGATAGCCACGTCGCGCTCGGGGGTGTCGGCTTCGAGTGCCTTGAGCTTTTCGATAATCTCCTGCTTCTGCTCGAGGTTGGCACGCTCGTTGCGGCGGGTGCCGGAGTTGTTTTTCTTCTTCTGCTCGAAGAAGTAGTCACATGCGGCGAGGAAACGGTGCCACACCTGGTCGGAATACTTCTTGGCCACGGCTCCGATGGTCTTCCACTCCTTCTGCATGCGGGTGAGCTCGTCGGCTGTGGCACGCCAGTCGGTGCTGTCCTTGAGTGCCTCGGCACGCTCGCATAGGGATATCTTGCGTTCGAGGTTGGTGGCGAGCACGTCTTTCATCTGCTTGAAGAACTCGGCCTTGGCGGCAAAGAACTTGTCGCACACGCCACGGAAGCGGGCGAAGAGTTCGGTGTTGGCCTTGCGCGACGCGTAGCCGAGCTTCTTCCAGTCGGCCTGGGCGGCGATGAATTCCTTGGTCATGGCGTCCCAGGCGGCATAGGTGCCGAGCGATGAGAAGTCGAGAGCCTCGACGCGCTCGCATATGGCGGTCTTGGCCTCCTCGTTTTCGCGCTCCTTGGCCTTGCGCTCGATGAAGAAGTCCTGGTAACGCTTGTTGACCTCGGATGACAGCTCCTTGAAGCGGCCCCATATCTGCTCGCGCACCTCCTTGGGCACGGGGCCGATGGCACGCCACTGGTCGTGAAGCTCCTGCAGACGCTTGAAGGCGACTATCACGTCTTCCTCGGCCTGGAGTTTCTCGGCCTCGGCCACGAGGGCCTCCTTTTCGGCGAGATTCTTCTTGAAGTCGTAGTCGCGGAGCTCTTTATTGATTTTCAGCTGGTCGTAGAATTTCTCGACGGCGTCCTGATAGTTTTTCCACACTTCGCTCGAGAACTGCTGGGGCACATCGCCGATTTCCTTGAAGGCGGCCTGGAGCTCGCGCACTTCGGGGAATACACGGTTGACATTGTCGGCGTCGGCACTCATGGCCACGAGCTTGTCGATAATCTCCTTCTTGCGGTCAAGGTTGGCCTGAAGTTCAGCCTCGATGGCTGCACGTTGGGCGGCCTTCTTCTCCTTGATGACTCCAAGCAGCTCCTTGAATGTCTCTTCGTCGGGGTCGGCCTGCGGAGCAAACGCCTGCGGGTCGTTGCCCTCGACGGCCTCATAGGCCTCACGCTCGGCACGCACCTCGTCGTTGCGCAACGAATAGAACTGCTGTTTGAGACGCGCTACTTCGTCAGGCTGGATGTCGGCAGCCTCGAGCTGCGACAGCCTGCGCACCTCCTCGATAATCTCGGGTTTGGACAAAGCCCTATGTGCCACCGGCGCAGAAGGCGTTTCCACTTCGACATTCTCAGCCTCCGCAGCCACGGCGGGCTCTTCGGCGGGGGCATTCTCTACGGGGAGTTCTTGATTCAAGGTCTCCTTTGCCTCTTCAGGCGTCAGGATGGGGTCATTCAATTCCATATACTTGGAGATAGGTGATGTGATAATCGATTCAGACCGCTAATTTAAAACAAAAAATTGTAATTCCTCTCAAAATGTCATAAAATTTCGCGAAATATGATTTAAAACATAAAAAACGGCATGGCCGCGGGGCTTTGGCGCGCTAAAATTCCGCGCCGGCCGCTTGCACAATTCGCATAATAGCCGTAACTTTGCAGACGATATCGAAAAATATCACACCCATCCCGCGCATGTGGCGTAATTGGTAGCCGCGTTAGACTTAGGATCTAATGACTCAGGTCGTGGGGGTTCGAGTCCCTTCATGCGCACAGCAAGCCCCTTATAACTATTTCGAGTTATAAGGGGCTTAATTTACACAAAGCACACACAAAGCTCTTCTCGGCGAATTAGACAATATCGGCCTATCGTTTTTTTTGTAGCTTCTACTCAGCAATTTCGATAGCATACTGTTTACGCAGATTCTACCTGCAAGTGCAAAATTAGGCAATAAATTTAAAGAACTCAGCG
>CAJUCI010000030.1 GCA_910584825.1 uncultured Duncaniella sp. | reverse complement strand
CCTCACTACAAGCCAAAATTAGATATCTTCAAATTTTTGTCATGTACTTAGAATTAAAAATTAAGAATTTAAAATTAAAAATTAAAATTCTTGACAAGTCGGTGACTTATTCAAATACCTTTTGTCTCTTGTGTCTCTTATGTCCTTTTGTCCCTTTTTGGAATCGTGCTATTGTCTTGTGCTCCTGTGCTCCTGTCTTTTCGTGCTCCCGTCTTTTGATATAAATAGCCCCCGGGCACGCGGTGTGCTCGGGGGCGGGGAGAGTTTCTATCTTAGGGATGCAGTAATATAATGTGTAGGGATGTAGACTGATTGTGCGGATTAGAGCACGCCCTGTGCCATCATTGCGCGGGCCACTTTCATGAAGCCGGCCACGTTGGCACCCTTGACGTAGTTGATGTAGCCGTCCTCTTCAGTGCCGTACTTCACGCACTGGTTGTGGATTTCGGTCATAATCTGCTGGAGCTTGGCGTCAACCTCCTTCTCGCTCCATGAGAGCTTCTGAGAGTTCTGAGCCATTTCGAGTCCTGATACCGACACGCCGCCTGCGTTGGCTGCCTTGCCGGGGGCATAGAGGATGCGGGCCTTCTGGAACTCGCGGATGGCGTCGGGGGTAGAGGGCATGTTGGCACCTTCGCTCACGGCGATACAGCCGTTGGCCACGAGGGCACGTGCGTCGTCGCCGTCAATCTCGTTCTGAGTAGCCGAGGGCATGGCGATGTCACACTTCACGCGCTGCCAGGGACGCTCGCCGGGGAAATACTGGCAGTCATACTCTTCGGCAAACTCGCGGATGCGGCCGCGGTAGACGTTCTTGAGCTTGAAGATATAGTCGAGCTGCTCGCGGCTGATGCCTTCGGGCACGTAGATTGTGCCGTCAGAGTCGCTCATCGATACTACCTTTGCACCGAGTGAGAGGAGCTTCTCGGCGGTATATGTGGCCACGTTGCCTGAGCCTGAGATGGCTACAGTCTTGCCGGCGATGTCGATGCCGCGTGTGCGGAGCATCTCGAGGAGGAAGTAGACGTTGCCGTAGCCTGTGGCCTCGGGGCGGATTTTCGAGCCGCCGAATTCGAGTCCCTTGCCGGTGAATGTGCCGGTGAACTCGCGGGCCATCTTCTTATACTGGCCGAACATGTATCCGACCTCGCGGCCGCCTACGCCTATGTCACCTGCGGGCACGTCGGTGTCGGGGCCTATCTGACGCCACAGCTCGGAGATGAAGGCCTGGCAGAAGCGCATTACCTCCATGTCGCTCTTGCCGCGGGGCGAGAAGTCGCTGCCGCCCTTTGCGCCGCCCATTGCGAGTGTGGTGAGTGAGTTCTTGAATGTCTGCTCAAAGGCGAGGAACTTGAGGATGGAGAGGTTGACCGACGAGTGGAAGCGGATGCCGCCCTTGTAGGGGCCGATGGCATTGTTGTGCTGCACGCGATAGCCCATGTTGTTGTGTACCTTGCCCTTGTCGTCGACCCACGATACGCGGAATGAGAAGATGCGGTCGGGAATGCAGAGACGCTCGATGAGGTTGTAGCGTTCAAATTCGGGATTCTCGTTATAGACATCTTCGATGGTGGTGAGTACCTCTTCAACGGCCTGGATATACTCAGGCTCGTTGGGGAAACGACGCTTCAGGTCGTCAATCACTTCAACTGCTTTCATACCTTTGAAACTGGAATCAGATAAAATATTTGATTTAAACTTTGGGTGTCTAACACCAAATTTCCACTTTTGTGTGAGAATTTGCGACAAAGTTACACATTTTACCCATAACTGCAAAACATTTGCAAGATAAAATGAATAAAATGTTGGAAAATTACACCAAAAGCCTCTGCGCGACGACAAATTTTCAGAATTTCAGCCCACCGGGGGCCGCGCCTCGAAGTCGCGAGGCGCAGCCTCGGCAGCTCGATATATGCATATCAAGTAATGAGGCCCTGTCGGTAAAGATGTGGGGTGGGGGAGATAGGAGAATGGCGGGATGATGAAAGAGGGGAGGGGATAAAACAACAAAAAAATTACTGTCGTCGCGACGAATAACTTTTCTACCTTAAATCTAATACCATGAAAAACTTGTTACAAAAGTATACCGACTTGCTTTCAAATCCAAATTTTCATCAAGGAATTTTCGTGTGATTAACAAAAATTAACCTTAAAATAGTAAAAAGCACAATAAATAAGGTGCAAATCGAAATTTTGTTAAGAAATATTTGTGGCGTAATGGATAAAAGTCGTAATTTTGAGTGGAAAATTATCCTTATGCTATTATCATATATGAAGACTATTACATTAAAAAAACTCCTCCTCGGCATGATGTCGATGACCACCGCTCTCTCGGCTATGGCCTGGGGGCAGAAGGGACACGACGTCACCGCTTATATAGCCGAACAGCATCTCACCCCCACTACAGCCAAGGCTGTCGAAGGTCTGCTTGACGGCATGAGCCCCGTCTATTGGGCCAACTGGCTCGACAATGCGAGCCACACCGACGAGTATGCCTACTCCAAGACCTGGCACTATAAGAATGTTGATGCCGACAAGACCTACTGGACCCAGCCCGAGCAGAAGGGGGGCGACATTGTGCAGGCCCTGAGAATGAATATAGCCATCCTCGCCGACTCCACCAAGAGCCGCGACGAGCAGAATCTGGCCATGAAGATGGTGATACATCTGATGGGCGACCTCCACCAGCCCATGCACATGGGCCGCTCCACTGACCGTGGCGGCAACAATGTGCATGTGAGATATTTCGGCCGTGACGCCAATCTGCACGGCATTTGGGACACCAATCTGCTCGAGTCGGCCCATAAGTGGGGTTACAGCGAGTGGCAGCAGCAGCTCGACCGTCTGCCCGAGGAGACCGAGGTGGTGACCGTAGGCGGCAATCTCGACGACTGGGCGCAAAAGACCGTGGGCATAGCCAAGACAATCTATGAGCGCACCCCCGAGCACTCCTCGCTCAGTTATGACGAGGTGGCCGAGTGGGCACCCATAATCGAGGCCCAGCTGCTAATCGGCGGACTGCGCCTGGCCCATGTGCTCAACTCCATCTATGACCCCGAGTATCAGCATGCCAAGACCCCGACGGAGTTCTGACACCTAAATAATCTATCGCATCATTCTTAGTTTTATTCACCAATCATAATCATTTACTCTTATGAACATTACATTCGGAGAGGCTATTTCCCTCTTTTACAGAAACTGGAAAGACTTTAACGGCTGCGCTACACGTGCCGAGTACTGGTATCCCGCGCTATACATGTTTATTGTAGGCCTCGTGTTTGGCTTTCTCGGCGATACAGGCACGATTCTTTCCGGCCTCTTTGCTCTCATCAACATCGTTCCGGGCATCGCTGTTGGCATCCGCCGTATGCATGACATAGGCAAGAGCGGCTGGTGGATTCTCATCACGCTCATCCCCCTCATCGGCGGCATCTGGTTTATCGTGCTTGCAGCCACTCCCACCAAGGAAGTGGGCAATCCTTATAAGGAGGCTGGCAATCCCTACAAAGTGTAACTCGCTAATTTATAGTTTTTAACAAATGGCCCCGACTTTTGGGGCCATTTTTTGTTGGGGGCGGGGGAAAATTTTGCTAAATTTGCAGATGTCTTTAACTGAAAAATATCATCAATCATATCTATATGAACGCACCACAGCTCAGTGAACAGGAAACCATCCGTCGCGCAAGTCTTGACGAAATGCGACGTCGCGGCATAGAGCCTTACCCCGCAGCCGAATACCCCGTGACCGGATATTCGACTGAAATCAAAGAAACTTTTCAGGATGACGCACCTCTGCGCGAGGTGTCGGTGGCCGGACGTGTCATGGGCCGCCGCATCATGGGCAAAGCCTCATTTATGGAACTGAAGGATTCATGCGGACGCATACAGGTGTATGTCAACCGCGATGAAATCTGCCCCGGCGAGGACAAGGACCTGTATAATGTTGTGTTCAAGAAACTCCTTGACATCGGAGACTTTGTCGGCGTGAAGGGTCACGTGTTCCGCACCAAGACCGGCGAGATTTCGGTGCATGCCACCGAGCTTACAGTCCTCGGCAAGTCGCTCCGCCCCCTGCCCGTAGTCAAGGTGAAGGACGGCGTGGTCTACGACTCGTTTGACGACCCCGAGCTGCGCTACCGTCGCCGCTATGTCGACCTCGTGGTCAACGAGGGCGTAAAGGAGATATTCATCAAGCGCACCAAGGTGTACAACTCCATGCGTGAATACTTCAACAATGCCGGCTACATGGAGGTCGAGACCCCCATACTCCAGTCAATCCCCGGCGGAGCCGCCGCGCGCCCCTTCATCACCCATCACAACGCGCTTGACATCCCCCTCTATCTCCGCATCGCCGACGAGCTTTATCTCAAGCGTCTCATCGTGGGCGGATTTGAGGGTGTGTATGAGTTCTCCAAGAACTTCCGCAACGAGGGCATGGACCGCACGCACAACCCCGAGTTTACCTGCATGGAGATATACGTGGCCTACAAGGACTACAACTGGATGATGTCGTTTACCGAGAAGATGCTCGAGAAGATTTGTCTCGACGTCAACGGCACCACCGAGGTCAAGGTGGGCGACAACGTCATCAACTTCAAGGCTCCCTATCCGCGTGTCACTATGGCCCAGGCCATCAAGGACTTCACAGGCGTGGACATCACCGGCATGGACGAGGACGCCCTGCGCAAGACTGCCAAGGAGCTTGGCATCGAGGTCGACGACTCGATGGGCAAAGGCAAGCTCATCGACGAGATTTTCGGCGAGAAGTGCGAGGGCAACTACATCCAGCCCACCTTTATTATAGACTATCCCATCGAGATGTCGCCGCTCACCAAACGTCACCGCGACAATCCAGAGCTCACCGAGCGTTTCGAGCTTATGGTCAACGGCAAGGAGCTTGCCAACGCCTACTCCGAGCTTAACGACCCGATTGACCAGTACGAGCGTTTTGTCGAGCAGATGCGTCTGGCCGAGAAGGGCGACGACGAGGCAATGATTATCGACAAGGACTTCATCCGCGCGCTCGAGTATGGCATGCCCCCCACATCGGGCATGGGTATCGGCATGGACCGTCTCGTGATGCTCATGACCGGCCAGACTACCATCCAGGAGGTGCTCTTCTTCCCGCAGATGCGTCCCGAGAAGAAGGCCGCCGCTCAGGCTGAAAGTGCCGATGCCGAATAGTCCCCTATAAGATACACCTCAACCGCTTGTAATGAGTTTCAATAAAATAGCAGTGATGGGAGGCGGAAGCTGGGCTACAGCTTTGGCTAAGCTCCTGTTGCGAAATTGCGACTCCATCCTTTGGTACATGCGCCGTGACGACCGTATTGACGATTTCAAGCGTCTCGGCCATAACCCCGCATATCTCACCGACGTAGAGTTTGACGTCAGCCGCATCGAGTTTTCGAGCGACATCAACTATGTGTGCTCGCAGGCCGATGCCCTGCTGCTCGTCATGCCGTCGCCTTACTTCAAGTCACACGTCGACAAGATTACCGTCGACATCTCGTCGCGCATCATCATCTCGGCTGTCAAGGGCATAGTGCCCGGCGACAATGAGATAGTTTCCGATTACATGGCGCGCCGTTTCGGCGTAAGCCCCGAGCGGGTGCTCGTCATCGGCGGCCCGTGCCATGCCGAGGAGGTGGCTCTCGACCGTCCGAGCTTCCTCACCGTCGGCTGTCATGACGTGAAGCTGGCCGAGGAGTTTGGCGCGAAGCTCAACTCCCCCTCCACGCGCACCATCACCTCGAGCGACGTCGAGGGCATCGAGTATGCCGCCGTGCTCAAGAATGTCTACTCCATCGCCTCGGGCATAATCCACGGCATGAAGGGGGGCGACAACTTCCTGGCCATGCTCGTGAGCAATGCCATCAGGGAGATGGAGCGGTTTGTCGACGAGGTGTGCCCCCGTCCGCGCTGCATATGCGACTCGGTCTATCTCGGCGACCTGCTCGTCACGGCTTATTCGCGCTTCTCGCGCAACCACAACTTCGGCTCGATTATCGGCAAGGGTTACTCCGTGTCGACCGCCCGCATGGAGATGGAGCAGACGGCCGAGGGATATTACGGAGCCAAGTGCATCAAGGAAATCAACAAGAAGTATTGCGTGGAGATGCCCATACTCGATGCCGTGTATGACATCCTCTACCGTCACGCCAATGCCGAGCGGTCAATGCGTGCCCTCGGCAAGTGGTTTATATAACGATAATATATTTCATTAAATTAAAAATAGCATGAAAACAATCAACGTCGACATTAAGGATGTGCTCTCGACCGTAAGTCGCGAAGACATCAACCGCCTTGACGGCAAGGCTACCGAGGCTCTTGACAAGGTGCTCAACGCCACCGGAGCCGGTAATGATTTCCTTGGCTGGGTCAACCTGCCCACCGAAACCACCGAGGCTCTCCTCGACGATATCATCGCATGCGCTGACCAGCTCCGTGCCACCTGCGACACCGTAGTGGCCATCGGCATCGGCGGCAGCTATCTCGGAGCCAAGGCCGTAATCGAGGCTCTCAGCGACAGCTTCGCAGCCTACCGTTCCGGCGTGCAGGGCGAGCCTAAGGTGCTCTTCGCCGGTCAGAACATCGGTGAGGACTACATGTTTGAACTTCAGGACTATCTCAAGGACAAGCGTTTCGGCATCATCGTAATCTCCAAGAGCGGCACCACCACCGAGCCTGCCATAGCATTCCGTCTGCTCAAGGAGCAGCTCGAGCGTCAGCTCGGCGTCGACGAGGCCCGCAAGCGCATCGTTGCCATCACCGATGCACAGCGCGGCGCGCTCCGCAGCCTCGCTACCGAGGAGGGTTACAAGACATTTGTCATCGCTGACAATGTTGGTGGCCGTTTCTCAGTGCTCACCCCCGTGGGCCTGCTCCCCATCGCAGTTGCAGGCTTTGACATCCGCGCTCTCATCGACGGCGCAGCCGAGATGGAGAAGGCTACTGCCGAGGCCAACGAGCAGAACCCCGCGTTCCTCTATGCCTGCACCCGCAACGCTCTCTACAATGCCGGTAAGAAGATAGAGATTCTCGTAAACTATAACCCCAAACTCCACTTCTTCGCTGAGTGGTGGAAGCAGCTCTACGGCGAGAGCGAGGGCAAGGACCACAAGGGCATCTTCCCCGCAGCTGTCGACAACTCTACCGACCTCCACTCGATGGGTCAGTGGATTCAGGACGGCGAGCGCACCATCTTCGAGACCGTTATCTCGGTGCTCGAGCAGAAGCATGAGAAGCTCATCCCCTCTGACGAGGCTAACCTTGACGGTCTGAACTATATCGCCGGTAAGCACATCGATGAGGTGAACAAGATGGCCGAGCTCGGCACTCGCATCGCCCACGTTGACGGCGGCGTGCCCAACCTGCTCATCACCCTTCCCGCCCTCCGCGAGAAGTATCTCGGTCAGCTCATCTACTTCTTCGAGAAGGCTTGCGGCATCAGTGGCTATATGATTGATGTCAACCCCTTCAACCAGCCCGGCGTTGAGGCTTACAAGCGCAACATGTTCGCGCTCCTCGCCAAGCCCGGCTACGAGAAGGAGACCGAGGCTATCCAGGCCCGTCTGAAGTAATAGCATACCCAAACCGACCAAGTTTCCTTGCGTGTCATCCGTTTTGGCGCGCAAGGAGATGATGGTGGTGTGTCACAATTCAAGGAAGGGACACATAAGGACAAAAGTTTCAAAAGAAACATAAGAAATATATTCTTTTGATAATCAAGTGTTATCAGATAATATAAACTTATGTTTCTTTTGAAACTTTTGTCCTTATGTATCCCTTTCGTTATGTCACATTTTATATTATGCTATATCCTGACTTTGTAGGAGCGTGACGGGGTGGTGACGATGTAGATGCCCTGGGGCAGGATGGGGGAGAGGGGCGACGATTGTGTCAGTCCGGCGATAAATATGCCGCGAGTGTCATAGATGGCGACCTCGGTCAGTTCGGACGAAGTGAGGCGGATGACGTTGTCAGCGACTGTGAACGGCATAGCCTGTCCGGCCTCTGACACGATGTCTTCAATCCCGCTCATGTCAGCCTTGATGCTTTCGGGCGACAATGTGACGTTAAACGATGACATCGCATCCTTATTGAGCATCTTGACAGGAACCCATTCCTGCGAGTCGGCTGTGCGGTAGACCGGCGTGGCCTCGAACCGCCCCGATGTCGGGAATGCTGAAGCCGGTACATTGAATGACTTTAATGACACATACTTGTTGTCGGGCAGGGTGAGGCGTTCACCCTCGGCATAGCATATCGTCCCCTTGTCGTCACACAGCATCAGACCGAAAGTAACAGCAGGAGCCTCGGCGGTAAAATTCTTTATGTCGGCATTCACGGTCAGCGATGCTTTTTCATCGACTCTCGACACCTGCGCGTCACTTACGCTCACGCCTGTGGAGCATACCATCCATGATTGCATACCGTCGGGGCGAGCTGTGGGATAGAACAGCATGGCAGACTGGCCATATACGTAGCTGCCGAGCCTCGACATGGGATAGTACCCGCCGCCGGTGCCGTCACCCCAGTTGACGTGCGCCTCGCCACGGGCATTGTAGCCGTCAATGATAAACGCATGGCCGGCATAGCCTGCGGTGTAGCCGCCGTAATATACGGGGAATCCTGCGGATATGGCATCGAAGACAAGCTCGGTCCATGTGGCGTCGTCAAAATACTCCCTGTCGGCCATTACTGACTGTGTCGAGTAGCGGAAATAGTTCATTGCCGCCATAAACGCATCGTCAATGTACGCGCCGCTGTCGGGGGTGTACTCCGCATCAGAGGCTATTCCGAACTGATACATTACGGTGGCAACGGCATCGGCCTGGGCCTGGGTGTATTGCCCACGGTAATTGTCGAGCATATCGTTCCACAAGTATGTCGTGGCCCCGAAGTCGGCGGTCAGAGTGGCCGACTGCGAGCCGTAGCTCCACTTCATTGATTTCTCTCCGCGTCCTTGGACGGGATATTTGTGATAGCGCATTATCTGCGTCATGGCTGTGGCCACGCAGCTCGTCTTGCACCGACGGCCGGGAGCATATTCGGGGCAGAGATTGTTGTAGGGTGCGTTCTGGCCCCACTCGCTTGTGAGCAGGGGCAGGACTGATTCTTTACGTTCGCCATGGACAGGCAGGGCGGCGAATGCCGCGAGGAGTGCGGCCGGGATTATGATGTTGCGCATGGTCATTTTTTAACTTTCCATAAATACGAGATAAACGGCGATAATCAGAAGGCAGAAGGCCAGGAAGTGATTCCAGTGCAGAGCCTCGCCTCTGAAAAAGAGTATGGTGAACACGGTGAATATCATGAGTGAGATGACCTCCTGTATCACCTTGAGTTGCAGAAGTGAGAATGCACCGCCGTTTTCGTGAAATCCGTAGCGGTTGGCGGGCACCATGAAACAGTATTCAAACAGTGCGATGCCCCATGACAGGAGTATGACTGCGATTAGCGGGGTCGATGAGGTGATGACCTTCATCTGCTGGAGTTTCAGCTGACCGTACCATGCGAACGTCATGAATATGTTGGAGACTACGAGGAGTCCTACTGTGAGCCATCCGTTCATATATATGAGTTTAAAAAGTTTGGGGGTTGGAGGTTTAGAACGATGTCATGCGGGCTGTGTCGTCAGGGGCGGCGAGCAGACGGTTGAGGCGGCCGCTCTCGATATACTCTATCAGAGCCTCATAGAGTATGTCCTTGCTGCGGGCGATGGTGACAGCGCGTTTCAGCGGAGTCATGTAGTCGTTTCCTGCGGCGAGGTAGTCGATGGTAGCCAGGCGGTAGCTGCGTGCGGGGTCGACGGGCCGTCCGTCGATTGTCACGCTGTTGACGGCATGGGTCTCGGGGTCGTAGAGCACTTTGACGTTGGAGCTTACGCCCTGCCCCTCCTGGCCCGTCATGATACCGATATTCTCGAGCAGGTCGGCCCCGAGAATGTCGAGCACGACCACACGGTTTTCAAACGGGGCTATGTCGATGATTTCGCCCTTGGTGATGTCGCCGGCCATGAGCGAGTTGCGTATGCCCCCCTTGTTCATGATGGAGAGGTCCACCGGCTTGCCGCTAATCTCGGCTCCGCGCTCGCGCACGAAGTCGCTGAAGAGGTTGAGCATGCGTGTGGATGTGCGCTCAAATTCGTTGGGGGTCTCGCCTATCTTATAGGCGCGCAGGGAGTCGACCTTTACGCGGTACGGGTCGATGAGCGAGGCGAATTTCGTGTCGATGCGCGAGTCAAGCCGGTTGTTGACCGGGATTAGCTTGGGGGTGACTGTGCGTGTGGCGAGGTCAATGTCTATTTCGCCTACAGCCGAGCCTCGCGAGCCGGTCTGAAGCACGGTTACGGTGTCCCCCTCGGCATTCGGTATGCGCCATTGGGGTGAGTCGGGATTGGCCGGGTCGATGGCCGTATGGGAGTGGCCGCCGATGATGATGTCTATATCCTTGCTCCCACGGGCTATGTCGACATCGCTTGTGCCCTGCGTCGGGTCATATCCGAGATGGCTCACAGCTATTACCATCTCTACCCCCTCGGAGCGGAGTCGGGCGGCGGCCTCGTTGGCCTTCTCAAGGGCGTCGAGGTATTTCACTCCTTCGCAGTTCTCTTCGGCTATGATGCCGACTGGGTCGAGGTTGAGGCCGATGAATCCGATTTTGTGTCCGTTGACCTCCTTAATTACCGTAGGCACGAACAGCCCTTCGAGCGTCGAGCCGGTGAGGTCATAGTTGGTGCTGAGGCGCGTGGCGGTAACCTGGCCCCACTCCTCGGCGAGTTTCTTCATGCCGCGGTCAAACTCGTGGTTGCCGAGTATGCGTATGTCATATCCCAGCTCGTTCATGAGTGCGCGCTCCACTTCGCCGCCGAAAATGGTGAAATAGAGCGAGCCTTGCACGGCATCACCGGCATCGACGAGCATTACGTTGGAGTGCTCGGCGCGCACGCTGTCGATTATCACTTTGCGCCGGGCTATGCCGCCGTTGTCGCGCGAGTCAGGGTCTATGGACGAGTGTGTGTCGTTGGTGTGGAGTATCACCAGGTGGTCGGAGTCGGAGCCGCCTTTCCCGGCCGTGCATGATGCTATGCACAGTCCGATTATCAGTGTCGCAAGCGGGGAGAAGAATCTTGATGTCATGGGTATGGTTTATTCGATGCCTATAAGTTTATGCGTCTGGAGCGATAGTCTCCAGTGGGGATGGTCGAGGATATAGCGCACAGTGGCCGGAGTGTTTGAGCCGCCGTCGTAGTCGGGTGACGAGCATGGCTGCAGGAAGTAGTGCATGGCCGCATGGCGATTGGCAATCTCCTCGACATCCTGGCCGAGATACACCACCTTTAGCTCGTCGATGCGCTTGAGTGCCACGGGTGCATCACCCTTGGGGGAGCATGTCACCCAGTCGACATCCTCGGGCAGGGGATGCGTGCCGTTGGTCTCCACCTGGATATAAAATCCGGCATTGTGAAGTATCTCCACGAGCGAATCGGTGAGCTGGAGCGACGGCTCGCCGCCGGTTATGACGATGTGGCGTGAGGGATATGTGAGCACGCGCTCGAGTATCTCCCCCTCGGCCATCTCCGTGCCATCCTGATGGCTTGTGTCGCAGAAGCGGCAGTGCAGATTGCATCCGCTCAGACGCAGAAACACGGCGGGAGTGCCCGTATGGAAGCCTTCGCCCTGCAGTGAGTAGAAAATCTCGTTGACCTTCATTCGTCGATAGTATAAGTGGCGATGTTGCCCTCGCTCTCCTTCACGTCCACGCGATAGCAGGTGTCAATCTGGTCGCATATCCATCGGGCGATGTTTTCGGCGGTAGGGTTGAATGGCAGGAGCTCGTTGAAGTTACCGTGGTCGAGATAGCCGGTGATGCGCTCCTTGATGTGCGAGAAGTCGATGACCATGCCGTCGGCATTCAGTTCGCGCGCACGGCAATAGACCGTCACCAACCAATTGTGCCCGTGCAGGTTACTGCACTTGCTCGGGTAGGAGAGTTGGAGGCGGTGACAGCCGGCAAGCTCGAAAGTCTTGGTTATGTAGTACATTTATATGGACTTATTATCTTATTAACTAACGGATTAACGATATCAGTTTTTAGGCTTTAAGTAATATCTTAACTTTATAAACTTATTACTCCTTAGACTATGGGAACTTAACTTTATAAACTTGTTACTCTTTAGACTATAGGAAAGGCTATAGGAAAGACTATATGGAAACTTAACTCTATAAACTCATTACTCCTTAGACCATAGTAACCGGCTTCAGCCCCTCGGCGGCGGCAATCTCATACATCAGCGCGAGGGCGGCTTCGCGGTCGTTGGGAGCGATGATGCCGTCAAGGATGGCATTCTTAATCGCGCTCTTGATGACACCGATTACAGGGCCGCCGGTGATGCCGAATATCGCCATAATCTCGTTTCCGTCGACAGGCGGCTGGAGGTTGCGTATCTCGTCGCGCGCGTTGAGGTCGGCAATCTTCTCGCGCACGAGGGCGAAGTTGCCGAGCAGGCGTTTCACCTTGTCGCGGTTTTTCGATGTGATGTCAGCCTCGCAGAGGGTCATCAGGTCCTCAAGGTCGTCGCCCGCATCGTTGATGAGGCGACGCACGGCCGAGTCGGTCACCTCGTCCTCGACCAGAGCGATGGGGCGCATGTGCAGCTCCACGAGCTTGGCCACGTATTTCATCTTCTGGTCCTGAGGCAGACGCATATGGCGGAATATCCTCGGCACCATCTTAGAGCCGAGGAAGTTATGGTTGTGGAAAGTCCAACCGGCCTTTTCATCCCACCGCTTGGTCACCGGCTTGGCAATATCGTGCATGAGTGCGGCCCAGCGCAGCCACACGTTGTCGCTTTTGGTGGCCACATTGTCGAGCACCTCGAGCGTGTGGGCGAAATTGTCCTTATGTCCGCGGCCGTTCACGGTCTCCACCCCCTGCATGGCCGCGAGTTCGGGGAATATCAGCTGCAGCAGACCGCAGTCGAGCAGCAGCTGCCATCCTGTGGACGGGCGGCGCGAGTTCATGATTTTCATAAGCTCGTCCACGATGCGTTCGCGCGAGATTATCTTGATGCGCTCGGCGTTGCGCTTGATGGCCTCGAAAGTCTCGGGATAGATTTCAAACTGCAGCTGCGTGGCAAACCGTATGGCGCGCATCATGCGCAGAGGGTCGTCGCTGAATGTTATGTCGGGGTCGAGCGGGGTGCGGAGTATGCCCGCCTCCATATCCTCGAGGCCGTTGAACAGGTCGACCAACTGGCCGAATCCCTCGCGGTTGATTCTCAGGGCGAGGGCATTGACCGTGAAGTCGCGGCGCGAGAGGTCTTCCTCAAGAGTGCCGTCCTCCACGATGGGTTTGCGCGAGTTGCGGTGATACGATTCCTTGCGCGCTCCCACAAATTCCAGCTCGAGCGCGTGACGCTTCACCTGGGCCGTGCCGAAGTTACGGAACACAGTCAGGTGTGTGCCTTTGCCCAGCATCTTGGCCACAGCTTCGGCAAGTTCAATACCGCTCCCGACCGTCACGAAGTCGATGTCCTTTGACTCGCGGCCGAGAAACATGTCGCGCACACATCCGCCCACAGCATAGCATGGGCGACCGATAGAGTCGGCCGCCTCGCCTATGGTGTGAAACAGTGGTGTGTCTATCTTAGCAGTTACTTTGTCTAACGGGTTTATTATCATAGGTGTTCGGGGCGTGGCCCGAAAGGTGTATGGCCGGACAGCACAGTCCGGGTTATTTATCAAAATAGATTATCTCTTCGGGAGCGAGGGTGATGCACTCCACGCTGTCGGCGTGGACTATATAGGTGTTCTCGATGCCCACGGCTCCTACCTTGGGTATCACAAACTTAGGCTCGAGGGCTATCACATTGCCCTCCTGCAGTATGTCGCGGCTGCGCGGGGCTATGACGGGTAGCTCGTTGATTTCGATGCCCACGCCGTGGCCGATGAAACCGGCGTGCTGACGGTGACCCATGTAGTAGGGCTTGAGGTCGGCCTTCATGACTATCTCCTCGGCCTTCTCCCACAGTGCCTTGGCCGGAGTGCCGGGACGCATCATGTCGCAGAGGGCATGGTGGATGTCGATTGAGCACTGATGAGCCTTGACGGCGAGAGGGTCGAGTGTGCCGAGGGCAAACACTCGCGTCATGTCGGTCATATAGCCGTTATAGTTGCCGTTGATGTCAACCATCACTGTAGTGTCGGGGGTGATGAGAGTGCCGTCGGCACCAACCGGGAGCGACGGGTCCATGCCCGCGCCACCCATAGCGAAATCGTAGGGCGACGGCGAGTCGGCATTGCGTCCGGCGAGCACATTGCCCATATACAGCTCCATCGTGTCGCCGCTGATGCGGAACTGGCCGAGGCATCCCTGCATACGGCTCAGATGCTCGATTGACACTTGCAGGTCATAGTCGCTCATCCCCTCCTGGAAGAGTCCGGGGATGCGCTTGTAGACCCTTGTATGCTTGGCTCCCGACTCGCGCAGCATCTTGAGCGCGAGAGGGGTCTTGACGGCACGGACGGCGCGCATGACGGGCGACGCGTTTTTCAGTTCCGAGCCGGGAAACACTTTGGCGAGCCTCGTGACGGTGGAGTAGGGGGTGACGTCAAGCTCGAGACCAATCGAGGCGGGTGCGCTCATGCCGATTGACTCGGTGATTTCCTCGGGCTTGCGGATGTACACGATGCCGTCTCCCTCAAGCTCCACAGGGCGGCGCACGAAATATACCGGCATGCCCTTGAGCGGAACGTAGGCATATCCTGCGAACACTCGCCCTGTGAGATAATATATGTTGGCGTTGTCGCTGAGCAGGATGGCATCGGTTGATGATGCCTCCATCTCGCGGCGTATCCTCGCGAGCCTCGTCTCGTATTCGTCACGAGGCCAGAGGATGATTTGCATTTCCTGTACGTTTTTCATCGTCGGATGCGTGAGGGATTGGTGTGGTGATTACTCGTCGACAAGCTCGTTGGGGGCAAGACGCTTGAGCGCGATTATCACCTGACCGGCCGAGTTCTTGAGCACGGCTGTGTCGGCAGTTTTGCCCTTTCCGGCGGTCGACACGCTCTCGAGCGCGAGGAGGAATGCCTTTTCGGTGGCGATGTCGGGACACGTCATGCGCGATGTTGCGAGATTCTTGAACTCGATGCCGTCACCCTTGTCGAGGTTGACGATGATGTCGCCGTTGAGTATGTTGCATCCGGCATTGCCGTGCACCTTGTTTTCCTGAGTGTCGATGACAATTCTGACGTTGGCCGATATGGGCGCGCCCTCGATTTCAGTCACTTTCCACGCTCCGTTGAGGTATGCGAGGTTGTGCTTGCGCAGTTTCATGACCGTGCGGCCTGTCGACGAGAGTATCGAGAGGTTTGATGCGTCGGTGAGCTGATAGGCGGCTGCCTCGTTGAGGGCCTGGTTTACGGCATATTCGTAGGGGGCGTCCTCGCAGGCCATGAGTGTGGATATGAACTCTCCGGCAGGAGTGATTTTGCTGCCCTTGATGTTCCATGCGCCGTTGAGGTAGTTGCAACCGTTATAGCCGATGACCTTGACTACGCCGGTCATACCCTCGGCGGGGTCGAATGTGAGCTTGGGGTGGTTCTCGCCGTTGACGGTGACCTTCTCGCCGTTGACCTCTACGATGGCCCATTCGCCTGTCAGGTTGTTGAGTATGTCATTTACAGGTGCCACCTCCACAGTCTCGACCTTTGTGGCGGGAGTTGTGGACGCTGCGGGAGTCTTTTGTGCGTTCTTGTTGAGGATTCCACATCCTGATGTCATTGCCATGATTGCGATAGCGGGTATGAATTGGATAAGTTTCATAATTCGGGGATTATTGAATGATAATAATTATGAATGTATAACGCTGTGTCGTGGCCGATTGTGCGAACCGACACAATTAATATGCAAAATTAGCGAAAAAAGCTGAGATTTGGAGTGTGCCGGAGATAGAAATGACGAAAAGGGATACAAATAGACATAAGCCGCAAAAGCAACAAACGAAATGTTTTTGTCGCCGTTGAGGCTTATGTCTATTTGTATCCCTTTTCAGTTAAGGTCGCGGTGCTTACTTAACGAGGAATTTCTTGCCGTCGCGGATATAGATGCCGGGAGCGAGTTCGCCCTTGACTTCAATACCCATCAGATTGTAAATCTTGCCGTTGCCCTCGGGCTGAGCCGGGTCAATTACGATGTCCTCGATGCCTGACTGGTCAGCCTTGGCCACGTTGACAGTCACCATGAATGCAGACTGATTTTCTTTGACAGCGATGTCAAGAGTCTTAGCAGGTTTGGCAAGCTCGATTTTGTGTACTGAAGGTGTTGCTTCGGTGCGTGATACGAGGGTGTATGAATTGCCGTCAATATTCAACGATGCAGTCTTGCCGTCGACATTTGCAAAGCCTTCGACTTCGATGGAAGTGATGACATATCCCTCGGGGAGACCGATTGTGTAAGTCTCGTTTCGGCTAAACTTAATGTACTTGGCAGTGTTCTTCGAACCGGCTGAATATCCGCGTGTAGCATTGCTGCATGTCACGGTTACGCCGTTGTTGAAGCTCCACTTTCCGGCAGGGGTGTCGGATGCTGTCTCTGAACCGATAACCCAAGAGTCGGTCTCAGCGGGTTCGGGGTCTTCGCCGGGTACGTACTCGGGAAGCTCTACGGCGGGGTCGGAATATTCAAGGTTGGCTGTGAGAAGTTTGCCATCGGCGTTGCCTGCGGTCATAATCTCATCAACGAGCGAGTTGATGTAGTGCTCGAGATTGGTGTATCCGTCCTTTGTTACCACCTTGCCATCATTGCCGTTATTGGGGTCAAGACCGTTGGCTTTCTCCCATTCGTCGGGCATGCCGTCGCCGTCGGTGTCAACGGATGCGGGCTTGGATGCGAGTGCGGGCCAGCGGTCAGCCGAACCGGCGGGCAGGTTGTTGGTTGCGCCGTAATACACCTCATCCTGGTTGTCGATAATGCCGTTTGTGCCGAATGTGCACTTACCGGTCTGGGCATCTGAAACGATGATTTTGTCAAGAGCATCACGGCTGAGTGACGCACCGGCATAGGCAAGCACCTTCTCATATGCCTTTTCTGCAGTATGGGTGGTGGTATAGACATATTCGATTGGGGTGTCAATCTTCATGTCCTGCTTTTTCTGCGCGGTGAAGAAGTTGTCATTTTCTGAGTAGCTGTTGTCAATCTGGTTGTACATGCCGTATGTCCAGTTGTCCTGAGCTACTGACGGGTTCTTGCTGTTGGCGTTGCCTGTGACATAATATGTGCCCAGCTTATGAAGTGCGGGACCATAGGCGTTCCATGCGAGTGTCATGGGTGTTCCGTTGATGTTTACAGTCTCAGAGCCTTCGTTAAAGAAATATCGGTCGCTGCCTACTTGTATGAAGTTGCCGAGATTGTTGACACCACACGTTACATTTGCTTTAGTATAGCTTGTGCCCTTGATGGCATTGAAGCGCGATGCTACAGTAGCCTTGTCAAGACAGTAGTCAATGGTGCGTATGCCGATTCCGGCTATACGTGTCTGATACCTGCCGGATTTAGTTGCCGAGCTGGGTTTGTAGTAGTTGTTGACAATATTTACGTTCATGCCCTCACCGCCGTAGCATCCGTTGCCGCCGGGGTTGTACATAACGTTGTTACGCATGTCCATGCGTTCGTCAAGCTGGGTTGTGGGACGCGGGCCAAGGCGGGGAACACGCGAATCGTGGTGGGCGAGGAGGTTGTGGTGGTAGCTTGCGCCGCTGCCGCCCCAGTTGCCGCCATATCCGTGATTGCCCTTGGAGTGTCCGCCTCTTTTCATGCTCTGCGATACGATACACCACTGTACGGTGGTGTTGGTATTGCCGCCGAATGAAAGGCACTCGTCAAGACTCCAGCTCACCGAGCAGTGGTCCACGATTATGTTTTTGCAGTCAAGAGCACCGAGGCCGTCAGCACCGTCGGCGTTAAAGTCAGCCTTGTCGATGTTGCGGTCGCCGATGCGGAATCGCATGAAGCGGATTATCACATTGTTGGCCTTTATGGCAAAAGGATAGTCGGCGATACATATGCCGTCGCCGGGAGCGGTCTGACCGGCTATCGTCACGTTGCCGTTGCGGAGATTCAGGGGTGATTTGAGGAATATGGTTCCTGACACGTCAAACACGATGGTGCGTGTGCCTGTGGCATCCACAGCCGCACGGAACGAGCCTTCGCCTGAGTCGTTGAGGTTTGTCACGTGGTAAACTTTACCTCCGCGACCGCCGGTGGTCAGTCGGCCATAGCCTTCCGCTCCGGGAAATGCTTCACGCTGCTGGGCCATAGCCATCCCCGGCATCAGCAGGCAGAGTATGAGCATTAAGTTGGTTAGTAAAACTTTTTTCATGATATCTATTATATAGTTACTTGTTTTTCCTATTAACTGACAAAAGTATATAATAATGTGTATCGATGCAAGAAATGGAATGTTAAAATTTGCCAAGTGTTAAAATTGTGTTAAAATAAGGCGAAACTCTTGCACGGTATCTGAAAAGTGCCTAACTTTGCATCGCAATTCTGAGGGACACCATTCCTAAAGAAAAGCCACTGAATGGCGATTTAGTGTAGAGGCCTAGCACGCCGCCCTCTCAAGGCGGAGACTCGGGTTCGAATCCCGGACTCGCTACAAGCCTGAAAGTCGGATTCTACGGAGAGTCCGACTTTCACTTTTTTTATGCCTGTGCGACTGACGATGCCGCTCCTGCCCCCCACAGTGCACGGCATGGCTCAAATCCACAATATCATTCTACCGATTATGAACAGTGACAACAGTCAGGAAATCTTTCCCGTCGTTGACGAGGATGGCCGCGTGACGGGCCGCGCCACGCGGGGCGAATGTCACGGAGGCAGCATGCTGCTTCATCCCGTGGTGCATCTTCACGTGTTTGACCGCGAGGGCAGGCTGTATCTGCAGCGTCGGCCGCTGTGGAAGGATATCCAGCCCGGCAAATGGGACACGGCTGTGGGCGGCCACATCGACTATGGCGAGAGCGTGGCCTCAGCCCTTGCGCGCGAGACCCGCGAGGAGCTGGGCATAGACATCGCCGCGGCGGGCGATGAGCCTGTAGAGTTGAAGCGTTATGTGTTTGAGAGCGACCGTGAGCGTGAGCTTGTCAACGCCTTCTCGCTCGTGACCGACGCTGTCCCGCACCCCACGGGCGAACTGGACGGCGGACGCTTCTGGACTCGCACCGAGATACTCGAGGCTATGGGCCGTGAGGTCTTCACCCCCAATTTCGAACGGGAATACATGATGCTGTTCGGCAGCGCGGACTGACAGGATTTCGAGTATCGCTTAACATCTATTATGCAAAGAAGTGATGCGAATTTGGCGAATAATCCCTAAATTTGTACTCACCAACACGCTCAGCTATGGCAATGGAGAAAAATCTTGACGACACCTTGCTTGTGGAGCGGCTCAGGGATTCCTCGAGCTGCAGGGCCGCGTTTGGCGATATGATTAAGCTCTACACCGAGCCGTTGTATCGTCAGATTCGTCGCATGGTGCAGAGCCATGATGATGCGAACGACCTGCTCCAGAACACATTCCTGAAGGCTTGGCAGAACATCGAGAATTTCCGCGGCGATGCCAAGCTGTCGACCTGGCTCTACAAGATAGCCATCAACGAGAGCCTGAGCCACCTCGAGAAGGAGCGCAAGCGTCAGGGCCTTTCGATTGACGACGAGGAGTCTCATCTTGTCAATCTCATCGAGGCCGACAAGGACATTGACGGTGACGAGCTGGCCCGTCAGCTGCGCGAAGCCATCGCGTCACTGCCTGAAAAACAGCGGCTCGTGTTCAATATGCGGTATTATGACGACATGAAATATGAGAAGATGTCAGAGATACTCGGCACGTCGGTCGGGGCGTTGAAGGCATCATATCACCTCGCCGTGAAAAAAATTGAGCAATTTTTCTCGACTGTCGACTAAACCATCCCGAGTTTTGACAGTCATAGTATAAAAACTAACTGACACAAGAAATGAAAGATATACTCGAAAAAGTGAACCGCAACGACGGCATGACCGTTCCTGACGGGTATTTCGACGATTTCGCGGCCCGGATGGCGGCATCGTTGCCCGAACGGGAGTGGGAGAAGCCTGCCGGACGCGTGATGCCACGCAGTGTGTGGCAGAAGATGCGTCCCTACGTATATCTCGCAGCCATGTTTATGGGCGTATGGTGCATGATGAAGATGTTTGACCTCATGCGTCCCGACACTGCCGGCCTGTCGTTTGACAACAATCCTGTGCTCACAGCTGCCGTCAACAATGATTATTTCGTGAGCGACTATGTGATAACCCAGGGCGATGTGAGCGAGTATCAGCTCATGGAGGACCTCTACGAGACCGGCTATGTGCCGGCTGAATATGATGCCTCATATGACTATGCCGACTATGACAGCGTGCCCGCCGAAATATAAATCACGTTAATGCTATGATTAGAAAGGTTATATTCATTCTCCTTGCCCTTCTCCTCCTGCCTATCGCACTGATGGCCCAGAAACCCACCGACCGCGAGCGTAAGACGTGGATGAAGGAGCTGCAGCAGTATAAGAACGAATTCATATCCAACAAGCTCGAACTTTCCGAGGAGCAGAAGACCGCTTTCCTGCCGATATATAATCAGATGGAGGCCGAGATACGCAAGCTCAACGACCAGACCATGAAGATGGAGCGTGACATACGCAAGAAGAAAGGCGAGGTCACCGACCTGGAATATGAGAAGGCCGCCGAGGCGGTGTTTGAGCTTAAAGGCAAGGAGTCGAAAATAGAGCTTAGATATTTCAAGGAATTCAAGACCGTGCTCTCGCCCAAGCAGTTGCTGATGTTAAAGAAGGCCGAGAGAGACTTCTCGCGTGAGCTAATGAAAAAGCACCACGAAAAGAAGGGACGGAAGAAATAGACGGCGACTGACCGAACCAACAACAGCGGACATAAGTTACAATGTAGTGGATACGAAGACGTAACTTATGTCCTTTGTTATTAAGAGGCTGTTATTAAACAACCTCCAAGACACCATCCGATTAACCAACATCCTCATTATTATGCAAAAAATTGTCCGCTTCATGGCGGTCATGGCTATGCTTGTGACCGTCGGTGTGATGACCGCGCAGACCTCCGGGAGAGGGGTGAAGGCACCCGACTTCGCCTATCCGCAGACGGTGAGCGCGCAGGCCGAGAAAAATCTTGCCGTGGCTTTGCGCGACGGCGACTCACGTGGCGTAGTGAGGTCGCTACTCGATTACACCCTCGCAAAGGGTGCGGTGAGCGGCGACAATATCCCGGCGTGCATTGCCCTGGTCGATTCGGTGCGCGATGCTTCGACCGACGCTGTGCTGCGCTCCATGCTCTCGACCCTCGAGGCTGTTATATATAATAATGTGTACACCTCGTCGCGCTGGACCTATGACAACCGCACGGCTCCGCTCACCCCGCTTCCCGCCGACTACAATGAGTGGACAGGCGAGCAGTTCCGGCATAAGGTGGGCGCGCTTCTCGATGCCGCGCTGGCCGACAGTGTGGCTCTGCGTGCGGTGCCGCTGGCTCGTTATAGTTCAGTCGTGACCCAGGACCGCGAGACGGCGGTGTATTACCCCACGCTCTATCACTTCGTGGCGCGTCAGGCTCTGACGATTATGAAGGGGTGGAGCGGCCGTGAGCACATATTCCCCCTGTGGATGGCGCGCGGTGCGTCTGACTCGCTCGAGCTGTTCGCGCTTCCCTCGCTGCGCCGCGACCCTGTAGGCGAGAAGATTCTTGCCATCTATGGCTCGATAATCTCAGGCTCGTCACGCGGTGCCGCCCCCGAGGTCAACGCCCGGCTTGAGCGGCTGTTGTTCCTGCAGAACAATTCGGCTGAGCTTATGGAGTTTGACAGCCGGCAGCAACCGTTCCTGATGGACCTTTACAGGTCATATCTCGCGTCTGACGGCAAGCCTGTCAGTGAATATGCCGCCGACATCCTGCTTGAGATGCCCGCATATGGCCGGGACAGGCGGGCGGTGTATGATGCGATGACATCGTTCCTCAAATTCTATCCCGGCTACTGGCGCAGGGATTGTCTGAAGCAGAGCATTGACCGCATGTCACAAAAGACGGTCAGGGTTGAGGCTCCACAGGTTGTTGCCCCCGGGCAGGAGGTGACGATTACCGTGGAAGTGAATAATGTTGACCGCATGACGGTGGATATATATAATGTGTCATCCTCGTCGGCCTCGCGTGACAGTTATGATTTCCGCGCCGGTGCATCGGGCGCGCGCAAAGTGGCGTCGCTCCCCGTCGAGGTGTCGGGCGAAAAAGTGCCTTTTGAGGTCAAGCGCACAGTGGCATACACGTTTGAGAAGCAGGGCACCTATATAGCCGTGCCCGTGATTGGCGGTGTGGCCCCGAGGCGCGACGGTTTTCAGAAGATACATGTCACAGGGCTCGCGCTCAGTGCCACCAATTTCAAGAACCGTAATCTCTGGGCGGTCGATGCCATGACCGGCGCGCCGCTGCAGGGGGTGACGCTCAATATCAATGAGTCGCCCTACCGTAACGGAAGCGTTGACAGGAAGCTCGGAGTCACCGGGGCTGACGGGTCGCTTGAGATTCCGTCAACCAAGCGAGGCGTCATTACCGCCGTCAACGGCACTGACAGATACGCAATGCCCCTACATATATATAGCTACAATTATGACCGTCCCGACAAGTGGATGATGGCGGTTCAGGGCTATTCCTCGCTCCCGCTCTATCATCCCGGCGACACCGTGCAGTGGACTGCCATATGTTATGAATATAAGGCCGGACTCAACCGCCCCTATGCCGGCAAGGAGGTTTCAGCTGTGCTGTTCAATGCCAATTCGGTGGCTGTCGATACGCTCAAGGCTGTGACCGACAGGTTCGGACGCTTGACAGGCGAGTTCCCCCTTCCGGCTGACGGTCTTACGGGACGTTTCTCCATCTCTGTTGATGACCAATGGGGCGCGGTCAGCTTTGAGGTCTCGGACTATAAGCTGCCTACTTTCCGTGTCAATACTCCAAAGGTCGAGCAGGGCGTGCCCGCCAAGGGCGACGTTACCCTGCGTGGCAAGGCCGAGACCTATGCGGGATTTCCGCTTGACGGCGCGCAGGTGACTGTGGCGTTGAGCGTGGCCCGGCGTCCGCGCTGGTGGTATCCGTCGCGCAGTTATGACGTATATAAGGCCACGGCTGTGACCGATGCCGATGGCGGATATGAGGTGGTGTTCGCCGACGATGTGTTCGCCACATCGCCGTTGCAGAACGGCTACTATACGGCCGAGGTCACTGCGCTGTCATCCACCGGCGAGTCGCAGACCGGCTCGGTGTCATTCTCGCGCGGCGAACGTTACATCATAAAGGCGGCCGTCGTCAATAGCTTCGACATCTCGGGCGGCAGTCTGCCCGTGGGTGCGCAGCTGGTCAACTATGAGGATTCGGTTGTGGCCGGTCAGGTGAGCGTCGGGCTTGTAGGCCCCGACTCCGTGACCGTGTCGCGCACCATGATTGACGGCAAGGGCACGGTTGATGTCGCCTCGTGCCGTCAGGGCACCTACAGGCTGGTTATGGCACATGAGAATGCCGACACCGTGCGCCGTGAGATTGTGCTTTACAATCCCGCGTCTGCCGAGTCGCCATGCCCCGACAGGTTAATTTGGGCTCCTGTCTATGAGGTCTCGGTCAAGGGCGATGATGGTGCATCGTGGCTCTATGCTGTCAGCTGTGACGCTCACGTGCTTGTGACACTATGGACCGCTGACAGCATCATCTCGCAGAGTTGGGTCAAGGTTTCCAAGGGCTTCAACCGTCTGCCGGTGCGTCTGCCTGCCGGGGTCGACAATGCCTCGCTTACAGTGTCGGCTACAGGTAATTACCGTCAGGACCAGGCCACGATAAGCGTAAAGCGTGCCGACAGCGACAGGTTTATAAAGATTGTGGCCGAGACGTTCCGCGACCGCACCGTGCCCGGCAGCGAGGAGTCATGGACATTCCGCATCACCGGCAATGATGGCCGTGGGCGTGAGGCCGCAGTGATTGCCGATATGTATAACACCGCGCTCGATGCCCTCAGCACATCATCATGGTCGTTCCATGCGCAGACGGGCTTTACACCAGGATTCTCGGTGATGCAGACAGGCCTGTCAGGACGTGCCGATTACTATTACAGTGTGCCTGTAAAGTCAGGCGTGCGACTGCGGTGCCCGAGTCTCATTCAGCCTGACTTCGAGACATACGGAATGCAGTTGGCCGGCAGATATTATGGAGGATTACGCATGCGCGCGTTCTCGACTGCGGCCGGAGCTGTAAAAAATGAGATGAAGATGGCTGTTACCGAGGAGGTAGCCGAGGAAGATATGGTCTATACTACCGGGGCTGTTGATATGGCCGCGCCGATGCTCGCTGATAACGTTGTGGTTCGCGAGCATGCCGCCGAGGTTACGGTCGAAGAGGCTGATGCCGAGGCCGGAGATGCGGCCATGCCCTCGGGTAAGGATGCCGCGCCGTTTGCCTATCGTGACTCGAATGTGCCCCTTGCCTTCTTCCGCCCCTCGCTTGTCACCGACAAGGATGGCCGCCTGGAGTTGAGGTTCACCGTGCCTAATGCGAATACCACATGGGGCTTCCGCGCGCTTGCGTTTACCGATTCGCTCCTTTCCGCAACATTCTCGCGCGACGTCGTGGCCTCTAAGGAGGTCATGGTGCAGCCCAATCTCCCCCGCTTCCTCCGCACGGGCGACCGTGCCGTCATAAAGGCGTCGGTGATGAACGCTACCGCCGAGGCTCAGTGCATCCTGACCGACATCGAGCTGTTCAACCCCTCCACGGGCGAGAATCTGCTGACCATGCAGCGTCCCGACACCGTTGCCGCCAACGGGCATGCAGTGGTCGAGACTGAACTGACCGTGCCGTCCGATATGCCCCTCATCGGCTATAGAATCAAATCGTCGACGGCCACATTCTCTGATGGCGAGCAGGCTCTTATCCCCGTCCTCCCGTCAGTCACTCCTGTGATTGAGACCTATCCGTTCTACATGGGAGCCGAGCAGCACGACTTCTCCATGCAGTTGCCCGACATGCCCTCTGACGGACGTGTGACACTGCAGTTCTGCGAGAATCCCGCCTGGTATGTGGTCACCGCCCTCCCGGGACTTCTCAAAAACGAATCCTCCACCGCGCCCGAAGCCGCCCGCGCCATCTTCTCGGCCTCGGTGGCAGCCGGACTGCTCCGCGACAATCCCGCCATAGCCGAGGCGTTGAAGGAGTGGAGCGAGAGCGACCGCTCTTCCGCAATGCTCACATCAATGCTCGAGCGTAACGAGGAGCTGAAGATTGTGCTTCTCAAAGCCACCCCCTGGATGCTTGATGCACGGAACGACACCGAGCGCATGACCCGCCTCTCGCTCCTGTTTGACCGCAAGATGGTCGACAAGACTTTGACCGACAATATCGCCCTGCTTGAGAAGCTGTCGGGCAAGGGTGGGGGATGGGCCTGGTGTGCCCGTTACCCCGAGGCGTCGCAGTGGGCCACCCGCTCGGTGCTCTCGCTCATGGGTCGCCTGTCGCAGCTCGGGTTCATGCCTGATGATGGCCGACTTGCCAAAATGCTCTCGTCGGCCCTCGCGTGGGACACCTCCGAGACCCGCAAGGATTTCAGGAAGTATCCTGATGCCGATTATACCGATTATGTATATCTCCATGACCTGTTTGACGGCGCGGGTATCGGCAAGCCCGATGCCTCGATTGTCAATGCCGTCACCCAGCGCATTCTCTCGCATTGGAAGGGTGCCACGCTTGCCGACAAGGCTGTGTACGCTCAGGTGCTCTATCGTCATAATTATCGCACTGTCTCGCGCAGTCTGCTCGCCTCAATCCGTGAGTTCGCGCAGATTACCCCTGAGAAGGGCATGTGGTTCCCCTCGCTCGACGATGCCTGGTATGGCACGATGGACAAGGTAGGCATCACCGCCCTTATCCTCGAGACATTCCATATGATTGAGCCGGGATGTGCTGACGTTGACCTCCTGCGCCAGTGGCTGATACTGCAGAAGGGCGCGCAGAACTGGGGCACGTCATCCACGGCGACTGACGTGATAGCCGCAATTCTCAGCACATCGGCCCGCTGGATTACACCGGCTGAGGGTGCCGTAGTGAAGATTGGCGGCAAGAAGATTGCCCCTGCGTCCTACGAGCGCATTACCGGCGAGTTTGAGGCATCGATGCCCGCGTCCGATGCATCGGGTCGCAAGCTCACGGTGAGCCGCAAGTCCGACACCCCGTCATGGGGAGCGGTGTTCAACCGCTACACGGGCGATATGACATCCGTAAAGTCGGCATCGTGCCCTGAACTGTCGATTGAGAAATATTTGCCCGACACTCTCGCCGTCGGTGAGAAGGTGACTGTGCGGCTCGTGGTCAAGGCTGACCGTGACATGGATTATGTTGCCATAATCGATGACCGTCCTGCATGTCTTGAGCCGGTTGAGCAGCTGCCGTCGCCGATTTATGCCGAGGGATTGTGCTTCTATCGTGAAAATCGCGACTCGTCGACCCGCATATTCATCAACCGTCTGCCCAAGGGCACATATGTGCTTGAGTATGAGATGTGGGTCAACAATGCCGGCGTTTTCACCTCAGGCATCGCCACTGCCCAAAGTGAATATGCCCCGCAGTTCACCGCCCACTCCTCCGGCCATACCGTAATGGTTCAATGAGTATAGAGTATAGAGTATAGAGTATAGAGTATAGAGTATTTCAGTATAGAGTATAAAGTATAGAGTATAGACAGCAAAGAGTTTAGAGTCAAAAGTTAAAAGTCAAAAGTCAAAAGTGTAAACCATAAACCATAAATTTTATACCATAAACTCAATTGTCTATACTCTATACTTTATACTCTATACTGAAAGATGTGTTAGGTATTTTTAACTAAAACGTCAGCCGTAATATTTTCGGCTGACGTTTTTTGTTGCTAAATTTGCATAACAGAGCGAAATAATAGTACAATACGAGCCTTTGCTGCTAATTATTTACTTAACGTAAGTCAGTAAAAAAATGCACCACAGTCTACTCAACGTATCCTCTCTCAAACCAGTCGTAACAATATCATCTCTACCTCCCATGCGCAACGCTCTCTCCCTCTTCGTCTTGGCGATTATGCTCGTCACGGCTTTTCCGTCACATTCATCGCCGTACGCTGATAAGAATCTCAGTGTGCGGGAGTTACTCACACGGCTTGACAAGGTTGTGGATGAGCGTGGGGAGTATTATAACCTCCGCAAGTCCAAGGCCGATTCCGTCAGGTCCGTCATCAATGCCACAGCCGTATCCGAGGCCAGGTTACCGCTCTATCTTGAGTGCGGCAGCCTGTGGGAAGGATTGTCGTCCGATTCGGCCATTTCCGTGCTCAATGAGGGCTTGCAGCTGAGTCGCGAACTGGCTGACACCACTTTCATTCAGCGGTTTATGATATCACGCTCCCTGTCCATCTTCAATAACGGACGTGTCCCCGACTGTCTCAAAGACCTGCACATAGTCGACAGGATGGGGTTGAGGGACGGACTCGAGGTGGATTATCACTACGCATGCCATGTCGTCTATCTCATTATGGGTGAGTTTTATAACGATGTCGAGCTTACCACCGATTATCTCGATGCGGCTCATTCTCATCTTATCGAGGAGGCGAAATACACCGCGCCCAATTCTGCCATTAACAATTATTGCGAAGCTCTCACCGACCTCTCTATCGGAGACAAGAAGGCTATGGCCGATGATTTGCGCAAAGTGATTGAAAATCCCGAGGCCGACGAGCATACGCTGTCACTCGCGCATACATTGATGGGTGAATACTATATGGGAATCGGTGACAATGACAACGCCATGCGCTATTATGCTGTCGCTGCAATCATGAATATCACCAACGGCGATTTTAATGAGGTGGCACTCCTTCGTCTCGGTGAACTGTTATACCGACTGGGCGACACGGCGCGAGCATACAATTATCTCGCTGTCGCACTTGAGTCAGCCGTTAAGTGTGACATGAAATTTAACCTCATGCGCCTGAACGAGGCATTCATGGATGTGTCAAAAGCGATGGACCGCGAGAAATACAAGCGCGTATCCCTGCTCACCGGCCTCGTGGTTGTGCTCGTAGTGCTTTTGCTCCTTGTGGCAAAGATGATTGTCAACAAGCGTCGCGAGGTCAAGCACTTGCGTTCGGTCGAGGCCCGGCTTGCGCGTGCTAATTTTGCCAAAGACACATATATCGCCGAGTTTATGAACCTCTGCTCGAGCTACATCGAGAGCCTTGAGGACTATAACCGTATGAGCAAGCGCAAGATAACGGCAGGTCAGACCGATGAACTGCTCGCCTATATGAAGTCGGGCAAGGTAATTGACGAGCAGCGCAAGAAGTTCTATGATGTGTTTGACGATGCGCTCCTTCACATCTTCCCCAATTACATTGCCGATGTCAACAGGCTTCTGCAGCCCGACAAGCAGATTGTCACACCGTCGCCCTCAGTCCTGACCACTGAGCTGCGAATCCTCGCGCTGAGCCGCCTCGGCATAGACGATGCTCCGATTATCGCGCGATTCCTCGGCATATCCACCAATACTATATACACCTATCGCAACCGTCTTCGCACAAGGGCTATCGACAGGTCTACGTTTGAAGAAGAGGCCAAAAAGATAGGCGCAATCGGTTGATATTGTATCAAAAACACTTTGATTTCTATTTAGATTGATTTTGTTTTCAAATTACGTATTATCCTTATTTACAGGTATATAGTATTTATAATTTTTTAGATTGACTTTGATGTACCGTCCAAGGGGTTGTTTCACGTGAAATAACCCCTTAACTTTGCGGTGTAATCATAAAGAAAGAGATAAATATTATACACCATTTTTAATAGAATAGAGATTGTATCAGGACAATAGGACTGATAAGGTAAAAAAGATTTAAGGTAATAGATTAGTTTTCGTTAGGTTAAGAATTTTCACTACGTTAGATTCTGTCAGGAGCCGCCCTCGAGATGATGGTAGCTCTTTTTTTGTGCCGTTATGGCCATGTAGGCAGTATATGGGGTCAGTAGAAAAATATTGGGGATAAATAATTTTGAAGGCCAAAGTTTATTG
>CAJUCI010000029.1 GCA_910584825.1 uncultured Duncaniella sp. | reverse complement strand
TATGACACGACCTAATCATACTTTAAAATAATAATATATCCCTTATTATCAATAAAATATAATAATATATATTATAGCATTCCTAAATTATATATACCTTATTATAAATAATATATAATAATATGCTCCTGTTTGTTGGTAATATATTAAATATCAGTAGTATATATAATAATAGTGTGTTTGCTACATATCGACGGCTAAAGCCGTCGCTCCTACAGCTTCGATGAGGGTTTGTCTCATTTGTCTCATTTTCTCATCGTTTGGGAGCGGGTACAGGGGTGAGACGATGAGACACGATGTGTTGAGGGGTATATTCAGAATGGGATGCGTAAAAATAAAAAAATCTCACTTTCTCATCTCACGGGCATTCCGTGAGTATGAGAAAATGAGACTGATAAGATTGTTATAGGGAATCGTTATTGCGTTAGCCTGCTATCTCCTTGATTACTGCCTTGATGCTTTCGGCGAGGGCATCGGCCTCGGCCATTGTGTGGGCCTCGCTGTAGATGCGGATGATAGGCTCGGTGTTGGACTTTCGCAGGTGTACCCACGAGTCGGCGAAGTCAATCTTCACGCCGTCGATGTCGGTGATACGCTCGCCTGCATAACGCTCCTTGACGGCGCAGAGTATGGCGTCGACATCGAGGTCGGGGGTCAGCTCTATCTTGTTTTTGGCTATCTCATAGGCGGGATAGGTGGCGCGGAGCTGGCTCACGGTCTTGCCGCTTTTGGCGAGGAGGGTGAGGAAGAGGGCTACGCCTACGAGTGCGTCGCGGCCGTAGTGGGCGGCGGGGTAGATGACTCCGCCGTTGCCTTCGCCTCCGATTACTGCGCCGGTCTCCTTCATCTTGGTCACTACGTTGACCTCGCCTACGGCGGCGGCGTTGTAGGTGCAACCGTGGGCGTTGGTGACGTCGCGCAAGGCGCGTGACGAACTGAGATTGGATACTGTCGAGCCGGGGGTGTGGCTGAGGATGTAGTCGGCGATGGATACGAGGGTGTATTCCTCTACAAACATGCGTCCGTCCTCCATGACGATGGCGAGACGGTCAACGTCGGGGTCGACCACGAAGCCTACGTCGGCGCGTCCGTCAGCCATGAGCGATGATATCTGGGTGAGGTTCTGCGGGATAGGCTCGGGGGTGTGGGCGAAGCGGCCTGTGGCCTCGCAGTTAAGCTCGATGATGTTCTTTACGCCGAGGGCGCGGAGAAGCTGGGGGATTACGATGCCTCCCACCGAGTTGACGGCGTCGACGGCCACGGTGAAGTCGGCCTTGGCGATGGCGTCGGTGTCCACGAGGTCAAGGGCGAGCACCTGGTCGATGTGGCGGCGGTTGTAGGTGTCGTTGACGTATTCATGGCCGAGGTCGTCGACTTCGGCGAATGTGTATGAGCCTTCGTCGGCTATGCGCAACACCTCCTTGCCCTGAGCGTCGTTGAGAAACTCGCCGTGCTCGTTGAGGAGCTTGAGGGCGTTCCACTGCTTGGGGTTGTGGCTGGCGGTGATGATGATGCCGCCGCATGCTCCCTCGCCGGTGACGGCGATTTCGGTGGTGGGGGTCGAGGCGAGGCCTATGTTGACCACGTCCATGCCCATCGAGGTGAGGGTGTTGATTACGAGCTGGCTCACCATCGGGCCGCTGAGGCGGGCGTCGCGGCCTACGACTACGGTGCGCGAGCCGTTGGTGGCGTTGGCGCGGATGAAGGTGGCGTAGGCTGCCGTGAACTTTACGATGTCGAGGGGTGAGAGGCCTTCGCCGGGTGCTCCGCCTATGGTGCCGCGGATGCCGGATATGGACTTGATGAGTGACATGTATTCTTGTGGTTATATTGTTTTAAGTCAGATAAGGTCAGGGATGGGGGAGAGTGGGGCGTAACGCGCGGGGATTATATTGCGGGCTTGTTGTAGGTGATGGTGTAGAGGTAGGGGACTACGTAGCTCATGTCGGCCGACGGTCCTGACTGCGACTTGATTACGACGTTGACCTTGCATCCGTAGCCGAGGAGGCCTACGGGTATCTGGATGCCTGTGCCGTACTGATAGGACTGCTCTATCTCGTAGTCGTCATAGAGGAAGTAGGTCGACTGGGTGTTCATGTTGTCGGCATTGCCCACGCCCACGTTGCTGTCGCTGCCCACGACGTAGTAGTTGAGGTCGTAGCGCATGTAGCGGAAGTAGACGCGCTCGCCCTTCTCGGGGATGCCGCCGGTGCCGCGCATGAGCACCTGCATGTAGACGTTGCCGTCGTCGTCGACGCGGTAGTAGGGGGCGTCGGGGCCGATTTCGCAAGCCTCGGCTCCGGGGAAGGATTCCTCGACGCGGTGCTGGGCGAGGAAGGCGTTGACGAGCCGGTTTTCGTCGTTGAGGAGGTCGGCATAGCTCTTGGAGTCGTCACACGCCGTGGTGGCCGTGAGGAGCAGGGCGAGGAGGGGGATTATGGTCAGTATGTGGCGTTTCATCGGTGGGGTTTGGATGGTGTTATTTTTTTGATGGTTTCTTGTCGTTGGCCGCCGTCGCGGGGGGCGGGGCGGTGGGGTTATTCGAGCAGGTTTTCGTAGCCGGGGATGGCCTGGAGCAGGTAGTCGATGGCTTGGGGCAGGGTGCCGTGATATTCTCCGCCGGCGGCGTTGACGTGGCCTCCGCCTCCGAACTGCTCCTCGCACACGAGGTTGACGGGAAATGCTCCCTTGGAGCGCATCGACACTTTCACGAGGTCTTTGGCGTCCTCGCGCAGATATATCGACCACTGCACTTCGGGGATGGTGAGGGGAACGTTGACGAGCCCCTCGGTGTCGCCTTTGGAGTATTCAAACTCGCGCAGCTCCTCGCCGCTGAGCATGATGAGGGCTACACGGCCGCCGCAGAGGTATTGCGTGCGGTACTGTGCATAGCCGTTGATGCGTATGCTCCCCTGCGTGGCGTTGTTGTGGACGAGCTTGTAGAGGTTGTCCTTGTCGATGCCACGGCGCAGGAGGTCGTGGATGATGAGGTAGAGGTCGGGGTCGTTGGAGTTGTAGGAGAAGTTGCCGGTGTCGGTCATCATGCCGGTGTAGATGCATGCGGCTGACGCGCGCCCGAGCTTGCGGGCCCATCCTGCCTGCCACAGGAATATGTAGAGCAGGGCCGAGGTGGACGAGACTTCGGGGCGTGATATGAGCACGTCGCAGTCGATGACGGGGGCGAGGTGATGGTCGATGACCACACGGCGGGCGCGCGACTGCTCGAAGTTGGGGGTGAGGCGGTCGACACGCTTGAGGTCGTTGAAGTCAAGGCAGAAGACGAGGTCGGCCTCGGCTATAAGCTCGGCGGCGCGGTCGGGCTGGCGTGTGGCGGTTACGATGTCACGCACGCCGGGCATGAACTGGAGTGCCTTGGGGGCGCAGTCGGCTGTGACCACCGTAGCGTCCTTGCCCAGCGAGCGGAGCACGCTGCAGAGGGCTGTGCTCGAGCCGAGGGCGTCGCCGTCGGGGCTGACGTGGCAGGTGATGACAATCTTGCCCGCGCAGAGCACGAGCTGCTTTACGCGCTCGACTGCGGCGGGGTCTATCAGGGTGTTGAACCTGTTGCGATGCTGTCGTGGTGTAGTTTCCATATCAAAAGCAAACGCAAAGTTACTAAAATTTCGGCAATAACCGCGATGGCCGGGGCAGAAATCGGCAATATATGTTCCTGCCGTGGTTTTTTCTCACTATTCTCATGCCGTGGCCGCTCCCCGGGGGTGAGAAAATGAGACAAATGAGACGGCTGCGGGGGCATGCCCGCATTGGTTGCTCAGACAGTCGCCCCCCCACTCTTATTTCTTGGGTAAGGTGAGCACGAAGCGTGTGCCCGAGGTGTAGGTGGTGTCGAGCGTGAGGTCGCCGCCGAGGTGGCGGGCCAGCAGACGCGAGATGGTGAGGCCGAGGCCTGCGCCCTGCGTGTCGCGGTCGAGCTTGACGAAGCGTTCAAAGATTTTCTCCTTGTTCTCGGGGTTGATGCCTATGCCGGTGTCGGTGACTGTTATGCGCACGTTGTTGCCGTCGTCGGTGGGGGCGTAGGCTATGGTGATGGCTCCGTCGGTGGTGAATTTGGCGGCGTTGGTGAGCAGGTTGTTGAGAATCTGCTGCAGGCGGGTGGGGTCGGTGAAAAGGTCGAGTCTGCCGCACGAGGGGTCAACCATGAGCCGCACTCCGGGCTTCACCCTGTGCTGCACGCCTGTGAGGGTGGCCTCGGCGAGGTTGCGGAGGTTGACCACCTGGGCCTGTATGGGCAGTGAGGAACTTTCTATCTCCGAGAGGCGCAGCACGTCATCGATGATGGTGCTGAGGAGTTCGCTGTTAAGCTCCACCATGTCGGCGAAGCGTGCGAGGTGGCGGCCCGAGGTGCATGCCTCGCCCGAGGGGGCGTCCGACACGCAGTCGGCTATGAGGCGCGAGTATTCGGTGATGGCCTGGAGGGGTATCTTGACCTCGTTGCTCATGTTTTTGATGAAGTCGCTCTTGAGGTTGTTGGCCTTCATGGCCATGTCGCGGGTGCGTATGAGGTCGGCGCGCGACTGGCGCAGGTTCTCGCTCTCCTCCTTGAGCTGGAGGTTTGACTTGTAGAGGCTGTGGGCCAGCTTGTGGTTCTTGCGGTAGAGCCTGAAGAGGAATCCAGCGAGCACCAGCAGGAGCACCAGCGCGCATGACGACACGATGATTACGGTGCGCTGCATCGATGCCACGGCCTCGCGCCTCTCGGCCTCCATGATGCCGATGTTGCTCTGGATGTCATAGATGGCATATGCCACCTGCAGTTCGCGGTAGTTGCTGCGCGAGCGGTCGGCCAGCTCCTCGTTGAGGGCGTCGGCATAGGCGCGTGTGGCCTCGAGCAGGGTGGTCTTGTCGCCGAGGGCTTCGGCACACTCCATCTCCAGCCTCAGGTGGCGGGTGCGGCGGTTGCGCAGCAGGGGGTTGTCGATGGCCTTGCGCAGCAGCGGCAGGGCGCGGCGGTAGTCTTTGTGTGACATAGCGTGATACACCTCGGCCATCGGTGAGATGTTGAACGACTCCTGTATTGACTGGTCGGTGGGGAGCAGGTCGAGCACCTTGTGGTAGTATTCCTCCACTTTGGCCGAGTCGAGCGAGTCGTAGTTGGAGAGCAGACGGGTGTAGATGGTGTAATACTTCGAGTTGTGGTTGTTGTATATGCGTCCGTTCTCGTGGTGATAGCGTTCGAGCTTATCGAGGTCGGCCAGGGCATGTAGGTCGGCGGCCATCGACTTTTCGGGGTGGGTGGAGGCGAAGATTGATGCCGCATGGGTGTTGTAGACGTTGCGCAGCGAGAATGCCGTGGAGGGGAGCCTCCTTACGAGCGAGCCGAGTGAGTCCATGAATGATACGAGCACGTCGCCGCCCGAGCCGTCGGAGAGCAGGAGGCATATGCCGTGGGTGATGGCTATGCGGTCATACAGGTCGTCCTCCTCGCTGTCGGAAATCATCTTCAGATAGCTTTTCAGCGTGCGCTCGCGGTCGTCCTTGTCGCTGAAGCGTATGCTGCGCATGTTGTCGATGAGCCTGATGAGGGTCAGTGTCTCCTTGCGGTCGTTGCTGTCGTCACACATCATGGCCCGTTCGGTGAGTGCGCGCAGGGCCGAGTCGCTGCGCATCTGCCTGTCGGCCTGATTGCGTATGATGCTCAGGGCTGTGGTCTGGTCGCCTGCGTTCAAGGCGGTGTTTATCAGCCGTGTGCCCAAGGGGGTTGACTCCTCGCGCGGGAGGATGTCATAGAGGTTGCAGAGTGTGGGCAGGGAGTCGGCCGGGGTGTGTGCCCGGCCCAGCTCGGCGCGCAGCGAGTCTACGATGTGCACTTGGGCTGCGGGGATGGCCGCGCTGACGGCTGAGGTGACGGAGGCGAGTGTGATTATGAGGCTTATTATTCGGCGCATGGCAGGGGTAGGGGGATGTGATGTCAGGTTATATCGGTCGAGTGGGGGTGATGCCGGGGTGATGACGGGGAATGATGGGGAATGATGGGTGATGCCGGGTCGTGGTTCACGAGTCAAGCTCGAGGCCGGGGCGTTTTACTATGGTGATGATTTCCGAGGGGTCGTTGACGATGTTGTCGGCGTGGTTGTCGCGCAGCTCCTTGAGCGGGCGGAATCCCCAAGTGACGCCGCATGAGTCCACACAGGCGCGGCGGGCTGTCTCCATGTCCACGCCCGAGTCGCCTACGTAGAGCACCTTGGGCTTGCGTGTGGGCACCTTGCCGAGTATCTCGAAGACTATCGAGGGGTCGGGCTTGACGGGCACACCCTCCTTCTGTCCCTCTACCGCGCTCCAGGGGATGTCGGGGAAGAAGTGACCTATCAGCCTCTCCACCGCGCTCTGATACTTGTTGGAGGCTACGGCCACCTTCACGTCCATCTTCACCAGCTCGTCGAGCAGGGCGCGGATGCCGGGGTAAGGCTCGGTGGCGTCGGTCAGATGCTCGTCATAATACTCGCGAAACTTCTCACGCATGGCGGTGATGTTTTCGGGCGTGCGCACGTCCTCGGGCAGGGCGCGCTCTATGAGGCGTGTCACACCGTTGCCCACAAACATGGGGTAGGACGCAATGCTGTGCTGCGGATAGCCGCTGATGGCCAGCGCATGGTTGGTGGCCGCACCGAGGTCGGCTATGGTGTTGAGCAGCGTACCGTCGAGGTCGAATATTACGAGATGTTTCATTATGTATTGGATGGCAGATATCTGCCTTAAACTATAAACTTTAAACTTTAAACTCTGATAAGCTCTATACTAAAAACTCTATACTCTATACTTAAAAACTCTATACTCAAAAGATTAGAACGGATATCCGACCGAGAAGTGCACGGCTGTGTTGCGGTGCCAGTCGAAGTGGAAGAGCGGCCACCGATCCTGACCCTCGGCGGGGTTGTAGGCCTTGATGCCGAGGTCGAGACGCAGCAGGAAGTAGTCAAAGTCCATGCGCAGACCCACACCGTAGGCCCATGCTATCTGCTTCCAGAAGGTGTTGAAGTGAAACATACCCCCCGGCTGGTTCTCATAGCTGTGGATGGTCCATATGTTGCCCGCGTCGATAAATGCACCGCCCTCGAGCACCCAGAAGAGCTTCGCGCGGTATTCGAGGCTCATGTCCAGGCGTATGTCGCCGCACTGGTTGATGAAGTAGGCCACGGAGTTGTGCGAGTTGTAGCTGCCCGGGCCGAGGGTGCGCACGCTCCATCCGCGCACACCGTTGGCACCGCCCGCGTAAAAGCGTTTCTCAAACGGGAGCACCCTCGAGTTGCCGTATGGGAATCCCACGCCTCCGCCCACATGGAAGGCCAGCGAATGGCGGTGGTCAAAGTTGCGGGTGATGGCATAGTCGACCTCACCCTTGACATACTGCGAGAAGCGGGTGTTGAACACCTCGTAGACCCCGTCGTGCGGACGTGACGAGAGGAGCTTCGACCCGAGGTAGAGGAGGTTGCCCGCCGTCTCGGCCGAGGCGCGGATGGTATAGACCACCGGCTGGATGCCGCGTGTGCGTCCGATGGCCGAGGGGATGCGCTTGTTGGAGTTGTAATACCTGTAGCCCATGCTCATGATGAAGTGGTCCTCATAGCTGTAGCGCAGCAGGGGATTGTCGGGGGCTATGGCGTCGAGAAAATCGTTGGTACTCTCGGGCAGGTACACGTAGTTGATGTCGATGAGGTCAAACTCGTGGCGGCGCGTGTTGGTGCGGTTGACCCACTTGTATCGCCACGCCGCGCCCGAGATGATGCGGGTGTACTCGGGCCGCTCCTGATAGTTGAACGACACGGCCAGCTCGGACGACACGTTGAACCTCTGCCTCATGCTCAGCGGGGCGAACGGGAACTCGAAGCGGGGAAACGTGATGCCTATCTCGCCGGCATACTCGGTGTAGCGGTTGTTGATGAGTCCGTTGAACGACCCCGAGAGGCTCTCGTAGTTCATGCGCAGACGGCCTGTGAAGAGCTGCGAGCCGCGGGCCAGGTTGCGGTGCTGATAAGTGGCCCCGATGCCGAATCCGAGGTCGCCCTCCGAGTTGGTGCCCTCGATGTCGAGCGTGATTGACTGTTTCTTGTTGCGCGACAGCAGTATGTACACGTCCAGCAGCCTGTCCTCACCCTCGGCACTTGGCTCGGCCTCCGGCACAAGCTCGATGTTGATGGACTTGAGTATGCCCAGTCGGGCGAGCGACTCGTAGGTGCGGTCGACGTTGTGGGTACTGTAGAGCTGTCCCGGCACGAGGAAGCACTTCTCCTCGAGCGAGCCGGGGGTCAGGTAATGGTCAGGGCCGTAGACTATCTCCACCCCCTTGTAGCTCACCGAGTCCATGCGCGAACGGTCGCCGTCGGGGTCGGTAACGAACACCACGCGCCCTATGCGGTAGAGGGTGTGGATGGCGGCCGAGTCGGCGGCTGTGTCGGCTCCCGACGGACGCTTGGGCGGTCGCACGGTCATGGTCAGGGCCACGTCGTGTGACATCTCGGCCGTGTCGGCGTAATACGTTATGTAGTCTTTGTTGAAGGCATAGTATCCGCGGTCGCGCAGACGGCGGGTGATGAGCGTGCGCTCGGCGTCGAGATTGTCGCGGTCAAACTTGTCGCCCGGTTTCACCGTGAAGCGCGATGCGTCGCTCATGATGGCCTCGGCCACCGACGAGTCGGGGATGTCATAGGTCACTGACGTTATGCGGTGAGGCTCGCCCGTCACCACGTGGTAGTTCACGTCGATTCTCTTCTTCTCGGGCTGCATCACGGTGTCCACCTCGACACGTGCGCCGAGATACCCTCGGTTAATCATAGCGAGTTGCAACTGTCGGGCCGAGGCGTCAGTCAGCCCCTGCTGATAGATTACCGGCGGCTGGCCCATGCGGCGCACCCAGCGGTTATACCATTTGGTGGTGTCGTTGCCCGAGAGGTTGTAGGTGCCCAACTGGAGCTTCCAGAAGCCGAGCACGCGGTGGTTGGGGGTCTGACGCAGATAGTTGTAAAGCTCGGTCGACGACACATCCTTGTCACCCTCGACGTCAATCTTCACCTCGTCGAGCAGCAGGCTCCCGTCGGGCACATGACGCACTGCGCTGCATCCCCCGGTCAGGAGCGATGCGGCGGCCACGGTCCAGAGTGCCAAGTTATGTAGCCATTCTCTCATTGACGGTGCAAAGGTACTCCTCGCGCGTCAATTTCACAAATCGTGCGACGTAAAAATTTGCGAGATACGCGCGGGTTTACTAATTTTGCACAGTTATTCCAATCCATTAATCCGCGAAATGAAGAATAAGTTATCACCCCTGATGATTGTCGCCATCGTTCTCGCAGTGTTGCTGCTGGTGGCTGTAGGATTTGGCGTCACGCAGGTGGCGTCGCTGAAGTCGCAGGTGCAGCAGGCCCAGCTGCAGAACGAGGAGCTCAAGCTCGACAACGAGCAGCTGCAGCTCTCCAACGAGTTTGACCTGCTCAACTCCGAGTTCCAGCAGTATGAGAACCAGGCCCAGCGTCTGGCCAACGACACTATCCTCGCAAAGTACACCGCAGCCAAGGCCAAGGTGGAGCAGCTCATGAACGAGCTTAAGAATGAGAAGGTCAAGTCGCAGGCACGCATCAAGGAACTTCAGAATGAGATTTCGACCCTCAAGGGACTCCTGCGCCATTATATAGCCCAGATTGACTCGCTCAACAAGGAGAACGCCGGACTCAAGGCCGAGAACTCGGAGATAAAGGCGCAGAACCAGCAGCTCAGCTCGCGCGTCATCGAGGAGACCCGCCGCAACGAGAACCTGAGCGAGCGCATGACTCTCGCCGAGAAGCTCAACGTCACAGGCGTGTCGCTCACCGGTCTCAAGAAGAACGGCAAGGTGGAGAAGAACGTCACCAAGGCCAAGCAGCTCATGGTGAAGTTCACAATCCCGCAGAACAACTCCACACCCGTGGGCGAGAAGACCATCTACCTGCGTCTCGTAAGCCCCGAGGGGCAGCTGCTGGGCGGAGGTGCATCGTTCCCCTTCGAGGGCAAGAACATCCCGGCCACAGCGCGCAAGAACATCGAATATGCCGGTGACGAGATAGCCGGTATCACCATCTACTGGGATGTCAACACCACCCTCACCCCCGGCGACTACACCGTCGAGCTTTTCACCGACGGCTACCGTCTCACCTCGCGCCGCTTCACTCTCAAGAAATAGACTTTTGTGCATCACTTCTGGGAATTAATCAACGAGGTGGAACTGACCTCGACCACCGCCATCGTGCGCATCGTGCTCAGCCTCGTGCTCGGCTCGCTCGTGGGCATCGAGCGCAAGCGCAAGGGGCAGATGGCCGGACTGCGCACATTCTCGCTCATATCCATGGGCGCGTGCATCGCCATGATGCTCTCGATTTATGTGTGTCAGGAGACCGTCGGACTCCTCCGTGGCGACCCGTCGCGCATAGCCGCCCAGGTGATTTCGGGCATAGGCTTTCTCGGCGCGGGCACAATCATACAGATGAAAGGCTCGGTGCGCGGTCTCACTACCGCCGCCGGCATTTGGATTATCGCTACCATCGGCATGGCCGTGGGCTGCGGACTCTATCTGATAGCCGTCGTGGCCACCCTGCTCGTGCTCTTCATCCTCACCCTGCTCGAGCAGCTTGAACACCGCGTCAACGTGGGCAACGAGGCGCGCACCATCCGCCTCAAGGTCAAGGGCATCGTCAGGTCGATAGCCCCTTACCGCGATGTGCTGGAGCGTTTCGGCATACATCTCTCCAAGGTCTATGTCGAGTATGACTACGACGCGCAGATAACCCGCCTCAACCTGCTGATACTCATTCGTGAGCACAGCGACTTCATCGATGTCTTTGACGCGCTCCACGATGTGTACCCCACCATCACCATCTCGCTCTCCAATCAGGCTGACCTCTCCTGACGCGGAGGCGGTCAGTCCGTCACGTCCCTCCTCAGGATATAACCTCATAACCAACATAACTTCATAACCTCACAACATGATATTGGCTAATGTCCAGGCTGTGGCCGGCAACTTCAGTGTCGAAGGCCTTATCACCGACCTGGCTTTCATCCTGATACTCGGGGCAGTGACCACTCTGCTGTTCAAATGGCTCAGACAGCCCGTGGTGCTGGGCTATATCGTGGCCGGATTTCTCGCCAGCCCCCATTTCACCTACCTGCCCTCGGTCACCACTGAGGCTAATATCGATTTTTGGGCGCAGATAGGCATTATAGTCCTGCTCTTCTCGCTCGGCCTGGAGTTCAGTTTCCGCAAACTTGTCAACGCCGGAGGCTCGGCTGTCGTGACCGCACTCTTCATCGTGTGCGGCATGATGGGCGCAGGCTTTGCGGCGGGACATATACTCGGATTCTCCAACATCAACAGTCTCTTTCTCGGCGGCATGCTGTCGATGTCGTCCACCACTATTATAATAAAGGCGTTCACCGACCTTAATCTGCGCCACCGCAAGTTTGCCTCGCTGGTCTTTGCCGTGCTCATCGTCGAGGACCTCTTTGCCGTGCTCATGATGGTCATACTCTCGTCCATCGCCATCAACAATAGCGTGGAGGGCACCGAGATGCTCTACAGTGTCAGCAAACTGCTCTTCTTCCTTATAATATGGTTTGTGGTGGGTGTGTTCGTGCTCCCGTCGCTTCTCAACTCCCAGCGTCAGTTCCTCAATTCCGAGACGCTGCTCATCGTGTCGATGGGACTGTGTCTCGGCATGGCCGTCTTCTCGGTGGCATGCGGATTCTCGCTCGCGCTCGGAGCGTTCGTGATGGGCTCGATTCTCGCGGGCACCAGTTTTGCCGAGCGCATCGAGCGTCTGACCATGCCTGTCAAGGACCTCTTCGGCTCGGTGTTCTTCATCTCGGTGGGCATGATGGTCAATCCCACCATCATCTCGCAATATTGGCTTCCGATACTCATACTCTCGGCTGTGGTGGTCGTGGGCATGATATTCTTCGGCACTTTCGGCATGCTTCTCACCGGCCAGACCCTCAAGGTGGCCATCGAGAGCGGATTCTCGCTCACGCAGATTGGTGAGTTTGCCTTCATCATCGCATCGCTCGGCATGAGCCTCGGCGTGCTCGACCCGCAGATTTATCCCATAGTGGTGGCCGTGTCGGTGGTCACGACATTCACCACTCCTTATTTCATCAGGATGTCAGGCCCGGTGTCGGAGTGGGTGGAGCGTCATCTGCCCAAGCGTCTCCACTTTCTCATCGACCGCTATTCCGAGAGTGCGACAGCCGAGCAGAGTGTGGCGCGTGAGCTGTGGACCAGTCTGCTCAAGCGTTACCTGTGGCGCGTGGTGCTCTACTCGATTGTGCTCATAGCCATGTGCATCATCACGCTTCACTACGTCATCCCGATAACCGTGGGCATGTTCCCCTCATGGGGCCGTCTGCTCGGTACAGTGCTGTCGCTCTCGGCTATGGCCCCGTTCCTGCTGGCCATGACCTATCCGGCATCCAAGACCACCGAGCGCAAGAGGCTCAGGGAGTGCAATGCGCGCTTTGATGTGCCGCTCATCATCATGACCGTAGTGCGACTGCTCATAGCCATGATTATACTCGTGTATCTTCTCAGCACCATCTATTCGATGGCTGTTGGCTGGACAGTGGGTGTGGCCCTCTTCATAATCATGCTCATGTCATACTCCAAGACTGTCAAGGCCCGACTGTCGAAAATCGAGACACGGTTCATGGACAATCTCAACGAGCGTGAGCTGCGCAAGACCGGCGCGAAAAACTCGCTCGTACCCAACATGCACCTCGCCTACATGACCGTGGGCTATGACTGCCCCTTTGTGGGGGAGCAGCTCAAGAATTCGGGTCTGCGTTCGCGCTACGGAGTGTCGGTGTCGTCGATTCAGCGTGGCAACAGCATGATAATGGTGCCCGGAGCCGATTCGCGCATATTCCCAGGCGACATCCTCGGCGTGATTGGCAGTGACGAGGAACTGCAGTCGCTCATCCCCGTGGTCGAGGCCAACAACGATGACTCGGATGCCCCGGCTGTAGACGACGTGCGTCTCACAAGCGTGCGCCTGACTGATGTGTCGCCTATTATCGGCAAGACCGTCGTGACCTCAAGGCTGAGAGAGAAGTATGAGTCTCTGCTCGTGGCCGTGCAGCGTGACGACAAATATGTCCAGCCCGATGCCTCGCTGGTGTTTGCCGCGGGCGATGTGCTGTGGATAGTAGGCGATGTCCACCGGCTCAAGGAGCTGGGCGGACAGTGACCTGCCACATGAAAACGCCGCTACCGCCACCATCATTATCACACATATCTCTCACACTTTAAAATCCACCATCCATCAGGCTATGATAAAGAAAGCTCTCGCCCTCGGCACCGTAATCAAGGGGGTGAAACACTCATATAGAATCACTGACGTGATGCAAAACGACGGTCAGGGATTCACTTACAAGACCATAGTCACAGTGGGCACGGGTGCGCGCTCACGCGAGATACCGATGGTGCTGAGAGAGCATATGATGGTGCGCTGCTCTGACCGCGGGCCTGACGGCATGTCAGTGGTCACGCCTGACGACATAGCTCCGACGGTGGACGGTTGCCTGAAATCCTTTGAGTATGCGAGTCTGGAGCGAGCAAAGCTGTCGGGCCTCTCGCCGTGGCTTATAAATGTCATAGAGACCTTCCCCGGCAACAACACGTATTATTATGCGGTGGAGTTTCTTGACGGCCAGACGTTTGAGGAATATGTCAAGTCGAAAGGGGGGAGGCTCACGTTCGAGCAGTGCCGCGAAGTGCTGTCGCCCATCTTTGATGCCGTGCGTCTGCTCCATGCCCACCATGTGCTGCACACCGACATCCATCCCGGCCACATACGTTTTCTCAAGACAAGCAAGGGGCTGACCCCCGTGCTCTTCAGCCTCTATGCCACGCTGCATTTCAGCGACCATGGCCTGCAGGACTGGACTCTGCCGGTCATGAACTGTAAGGAGGGCTATGCTCCCCCCGAGCAGTACGGGTCGATTGACCATTTCTATCCTCAGATAGATATATATGCCCTTGCGTCCCTGCTCGTCTTCGCGCTGTCGGGCAATACGCTCCCCGATTCCCGCCTTGTCAACGAGGAGGTGATACGCTCCACTCTCCCTCAGGCACTCCCCGAGTCGCTCGTGTCGGCCATTATAAGTGCGCTTGACCCCGATGTGAACCAGCGCACAGCCTCTATATCCAATTTCCGCGAGGACCTGCGCGAGTTTCAGCGCAGTTCGGTGGCCGAGGCCATGCGTCCTGCTACCGATGACGACAGTGACGACTATGAGGCCACAACCTTTGCGTCGGTCATGCGCCGGCACTGGTGGAAACTCCTTGCCGGAGCCGGAGCAATCGGCGGACTCCTCTATATGATGTGAGAGGCTGCCTGAGGATTCCCGCCAGATAGCCATATGGTTTTTCTTGGGCGATTATTGGGTGGTGTCGAAGTTTTTTCGTAAGTTTGTTGCGTGAACTATAAATAAATCTCTTCACACACATCATCCTCTCCCGATTATAATCGTCAAATATGAAAAAAAAGACTCTCAACATCCTCAAGAATGACCCTTGGCTCGAGCCGTATGCTCCCGCAATCATTGGACGTCATAACGACGCCGTAAATAAAGAACTCGAGCTATGCGGCCCTGACGGCAAGCTCGACACATTTGCCAACGCCCACAACTATTTCGGCCTGCATCGCACAGCCGACGGATGGGTGTTCCGCGAATGGGCTCCGAATGCCACATCAATCACTCTTATCGGCGATTTCTCCAAGTGGAAGGAGATGAAGAAATATGCTCTCAAGCCCAAGAAGAACGGCGTATGGGAGCTTAAACTCAAGCCCGAGGCAATACATCACGGCGACCTTTACAAGATGATTGTCACATGGGACGGCGGCAGCGGCGAGCGCATCCCGGCCTATGCCACCCGTGTGGTGCAGGATGAGAACACCCATGTGTTCTCGGCTCAGGTATGGTCGCCTGAACCATACAAATGGAAGGTAAAGCGTTTCCGTCCCGACACACGTCCGCTCCTCATATATGAGTGCCACATAGGTATGGCGCAGGAGAAGGAGGGGATTGGCACCTACACCGAGTTCCGCGACCTTATCCTCCCCCGCATCGCAGCCGACGGTTACAACGCCATCCAGATTATGGCTATCCAGGAGCATCCCTATTACGGCTCGTTCGGCTATCATGTCTCCAGTTTCTACGCTCCATCGAGCCGTTTCGGCACACCCGAGGAGCTGAAGAGTCTCATTGACCGCGCTCATGAGCTGGGCATAGCTGTGATTATGGACATCGTGCACAGCCATGCTGTCAAGAACGAGGTGGAGGGCCTTGGCCGTCTCGACGGGTCGTATGACCAGTATTTCTACGGCGACGGACGCCGTGAGCATCCCGCGTGGGACTCGCTCTGCTTTGACTATGGCAAGAACGATGTCATCAACTTCCTCCTCTCCAACTGCAAATACTGGCTTCAGGAGTTCAAGTTTGACGGCTTCCGTTTCGACGGCGTGACATCCATGCTCTACTATAGCCACGGTCTCGGGCAGGCTTTCGGCTCGTATGACGACTATTACAACGGTTCGCAGGACACCAATGCCATCACATATCTCACCCTTGCCAACAAGCTCATTCATGAGATTAACCCCTCGGCCATAACCATCGCCGAGGAGATGAGCGGTATGCCCGGTCTGGCTGTCCCGTTCAAGGACGGCGGAATGGGCTTTGACTACCGCATGGCAATGGGTATCCCCGACTATTGGATTAAGACACTCAAGGAGCGCAAGGACGAGGACTGGAAGCCCACCTCGATATTCTGGGAGCTGACCAACCGTCGCGCTGACGAGAAGACCATCTCGTATGTCGAGAGTCATGACCAGGCCCTTGTGGGTGACAAGACGGTCATCTTCCGTCTCATAGACAAGGAGATGTACTGGCACATGATGAAGGATGACGACAACATGGTTGTGGCCCGTGGCATGGCCCTGCACAAGATGATACGTCTCGTGACGGCCTCGACCATCAACGGCGGCTATCTCAACTTCATGGGTAACGAGTTCGGCCACCCCGAGTGGATTGACTTCCCCCGCGAGGGCAACGGCTGGAGCTACAAGTATGCACGCCGCCAGTGGGACCTCGTAGACCGCGAGGAGCTGAAATACCGATTCCTCAACGCCTTTGACAATGATATGGTCCACACCATTTCGGGTGTCTACAACTTCCAGGCACTTCCCGTGGTGAAGCTGTGGGAGAAGGACGATGACCAGGTGCTCGCGTTCATGCGCGGCGACCTCGTGTTTGTATTCAATTTCAGCCCCACCAAGTCGTTCACCGGCTATGGCATCCTCGCCCCTGCGGGAGAGTATGAGGTAGTGCTTTCGACCGACTCCCCGAAATACGGAGGCTATGGCAATATTGACGAGAGTGTGCATCACCTCACTCAGCACGACCCCCTCTTTGCTCCCGCCGGACGCGAATGGCTGCGCCTATACATGCCCCCGCGCTCGGCCCAGGTGCTCCGCCTGAAGCGACAGTGATATAGAAACAGTGATATATTGTATAATAAATCATATTATTCCGTATTATTTTGAAGGGTAAGATGTCAAAGACAGCATTTCTACTTTCGGGCGTGCTTCTCGCTATGAGCGCATGTGCCATCGAGGCACAGCCCAACTACACAGTCACATTTCCCGTAGGTGCCGATGCCAACAACACTATGGCTTATCTCGTCAACTGGGATTCTGCCCAGAAGATGGATTCAGTCATCGTCAGTGACGGCGTGGTGAAGTTTGAGGGACATATCGACGCGCCCGTGATTGGCCGCATTATGGTCAGCGGCAAACGTGGCCCGATATTCTTCCTTGAGGAGGGTACAGTGACCATCGACGAGAAGGGAACACCTTCGGGCACAGCCCTTAACGAGAAATATGTCGGTTATCAGAAGGAGATGGGCGACATAGCCAAGGCTTACAATGCTCTTGACCGCAATGACTCCATCCAGATGGCCAAGGGCAAGGAGCTTGAGGCGCAGTATGAGGGCATTCCCGCCAAGGCGTATAATGAGAACAAGGACAATATTCTCGGCCTCTTCATGTATATGCAGGGCGCGTATGAGAAGTCGGTCGATGAGCTTGAGGCTGACATCGCGGCCAACCCTGTCCTTGCATCATCCAAGCAGGCCCAGGCCCTCAACAAGACACTCCGCATCCAGGCTGAGACCGGCGAGGGAAAGCACTACAAGGATTTCACCGTAGAGTATAACGGCAAGACCGAAAAGCTCAGTGACTATGTCAAGCCCGGCCGCTACACCATCGTAGACTTCTGGGCCAGCTGGTGCGGTCCCTGTGTGCGTCAGCTCAAGGTTATCAAGGAGCTTTATGCCAAGTATAAGGACAAAGGACTTGACGTCGTAGGCGTGGCCGTGTGGGATAAGCCTGCGGACACCGAGGAGGCTATCAAGCGTCACGAACTTCCCTGGCCCTGCATCATCAACGCCCAGACCATCCCGACTGACCTTTACGGCATTCAGGGCATCCCCTGCATCCTTCTCATCAACCCCGAGGGCATCATCGTGTCGCGTGACAAGCAGGGTGCCGACCTCGTGAGCGACGTAGACGCCGCAATGGCATCCTACAAGCCCGAGGCTTCTGAGGTGATTCCCGCCGCAAAAATTGTGCCTGCCGACACTGTAGCCGCTTTCTGATGACCGACAACGAACTTAAAGAACTTTTAGACTCCGAGGCATTGCGCATCAATGCCCCGGAGTTTATTGCTGATGACCCCGTGCAGTTCCCGCGCCGGTTTGAGGATGTCAGGGATATAGAGATTGCCTCGCTCCTGACCTCGGCCATCGCGTGGGGCAACCGCAGGATGATATGCCGCGACTGCGACAGGATGCTCTCGCTCATGGATAATAAGCCCTATGCATACATGATGGATGAGGGTTACGAAGACCTTGACGACGACGGCAACATACACCGCACATTCTTCAACCGTCATTTCAAATACTTCATGCGTGGACTGCGCCGGATTTATGCCGGGAATGGTACGCTTCAGGAATTCGGACGGAGTGAGGGTATAGCCGATGCCGAACTGCCGTCGTGGCGGCTCGTCGAGGGTATCAACCGCGAGCTTGCCGAGGCCAATGGGGCCGGGGCAGACGCCTCGATGGCCTCGCGCTGTCTGCCTCAGAACCTCTCGACCACGGCCCTCAAGCGTGTCAACATGGCCCTGAGATGGCTCGTGCGTAATGACGGCATAGTTGATATGGGAGTGTGGGACGTGATTAAGCCCTCACAATTATATATCCCTCTTGATGTGCATGTGGGTGATGTGTCGCGTGAGCTGGGACTGCTCACCCGCAAGAGTGACGACCGCCGCGCCGTGCTCGAACTCACCGCCAACCTCCGCCGCTACAACCCCACCGACCCCGTCATCTACGACTACGCCCTCTTCGGCATAGGAATGAAACTCTGACGGAGAATTTAAAATTGAGAATTGAAAATTTAAAATTGGCTCCGTGGTCCAAAAGCCTCGCGAAGCCAATTTTTAATTACGGGCAAAATGATAATTAAATTGGCTCCGCGTCCAGAAGTCTCGCGAAGCCAATTTTTAATTTTTCATTTTAAATTTTTAATTCTTCTCCACGGGGTCCGGCATGACGGTCACGCGTGAGTCTTTGTCTACCATCTGACGCACACGCATGATGTCCTCGTTGTGCATGCGCATGCAGCCGTGGCTTCGGCGGCCGGGGACGGAGTAGGGGGCATTGGTGCCGTGGATGCCTATGCCATAGAACGGCGGAGTCCACAGGGCGATGAAAAACGGGCCGTAGCACTTGTCCTGCGTGTCCTTGTATGTCCAGTCAGTGGAGTTATACACGCCGTAAATCTTGAACGTCCCCTCGGGAGTGCGCCAGTCATCCTTGCCCGATTTCTGCCCGCGCTCCTTGGAGGCGCAAACACGATAGCGCGACAGGGTGTCGCCAAACACATTCATCACGTAAAGGCGGGTGTGGGGCTTGTCCACGACGATATTCTTGACCAGTCTCATTCTGCCGGGTGCGGCCGAGTAGGGCGAGTCAAGCTCATCCCACCGCTCCGGCTCGGGCAGGTCGGGTGCGAGGGTGCGCTTGTATTTGCTCACCAGCTCAACTGTCTGAGGCGACAGCTCGTAGCCGTCGGCCATAGTGGTGGCCGGCGAATCGTCGATGTCGGCTTTCGCGGGAGATGTGACGGAGAGGCATATGATGGAAAGAAGCACGGTCAGGTTTTTCATAATGCAAAGCTACATATTTTTAGTTGACTCTTCAAATTTTCGTGCCAAATTCATGGACGCCTGTTATATTTCAGGCACGGTGAAATTTTACGAGACCTGAAAACGTTTATTATATATAACAATCAATTCGTAATGTTAGACGAGATAATAGACCTCGCACGCCGTGCGGGTGATGTGGCGATGACATATTTCCGCCACCATGATATACTTACGGTAGAGAACAAACTCAATGACAGCGACATAGTCACTATCGCTGACCGTAAGTGCGAGACGCTGATAAAGGAGTTCATACGCACGCATTACCCTGACCATTCGATACTCTCGGAAGAGTCGGGCGAGACTGACGGCACTGCCGGATACCGCTGGGTGATTGACCCCATCGACGGCACCACAAATTTCTTCTCAGGCATACCGCTGTGGGCCATAAGCATAGGTGTGGAGCGCGACGGGCGCACTGAGTATGGTGTGGTGTATCTCCCGGCCATGGGCGAGATGTTCAGTGCCGAGCGCGGAAAGGGGGCTTGGCTCAACGGCGAGCCTATCCGAGTGTCGCAAGAGGTCAAACTGTCACGTTCGGTGATTTCGACCGGCTTCCCGGTCGACAAGGATGTCAACCCCGACAACAATCTTGACAATCTTGCCCGCATACTCCCGCTGGTGCGTGACATACGCCGCCTCGGGTCGGCTGCGGCCGACATGTGCTATGTGGCGGCGGGATTTCTCGGCGGATACTGGGAGATGAATCTTCATGAGTGGGATGTGAACGCGGCAACGCTGATTCTCAGTGAGGCCGGAGGTGTGTGCACACGTTTCCGTCCCGACCGGGGCATATCGGTGGTGTGCGGTCCGCAGGCCATCCATGACCAATTATTGAGATTGTTGAATATTTAAGGCCGATTTGTTGCATTTAATTTGCAGAAAATTGTTACCTTTGCACGCAATAAACTTAGTCTTTATGTCATTTATTGCTGATCGAGTAAAAATGGACGGACTCACATTTGATGATGTCCTCCTTATTCCGGCTTATTCGGAAGTATTGCCCCGCGAAGTAAATCTCACCACCCGTTTTTCACGCAACATCACGCTCAACGTGCCCCTTGTGTCGGCAGCCATGGACACCGTCACCGAGGCCGCTTTGGCTATAGCCATTGCCCGCGAAGGTGGCATCGGTGTGATACACAAGAACATGCCTATCGCCGAGCAGGCGCGTCAGGTGCATGCGGTGAAACGTGCCGAGAATGGCATGATTTATGACCCCGTCACCATCCGTCGCGGCTCGACTGTGGCCGACGCCCTCGCCATGATGAAGGAATATCACATCGGCGGCATCCCAGTTGTTGATGATGACCGCAAGCTCGTGGGCATCGTTACCAACCGTGACCTGCGTTTCGAGCAGGACCTCCAGCGTCCTATCGACGAGGTGATGACGAGCGAGAATCTCATCACCACCAATCAGTCGACCGACCTCGAGGAGGCAGCCCAGATACTCCAGCAGCATAAGATAGAGAAGCTCCCGGTGGTCGACAGCGACAACCGTCTCGTGGGCCTCGTAACATATAAGGATATTACCAAGGCCAAAGATAAGCCCAACGCATGCAAGGACCGTCTCGGTCGTCTGCGCGTGGCTGCCGGCGTGGGTGTCACCCCCGACTCGATGGAGCGCGTCGACGCCCTCGTTGAGGCCGGTGCCGACGCTATCGTCATCGACACTGCCCACGGTCATTCACGCGGCGTAATCGGTGTGCTTCGTGCCATTAAGGAGAAGTACCCCCAGATTGACGTTGTGGTCGGCAACATCGCCACAGGCGAGGCTGCCCGTTATCTCGTGGACAACGGTGCTGACGGTGTCAAGGTAGGCATCGGCCCGGGTTCAATCTGCACAACACGTATCATAGCCGGTGTTGGTGTACCCCAGCTCAGCGCAGTCTATGACGTGGCCAAGGCCCTCAAGGGCACAGGTGTGCCCCTTATCGCTGACGGTGGCATCCGCTACTCGGGAGATATTGTCAAGGCCCTCGCCGCAGGTGCCTACTCGGTGATGCTCGGCGGTATGCTCGCCGGCGTCGAGGAGTCGCCCGGCGACACCATCATCTACAATGGCCGTAAGTACAAGTCATATCGCGGCATGGGTTCGCTCGAGGCTATGGAGAAGGGTTCAAAGGACCGTTACTTCCAGGGCAACGAGACCGACACCAAGAAACTCGTGCCCGAAGGTATCGCCGCCCGCGTTCCCTACAAGGGCATGCTCTATGAGGTGGTTTATCAGATGCTGGGCGGTCTGCGTTCAGGCATGGGCTATTGCGGCGCGGCTGACATCGAGCGTCTGCACGAGGCCAAGTTTACCCGCATCACCAATGCCGGTGTTGCCGAGAGCCATCCCCACGACGTAGCCATCACAAGCGAGGCTCCCAACTACAGCGCATCGAGCCGCTGATAGAGAGCTTTATAGCATAGCGAATAGCATTGAGCCTTGAATCGGACAGTCTCCGGTTTGAGGCTCAATTTATATGTATATGTGAGGTCGTCTAAAAATCGCAGTGCAAAGTGCGACAGGTGCAATATTGGAGCGCAAAAGTCGTTATTAATGAGTATACCCCCATATTGTAACAATGAAAAAACGTCTAATACCGATGGCCGCCATAGCTGCCGCTATAATCTCGGCCACCGCAGCAACCCGCCAGTCTGACCCCGTGGTCATGACCGTCAACGGCAAGGACATAAAGCAGAGCGAGTTTGAATACCTATACAAGAAGAACAACCTCCAGCAGGTGTCGCCCCAGACCATCGACGAGTATGTCGACATGTTTGTGGTCTATAAGCTGAAGGTGGCCGACGCCGAGGCTGCCGGCATTGACACCACAGCATCGTTTCTCGACGAGTTCAACGGCTACTGCGCCGAGCTTTCCGCCCCCTATCTCCGCGACTCGATAGTGGAGAAGAGGCTCGTCGACGAGGCATATGCACGCATGTACACATCGCGCTGCGTGAGCCATATCCTGCTCCCGCTCGGCAACACGCTTGACGAGCGCGAAGCCAACCGTCAGCGTCTCGACTCCATCCGTTCGGCCATACTTGCCGGTGCGGATTTCGGCGAGATGGCTGTGAAATATTCGATTGACCGCTCGGCCCAGCGCAATCACGGAAGCATGGGCTACATCAAGGCCAATATGTTCCCTTATCCGTTTGAGAAGGCGGCCTATGACACCCCTGTCGGCGAGATTTCGCCTGTGATTGAGGATGCGCCTTACGGCTATCACATCATCAAGGTTGTCGACGAGCGTCCGGCTGTCGGGGATGTGTCGGCACGTCATATCCTCAAGCTCACCCAGGGGCTTTTGCCCGAGGAGGCGGCTGTGAAGAAGGCTCAGATTGACTCTATCGCCACACTTCTCAAAAACGGGGCCGATTTCGAGGAACTGGCACGCACTGAGAGCGAGGACCCCGGTTCGGCCCGTCAGGGTGGCAATCTCGGATTCTTCGGGCGTGGCGTGATGGTGCCTGAGTTTGAGAACGCGGCTTACTCGTTACAGCCCGGCGAGGTGTCAGAGCCGTTTGCCACCGCCTATGGCTACCATATAGTTCAGACACTTGAATACAAACCGCTCCCCACGCTTGACGAGGCCCGCAAGGACATCGAGGCAGTCATGGCTCGTGACGAACGTTCAAAACTCCCTCAGAAGGAATTTCTCGCATCGCTGCGCAGCGAGTGTGGCGTGAACGTATCCGAGGCCGCTGTGGCTGAGGCCAACTCTATCATTGACAGTGCAGCGAACCGGGCTGATGCTTTGGCGGCACTTCAGAATTCAACTGCTCTGCTTGCAGGATTTCCCGCGCATGACATCCGTGTGTCGGATGTGGCATCACGCATTGCCGGCATGCAGCAGACCCCTGACCTGAAGCTCGCTTTCAAGCAGGAGCTTGACGATTGCATTGACGAGGCTACGGTAAAACTTGCGCGCACACGCCTGACTGACACCAATGCCGATTACCGAAATCTTGTCAACGAATATCGCGACGGCATCCTGCTGTTCGAGATAAGCAACCGCAGAGTGTGGGACCGTTCGTCAAACGACGTAAAAGCCCAGGCCGATTATTTCAACCTCCATCGTGCCGATTACGCTTGGGATGCTCCACGCTTCAAGGGCTATGTGGTGTTTGCCACAAGTGACTCAGTAGCATCTGAGGCCAAGGGTTATCTCGCGCTTAACGCCGTGGGCACCGACTCTCTTGCCAAGACGTTGCATGACCGTTTTGGCCGCGATGTGAAGGTGGAGCGGGTGCTTACCGCCAAGGGTGAGAACGGTATCATCGACAATATCGCATTCGGTGGTGAGAAGGCCGCACCTGTGGGCAAGTGGGTGGCATGGTTCCCCTACGGCCACAAAGTGCTTGAATCCCCCGAAGAGGCTTCGGACGTGAAGGCTTCACTTGCCGGCGACCTCCAGCAGCAGCTCGAGGCTGATTGGGTAAAAGAGCTCCGCACCAAGTACAAAGTGAAAATCAACAAAAAAGCCATTAAGAAAATTCAGAATTAATTAGTAATCCTTCATTAATTAGCAATTAGTAATTAGCAATTAGTAATTATAGGCAAGCCATGCAGCAAGCCGATTATGTAATTACTAATTGCTAATTGCTAATTACTAATTACTAATTTACAAAGGATTGCTAATTACTAATTACTAATTATTAAAAGGGTAGCCCGTAGGCTTCGGGCGGTTCGGCGGCGAGGTCGGTGGGGGAGGGGGATGTGTCGTAAGCGTTTGTGACCTCTTCCACACCCGGAGTGCCGATGATACGCTGATAGAGACGTTGGAGCGTGGATTCGTTAATCTCGCACTCCCATATCCGCAATACCCTCCAGCCCATCCGCCTAAGCTCGACGTTGACCTTGTAGTCACGCGCCATATTGAGGGTGATTTTGTCTTTCCAGAACTTGACGTTTGTGCCGGGCAGTCGTGAATGCCGACATCCTTCATGGCCATGCCAAAAACAGCCATCCACAAAGATGACTGTCTTGTAACGTGGCAGCACGATGTCGGGCGAGCCGGGCAGACGACGGTTATTGACCCGAAACCGCAATCCCTGGGCAAATAGAAATTTCCTTACGGCGAGTTCGGGCTTGGTGTCTCGACCCTTGATTGCCGCCATGCATCGGCTGCGCTGGCGGGGCGTCATGCGGTCGGTCATTGGAGTCGCGGGGAAATCAGAACAAAGGGAATGTAGCCGTATTGCGCACGTATTTCTGCTCAAATTGCATCTGGGTCATGGTGAGCATGACTATGCCCTGCACGAGCGTCACCACGCCCCATAATCCGCAGGTCACGAGCGAGAGGAGGATGCATATAAGCGCGCCTCCCACCTTTCCGAGATAGAAGTAGTGCGCGCCAAATCCACCGAGGAGTATGGCGAGGATGCCGCAGAGGGTCTTGTCCTTGCCGGTGGTGTTCATTTCCTCGATAGCGCGGGCGTTGGCCGCGTTGTGGAGCATCTCCATGAGGTCGGGATGGGTGTAGAGCGGTTTCCACTGCTGGTTGGCTTCGGTGCAAACGGGGGTGTCGGGTGTGACGGGATATGAAAAGAGCTGCTCTTTGGTCATCGGGCCGATGGTCTGGCCGTTGTATGTGATAAAATAATTCACGACAGGTTTTGGGAATTTAAAATTTAAAATGGAAAATTTAAAATTGATTTGGGCTATTATTCTTTCGGATTCTTGATATTAGGCTTCACGACTACACCTGTGCCCTTGAGGCCGTTGACGCCGATGACGAGCGGTTCGTCAAAAGTGACGATTCTCATAAACTCGCTCTCGTAAACAGCGGGGAGTGAGTCGAGGAACGCCACGTCATAGAGGTCGGTGACAGCGTCACCCTCCTTGCGTCGCGAAGTGGTGTCGATGGTGAAGTAAGCAACGCCAAACGAGGTGAGGTTCTGGAAGAAGTGTGTGCCCTGGCTCGGCTCGATGCGGTAGTTGGGAAGTGCCGACTCCACGATGAGGCGCGCAGCCGATATGGCCGGCCATTTCACGGGGATGCCGAGAGCAGAGTCTGACGAGCCCCAGCGGCCCGGGCCGATGAGCAGGTAACGCTCGTCGCGGTCGAGGAAGCCGCGGTTTATCTTCTCCATTTCACGAGCTATCAGCGAGTTGTTGGATGATGAGAACTTCTCGGGGCGTACATATACTACGGTCTTGACCCCCTCGATAGTGCCGTGGCCGAGGGCTGTCGATGATTTGAGCAGCAGACGGTCGTCGGGAGTGGCCATGACAGCCTCGTCGACATTCTCCTTGCGGTCTACGATAGGGCGTATCTGTAGCCAGTATAGGCGGCCTTTCGACTCCTTGCCCGGCTCGACCATTCCGGCAAACTCTATCTCTACGGGTCGCTGCATCTCCTGCTGTCCCTTGCGCAGCATGAAGTCGACAGCCTCGGCGAGAGGATAGACCTTGTGCTTGAGTATGTTGTTGAAGGTTACAACCTTGCGCCCATCGCCACGGTCATTGTCGCGGAGCACATTGTCGCGGAAATCGTATGTCGACACCATGTAGGTCAGTGCGCCGCGGTCGGCCACATCCTGCACACGTATCTTCGCTACGTTATATCCGTCCTCGACCTTGATTTTGTCGAGCGATTCGGCGGGCTTGTTGAGTTTGCCCCCCGCAAGATTGGTCTCGCGGTCATCGCCCATCATGTCGAGGGCATACATGCGGGTCTGCGTGTCGCGCAGGGCCAGCTCGAGCTCGGATGTCTGAAGCACATTCTCGGGGTGGCGGGGCGAGAAACGGAGTCCGACGCCGCCGTCAACGATGTATTTACCCAGGCCCACGGCTATCTCGGCCACACCGTCCTCGGGCTTCTCGTCGCCCAGCGGATAGTAGTTGAGCGAGCGTCCCACGCCCGAGAATGAGGGGAAGTAGTACCCCTCAAGGTCTTTGCCCACCACCTCCTGGAGTATAACGGCCATCTTCTCCTGGTCGATGACGTTGGATGTCGCGGTCATGTAGGCTTTGGAGTCGGCATAGAACACCGAGGCGTACACGCCCTTGATGGCATCGGTCAGCAGACTCAGCATGCGGTCGGGGTCGGAATACTTGGGCACCATGTAGGTGGAATAGATTCCGGCAAACGGCTGGTAATGCGAGTCTTCGAGCAGACTCGACGAGCGCACGGCTATAGGGGTGTCGACCACCTGGAGCAGTGCGCGCAGGTCCTCGCGTATGCGCATCGGGAGCTGTGCCCGCAGGAAGTGGGCGAGTATATCCTCGTCGGCCATGTCGCTGAGTGCGATGGGGTAGAGCTGGTTGCTCTCCATGAACTCGTCGAAGATGTCAGTACAGAGCACCACGGTGCGCGGTATGGATATGGTGATGCCGTCAAAGCTGTCGCAGACGGGATTTTTCTTGATAATCGAGTCGATGAACGCCAGGCCGCGTCCTTTGCCTCCCAGCGAGCCTTGGCCGATGCGGGCAAAGTTGGAATACTGGTCGAAACGGTCTTGACGGAAGATGGCCACCACGCCGCGGTTTTTCATCTTGCGGTATTTGACGATGAGGTCAAAGAACAGCTGGCGCACCTTAGGAGCATCGCTGATGTCGCGGAAACGGTGCTGCTTGATGACCTCGGCTATGGGGAACATGGCGCGCGAGTAGAGCCAGCGCGAGATGTCGTTGAACGACGCGTGCCAGTACAGTGCCTCGGCCGGGATGTCAAAGATTGACTTCTGCAACTCCTTGAGGTTGTGTATGCGGCATATCTCCTCGCCGGTCTCGGGGTTGCGCACCACGAAGTCGCCGAATCCGAAATTGTTGATGATGGCCTTGCCGAGGTCTACCGGGAATTTCTTGGAATTCTTGTCGATAAACGTGCATCCCATCTCGATGACGTCGTGGGCGTTCTCAGGCTCGGAGCTTTCGATGATGAGCGGCAGGTAGGGGTCGCGCGAGCGCAGTTCGCGGGCCAGGCGTATGCCGGCCTTGGGGTCCTTGGCCCCTTCACGCATGAACGACACGTCGCTTATCACGCCGAGGATATGGTCGGAATACTTGTCGTAAATCTCCAGGGCCTCCTCATAGTCACGCGCAAGCATCACCTTTGGGCGGCCGCGCATACGCAGCATGCGTTCATGCTCATTGAGGGCCTCGGTCGAGAAGAGGCGCGACTGCGTGAGGATGAACTTGTAGACAATCGGCAGCACCGAACTGTAGAATCTCACCGAGTCCTCCACGATGAGTATCATCTGCACGCCCACATTATTTATGTCATTCTCGGCGTTGAGCTTGTCCTCGAGCAGTTTGATTATGGCTAGGAGCAGGTCAACGTTGCCGAGCCATGAGAATACATAGTCGATGCCCGAGAAGTCCTCGTTGGATAGTCGGCGCGACACCTCCTTGGAGAACGGGGTGAGCACGATGATGGGCTGCTCGGGGTGCAGCTCCTTGATGCGGCGCGCCCCCGAGAATGTCTCGGTCACGTCGTTGCCCGGCATCATTATCACGAGGTCAAAACTCTTGGTGGCCATGACCTCGATAGCCTCGGCCGAGTTGAGCACGCGGGTCACACGCGGGGGCGAGGAAAGGTTGAGGGATATGTATTCGAAATAGAGCTGCTCCTCCACACGTCCGTCCTCCTCCATCATGAATGCGTCATAGGTCGACGCGATGAGGAGCACATTGAATATGCGCCTCTGCATGAGGTCCTGAAAGGCCGTGTCTTTGAGATACAGTTGGCTTAGAGCGTCTTCATTCATCGTGTTATGCTCTTATGGAGATTAAAATATGTGTTATTCTGAGATAAACGAGTCCTTGAACCCGAGGAAGTACAGCACTCCGTCGAGTCCGATTGTCGAGATTGACTGCTCGGCGTTGGCCTTGACCTTGGGCTTGGCGTGGAACGCTATGCCGAGTCCGGCGGTCGAGAGCATGGGCAGGTCGTTCGCACCGTCGCCCACGGCTATGGTCTGGGCTATGTTGACATTCTCTACCTGGGCTATGAGGCGGAGCAGCTCGGCCTTGCGCCGTCCGTCCACGATGTCGCCGAGGTGGCGGCCCGTGAGTTTGCCGTCCACAATCTCAAGCTCGTTAGCATATACGTAGTCAAAACCGTACTTCTGCTTCAGATAGTTGCCGAAATATGTGAATCCGCCCGAGAGGATGGCCGTCTTGTAGCCGGCGCGTTTGAGCACCTGCATCATGCGCCCCACGCCCTCGGTCACGGGCAGATTTTCGGCAATCTCGCGCATCACGCTCTCGTCGAGCCCCTCGAGCAGGGCCACACGTTCGCGGAAACTCTCGCTGAAGTCAATCTCGCCGCGCATGGCACGCTCGGTGATAGCCTTGACCTTGTCGCCGACACCGGCACGCATGGCCAGTTCGTCAATTACCTCGGTCTCTATGAGTGTCGAGTCCATATCGAAGCATATCAGTCGGCGGCAGCGGCGGTAGAGGGTGTCCTCCTGCATGGAGATGTCAAAATCATCCTCCTGCGAGAGCTGCATGAACCGCTCCTGCATGGCGTGGACGTCGCGGGGCGTGCCGCGTACCGACAGCTCCACGCATGATTTCGACTTCGGCTGCTCCTCTTCGCCCAGCGGCATGCGGCCCGTGAGTCGCTGTATAGCATCGATGTTCATGCCCTGCTCGGCGAGTACCGATGTCACGTTAGCTATCTGCTTGGCAGTCAGCCGTCGGCCAAGCAGGGTGATAATCCATCGGTTTTTGCCCTGACGGCCCACCCAGTCTTCATACTCCTTCACGCTGATGGGGGTGAAGCGGATGTTGACGTTGAGTTCCGAGGCTTTGAAGAGCAGTTCCTTCATGATGTTGCCCGACACGGCCGAGTCGGTCTTGATGAGAATTCCGAGCGACAGTGTGTGATGAATGTCGGCCTGACCGATGTCGAGGATGCCGGCGTCATAGCGTGCGAGTATCTCCGATAGAGCCGAAGTCACGCCGGGATGGTCCTGCCCCGATATGTTGATGAGTATAAGCTCAAGCTGTGATTTTTCCATAATAATATTGCGATTTGCAAAATTACTAAAATATCGTAATGTTTTTGTACATTTGTAGCCAAATCTATTGTCATGAACTACGAAAAGATACTCTCGGAGATTGCGGCTGAGATTGAGCCGCTGCGCACGGTCGGTAAGCAGGCCGATTATATCCCTGCCCTCGCCAAGGTCAACCCTGACCGTTTCGGCATGTGTCTCGCCACGGTGGGCGGTGATGTGTATGAGTGGGGCGATGTCACCGAACGGTTCTCCATACAGAGTGTTACCAAGGTGTTTTCCCTGTCCATGGCTCTCTCATATATGGGCGAGGAGCTATGGAGGCGTGTGGGCAAGGAGCCGTCAGGCTCGGCCTTCAACTCGCTCATTCAGCTCGAACTTGACCGTGGCATCCCACGCAATCCGTTCATCAATGCCGGGGCCATAGTTGTGGCCGATGTGCTGATGTCGGTGCTTGACAATCCCGAGGCCGATTACCTTGCTTTCGTGAGGGAGATTTGTGGTGACGACACCGTGGACTACGACCGCGAAGTGGCATCGTCAGAACGCGAGAAGGGCTATGTGAACGCCGCCATTGCCAATATGCTGAAGTATTACGGCAATCTTGAAAACGATATAGAAGAGGTGCTGAGATTTTATTTCCTCCAGTGCTCGGTGGAGATGGACTGCCGGCAGCTTGCACATGCATTCCTTCCGTTTGCCGACAGGGACAGGGCATTTCTTTTCGGCGATGTGCGTCTGACCTATTCGCAGGTCAAGCGAGTGAATGCCATCATGCAGACGTGCGGATTTTATAACGATGCGGGAGAATACTCCTATCTCGTCGGACTCCCCGACAAGAGCGGCGTGGGCGGAGGCATCGGCGCGGTCTATCCGGGCCGCTACGCCGTGGCTACATGGTGCCCGCGCCTCAACAGCAAGGGCAACTCCGTCATGGGCATGAAAGCCCTCGAACTCCTCACCACCTACACCCACGAATCAATCTTTTAGAGCACAAGTTTTTGAGACAGGAGCACAAGAGCACAGGAGGCACAAGGAAAAGACGGGAGAACGGGAGAATAGTTTTTGAGTCATACTCACCATGCTCTCGTGCTCCTGAGCCTTTGTCACAAAACCGTGCTCTTGTGCTCCTGTCTATGCATCATTCGTTTTGTGCCTCCTGTGCTCCTGTCTCCAAAAATTGTTCTCCCGTTCTCCCCGTCTTTACCTTGTGCTCCTGTCTGATAATTTTGTGCCTCGTTTGTGCTGGAATAGGTAATTATTTATGTGATTAAATGTGAAATTGAGTATTGTATTATAGTATTTTAGTTAACGTGTGTTAATAAATTGGGGGGGGTAAATTTTGTCTTACATTTGTGGGCCGAATGTTGTAACTATTGTTGATTAATTTCCGACTCACATTACCTAAGGCAAACCACACTGACTAATTTTATAAAAATCACCTAAGTACATGACAAAAATTTGAAGATATCTAATTTTGGCTTGTAGTGAGGTC
>CAJUCI010000028.1 GCA_910584825.1 uncultured Duncaniella sp. | reverse complement strand
TCACACAAAGATACGTAAAAATTTCGATATAAACTAATTTTCAACATCTACTTATAATACTTAATATCAATCATTCTAATCAATCATTTCTAATGAAAAAGCTTTTTGTGGCAGCTATGGCAGCTGTATGCGCACTCGGCATGTCAGCTCAGCGTGCATCTGATTCTTCGGAGTTCTCTTTTTGGGATAGTGACCAGGCCGAGCAGAAGATAGTTATCGGTCCGCGTGTAGGCCTTAACGTTTCGAGTCTGAGCACCGACAAGCTCGGCGAGCTTGATTTGGACTCAAAGGTCGGATTCAATGTGGGTCTCGCTGTCGAACTTCCTATCGTACGTTCTTTCTATGTGAATACAGGCCTTTTCTATACAACCAAGGGCGCAAAGAAAGAATACTCGGAAGGCTCGGAAAATGTTGAAATTAAGGCCAACGCCGGTTATCTCGAACTTCCCGTGTATGCTTCGTATCGTCTGAACTTTGCCGAGGCTTCGCAGCTCCAGGTTAACTTCGGTCCGTACTTCGCATATGGTGTAAACGGCAAGATTAAGACTGAGTACACTGACTTTGAGTATCCCGAGGATAATGAGAAGTATGAAATTGACCTTTTCGGCGTAGCTGATGACAATTCTGACGAAGAGAAGGGTGGCATCAAGCGTTTTGACTGCGGTCTCGGCGTAGGTCTTGGCTACACTTTCCACCGAGTATATCTCGGCATCAACTATCAGTTCGGCCTGGTGAACATTGCTGACAAGAAGGAGTATAGTGCAGGCAAAATCAAGAACTCCAATTTCAGCATCTCACTCGGCTACAACTTCTAAGGATTATTCTTTTTCTGAAGAGTATTCTTTGACCGGCTTTGACGCTTGCCGGTAATAGTGTTTTTTTGAAATCGTTGCCACCCGCCACTATGGCGGGTGGCTTGTTTTGTGGACGGATTTGAGTAATCAGAATCTATAATAGTTGGTATTATTGAAAAAATCAGTACCTTTGCAAAGAAATTGGGTAATTATGCCCTGATTTTCAACCGACGAGTTTTTTTATCGTAACAAAACAGTCACACAGTCAGCTAATGATGGAACTCACAGCCAATCAGCTCGCAGCCCTCGTCCATGGCGACGTGGAGGGGGACGGCGAAGTGAAAATAGGCACATTCGCCAAAATCGAGGAGGGCCACCCCGGTGCTCTCTCGTTTCTCGCCAATCCCAAATACACTCATTTCATATACACTACCGAATCGTCGGTGGTGTTGGTGAAGCGTGACTTCGTGGCCGAGCAGCCGGTCAAGGCCACGCTCATCCGCGTCGACGACCCGTATGCAACCATAGCCAAGCTCCTCGAGATGGTCCAGGAGATGACCCGCGTGGTCAAGAAAGGCATCGAACAGCCCAGCTACATAGCCGAAGGGGTCGAGATACCCGAGGACGCATACGTCGGAGCTTTCGCCTACATCGGCCGCGGTGCCAAAATCGGTGCCGGAGCCAAGATATATCCCCACGCCTATGTGGGTGACGGATGCTCGGTAGGAGAGGAGACAATCCTCTATTCCGGCGTCAAGGTGTATGACGGATGTCAGATAGGCAAGCGTTGCATACTGCACTCGGGTGCCGTAATCGGTGCCGACGGCTTCGGCTTCGCACCCGTCGACGGACATTATGAGAAGATACCTCAGACCGGCAACGTGGTGCTCGAGGATGACGTGGAAATCGGTGCCAACACCACCGTTGACCGTGCCATGATGGGCTCGACCCGCATATGCAGCGGCGTTAAGCTCGACAACCTCATACAGATAGCCCACAACTGCACCGTAGGCGACAACACCGTGATGGCCGCACAGGCCGGTGTGGCCGGTTCGGCCAAGATAGGCAAGCAGTGCATGGTGGGCGGCCAGGTGGGCATCGTGGGCCACATCGCGCTGGCCGACGGCACGCAGATAGGCGCGCAGAGCGGCGTGAACCGTGCCACCAAGCCCGGCGAACGCATAATGGGCTCACCTGCGGTAGAGATGGGCGAGTATGCCCGCGGACTCGTGTACGCCAAGCGTCTCGGCAAGCTCTACGAGCAGGTCAAGGCTTTAGAAAAGGAAATAAAGAAACAGTAATATAATGAACCAGAGAACTCTTAACGGCGAGTTTACGCTCACAGGCAAAGGACTCCACACAGGGCTTGAAATCTCTGCAAGATTTCTCCCCGCACCCGAAAACCACGGCTACAAAATCAAGCGCGTGGACCTCGAGGGTCAGCCCGTGATTGACGCGCTTGCCGAAAACGTTGTGGCCACCAACCGTGGCACAGTCATAGCCAAGGGCGATGCCCGCGTCTCAACCATCGAGCATGCCATGTCGGCCCTCTATGCCGCGGGCATCGACAACTGCCTCATCGAAGTCAACGCCCCCGAGCTCCCCATCCTCGACGGCAGCGCGCTCCCCTATTGCGAGGCCATCGCATCGGTGGGCATCGCCGAGCAGAAGGCCGACAAGGACTTCTATTATGTCAAGTCGCGCTTCGAGGTGTCTGACCCCGAGACCGGCTCGTCAATCATCGTGCTCCCCGACGACGATTTCTCGGTGGACGTGAAAATCAACTTCGACTCCAAGGTGCTCAACAACCAGTTTGCCACCCTTGAGAATATCGCAACCTACTGTGACGAGATAGCCCCCAGCCGCACATTCGTGTTCGTGCGTGAGATTGAGCCCCTCGTGAAGAACAATCTCATCAAGGGCGGCGACCTCGACAACGCCATCGTCATCTATGACACTCCGATGGAGCAGGCCGAGCTTGACCGTCTGGCCGACCTCATGGGCGTCAACCGCAAGGATGTGGCCGAGCTGGGATACCTCAACGAGCGTCCCCTCACCCACGACAACGAGCCTGCCCGCCACAAGCTGCTCGACCTTATCGGCGACATCGCCCTCATAGGCCGTCCGCTCAAGGGTCGCGTCATAGCCACCCGCCCCGGCCACACCATCAACACCGCGCTTGCCAAGAAAATCCGCAAGGAAATCAAGCATCAGGACATCCAGGCCCCCATCTACAACCCCAACAAGGAGGCTCTGATGGACAACAACTGCATCCGCGCCCTCCTGCCTCACCGCTATCCCTTCCAGCTCGTTGACAAAATCATCGAGAAGGGCACCAACTATATCGTCGGCGTGAAGAATGTCACCGCCAACGAGCCTTTCTTCCCCGGCCACTTCCCTCAGGAGCCCGTCATGCCCGGCGTGCTTCAGATTGAGGCTATGGCCCAGACCGGCGGCATCCTCGTGCTCAGCGGTCTTGACGAGCCGGAGCGTTACTCGACCTACTTCATGAAGATTGACAACGTGAAGTTCCGTCAGAAGGTGGTGCCCGGCGACACCCTCCTCTTCCACGTATCGTTCATGACCGAGCTGCGCCGCGGCTGCGCCATGATGAAGGGCTATGCCTTTGTGGGCGAGAAGATTGTGACCGAATGTGAGTTTATGGCTCAGATAATCAAAAACAAGTAATAAAGAGTGATGAATCAACCTTTAGCATACGTGCATCCCGAGGCTAAAATCCACCCCAGCGTGGAGATTGGGCCATTCGTGACTATTGACCGCAATGTGGAGATTGGCGAGGGTACCCGCATACTCTCCAACGTCACCATTATGGAGGGTGCGCGCATCGGCAAGAACTGTACCATATATCCGGGAGCTGTCATCTCAGGCCCCCCTCAGGACCTCAAGTTCAAGGGCGAGGACACTGTGGCTATCATCGGCGACAACACCGTGATACGCGAGTGCGTGACAATACACCGCGGCACAGCCTCGAAGGGCAAGACCGTGGTCGGCGACAACTGCCTCATCATGGCCTACTGCCACGTGGCCCACGACTGTGTCGTGAAAAACAACGTCATCATGTCCAACGCCGTGCAGCTTGCCGGTGAGGTCATCGTCGATGACTTTGCCGTTGTGGGCGGCGGTGCGCTTGTGCATCAGTTCTGCCACATCGGGTCGCATGTCATGCTCCAGGGTGGTGCGCTTGTCAACAAGGATATCCCCCCGTTTGTCAAGGCCGGACGCGAGCCTATCGCTTATGCCGGAGTCAACTCCATCGGTCTGCGCCGTCGCGGATACTCCAACGAGGCCATCCGTGACATCCAGGAGATATACCGCTACCTGTACCTCTCAGGTCTGAACAACTCCGACGCCATCGAGCGCATCGAGGCCGAGCTGCCCGCATCCAAGGAGCGTGACGAGATTATCCTCTTCGTGCGCAACTCCAACCGCGGCATCATACGCGGCTACGTATAAGTGAGTTGCGTGCCGGTGCACGTAATGCCGGACTCAGTTTTTTCACCCCCTCTCCTTTATCATGACTAATTGGACTATGCGGCGCATGATTGCGTCCGCCATACTGCTTACAGGCATCTTCGTGTCGGGTCTGACCCGCGCGGAGGTGCCTGTGGCATATCTTGCCGGCAAGTCGGGCGCGGGGCTTGCCTCGGCTGTGCGCCGCTATTGCCGCCCGGCCCGTATGGCGGAGCAGCGGGAGATTACCCGTGTGTTCCGCGACCATTTCAACGGTGTGGATGTCAGTATCACGGGCGGTGTCATGCCTGACGGATATGTGGCCGGTGAGCTTGTGCCGTCGCAGTGGTGGAGCGAGGTCGACATCTATGGCGACACCATAGCGCGTGACCTCCACAACTTCATCCCCTTGACCCGCGAGACTGTGAGTCTGCGCGGCGACATCCCTCCCGGTCGGCCGACCGAACTGACTTTCAGTAACCCGTGGTGGAGCGTGGGGCAGGGGCTGTTGTTCGGCTCGATGACGCGGCTCTACTCCCCGCCTGAATCGTTGCGCGGACAGCTCGCCCGCACATTCTTCTATATGGCCGTCATGTATCCCCACTACGTATTCACCCCGCAGGGGATGATGGTGATGAGTGGCGAATATCCCTATATGACCCCCTATGCCGTCGGTTTGTTCACGCAGTGGGCCAGGGACTATCCGGTAGGGCCGACCGAGGCCGAGAGTGCGGCATATGCCTCGGGATTGCAAGGCGGGAGCAATCCGTTTGTCGAGATTCCCGGACTGATGGAATACCTGTGGGGAGACAGGGCAGGGGAGGTGTTCAGTATCGAGGGGGAGCGTACCCCTCTGCATTCCACCTACACTTCGGCTGGCGACAGGGTGTACCTGTATTCTCCCGCCGTCCCGGCTGATGCCTCATGGAGTATTGACGGCAGGGTGGCCGATGCCGACAGCTACAGTGCGCGTGAGCTGGGTGCCGGTGTGCATCACCTTGAGTACACATCGCGGTCGACCGGCGAGAGGGGGCGCGTAATGATAAAGATAGAGCTATGAGACGATATATTGCGACACTTCTGGCCGCAGTGACGGCTGTAGCGGTCATGCTTACGGCATGCGGTCATGACAGTCCGCCCGAGCGGGACGGGGCTGTGACGCGTCCGGGTAATGGAAACGGCGGAAACGGTGGTGGAAACAGCGAAAACGGCGGCGGGAATTCGGGCGGCTCGGGCGAGGGCACCGGGCAACGTCCCGGCATAGGGGAGGCAAATGATTTTGACCGCGAGCTGGCCGACGATACATGGCGCGTCACAGTGCCCGGCGCATCGCTGCGTTACGACCGTGGTGGGGTGCTATTCGCAACGCTCGCTGACGGCTCGGTACGGGTCAGCGACCTCGACGGAGCCGATGAAGTGCTGATTGTGCTCGGCAAGGAGAATGCCGACTCCACCCACACCGGCTCGCGCATCGCGGTCAACGGCGTGGACATGCAGTATTCTGAAATAAAAATGATGCGCCGCGGTGAGGGGCGCATCTGGTATCGATTGACCGACTCGTCGGCCGGTCGGTGGGTTCTGGTAATTCCGTAGGCTCCGCGCCCTCATTATTTATGCATGAGGCGGGCCATGTCGCGCTTGTCCTCGCGCTCCTTGATTGACTGGCGTTTGTCATACTCCTTTTTGCCCCGGCCAATGCCGATGACGAGTTTTGCCAGGCCGCGGTCGTTGATGAACAGTCGCAGGGGCACGATGGTGAATCCTGCCTCCTTGCCCGACTTCTCAATCTTGCCGATTTCCTTGCGTGAGAGCAGCAGCTTGCGGTCGCGACGCTCGGCATGGTTGTTATATGAGCCGTAGAAATACTCTGCGATATACATGTTCTTGACCCACACCTCGCCGTTGTCGACGTAGCAGAATGTGTCGACCAGCGAGGCTTTGCCCTCGCGGATTGACTTTATCTCGGTGCCGGTGAGCACTATGCCGGCGGTATAGGTGTCGCCGATGGCGTAGTCAAACGTCGCGCGGCGGTTCTTTATGTTGATGTCCTTGGATTGCATAGATTAGAAAATCAGAGAGAAGATGAAATAGAAAATATAGGGGGGGAGCAGTACGCCCAGGATGGCGAGGGTCATGAAATGGCCGGTCTTCTCAGGGCGCACGCGCATGTATTCACACCCCTTCCACTGTATCAGTGCCACATAGCACGGCAGGAAGAAGAGTACGAGCGGAGTGACCGGCAGACAGTTGATAATCAGCGATATCAGCGCGAGCGAGCCGAGGGTGTAAAGCGTGAATGTCTGACACCTGACCTCGTCATATTCCCCCTCAATCATCGGCTCGACCGCCATCGACATGACGAACGTGCTGAAGAAGTAGGAGATGAAGTAGACCACAAACGTCACAATCATCCTCATGAACAGCGAGAGAAACACCACATGATGCTTGAAGAGTGCCTGGGTGAAGACGCTGGCCGCCGCGATGGCTATGAGCGGATAAAATCCCTCGGCCGCTATGCGTGCCGGGGGCATGGCGGCTTTGTCGACATCCTCCCAGCCGTTGCGGGGCGAGAGTATGAGTTGAAACAGGTGTTTTAGATAATATTTCATTTGAATGCAAAATTACTAAGAATATATCAGTTAAGCGTGAGGAAATGAATTTTTACTAAGTATGGCATACGGTCGATTAACGTATTTTAACGGTAAGGTAGTAAATTTTTGACTACCTTTGTAAGGAATACGCACGTGTCGGTCGCGTGCCTGTCACTGATAAATAAATAGTAAAACAACGATATAATCATATGGAAATTACAGGCAAAATCATAGTGGCCATGCCCGAGGTGGGTGGCACTTCAGCCAAAGGCAACGCTTGGAAGAAGCGTGAGTACGTGCTTGAGACACAGGAGACTTATCCCAAAAAAGTGTTCTTCAACTTCTTCGGCGACCGTGTCGACCAGTTCCCCCTCGAGGTGGGTCAGGTTGTGAAAATCAGCTTTGACATCGACAGCCGTGAGTATAACGGCCGCTGGTATGTAGATGTTCGCGCCTGGAAGGCCGAGGCTCCCGATGCCGCAGCCGCACCGATGGCTCAGCCCGGCGCGCCCGCAGCCTCCTACGGTCCCGCACCTCAGATGCCCGGCGGATACGCCACTCCCGGTGCGCCCGTTCCCCCCCCCGCAGTGGACCTCGCACCCAGCCCCACCGACGACCTGCCCTTCTAAGCGCGGTGTCGTAATCCCAGAAAGGGACATAAGAACATAAGACACAAAAGCGACATAAGTTTTTATTATCAAGTAATTACTGATTATCAGGATAATATATTTCTTATGTCGCTTTTGTGTCTTATGTTCTTATGTCCCTTTCTTGGATTATATCACTCCTTACTTGACTCTGAACAGGGTGAAGGAGTAGGGCGGGAGGGTAATGCGGGGCAGGGTGACGGTCACATCGGCGGGGACGGCGTCGGTGTCGGCCGGCGAGCCGGTGAGCTGTGTGCCTTGGGCCGAGGTGGCTGTGACGCCGAGGGGCGAGAGGTCGATGTTGCCGGTCACGGCCACGGGGAGGAGGTTGGCCAGTTTCACTATGTACTCGCCCGTAGTCTCGTCGAGCACAGTTGACATACCTATGCGGTTGACCACATCGGGGTTATCGGAATCGACCTTTAGGGGCGCGGGGATATAGCGTGTGCCTGAATTGTTGCCATACATCCTCTGCACATGATAGTCGGTGGTGGGCTTGACGGAGTCGTTGTTGAAGAATATCATGTCGGGCCGCCACTGGGTGTGTCCGTCCTTGGCAAGCAGGGGTGCGTAGGATGTCATAGCCACCACGTCGCCGTTGCGCTCGACGGCGGTGAGATAGAGGGCCGAGGCCAGTGCGGTCTCGATGTTGTTGGGGCGTCCGGGCAGGTGGGCGGCATACTCGCCGAGATACACCTTGGTGCCGCCGCGGCGGTAGCTGTCATAGAAATCCTGATTGTGTATCATCCAGGCAGGGTCCACATAGTAATGCTCGTCAACCATAGGGATGTCAAGCTCCTCGGCGAGCTTCCAGCCGGCATCGTAGTCCGCCCCTTGATGGAACGGGCCGACGGTGCCTACAACCGTCACATCGGGATACTTGGCCCGCACGGCATCATATATCATGCGGAAGCGGGGGATGAACACCTCCGAGATGAGGTCTTCGTTGCCTATGCCGATGTATTTGAGGTTGAACGGCTCGGGGTGTCCCGCCTCGGCGCGCTTGGCTCCCCAGGTGGTGGTGATGTCGCCGTTTGCATACTCGATGAGGTCGAGGATGTCCTGCACGTAGCTGTCCATCTCCTCCATCGGTATTCCGCACTGCTGGCCGAAGGTGGTGAGTGGCGCGTGGGAATGGTGGGCGCGCGTGCCCGAGTTCTGACACGGCACTCCGGCAGCGAGCACGGGGAGCGGTTCGGCACCGATATCCTCGCAGAAGAGGAAATACTCGTGATAGCCGAGCCCGCGTGTCTGATGATAGCCCCACAGGTTGCGGAGCGGCTTGCGCGCCTCGAGCGGGCCTATCGAGCCTTTCCAGTCATATATGTTGTCGATGCCGTCGCCGTGGGCCACGCATCCGCCCGGAAATCTCACGAAGCGGGGCGTGAGGTCGGCGAGAGTCTGCGCGAGGTCGCGGCGCAGACCGTTTTCGCGCCCCTTGAATGTTGAGGCGGGGAAGAGCGATATCATGTCTACGTCAGCCTTTGCCGTGGGGGCGAATGTGAGATTGAGTTTCGCGCCCGATACGGTGCGTGAAGCCTTGAGCGTAGCGGTGCATTTGGTCCACTCGCCGTTGCCACGTGCCTTGACTGTAGTGCGGGCCACCACCTTGCCGTCGGGGGAGGTGAGAGTCACATTTATCGGGAGGGTCTTCTGATTGGTGCGCACAGCTATCGCGAGGCGGTATTTCTCACCCTTGGCGAGTGAGATGCCGTCATATCCCGCGTTGGTCAGAGTCACACCGCCGTCAATGCTGAGATAGTGCGGGTTGTTGGGATGGATGGGCGATGAGGTGGCAACGGTGGCCGAGCCTGTGCCTGAAGTGCTCCATGAGTACATGCTGTCCCATGACGTGTCACCGCCTCGGTCAGAGGGGGTGTATTCAAAGTCGCGGTTCTGCACCAGCTCGGCATACAGTCCGCCGTCAGCTCCGTAATTTATGTCCTCGAAGAATATGCCGATGAGTTTGTCGGATATGGGATATGCCTTGTCTGGCCGGGCTGTGGCCGAGAATGACACGGCCGAGAGTCGGGCGAAGCGTGCGGCGTCGTCGGCGGCGTGCTGTGATTGGCGCGCGTAACGCTGTCCGCCGTTCTCTACATGGCGGAACAGTGCGTCGATGAGTGAGTGGGGCACATCCTGGGCATATCCGCTGTAGTGGGTGCCGTCAACTTCGGCTGAGCACGGCTTGACGGGGTTGAGCGCGCGCATGTCGCGTGGCAGGTCGAGCGGACTGGCAAAATAGCGTTGTGGCGTCCAGTTGGTCAGGTCGGGCGACGTGGCCAGGGCGGTGACGCTGCTGTCGGGGGTGGCATACCAGGTGCATGTCCATGTAGAGTCGGCGGCGTTGAGGATGAGACGGGGCGAGAACATCTTCTTGTGACTGCCCCAGGGGCCGAAGTCTGACTTTACGAAGTCATACCCACGCCCGATGCTCTGCCACCCTGAGGTGGAGTCGGCTTGCCATGCCAGGCGCAGGCCCGAGGTGCCGTCGGGGGTTGAGAATGAGAACAGCCGGTCGGCCCGGGCCGAGGTGGCGAGGAGTGATAGTGCACATGCGATGATTGACGCTTTCAGCTTCATGTTGGCTTTATGTGTGATGTGGTTTAGGATGATTCAGGGTTTATGCAAAGGTAGTGCTTATTCGGCGTAATGCGGGCATATGCCTCATTCAAATATATATTATAATCATGCCCCTGTGTAACATTAGGGTCAGAAACCTGAGCGTAAGCGGCGGATATAAAGAAACGACGGACAAAGTTCCTGCCGCGTGAGCGGGTGGGGGAGACTTTGTCCGTCGCTATATGACGTGTAGAGTGTACGCGTGTCGGCTTATGCCTCGTACTTCTTCACGATTACGGTGGCGTTGTGGCCGCCGAAACCGAACGAGTTCGACAGGGCTGCGCGAACGGGACGGTTCTGAGCCTTGTTGAAGGTGAAGTTGAGGGTGTAGTCGATGTTCTCGTCCTCGTCGCCATCCTCATGGTTGATGGTGGGGGGCACGATGTCGTTCTGACATGCGAGCACCGAGAACATGGCCTCGAGTGCGCCGGTGGCACCGAGCAGGTGGCCGGTCATCGACTTGGTCGAGCTGATGTTGAGCTTGTGGGCCTGGTCGCCGAAAAGCTCGACGATAGCCTTGACCTCCGAGATGTCACCCACGGGGGTTGAAGTGCCGTGAACGTTGATGTAGTCGATGTCCTCGGGCTTCATGCCGGCATCCTCGAGAGCGTTGCCCATCGAGAGCTTTGCACCGAGTCCGTCGGGGTGGGTTGCGGTGAGGTGGTAAGCGTCGGCACTCATGCCGCCGCCGGCAACCTCGGCATAAATCTTCGCGCCGCGGGCCTTGGCGTGCTCCAGCTCCTCGAGGATGAGCACTACCGAACCCTCGCCCATCACGAATCCGTCACGCGACTTGCTGAAGGGGCGTGATGCGGTCTCGGGCGACTCGTTGCGGGTCGAGAGGGCGTGCATCGAGTTGAAGCCGCCCACACCTGCGGGATAGATGGCAGCCTCGGCACCGCCGGTGACGATGGCGTCGGCCTTGCCGAGACGAATGAGGTTGAATGCGTCGATGATAGCGTTGTTGGACGAAGCGCAAGCCGATACCACGCCGAAGTTGGGGCCGTGGAATTCATACTCCATCGAGATGTGGCCCGAAGCGATGTCGGCAATCATCTTGGGGATGAAGAAGGGGTTGTACTTGGGGCCCTGCTCTGCGCCGTTGACAGCGTAGTAACCGGCTTCCTCCTCAAATGTGTGGAGACCGCCGATGCCTGCGGCTACGATTACGCCTATGCGGTTGCGGTCGAGGTTGGCAGCCTCGAGGATGTTGGAGTCGGCGACTGCCTGACGGGCTGCGACGATGCCATACTGGGCATAGAGGTCGAGCTGGCGCAGTTTCTTGCGGTCGAAGTGGTCGGCGGCGTTATAGTTCTTGACCTCGCATGCAAACTGGGTCTTGAATTTCGAAGCGTCGAAATGGGTGATGGGGGCGGCACCGCTCACGCCGGCAAGCGCGTTGGCCCAGGTTGTGGCCACATCGTTGCCGATGGGAGTAATGGCACCGAGTCCGGTTATGACAACTCGTTTAAGTTCCATTGTTCGTTTGTGATAGGGGGTGTGGAGATGAAATTGAAATAAGGCTCCACTTTGCTGAGAGGCGAAAGTGGAGCCTTTGATGGTTCACGACCGCTGGTCATCGTCAATCCGCTTGATGGTCAAGCCGTCAGAGTGACGAGTCGTGGCGGACGGGCGGTGAGGCTAATTACTTCTGGTTTGCCTCGATGTAAGAGATGGCGTCAGCTACGGTCTTGATGCCCTCAGCCTGATCGTCGGGGATGGTGATGCCGAATTCCTTCTCAAATTCCATGATGAGTTCTACGGTGTCGAGGCTGTCTGCGCCAAGATCCTTGGTGAATTCTGCGGTTTCGGTTACTTCGTTTTCGTCAACACCGAGCTTATCTACGATGATAGCTTTAACTCGTGATGCAATTTCAGACATAGTAGTTAAAAGAGTTTTGATTAGTATATTCGGTTGTAATTGGGTGCGAACGCATTTTCGCATTCGCGGTGCAAAGGTAAGCAATTTTTCCGCAATATCTAAACTTTTAAACGTATAAAGATGTTAATAAGGCTCCTTTTTGGTGAATTTTGTTCAATAATTCATAAAATTTGGTCAGAATCGGCAACACTTTTTAATCCTTCAGGCGCAAACCCTTGGCTGTGAGCGCGCGTTACAACAGTGACATGACAGCCGCCCGCAGTGTCAATAATTTTATTTGGCAGATGCGGGATAATTTGTCAAATTTGCAAGTAAAAACAGTACGGACATGAAACATATCCTGACATCAGCATCATGCGCAGTGCTCCTCGGCGCGCTGGCCACGGCATGTGGCGGCAACGGTGAGAGCAAGTCGACCGGCGAGGTGGAAATCACCCAGTTTGCCGTCAATGAGGTCATTATGACGGCAGACCGCAACTATCGTGCGGTCTCGGCCCTCGACACAGTGTATCTTGACCAGTATGTGTCACTCCTGTGGCCCAAGACCCTCGGCGACGCCGACATAGCCACGCTGCGCGACTCGATTATGTACTTCTGCTTCGCCGACACCCTCTCCAAGACCCCCGACGAGGCCATACAGCGTTTCATCTCCGACACATCGCTGCTGACCGGCGACGGCACCACCGAGCCGCTCTACACCGTCACCCCCGTCGACTCGCTCCCCGAGGGGGTTGACGCTCTCGGCTGCTACTTCAACAATGTCACCGGCTCGGTCATCGAGCTTGACGAGGAGATGGTCACCTATCAGGTCACCTCGTCGACCTATCTCGGCGGGGCCCACCCCATGACTGTCATCCGCCCGTTCACCTATGACTTCGAGACCGGGCGTGTGCTCGATGTCGACAACATGTTCCGCCCCGAGTGCCGCGACAGCATCATGCCTGTCATCGTCAACGCCCTGGCCCGCCAGCTCGACGTGCCCGTGAGCGGACTCGACCGCGCCGGCATCTTCTCGTCACAGCTCACATATCCCGGCCAGCCATACATAAATAATAACACACTCTATTTCCACTACAACCCCTACGACATCGCCCCCTACTCGTCGGGCATGATTGACGTGGCCGTCTACCCCTACGAGGTCGACACCTTCCTCCGCCCCGAAGTGCGCAGGCTCTTCGACCTCGGATATTAAATCTATAGTCGATAAGGTAAAGGAGTTAAATAAGTTAAGATAATAGCGCGGTCGGAATGACGTAGTAGAATCTGCGCCAAGCTGTTCGATTGGTGTATGTGTTATGTTTATTATTGGTCTGGTATGATGTTTTTCGCCCATGTCGGAAGCTCCGCGACATACATCTTCTCCAGTTTTCCGTTACTGAGACGGAACTGAATCTGAGCATCCCGGTCGTTCACTGAATTATCATATACATACAAGCGGTCAACCAATCGGGCGATAGCCTCACAGTTGATAATGGACTTGGTATATCTCGATACAATCTTGCGAATCGGAACATCATGTCCTCCCTCCATGACTCGCTTCGCGATTCGGGCGGCGTTGATGGACGGGTGACTTGTGGAAATGAAGAACAGTCGGATGAAGAATCCGGCTTCCTTGGCTCTGATAAGGAAATCAATCTTGTCCTCGGCCGAGAATACCGTCTCGAACACGAAGCTAACTTTATCGCGAAGACATTGCTCACGCCATTCGGCGCAGTAGTTGGCAGCTTCAAGCACCGCCGTCTGTGAGTTCCAGTCGCCGAACTTGTCATTGGCTATCTGGTCTGGATTGATATAGACAGTGCCGTCGGCCCACTCATGATGAAGGAATTTCTGCGTCACGGAAGTCTTGCCCGACCCATTGGGCCCGGCAATCACTATGAGTTCCGGTTTTCTTCCTGCCTTAACCATTTATAGCATTGTTAATGCGGTCAGCCCATTTTGCTTTCACAACCTCGGCTTCTCTGCGCATTTCAGAAAAATAGGCGGACGTAGCCTGCTCCTGACGCTCCTTGGCGTCATGAGCAACCTCCTTCATAAGCTGTGCCAGCATTTCGTCACTCGGCTCTTGCCCCGAAGTGAAACGGTATGAATTCATTTCCTGTTCTGACATGTTTTCGTACTGTTAGATTACAAAGTTACAACAATTATTTCATATTTCGGGTTTTACGCACTAATTGGCGTAGCCTTGCAAAAGATATTGCTGCAATATCTTATTGGCCCGGATGCGGAATGCTGTGGCATTTTGGAAATAGTCGCATAGCTTTGGACAGTGACATCCAACTGGGTTTCCCCATTCGGAGCTTTATATATCACAAGTTTCGTCTCGTTATTCGTGCCCATGTCGCAAATATAATAAAAAATACTGATATTCCGTAACTTCCATCTCTTGAAGTGCATCATCTGCTCGTTTTTGGAATTGATGGTGTGTCCTGCTCGGTGTTTGCGGTTTTTTAGCATTTTTTAGGGGGTGAATTAGGGGAATAATGCTTAACTTTGATGCGAATTTATTACCCTGTCACTTTATCTAACCCATGACTCAGTTTGTCCATCTGCACGTCCACAGCCAGTATTCATTGCTTGACGGCCAGGCCTCCGTTACGGGGCTTGTCGACAAGGCTATGGACCTCGGCATGCCCGGATTTGCCCTTACCGACCACGGCAACATGTTCGGCATCAAGGAACTGGCCAACTATGTGGGCAAGGTAAAGAAGAAATACAAGGGTAAAATCGAAGAGGCCCGCAAGCGTCTGGAGGAGGCTCCCGAGGCCGAGCGCGAGGCCCTGCGCCCCGAGATTGAGGCCGAGATTGCGAAATACGAGCAGAAGGTGAAGTTCAAGCCCATATTCGGCTGCGAGATGTATGTGGCCCGGGGCTCGCTCGACGACCGCTCGGACAAGACCGACAAGGGCCGCCACCTCATAGTGCTGGCCAAGAATCTCAAGGGCTACAAGAACCTCATCAAGATTGTGTCGCAGGCCCACACTGAGGGCTTCTATCACCACCCGCGCACCGACAAGGCCGCACTCGCCGCCCACCGCGAGGGGCTGATAGTGTGCTCGGCGTGTCTCGGCGGCGAGATACCCCGCCTGATAGCCACCGGCCAGCATGAGGAGGCCGACAGGCAGGTGAAATGGTTCAAGGACACGTTTGGCGGCGATTACTACATCGAGCTGCAGCGTCACAAGACCGACGTGCCCGGCGCCAACCGCGAGACCTATCAGGAGCAGGAGCGCGTCAACCCCTTCCTCATTGAGCTGGCCCGCAAGTATGACATCAAGATAATAGCCACCAACGACTCGCACTTCATCAACGCCGAGGATGCCGAGGCGCACGACCGCCTGATATGCATCTCGACCAACAATTATCTCTCCGACCCCGACCGCATGCGCTACACCAAGCAGGAGTGGTTCAAGAGTCAGGACGAGATGGCCGCGATATTCCCAGACCTGCCCGAGGCCCTGAGCAACACGCTCGAGATTCTCGACAAGGTGGAAACCTATTCGATTGACCACGCCCCCATCATGCCGTTCTTCGAGATACCCAGGGAGTTCGGCACCGAGGAGGAATACCGTCAGCGCATCACCGAGCAGGAGCTTTTCGACGAGTTCACGCAGGACGAGAACGGCAACGTGGTGCTGTCGCCCGAGAAGGCACAGGCCAAGATTGACAAGCTCGGCGGCTATGACAAGCTCTACCGCATAAAATTTGAGGCCGACTACCTGGCCAAGCTCGCCTACGAGGGTGCCGACCGCCGCTACGGCTCGCCGCTCACCCCTGAGCTGGAGGAGCGCATACGCTTCGAGCTGTACATAATGAAGACGATGGGTTTCCCGGGCTACTTCCTTATCGTGCAGGACTTCATCAACGCCGCCCGCAAGGAGCTGGGCGTGTCGGTAGGCCCGGGCCGAGGCTCGGCTGCCGGTAGCGTCGTGGCCTACTGCCTCGGCATCACGCAGGTCGACCCCATCAAGTATGACCTGCTGTTCGAGCGATTCCTCAACCCCGACCGTATCTCGCTCCCCGATATCGACGTCGACTTTGACGACGACGGCCGTGCCGATGTGCTCCACTACGTCACCGACAAGTATGGCGAGGACAAGGTGGCCCACATCATCACCTTCGGCACCATGGCGGCCAAGTCGGCCATCAAGGATGTGGCGCGCGTCGAGCAGCTGCCCCTCCCCGAGAGCAACCGCCTGGCCAACCTCGTGCCCAAGCGTATGCCCGACGGCCCCGACGGCAAGACGCTCAAGACCAATCTCAACAACTGCTACAAGTTTGTGCCCGAGTTCGGCCCCGAGCTTAGCTCGCGCAACCCCCTCATAACCGAGACCCTCGAATATGCCCGCCGATTGGAGGGTAATGTACGCAACACAGGCGTACACGCGTGCGGTGTCATCATATGCCGCGACCCTATCACCGACTGGGTGCCCGTGGCCACGGCGGTCGACAAGAACCCCGGCGCGTCGGGCAACGACAAGATGATTGTGACCCAGTATGAAGGCTCGATTATTGAGGACACCGGCCTTATCAAGATGGACTTCCTGGGCCTCAAGACCCTCTCCATCATCAAGGAGGCCATCCACAACATCAAGGAGACACGCGGCATCGACATAGACATCGATGCCATCGACATAGCCGACCCCAAGACCTACGAGCTGTATTGCCAGGGCAACACCACCGGCACATTCCAGTTTGAGTCGGCCGGCATGCAGAAATATCTGCGCGAACTGCAGCCCTCGACCTTCGAGGACCTTATAGCCATGAACGCCCTCTACCGTCCGGGCCCTATGGACTATATCCCCGACTTCATCGCCCGCAAGCACGGCCGCAGCCCCATCACCTATGACATCCCCATCATGGAGAAGTATCTCAAGGATACGTATGGTGTGACGGTGTATCAGGAGCAGGTCATGCTCCTGTCGCGACTGCTGGCCAACTTCACCCGCGGCCAGAGCGACTCGCTGCGCAAGGCGATGGGCAAGAAGCTCATCGACAAGATGAACGAGCTTGAGGCCCTGTTCATGGAGGGCGGCCAGGCCAACGGCCACGACCCCAAGGTGCTGCAGAAGATATGGGCCGACTGGAAGAAGTTTGCATCCTATGCCTTCAACAAGAGCCATGCCACGTGCTACTCGTGGGTGGCGTTTCAGACGGCATGGCTCAAGGCCAACTATCCGTCGGAATACATGGCCGCCATCCTCACCCGCAACCGCTCGGACATCACCAAGCTGTCGGGCTTCATGGACGAGTGTAAGCGCATGCACATACGCGTGCTTGGCCCCGATGTCAACGAGAGCTTCATGGAGTTTGGTGTCAATGGCCGTGGCGACATACGCTTCGGACTCGCCGCCATCAAGGGTGTGGGCGAGAATGTGGTCAAGACCATCATCGCCGAGCGTGAAGCCAACGGCCCGTTTGAATCGCCCTACGACTTCATCGAGCGTGTGCCCGCCGGAGCCGTGAACCGCCGCACGTTTGAAAACCTCGTCCTGGCCGGAGCCTTTGACAGCTTCACCGACCTCAAGCGTGAGGACTATTTCAGCGAGAATGCCAAGGGCGAAGTGTTCAGCGAGGTGCTCGTGCGCTACGGCCAGGCGTTTCATAACGACCGCATGTCCTCGGCCATGTCGCTCTTCGGCGACGATGCCGAGATGCAGACGGCGGGCCGTCCGCCCGTATCTCCTGCCCCCGAGTGGCCCATGGCCACCAAGCTCGAAAAGGAGCGCGAACTCGTGGGCATGTACCTCTCGGCCCATCCCCTCGACCCCTATTATATGGAGCTGACCTATGGCACGGGCTGCACCGTCAAGTCGTTCAGTGAGATGACCCCCGTGGAGGGGATGGATGTCAAGCTCGGCGGCATGGTCATCGACTTCCAGACGCGTCAGGGTAAGAACGGCCCCTTCGGCATACTCAAAATCGAGGACTACACGGGCAGCACCGAGTTCATGCTGTTCGGTCAGACCTACATCGACTTCCACAACTACGGTGTGGCCGGTACGCCGATACTGATTTCAGGACAGTTCCAGCGCAGGTTTGCCAACTCCGAGCTGCGCTTCAACATCACCAATATGCAGCTGCTCGAGAATGTAAAGGGCAAGCTGGTCAAGAACATCACCATCGATGTCGAGGCCTCGCGCATGAACAGCTTTCTCAAGACACTGCTCGAGGAGCGGTTTGGCAACGACGGCACCGCCCCGACGGGCGAGTTGGCGTTCCGCGTCTTTGACCCCGGCATCAACCGCGTGCTGCACCTCTCGTCGGCGCGCCGCATCCACATCACCCGCGACCTCGTCGAGGCTCTCGAGGGTGAGAATATAGCATATACTATCAACGATTAAACGTATTAACATAACCATTCAACTATTGTAATTATGACATTTACCGATCAGAACGTACACGAGATTATCGCATCGGGCCAGCCCGTAGTGATTGATTTTTGGGCCACATGGTGCGGCCCCTGCGTGCGCATGGCTCCCATCGTAGAGGAGCTTGCTCAGGAGTATGAGGGCAAGGCCGTGATAGGCAAGTATAACATCGAGGAGGAGAACGACCTGGCCATGAAGTATCGCATCATGTCCATCCCCACCATCCTGTTCTTCAAGAACGGCGAGCAGGTATCGAGCCTCCGCATGGCCGGCGCACAGCAGAAGGATGCCCTCAAGGCCCGCATTGATGAGCTTATTGCACTATAGTGTAGAAAGTTCACAAAGTTAAAAAAGTTAAGATAATAGATAGGTTAAGAAGGGGTCAGCCCTTTCTTAACCTATTTTTGTATGGCGAGGCTGTAGGAGCTATGGTGAGGCGAGGCTGTAGGAGCGACGGCTTTAGCCGTCGATATGACACAACCAAGCTAACTTCGGCAAGTGAAGGAATTGGCTGATACGTAGCTTCATATCGACGGCTAAAGCCGTCGCTCCTACAGTCAGGCCACAAAAAAACCGGGGGTGCATCACTGCAGCCCCGGCCGGAAATTTAACCTAATTTGCGGAACATATGCGATTGCTCCGCTTTATGTTGTCGAGTTGTTTAGCGTTTCCAGTAACCTGACGGCGCACGGTTGGCCTCAGAGTGCCAGTGCTCGTTTTGGTCAGGATTCTCGCACCACTTGCTGAAATGCTCGTAGACATCGAGAATAAATGTATTCTCAGTAGGCCAGCACCATTCGGCGGGAACGCATATCATCTGAGGTGCGGTGCCGATAAGCTCGGGATTCTTGGTCTGGTCAAATTTGGGGTTGGTGGCTATAATCTGGACATTTTTATCTGAGTGTTTTACTGTCACGATGAATCCACCCATGTTGCCGTTGGCTACCCGGTCGGTGCAGCTCATTGTGAAGTTGGCGGGCACATCAATCGTGACACTCTTGCCTGTGGCTCGGGTACCCTTGACATTGATGATGTGACTTGACGGATAGTCACCAAACCATGAGTGGAACTCGGCACTTGATGCTCCTTCGGGCTTTAAGTAATTTTCGGCATCGCCATAGCTGAGATATACGGGCAGGGTACCGCCGGCGGCAAGAGCCGTGACTTTGACGGTTTTCTTCTCCTGTCCCTCAGTAATTTCAGTCTTGGGATAGGATACGCTGAACACTACGTCGTTGAAGTCGAAGTCATTCGTGCCCAAGTCCTCGCATGCGATAATCCATTCCCACTCTTCGGTTTTGGGGTCATCGGGAGTGACAATTTCCTCGATGGGGTCATCATACTCAGGGTCGGCATTGTCGATAATAAATACGAAGTCCTGCATGTCGAAGTCGCAGCTGCTACGGCTGTACGTATCTCCGATTACACCGTCTTCAAACGACATGTATCGCCAGTTATATTTTTCTCCAATCCAGGTAACAGCTCGGAAAGCTTTGTGTGTTTCATCTTTGATGAAGGCACTTTCGGGATAACGCATAATTTCATTTCCGGACTGAGGGTCCCAGTACGATTCGTTTCTGACAGCATCTGGGGCAGGAATCCAACGTGTTTTTTCATTAAGCGAGTTTACCGAATAGAGATAACGGCCATCTCCGCGTTTTACATATCCGCCATATGTCTTGGTTATGTCATCAAAATGGACTTTTATACCCTTGCTGATAAGAGCCGGATAATTCTTGTCATCCATAGTGATGCCGGTTAACATATCGTCGCTTCCGCTCCAGCCATTAGCATTGCTATAATCGTAGTTATATATGGTATATACAATTTCAAGGTCCTTTCTTGGCTGTTTATTCTGATTGTTTTTGAAACTGTCATCGTATATTTCATGGTCATCGACGCCACCCCACTGATTTATACCGACATAGCGAAGTGCATCGCCTGTCATACGCCAGCGATACACATAGTTGAAGCGTTTGTCCTCGGGATTTTCGGCTTTATTCTCAATGCCAATACTTGTCAGGTATTCACGACAAGCATACGTCATTGCCCGGTCATCCTTTGCTGTTGTAGTTCCGAGGAAGTTATCAAGAGAATATACGTTGATATATTGATATGTTTTCCCTTGAGTATCAGTCCTATCGATAATGGATATGCCGTTGTTGTTAAGGCACTTCATGAAGTCTTCAACTATAAGGGAGCGGGTTTCAGTGGGTGCCCAACACAGTACCTTATCGCTTTGGTCTGGGCCTTGGCTACCCTTTTCCATTTGGTAAATTGGGAAACGAACAGGTTCTCCATTGTCGTCAACATAGAAGAAGCCAAACTCCAAAGTCTGATTTGTCTGCCAATAGAGGGGACGTACGATTATATCATTTTCCTTAAATTTGAACGTAAAGTCATTTGATACACCATCACGATAGGCATTGTAACAATTTTCAGGCATTTTGCGACGGAAGATGGTGGCATTAAGCATGGGCACAACCATCCAGTTCTCTTCTTCACATATGGTTGCAGTGACGCCGCTTGCTCCTTCGCTGGCGGGGTCTGACACTATACGGCTACGGTTACCGGCAATTCTGATTTCGCCGCCGGCTTTGACGTTATAGTTTTTGCCGTTGGCTGCGACGATGAGGTCGGAGACGCCTTTGGGAATGTCTACGTTGAGTGTCTTGGTGCCTTCAACGTTGGTATAGGAGGCAAAGATGTAACGTTTGCCCTCAAAGTCGGCCATAATCTTGACCTCGGTGGGGGCGGGAGTGGTTACGGTCACTGTGGACTGAGTGGCGTGGTTCCAGTCGTGTGACTGGTCAAATACGCCGAATGTCTTGATAAAGTCGCGAGTGTATTGCTCGGACTTGGATACGGGCAAGGGGTCGGAGGCGCATCCCGTAAGCAGAGTCGCTCCCGCCATCAATGCTATGCCCGAAAAAAGTATTGACTTGTGCTTTTTGGTTATAGGCATAAGTTAGGTGATTTATAGGTAATTAAAAGGTTAATTTTTGTAGGTTTTACCTTACTAAAACAGTATCGTGGGCAAAGTTACGGATAAAAATTACCCCCCAATTTTTTAACGCACGTTAACTAACGTGCGTTGTTTTGAAAGATTTTTTCACAAAATAAGAGTGAAAATGTGGAGACAGGAGCACAGGAGGCACAGGTTAAGACGGGAGCACGGGAGAACTGTGGGAGAACAAGGCGAGTGGGTAGGAGCGACGGCTTTAGCCGTCGATATGAGGCGACGATGTGTTGCGACATATCGGTTAATGTTTCGTGTGTTTTAAAGTTAGTTTTGTCGCCTCATATCGACGGCTAAAGCCGTCGCTCCTACAACCTTGTGCCTCCTGTGCTCCTGTGCTCCTGTCTCTGAAACCTGTTCTCCCGTTCTCCCGTCTCTAAAACCGTGCTCCTCTATGACATTGAAGCAGGGGCAGGCTTTGGCGGCGAACTCGCGGTGGCCGTGGACGGTAGCGGCGGGGAATTGCTCCCGCAGACGGCTGACGAGCGTGTGCAAGGCCGCACGCTGTGCATCGGTGCGGGTGTCTTTGGGGGTGGTGCCGTCGCTGGTGAGGCCGCCCACATATACAATGCCGATAGAGTGGGCGTTTTGTCCGCGGCAATGTGCGCCGACACGCTCGAGCGGTCGGCCCTCGTGGACCGTGCCGTCAAGATATATGACATAATGATAGCCTATGCCGGCAAATCCCCTGTCCCGGTGCCAGCGGTCAATATCCTTGACTGTTACCTCGCGCCCCTCGAGAGTGGCTGTGCAATGAATGATGATACGGTTAATCTTACGCATGACTTTGTGGTGGTTTTGAAGTTTGAAAAATTACACCACAAAGTTACCACCCCAATCCCCCCGTCAAGGTGCGATAATGTCACTTTTGTGAGTATTCGATGGCGTTAAGTACATCCTGAAGATGCTTGAGTATGTAATCATCCATAGATTAATTGCTTGTTGTTGTTGATGCTGCGTATCAGGTATTTGTTGGTGAGGCTGCTTTCGACAACCAAATCAACCTTGCGCCCGAATATCGATTCGAGAGCGTCCTGGAGATTGAAGTAGTTTGATACATAGTCCCACTCTTCATGGTCGGCAGTGTCGAAATTGACAAGCAAATCCACATCGCTGTCATCGTTGAATCTATCGGTAAGGATAGACCCGAATACGGCGAGTGTCTTGACCTTATGTTTTCGGCATAAATCAAAGATTCTTTGCAGGTTCAATTCTATCAGCTTCATATAGTGGCGGGATTAGTCGATGCAAATATAGTTATTCTCTTTGATATTTAAACGATTATATGCCGGAAATCGTTTATTGTGCCGGTTTATGTCGTCGTTCCGGCCCCGTCAAGGTGCGATAATGTCGTGCGACGGGATATGAAAAAAACGGTCAGTGCGCATGGCACGGACCGTTGTGATAGTGCTTGGGGCAGATGTGTTATGCCTTGTTCTTGATTATGAGCACCTCGATGATTGATACGGCAGTCTGCTCGGGTATCTCGAGGGTTTCAGCGAGCTGGTTGATGATGTCTTTCTCCTCTTCTTCGAGTACACCGTCGGCGAGGGCGATGTCAACTGCGCAGGCAAATGAGGTGAGTTTGAGGTCCTCGGGGAGGCCGGTCACTGATGCTGCCACGAGTGCGCTTGCTCCCTGATTCTTGAGTATGCGGAACAGCTTGTCAAACATCTTGTCGAATGCCGGGCCTGAGAAGTTGTCATACAGGCGGAGGCGGCGGATGTAGTTGACGATGCCCTCCCACTCTGACTGTGAGATGCTTCCGTCAGCTCCGGCCATTGCCAGTGCGATACCTGCGAATGCTTCCTGCTTGCTCAGCTTGTCCTCTTCGGGCACTTGCTTGAAAATTTTGTCGAAAAGTCCCATTGTAAAATTAATGTAGTTTTTTTGTTTTTAGATTAGATTTAATCAGAATATCAATTTAGGTATGTTTTGGCCTATTATGTGATAGACTATCCACACATTTGTTTTGCATTACAAATATAGCGAAATTTTGACATCCGCGCCAAAATATTTTGAAAAATTAAGTATATGCCGGTTCTTCGCGCAGGTGGTAGTCGTTGCGGAGCGATTCGAAGGAGGCTGGTGAGGTGCGGAGGGAGCGGGTGTCGGCGAGGATGTCGTAGGTGAGCATCGCGGGGGTGACTGACGCGGGGACGGGGAGGATGGCGGGGGCGTCGGCCTGCAGAGGCTCGTGGAGGCCGAGGTGGGCCGACAGGGCGTCGAGCACCATCCGGGTGGCGCGTATCTTGCCCTGGCGCGAGTAGCCTGCGATGTGGGGGGTGGCAAAGGTGGCGAGGCCGAGCAACTCGGGCGATATGTCAGGCTCGCCCTCCCAGCAGTCTATGCCTACGGCTCCGACAGCCCCGGAGCGGAGCCCCGAGATGAGGGCGCGGGTGTCGGTCACGGGGCCGCGCGCGGCGTTGAGCAGGAGCGGGGTGCGGCGCAGGGTGGCCACAAAGGTGTCGTCGATGAGGTGATAGGTAGGGTGGAGGCCGGTGCGGAGTAGGGGGGTGTGAACGGTGATGACGTCGCTCTCGCGTGCTATCTCCCCGAGCGAGGAGTAGGCATAGGCCTCAGGCTCGCGCTCCATGAGCGGAGGGTCGTTAACCAGCACGCGCATGCCCAGGCTCTCGGCCCAGCGGATGAGGATTGACCCGACGTTGCCCGCGCCGATGACGCCGAGGGTGATGTCGGCGAGCGGGCGCACACCTTTATTATATGTAAGGATTGCCGCGAGCACCCATTGGGCCACGGCGGGAGCGTTGCATCCTGGCGCGTTGGCCACGGTGATGCCGCGCCCGGCGCAGTAGGGGAGGTCGATATGGTCGGTGCCGATGGTGGCTGTGCCGATGAAGCGGCAGGGGGAGCCGTCGAGCAGGGCGGCATCACAGCGTGTGCGTGTGCGTGTGATGAGTATGTCGGTGTCGGCCATGACCTCGGGGGTGATGTCACCGCCGGGCAGCATGACCACTTCGCCTAACGCGGCGAGCGGACGGGCGATAAAGGGGATGTTGCGGTCAACGACGATTTTCATAGGGGTGGGGGAGAATCGTGGGAAAGGTTACGGAAGGGGGATGAGAGAGGGGGCGGACTTATGCCGTCAGCGTCATCCACACATACAGGCCTGTGTAGGCGGCCAGCAGCGCGAGGATGAGTATGTAGCCACGGCGCGAGGCGGTGGCGCGGAAGAAGTGGCCTATCTGGAACGCCACACAGGCGTTGAGCAGGGTCACGTAGTCGGGCAGGGCGGTGAAGTTGACCACCGCGAGCAGCCCGGTGTAGATACCGAGCAGGGCGAGAAAGCCGTTGTAGGCCCTGGCGCGGGCGTTGAAGCCGAGTATGCGCAGGAGCGATGTGGTGCCGAACACAAATCCCGAGGCCATAGTGAGCAGTACGGTGCAGATGAACGGCCATCCGCCGGGCATATCGAGGAGCATGGCGGGCGGGGTGAAGAAGATGTGCGGCAGACGCGGCACAGGCATCAGTCCCAGTCCGAACACTATCCACGGCGGGGTGATGAGGCCGATGATGGCGGCGATGACCTTCTTGAACCGCAGTATGCGCATTTGGGCTATGCCGACGAAGAAGAGCGGGACGTAGAAGAGGAATTTCCAGTCAATCAGTGCGCCCGCGCTCAGAAGGCAGAATATCAGGAATATGCGCCGGTCGCTCCGCCGCTCGTTGTAGATGGTGAAGAGTGTCCACATGCACAGCATCATCACCGCCGCGAGCAGCGATGATGTGCCGAACACTCCGGCCACTCCGGGGGTGACGCCGGTGATGAAGAGGAAGTAGGCGGCGAAGAATACCGACAGCGTGCGCAGCAGCGTGAAACTGCGGTTGATGGCCACCATAGCCACGGCTATGGCCAGGAGCACGGCGTAATTGGCCACGCATGACAGCTCGGGAAACACCCCCAGCCAGCCCGTGGCGGGCAGGCCGGGCAGGCATCTCCATGTCAGCCAAGCCGAGAGCGCGGCGAGGATACATCCCACGCCGCGCGAACGGAGTATGTTGGTGAATCGTGTCTCCCGACGGGTCATGATTTCAGGTTGAGGATGGCCTTGAGGTCGGCACCGATGTCGCGGCGGAAGTATTTGCCGTCATATTCGAGCGCGTTTGCGGCCTTGAACGAACCGGCAAGAGCCTCGTCGATGTCATTGCCGTAGGAGCTGCATGCGATGACGCGTCCGCCCGAGGTCACGAGTGTGCCGTCAGGGTTGAGCTTGGTGCCGGCGTGGAAGAGTATGGCGTCGCCGCACTCGTCGGTGCCGGTGATGACCTTGCCCTTGGGGTAGGAGCCGGGATAGCCGCCCGACACTACCATGACTGTGGTGGCATAGCGCGGGTCGATGGCGAGGGGCATGTCGCCAAGGCATCCCTCGGCGGCTGCGCGTAGCAACGGCAGGAGGTCAGAGGCGATGCGGAGCATCACTACCTCGGTCTCGGGGTCGCCCATGCGCACGTTGTATTCTATCACCATAGGCTCGCCGCCCACCTCGATGAGGCCGAGGAAGATGAAGCCGCGATAGGTGATGCCCTCGGCCTTGAGGCCGTTGACGGTGGGGAGGATGATGCGCTCTTCGACCTTTTTCATAAACACATCGTCGGCAAACGCTACGGGGCTGACTGCGCCCATGCCGCCGGTGTTGGGGCCGGTGTCGCCCTCGCCGATACGCTTGTAGTCCTTGGCCACGGGGAGTATGCGATAGCCGCCGTTACCGTCGGTGAGCACGAACACCGAGCACTCGATGCCCTTGAGGAACTCCTCAATGACCACTGTGGCCGATGACTTGCCGAACATGCCCGAGAGCATCTCGCGGAGCGACGCCTTGGCTTCGTCAAGATTGTCGATGATGAGCACGCCCTTGCCGGCTGCGAGGCCGTCGGCCTTGAGCACATAGGGGGGACGCAGTTCCTCGAGGAACTTCTCGCCTTCGGCTACAGTCTCGGCTGTGAAGCTGCGGTAGCGGGCGGTGGGTATGTTGTGGCGCACCATGAACTGCTTGGCGAAATCCTTGCTGCCCTCGAGCGCGGCTCCGGCCTTGGAGGGGCCTACGATGAGGGGCGCGCCTTCGCGGCCCTGGAAGTAGTCATAGATGCCGGCCACGAGGGGGTCTTCGTTGCCTACGACTATCATGTCCACGCCATGCTCGCTGACAAAACGTGCGATAGCGTCGAAATCGAGGGGCGAGAGGTCGACGTTCTGACCATACGCGCCTGTGCCGCCGTTGCCGGGGGCTATGTAGAGGTGCTTGAGCGCGGGGCTTTGGGCTATCTTCCAGGCCAGGGCGCATTCACGGCCGCCTGAGCCGAGGAGGAGTACGGTGAGAGGGGATGTCTTTTCCTGAAGGGTCTCGCCCGCGTTGAAGGGGCTTTTTTCGGGTTGTGAGCTCACGGGATATATGTATGGATTGAGGGTTGTTTGAATACTCATTATTTATGGTATTGTAGGAGCGACGGCTTCAGCCGTCGAAATGAGGCGACGATTGGTGCGATATATCGGATAGTGTTTCGCGGGTTTTAAAGTTAGTTTTGTCGTGCCATATCGACGGCTAAAGCCGTCGCTCCTACCTGCGGGCACTGTTTTGACTATATAAACTATAGACTTAACTTTTTTAACTCGTTGCTTTATAGACTATAAGCTTAACTTTTTCAACTCGTTACTTTATCTACTGCTCAGAATCAGGTCGTTTCCAGCGGCGGCGAGTGCGCATGAACGGGCCTTCGGATGCGGGGATGGAAGGCATCTTAGGGGTCTCGCCCAGGCTCTTGAGCGCGTGGATGTTGCGGCGGCGTGAGAGCAGTTCCTCGGCCTCGTTGGTATTGTTTTCGCGGTCGCGGTTGTCACGGCTGCGGTCACGGTCACGGAAGCTGTCGCGGTTGTCGCGGAATCCCGAGCGGCGTTCGCCGTCGCGGGCGGTCTCCTCCTTGAATTTGCGGCGACGCTCTTCGCTGCGGGCATATCCGCCGGTCTTGGGGCGGTATTTCTCGCTCAGGGGATTGTCTTTGGGCAGACCGCGGCGGCCACCTGCGGGCTTATCGCCACGCTTGCCGCCCATGCCCTTGTCGCGGGCATCGCGTGTCCATTCCGAGTCAGACTTGCGGGCAAACTTCTTGCCCTTCTCGCTCTTTGAGGGGCGGTCGGTCTTGATGGAGCCTCCTGCGGCGCGGAACTCGCTCTTGGAGCCTTCAAAGGATATGTACTCGCGCAGTTCGCAGTCAATGCCTCCGTTCTGGAGCTGCTCGCGCTGCGAGGGGGTGAGTCCTATGTGGGCCAGGCAGTCCTCGTTAGACGAGATGACCCATGAGTGATAGCCGCAGAACACCTTCTTGAGCTTGGTGCCGAGTGTGCGGTACAGCCCCTCGATATCCTCGGGGTTTATGCGCTCGCCGTAAGGGGGATTGGTGATGATGACACCCGGGGTGCCGGCGGCGGGAGCCTCCTCCCACTGCTGGATGGAGCGCACGCGCAGGTTGATGTACTCGTCAACTCCGGCCGAGAGGATGTTGCGCTCGGCGATGTCGACGGCCTTGGGCGATATGTCAGAGCCGTAAATCTTGTAGGGGAGTTCCTCGCGGGGAGCCTCGCCCTCGTTGAGCACCGAGTCAAAAAGCTCGGGGTCCCAGTCGCGCCACTGCGTGAAGGGCCATGACTCGCGGAACGAGCCGGGCTTGATGCCGGCAGCGATGAGTGCGGCCTCGATGAGGAATGTGCCCGAGCCGCACATGGGGTCGATGAGGGGGCAGTCGCCGCGCCATCCGCTCTTGAGTATGATGCCGGCGGCGAGGACTTCGTTGATGGGGGCGTCGGTCTGGGCCACGCGCCATCCGCGCTTGTGGAGCGACTCGCCCGACGAGTTGAGCGAGAGGGTCACGCGGGTGCCGTCGATGTGGACGTTGAGCATGACGTCGGCATCGTTGAGGCGCACGCCGGGACGCTTGTCGGCACCGAAGCGGTCCTTGAACCAGTCGACGATGGCGTCCTTGACGCGATAGGTCACGAAGCGCGAGTGGGTGAACTCGTTGGAGTGGCTCGTGGTGTCGATTGAGAATGTCTTGCCCAGAGTGAGCACGCTCCCCCAGTCATACTCCTTGGCCATCTCGTAGAGTGTGTCAGGGTCGGAGGCTATGAATTTGTAGATGGGGCGCAGGATGCTCAAGGCCGTGCGGCAGCAGAGGTTGGCACGGTACATCATGGCAAGGTCGCCCTCAAAGGACACCATGCGGCATCCCGGCTCGACATTTTCGGCTCCGAGGGTGCGGAGCTCGTCAGCGAGGACATCTTCCAGACCCTTGAGGGTCTTGGCTACCATTTCAAATTTTTGTGACATATGCCTTGGTATGGAGTTTTGTATTGTTATTCTAAATTTTGGGGCGGGCTTGGACCAGCTTCTCGCCGGGAGCCACGTCGCGCGTCACCCAGAGGTTGCCGCCGATGATGGCGCCCGAGCCTATGGTGATGCGCCCGAGGATGGTGGAGTTGGAGTATATCACCACGTCGTCGCCGATGATGGGGTGGCGCGGGATGCCCTTGACGGGGTTGTTGGAGTCGTCGGTCACGAAGCTGCGCGCTCCGAGCGTCACGCCCTGATAGAGCTTGACGTTCTTGCCGATGATGGCCGTCGCGCCTATCACCACGCCGGTGCCGTGGTCGATGACAAACCGCTCGCCTATCGACGCGCCCGGGTGGATGTCGATGCCGGTGGCCGAGTGGGCCTGCTCGGAAATCATGCGAGGGATGATGGGCACCTCAAGCTGGAGCAGACGGTGGGCTATGCGGTGGCTGATGGTGGCGCGTATGCCGGGATAGCACACGAGCACCTCGTGGGTCGAGGTGGCTGCCGGGTCGCCGAGATATGTTGCGTCGATGTCGGTGTCGAGGATGCTGCGCAGCGAGGGGAGCGACTCGATGAGGCTGTCGGCTGCCTCGACGGCGCGCTCGTGCAGCTCGCGCAGGGGTGTGGAGCAGGTGGAGTCGGCAAAGCACAGCCCGGCGGTAATCTGATGGGTCAGAAGGCCGCGCAGCTCGTGGCACGCCAGTGTGAGCATGGAGCGCATCACTGACGGTGATTCGATGGAGTCGTTGAAAAATCCGGGGAACAGCAGTCCCGAAGCAAGCTCGACGATGCGCTTGACGGAGACGTTGGTGAGCACCGGCTCCCCCTCGTGGCGACGCTCGGGACACACGTGGTGCATGTCGTCAAGACTGCACAGTCTGTCCACAGTTTCGTCTATGCGGGCGGGTGAGGGGATGTGGTGTACCATAATTTCAGCTGTTATCGGTTGCAAAGTTACGATTTTTTCGCCTATGTTTAACGCTTTTAGTATTATAAATGTTAGAAATTCACTCGGCGGGGGCGGTGGCGGAGAGTGAGATTTTTCGGGCGGTGAGGATAATGGGGTTGCGGATTTGTTGTAACTTTGTACTTTATGATTTTGTGATTATGAATGATATGGAATTGCGCACGGCCGAGGTCACGCGCTACATCACCCCTCTGCGCGAGGGCGGGTCGCTCCCGGCGTTGGCCGAGGCTGACGACGGCTTCAAGTATGTGGTCAAGTTTCGCGGCGCGGGCCACGGCACGCGTGCGCTCATAGCCGAGCTGATAGGGGGCGAGCTGGCCCGTGCGGCCGGGCTGAAGGTGCCAGAACTGGTGTTTCTGACGCTCGACGAGGAGTTTGGGCGCACGGAGGGCGACGAGGAGATTCAGGACCTCCTGAAGGGGAGCCGCGGGCTGAACCTCGGGCTGCATTTCCTGAGCGGCGCGCTGACGTGGGATGTGACCGTCAACCGCACCGATGATGACACGGCGTCGCGCATAGTGTGGCTCGACGCGTTTCTGACCAATGTCGACCGCACGGTGCGCAACACCAATATGCTGCTGTGGGGGCGTGAACTGTGGCTTATCGACCACGGGGCGTCGCTTTATTTTCATCACGCATGGACGGGGTGGGAGAAGACGGCTCTCACGCCGTTTGCCTATGTCAAGGACCACGCCCTGCTCCCGTCGGCCTCGCGACTGAGGGAGGCTGACGAATATATGCGCGGACGCATAACCCCCGAAGTGATAGACCGTGTGGTGGCTCTCGTACCTGATGACTGGCTCGTGCAGGCCGACCCCGATACGCCTCCCGGAGTGCAGCGCGAGGTGTATGCCCGATTCCTGAAACTTAGACTTGAAAACTCTGAAATCTTCGTAAACTATGCCATCGATGCGAGAAAGACACTTGTATGAGTATGCCGTGATACGCTTTGTGCCGCGCGTGGAGCGTGAGGAGTTTATGAACGTCGGGCTAATCATGATGTGCAAGCGCAGACGGTGGATTCGTGTGGCCCTTCACTGTGACCCGGCGCGGATTGAAGCCTTTGCCCCGTGCTCGGGGGGCGAGGGGCTGAGGGCGCAGCTCGATTCGTTCACGAGGATTGTGGCGGGATGCCCCGGCCCGATAGGCAGCCTTGAGGCGCATGAGCGTTTCCGCTGGCTCACGGCGGTGAGGAGCGCGTGTGTCCAGACGTCAAGGCCGCATCCCGGCGTGACCGACGACCTCGACGCGACCTTTGACCGCCTGATGGCCGAGCTGGTGCTCCCGGCTGAGTGACAGCTGGCAGATTATGAATGACTTAGGAAAATATATTAACGGTATGCGCCCCGGTTCTCGCAGGTGAGAGCCGGGGCGCACGGGGAACTATTGTTCACGAGGAAAGGTTAGGGTCGGGACAATGGTTTAGAGGAGAGTTGTTGTCAACGATATGGAGAGGAGAATGAGAGGTCTCTATCAGATGGGGGCTGCGAAGATTACGATGCGGTTCCAGTCGTTGGTGGGATATACCTGGGTGTCAGAACCTGCGGCCTCGAGGATGAGACGGTCGGCTGAGATGCCGTAGTCGCCGGTGAGGATGTCAGCAACGGCCTGGGCGCGACGCTCGGAGAGCTTCATGTTGTAGGCTGCAGTGCCGGTGTCCTTGTCGGCATAGCCGCGGATTACAATCTGTGCGTCGGGGTTAGCCTTGAGATATTCGGCGATGTTGTAGACGTTGACCATCTCCTCTGACGATACGTAAGCCGAGTTGAGCTTGAAGCGTACAGTGGGGAATATGGTGGTCGATGTCTCCTCGACTGCCACAGCCTCGGGAACTTCGGGGCAGGGGAGCTGGGCCTCGGCTGCTGCGAGGGCTGCCGATGTGGTGGCGAGCGCGCCGCGGAGGTCGTTGACCTGAGCGTTGGCTGCCGCGAGGGCGTTTACATAGTCACAGGGGTTGTAACGCTCAAACTTCGAGCCGGTGAAGTGGATGATGAGGCCACCGACGGCTGACACGTCGATGTCGACGGGACGGCCGGTGACGGTGTTGTTGAAGTTGTCGCCATAGAACATTGCGCGGCCCTCGGCGAAGAAGTCAACATACTCGCTCAGACGGAAGCGGAGCTGCAAGCCTGCTGACACGGGGAGCATCCACTGGTTGTGCTTGGGGCGGTTGCCCTGATAGTCGTTGGCGTCCTCGACACCGCGGAAGCGGTAGACGAATGTGCCGCCGAGACCGATGTAGGGCACGATTGATACGGGGCGTGAGGGGTTGTATCCGGCGATGGAGTTGCACATATCCCACATGAAGTCAACGTTGAGGTTGGCTGTGCGGGCCGATGCCATATGTCCGCTCTTCCAGTGCATCGAGCCGTAGTAGCCCGAGAAGCGGAAGCCGAGATAGGGTGAAATCCAGCGGCCTACTGCCAGATTGTAGATGGCTGTGATGTGGCGGTCCTTGGTGCCGTTTTCAACGAGCGGGGTACGCATGCCTGCGCCGAGCTGGATATACCAGTTGTCACGCCATGAACCGGGTGTGTAGATGTCCTTGCACTGCACTTGCTCTACGGCGATTGTGCTTTCTTCGACCACGACGGTCTCCTGTGCGTTTGCATCGTTGGCTGCCATGAGGACACCGCCTAAGGCTGCCATGAGAAACAGTTGCTTTTTCATTACTCTCATAAAGTTAAATGAAACTTGAAGGGAAAAATAGTTTTGTAAGTATGATACTTTATGAACTTGTAACGTTAAGCAATCTTTATTTGTTCAAATGTAAATAAAAAACGCCCGATGAACGGGCGTTTTTTAACACGTATATGTTAATTTAAGAAAACTTACGGGCACAAAAAAGGGTAAGCTGACTACATCGCACCGCTACGACCCGATACCGTTGCTTCGATCAAGACCTGGCGGAGTTCTCGGGGAGCTGGTCGTGTAGGACTTACCCGGGTGCAAAGGTAGCACTTTTTTTTATGATGGCAAGGGGTGAGGGCGATTTTTTAATTTTTTTGATGATTGAAAGATTCCAATAAGAAGTGCAACGACCTTCTCCTCACTCCTCCTCAGGGGAAG
>CAJUCI010000027.1 GCA_910584825.1 uncultured Duncaniella sp. | reverse complement strand
GAGGGGTCAAATCCCGCGTGCCCGAAGGGGTCAAACTCACGCGCCTTTTCCAGCAACCTCGACGGCATAACCGATGATTGGTTCCCGGCAGATAATCAGCCCCACGGCGACGGCCTTTATTCGGATAATGCATATCTCCGTGGCACATTCCTTCTTGTGACCGGCGAGGACATCAAGACCAAGTTTGAGATTGTAGAGGGTAAGATTGAGAGCATGATTGAGGCTGTCCGCGATGATTTTGTCGCAGACAAGGGATACTTGAGCAATCCTGCGTTTGCCTCCGGCATGGAAAAATGGGATACCTCCAACGAGGCGGTGTTCTTCCTTGTCGGCAACAAATGGATATGGGCAAACAACAATATCCTCTCCAAGAAGGGTAACAGTGCAAGCATTGCCAAGGATGACGGTCGCACAGTAGTCCGCATAATCAACAAGTATATATTACAGAAAAACGCCAACCTCCGCAGTAAACCGACCTTTGAAACAAACAGTGACGGCAAGAAGGAGGCTATCCCGGTTTATCTGAGTTTCTTTTACAGATGTATCAAGCCGGGCAAGCTCACTGTCGGGTTTGACGGTGTGAATAAGACCGGCTTCGAGAACTTCAACTCATTCGAGGTCGAGGAGGATATAGCGGTCACCTCCGGCTATGTCCAATATAACTGCGACGGGCTATGGAACGGCACCGGTGATTTCAAACTGTCATTCTCCGGCGAAATCTACCTATATATGCTCGTCATGTCCACCGACAAGGTCGAGGCTCTGACATACAAGTACCGCACACTCTTTGAGCAGTCCGAAAAGCTCATCAAGATTGCGGCTCAAAATTTCGACAAAGACGGTAATGTGCTTGCGGAATCCGGCATACTCACCACTGCTCAGATGACCGGCTTATACGCCATCGACAGCGATGGAAGGCTAAAGGCTTTTGTTGGAGCCGGACAGGAAGGAGTCAAAATCAAGGCTGACCATATTCAGCTTGAAGGCATTGTTACAGCCAATGGCAATTTCAAGATTCTTGAAGACGGCAGTATCGAAACAATCAATGGCAAATTTACCGGCGAAATCAATGCCAACAAAGGTACAATTGGAGGTTTTGTTATCGATGGTTCGAGTATCCGTGCGGAGAACGGCTATACCAATCCTGCCACCGGTGAAAAATATACCTCAAGCCGATTCTCGCTGTTTTCAAGTGGCAGTCCGTGGCTTGGGTTCCATGACAACAATCGTGCCGTGCGTGTCGGCCTTGACACACTGCCCACAGGTTCTGCGGTAGGCACCGCCCAAATATATGTAAGTAACTCGACACCTTCGACGTATTATGAAAACTATGGTGTGTATATCAACGTGTCAGGCGGACGTCGGAATATTGGACTGTGGATGTTCGGTGATATACAAGCGACTGCCCGTAATTATCATGTGATAAACGGAGATACTTATTTCAACAGCGCGAGAGGGCTGCGCATCGCCACCGACATGGATGCAAACGGCAGTTTCGCGCACTATTACGAAGGTGTAACTTTCGGATTTAACGACTACGACCTTGACAAGGTGCGCTTTCAAGTTCAGAACGGGTTAATAATAGGAGTAAAACACGAGTAGAAATATGGCAAAACTTAATTTTCAACAATTTAGAATTCCTACGGGAATTGACAAGTCGCATTATCAGACCGGGGATGCGCGTGAGAGTGTAGCGAATATGCTCTATCTCAATGTCAACGGTATCCGAGCTCATGCTCTTGCTCTTAAAATCTATCATAGTGAAGGCGACACCGACTTCTCAGATGAAGAAGTAAAGACACTTAAGGAGGTGGCCAATGCTTATGCGACCCCGGCTTTTATTGATGGCCTTCAGACACAATTGGAAGGAGGTGAGGAATGAAGGTGATATATAACAGTCTTATTCCGTTCAGAGGTTTCAAGTGCGTCAATCTGTTCGGCATCCTCTTTGTCCGGGAAGGTTGTACCATGTCACCGGCAGATTACAATCACGAGGCAATTCATACCGCCCAAATGAAGGAGTTGCTGTATGCGCCATTCTATCTCCTATATCTATTGGAGTGGCTGTGGCGGCTCATTCAATTTAGGGATGGCAGAAAAGCTTATCGTAACATCTCACATGAGCGTGAGGCATACGATAATCAAGCAATCCCGGACTACCTAACTAATCGTGAACCATACAATCAATTCAAAAAAATATGGCACTGACACAAGCAGACAAAAACGAAATTATCAATGCTCTCAAGGCAGAATCGCAGGGTGTGGACAAACTCCCTGTGGTGAGCAGCCTTGACGGTATAGTATCATTACCGGCAATCCGAGGCACTGAGGTCGTCAGTGCCCCTGTGTCGTTGCTCCGCAAACCTGCGGAGGACGCGGCTAAGACAGCGAACACAGCGGCCAATAATGCTAATAATGCAGCATCACAAGCGAACATGGCACGCGACTCTGCTGCGCAAGCGGCATCGACAGCCAATACAGCGGCATCGACAGCCGAAAATGCGGCAGATGTAGCCAACATTGCGGCAGCATCTGCACAGGCGGTTGTTGAGGCATACGAGGGAACCGCAGTTGCCGCACGTGAGGGCGCGACCGCAAGGTTCTCCCGGTTTGTTGCGCTCAATGTTACGACAGAGAATATGAGTATTGCCACCCCCGGCGGGGAAATTGTGTTTCTCTCTGCAAAGAAAGTGTTCGCCTATTTTGTCGGAGACAAGTATTACCTTTCGTGGTCGAACAGCACATATCCCATGCAGATGTATAATGATGGCATCTCGAAGGTGAAAAAGAACAAGCTGTTCATCTGCGGAGACATACTCTATGCGTGGAGTGACGAGAAGGACGCTCTCATCGAGATGGGCGGCAAGGGGAACGGCAGTGGGAGCGGATTCTACAATCTCACCGAGCAGCAGCCCCTCACCACCGGCTATTACAACAAGGCGACCGCCGTCGCCGCACTCGCCGATGCCGAAATCGAGGACGAGCAGAAGCGAGGCATGATTATCACCTTCGAGTCGGCACCCGGCAAATGGGAGGACTACCGTTTCATCGGAACCACCCTCGCCACATTTACATCTCCCGGCGCGTGGGAGGAATACGGCTCAAAGAACACTGTAAAGCAGATTACAGTCAACGGAGAGAAAAAGACCCCCGACGCTGAGGGCAACGTGTCCATCACAATCGATAAGGTCACGGTTGACAGCAGCCTCGACCCGTCGAGCGACAATCCCATTCAGAACGGCGTTGTCGCCAACAAGGTCGCCGAGCTTGAAGCCGGGACGCTCTTTGGAGTCGATACCGAAGAGAACGATGACGGCTCAACCACCGTCAAGCTCAACAGCAAGACATCGACCATCGCTGAATTCACCGTCAAGGGCGGTGGCGGTAGCGGTAGCGGCGATGAGGCATCGACCACAAAGATTGTCTTGTCGGCCACTCTCGACAAGAAGACCATCAAGGAAGGCGACACCGCCATGCTGACATGGTTCTACGACCATCAGTATTCCGGCGGTGATGACAAAGGTCAGAGCACCGGACAGAAAGCGACCGTCAGAATCGAGGTGCGCCGAGGAACCGTCATAACATATTCCGAGACCAAAAAGGATGTCAACGCCAACACTTATACCCTCGACCTCACCAAATACCTTCTGCTCGGCTCAAGCGACATCTATGTCATAGCCACCACCACCGACCCCAACACAGGCAAGGAGCAGAAGAAGCAAGCCTATGTGTCAATCAAAGTGGTCACTCTGTCGCTCTCAAGCAGCTGCAACCTCGCCTCCGGCATTGCTCAGGGAGGTTACAGCGTACATGACACGGTCGAAATCCCCTATGCTGTCACCGGCTCCGGCACAAAGTCCGTCTCCCTGTATGTCGATGGCGTACAGCGCAAACTTCACTCCATCACCCGAAGCGGTACCACCAACAGCAATTTCGACCTCGACATGGCCGGACTCGCTGTCGGTCGCCACACCGTTCAGATGGTCGCCGAAATGGAGCAGGACGGACTCACCCTCAAGAGCGAGAGCATCTATTTCGATATACTGAAAAGCGGCAGCAGCGCACCCTTCCTCGGTACCAAGATAGTCCATGCCGACGGTCGCATACTGACCGGCACCGGGCATACCACCCCGACAATCGAGGTGGGTCAATACGAAAAATGCGAGTTTGAATTCGTGGCCTATGACCCCACTGTCATTCCGGCCACCGTTGAACTGTGGCAGAACGGCAGACTCGCCAGAACTGTCAGCGCACCCCGAACCACACAGGCATACAACAACCGGTTCACCGAAAAGGGCAAGCAGACCATACAGCTTAAACTTGGCTCAACGACATACACCATCAACCTCGATGTGGCCGAGAGCGGCATCGACATAAATGAGGCCACCTATGGTCTTCAGTTCAAACTTGACGCAACCGGGCGAAGCAATGAGGAGAGCAATCCGGCCACATGGGAATCGAACGGCGTTACAACAACGTTTGAAGGTGTGGACTGGGCGAGCAGCGGATGGGTAGACGGAGCTCTCCGTCTCGCAAACGGAGCCAAGGCTGTAGTCCATGTCAAGCCATTCGCCACCGATGTCAAGTCAACCGGACTCACTGTCGAGATAACGATGCGTGTGAGCAATGTCATGGACAGGGATGCCGCCGTGGTGCGCTGTCTCGACAACGGCAAGGGTCTTCTGATAACCACACAGGAGGCAAGTTTCAGAACGGGTCAGAGCGTCACCTATGAGAACGAGGACGGTCAGACCGTTCAGCGAGAAATCAAGCTCGCCACCAACTATGCCGCCGGAGATTGGATGAAGGTAGCCCTCGTGATAGGCACCGCCGCCGAAGACCGCCTCATGCAGCTCTTTGTAAACGGCAACCGCAACGGAGCCGACATATATGATACCTCTTTCAATTTCCGGCAGGACAATCCGCAGGAAATCACCATCGACAGCTCTGAGGCCGATGTCGAGATTAAGAACATCAGAGTCTATAACCGAGCCATCAGCGATGACGAGGAGCTCGACAACCGTATGGTCGACAGCGACACCACCGATGAGATGATGGAGATATACTCCCTCAACGACATCATGGGCGACACCGGCGATGTTGACATGGAGAAACTCCGTGCAATGGGCAAGGGTGTCCTGCGCATCGTGCGTCAGAATATGCTCGATGATGTCTATGAGACCAACAACAAGAAGACCGACTTCCTTGCCGACGTGTATTTCTACTCACCCCTCGGCAGCGACTACGATTTCATTCTCACCAACTGTTACATCCGCATACAGGGTACATCATCGACCAAGTATCCGAGCAAGAATATCCGTATCTATTTCACCAAGGGCAGCGAGATGCTCTCGATGACCGGCAAGAACGTTCTCCCCGGCAACAAATATGTCATGCGTCCCGGAGCGGTTCCCGTGCCTATCGTGTGCTGCAAGTCCGACTACTCTGACTCATCGATGTCGCTCAATACCGGCGGCGCGAAACTGTTCAACGATGTAATGAAGGAACTCGGACTGCTCACGCCTCCGCAGCGTCATCAGTATGAGCAGGGCGGCAACAGCCTCGGTGCTGTGAGCGTGCGCACCGCCATCGACGGTATGCCTATCGACATCTTCTGTGCCGAGACCGCCGACGGAGAGAATGTCTATTACGGTCAGTACAACTTCAACAATGAGAAATCCAAGAGTGGCCCGGTGTTCGGCATGGAGGGAGTGGAGGGATACACAGCCGAGTGTCCCATCGCTCTTGAGATGCTCAACAACACCTCGCCAATCTGCCTTTTCCAATCCACAAGTGACGCGCATCTCGCTCAGAATTTCGATGCCGGAGCCGAGGTCAACTATGGTGTCGATGCGTCCGGGAAAGCGCAGAGCGACGGCGATATAAAGTGGGCAGGTCTTGCCACCAAACAGCAGGACGCACTCAAGCGTCTCTTCGCGTGGATTCGTGCCTGTGTTCCTTCCGGAGCAAACCCCAACGACCTCTCCACATTCAAGAGCGAGAAGTTCAAAAATGAAATTGATCAGTATTTCAACAAGGACTTCATCTTGACATATTACATCTTCACGGACTACTTCCTGAGTGTCGACCAACGTGCCAAAAACATGATGCTCCGCACTTGGGATGGTAAGATATGGTTCATCACATACTACGATGGCGACACTCAGCTCGGTAAACGAAACGACTGCTTCCTCGTTTATCTTTACACGACCGACCGCAATACGTGGGATGCCGAGGCGAGCAAGTATGCCTTCGAGGGTCATGACTCATGGCTGTGGAATCTTTGCCTCGCCAACCTCGAAGATGACCTCAAGCGTTGTGCTGCGAATTTCCGTGCCATCATGACCAACGAGAGAGTGCTCGCCATGCTCAACGATGAGCAGAGTGGAAATTGGTGTGACCGTGCCTTCAACAAGTCCGGCTATCTGAAATACATCGCTCCGGCGGTCAAGACCATGTACGGCAAAAAGTGGCCGTTCATCTTCGCATTGCAGGGCAACAACAAGAGCCACCGCACATTTCTTTTCACCAACCGTGCGGCTCTGCTTGATGCCAAGTATGGAACGAGCAATTTCACATCAGACAACATCGACCTCTATATGGCGAGAAGTGCGTCGGACGCAGCCGACACGCTCCGCATAACCGCCAACGAGACCTATGCCTTCGGTTACGGCACCAACAACAGCCCCAACATCGCCACCACCGGCATTGTGGAAGGCGGTGCGGTGGCAAGCCTCGACATCAACGGCTCATTTACCGTCAACGACCCTCTGCGAGTCTATGGAGCGAGCCGAATGAAGGTTCTGAATATGACCGGTGCGTCTGACCATCTCAAGAACGCACTCGACCTCGGCAAGTGTTCCGTCCTCCGGGAACTCAATCTTCAGGCAGCTACAGGCGGCGGCTCGACCGGTTGGTGGCTCGCCATCGACAACTGCCGACAGCTCCGCAAGGTCAACCTCCGCAATCAAGCACAGGCCAAGACAGGCGGCAACACGAGCACCGCCCTCGATTTCTCCAATCAGACCAAACTTGAGGAACTCGACGCTCGCGGCACCAAGGTACAGAGCATCATCTTCGCCAAAGGTGCGCCGGTGACCATTGCCCGGATGCCCTCAACCATCACCACACTCCGCCTTGAGTATCTCAGCAAACTCACATCTACCGGACTCACCCTCGAAAGCTACGGCAATGTCCGCACATTCATCTTTGACAACTGTCCCGGCATAAATTGGGAGACCCTCCTGTCAAGGTGTGCCAATGTTGACCGCCTCCGCGTCACCGGCATCGACCGGGAAGATGACGGCACTTGGCTCAACAAGTTCATGTCGATGGGCGGTGTCGATGCCTCCGGCAACTCCACCGACACCTGTGCGCTCGTCGGTACCGTCCGGCTGACACGCTATATAGACGATGCTCAGTATCAGAGAATGTGCGCACACTTCCCTGAGCTGAACATCGTGCAGCCCGAATACACGATGATACGCCTCGACAATATTTCAGATGATGTGAGCGTGTCCAACCTTGACAACGGCACCGGCTATCTGTTCGGCAACGACTATGTCATGAGCGGCCACCTTGCGACCATCTTCTCAAGAAGGCATCGTGTTCTTGCCAAGGTAACCCGGAAGCCGACCACAAGGACAGTCCGCATGGCCAACACCGATGTCACCGTCAACAATCCGGACGGTCAGATGACCTATTTTCCCCTGCATGACGCTAACTCCAACTACTACGCCGATGCAAAGGATATAGCCAACTGCACCCCTGCCAAGCTCGACGGCAGCGAGGGCGACATCATGATGCTTGAGCCGGGAATATGGAAGAAGGGAGTCAATGACTACCTCAACGGAGTCACATATTCGTGCTACAGTTCAAACGACAAGAACCATCGCCCGGCATCACCCGTTGCTGACATATTGACCTTTGACAATATCAAGGAGAAGGGCGGCGTGACAGTCGGTCGCAAGATTGTCGGCAAGGACACTCTTGCCGGGTCATATTCGACCGATGCCAACTACTCCGTGTGTCAGGTGGATGTGTCGAAGCATAAGAGAGTGCGCTTCCCAAGCGTACCCGGCACAAGCCTTGTTGGTGCGGTCTTCTGCGATGCCTCCGGCAAGGTGCTTGAGAATGTTGTCGTTCCGACCCTCGCCAACAAGTTTGAGGCAGGTATGTATCTTGTCAAGGACGTGCCGACCGGCGCGGTCACCCTCAACTTCTCAATCCTCAACACTGCCGAGTTTGACATGGTAGTCCTGTCCAACTCATCGAAGATTGAGGACATGGAGCCGGATTGGTATTATGACGAGGAACATCTTTGTGCCGTTGTCGAGACCGTTATCGTGGGCGAGAAATTCCGCTCCTGCATCACCGGCGGCAGCTCTATCGGCAGTATGACGTGGACGGACTTCCATTACTACAGCCAACAGCGAGGTATGCAGCAGATAGACGCGATGATGCATTCTCGCGTCGCTAATCTCGCATACGCATTCTATGGCCGCAGGGATATGCAGGAACAATGCGGTGCCGGTTCACATTCCTATTCCCGAACCATCGGGGCTGAGACGATGTTGAGAGGCATGACGGACACTGTGGGATATGAGTACGCCAAGGCAATCAATCCCAACGTGACAAATTCGTTGGTAGAAAACCTTGTGCACCAGTACGCGTGGTTTGTGGATGCGGATTCATTCGGGAACAAGACCGTGACGCAGGTCAACAATATCTGCTGTCTTGGTTATGTCAATCTCTACGGCCACAAATATGAAATGATGGATGGGGTTGATGTGCCTAATGATTCTGCAAATGTCGGCAAGTGGCGAATTTTTATGCCCGACGGCACAATTCGCTATGTCAAAGGCACGACAAATTCCGGCTATTGGATAACCGGCGTGGCGCACGGCCTTTTTATGGACATGACTCCCGTCGGCAGTTTTAACGGCAGTTCATCAACCTATTTCGCCGACATATACTATTTTTCCGGTTCCAGAGGCCGTGTGGTCTATCGCGGCAATCGCAGCGCGTATGCGAGTGGCGGCGTGTCGTACGCGGGTGCGTGTAGCGATGCCTCGCATTCGAGCGCGGGTGTCGGCTCGCGTCTGGCCTTCCGCGGACTCCTCGTCAAAGCGCAAAGCGTGAGCGCGTATAAAGCGTTGAGCGAGGTAGCATAAGCGAAAGCGAAAAAGCGGTCGCGCAGCGACCTAAAGCGTAAAGCGAAAAAAGAATGGCCTTCGGACAGTGTTCGGAGGCCATTATAATATTCTGAGCCGGGGCAAACCCATCCCCGGCGAAGCCGGGTCGATTTTTTTTGAAAAATTGTGATTTGGTGAACGTTTCGTTTTTCAGCAATGAACGCCTCGTTTTCAGAGGTAGGAACATTTCGTTTTGCGGATTATATTCACCGCCACTGCAAAGCAGAAGGTGGTGCAGGACATCTGCGACTACTTCAAAGAGACCCTTGACATTGACCTTCAGATTTATGCCTCGTCGGCAGCCCGCACCAATCTGCGTTATTCAGTCATCCACGCTGAAACGGATGAGGACAAATACACGAAACTGAGGTCACTGATTGCCGAATCGTCATGCCCGACCATCGTGTATGTCTCCCGCACCAAGCGCACCAGGCTTTTGGCCGATAAACTCTCACGGGACGGCTTCAAGGCTTTACCCTTCAATGGCAAGATGGATGCTGAAGACAAGATTGCCAATCAGGAAGCATTCATGAACGACCGTGTACGCATCATCGTGGCGACTTCAGCCTTTGGTATGGGTGTCGACAAGAAGGATGTCGGGCTGGTGATACACTACGACATCTCTGATTCTTTGGAGAATTATGTCCAGGAGGCCGGGCGTGCCGGGCGTGACCCACATCTCGAAGCCCGCTGTTTTGTGCTGTATAGCGATGCTGACCTTGACAAACATTTTATTCTGCTCAACCAGACCAAGCTCAGCATCAGCGAGATTCAGCAGGTATGGAAGGCCGTGAAGGATTTAACCAAACAACGCATGCGTGCGTGCTGCTCGGCGTTGGAGATAGCCCGACAGGCCGGTTGGGACGACTCGGTATCTGACATAGAGACCCGCGTGCGTACGGCCTTAGCTGCACTCGAACAGGCCGGCTATCTGGAGCGCGGCAACAACGTCCCCCACGTCTATGCCACGGGTATAACCGTGAAGAACATGGACGAAGCCCGCAAACGCATTACCGAATCATTACTTTTTGAGAATGAAGAGATTGAGAAGGCTGTGCGCATAATAAAGTCGCTCATATCGCAGAAGTATATTTCCAGGGCCCGGGATGCCGAGGCTGAATCGCGCATAGACTATCTTGCCGATATTCTCGGACTGACCAAGGGCGAAGTGGTGTCCAGCGTGGTGCGTATGCGCCAAGAGGGTATCCTTGCCGACTCCAGAGACATTTCCGCCTATCTCAACGACGCCGGTGAATCGGAAAACAAGTCGAAACGCCTGCTTGAGCGGTTCACTAAACTTGAGCGTTATATTCTCGGACAAATATCAGCCGATACATTCCGCATTTCATACAAGCAGCTTAATGACAATGCTCAAAAAGAGGGTGTCGAGACCGCAACTGAAAAAGACATCCGCACTTTGCTGTATTTCCTTACAGTCAAAGGATATACACGTAAGAAAGAGGACGCCTCACACAATATCGAGCTGACTTGCCAGACTGATATTACGACAACTCTGCAACGCTTTGAGAAGCGTCTGGAGATTTGCCAGTTTACAATCGGATGGCTGTATAGGAACACATCGCACACCGCAGAAGAAGAAAAAGGGGCCGGAAAGAATGGCGTCCAATTCTCCGTCGTAGAGTTGCTGAAAGACCTTAAAGCCAATGGCATGAGCCTGTTAGGCACCATGCAGAATGTACAGCTGGAAGATGTCGAGGAGGCACTGTTATACCTGTCAAAAATTGGTGCCCTGAAACTTGAGGGCGGTTTTCTTGTGCTATATAACGCCATGGACATACGCCGAATAAAAGACAGCCGGTTGCGTTATAAGCAGGAAGACTACCGCATGCTCAGCGAGTTCTACAAGCAAAAGATTCAGCAGGTACATATCGTGGGAGAATATGCCAATCTGATGGTGCAAGACTATAATGCGGCATTACAGTATGTACAGGATTACTTCCAGATGGATTACAGGCGGTTTGTCTCGAAGTATTTCAAGGGTGAGCGCGTGCGTGAGATAGAGCGCAACGTCACCCCGGAGAAGTATAAGCACATTTTCGGCAGCCTATCAGAAAAGCAGATGGAGATTATCTCCGATAAGGAATCACACTGCATCGTAGTGGCAGCCGGTCCGGGCAGCGGAAAGACGCGCGTATTGGTGCATAAGCTCGCCTCGCTGTTACTGCTCGAAGATGTCAAGCATGAACAGCTGCTGATGCTCACTTTTTCACGCGCAGCCGCTACAGAGTTCAAGCAGCGGCTGATGGGACTCATTGGCAATGCCGCCCACTTTGTCGAGATAAAGACATTTCACTCCTATTGTTTCGACCTTTTGGGCAGGATTGGCAATCTTGATGACGCCAAGGACGTGGTGGCGCGGGCCGCGAAGATGATTGAAAATGGAGAGGTGGAACCTAACCGCATTGCCAAGACCGTTTTGGTTATTGACGAGGCGCAGGACATGAGCAGTGAGGAGTATGCCTTGCTGCATGCACTGATGGCATTCAACGAGGATATGCGCGTCATTGCCGTTGGCGATGATGACCAGAATATCTTTGAGTTCCGCGGTTCTGATTCCCGCTACATGACACAGTTGCTAAACGAATCCGGTGCCCGATTTATTGAAATGACCGAGAACTACCGCAGTACGCGGCATGTGGTTGATTTCGCCAACACATTTGTCAACGGCATAGGAGGAAGAATGAAGAGCGAACCCATCATTTCCATGAATCACAATGAAGGATTCGTAAGCATACACCATCATGCATCACACATAATGTACCTGCCTCTTGTCAACGATTTGTTGGCCCACCGTCGGCAAGGCTGTTCAACGTGTGTATTGACTCAGACCAATGAGGAGGCTGTAATTCTTGTGGCACTGTTGCGCAAACATGGACTCAACAGCAAACTGGTGCAGAGCATGGATGGGTTACGGTTCTGGAATATGGCCGAGGTGCGAATGTTTCTTAAACAGATTGACCGCGAAACAAATACACCCATTATTCCTGACAATGTGTGGGAGGAGGCTAAACAAAAGACTTTCACCATGTATGCCGACTCGTCAAGCCTCCATTATCTGCAACGGTGTCTATCACTATTCGAGCAGACAAATAAAGCCAAGTATCACACTGATTTAAAAGAATTTATCTTTGAATCGTCCATAGAGGATTTTTGTGACCTTTCGGGGGCAGACATAGTGGTCTCCACTATCCACAAGGCCAAGGGACGAGAGTTTGACGATGTGTATATGCTCGTCACCAAACCTCAGAACATCCAAAATGAGGTACTGCGCCGATATTATGTAGGAGCGACCCGTGCAAAAGAGCGTTTGTTCATACACACCGACTCTCCACTGTTTGACCGCATGCCGGCTGATGAGCATCATGTATGCACTGAACAGTATGGCATGCCTGACGAGATTATTCTGCAACTGACACACAGGGATGTGAATCTCGGATTCTTCAAGGCCCGAAAGAACGATATACTCGCACTCAGGGCAGGCGGGACACTTCGCTTTGAGAACAATTATCTTTATGATAGCCACACGAATATGCCACTCGCCCAATTGTCACAAAAGATGCAGGGCGAGCTGTGCCTATGGGCAGAAAAAGGGTATCATGTAGTCTCAGCCTCCATACGCTTTATCGTGGCATGGCGTCCCAAGGACGCACCGCAGGAAGAAAAAGAGCATGCCGTACTGCTCGTAGATTTAACGCTCAAAAAACAATAACCGCAAAATAATACATTATCGCTGATGTTTCATCGCCTATCATCGCCTATCAATTCACTTACACGTAATTAAGTGCCATATTAAGTAACTTCTTATGGCCACAAATCATCCCTCTATGAAGTCGAGTAGCTTGGGGAAGAGGTGTTCGGCGGTATGGCGGCCTATGTTGTAGACGGTCGTCATCTTGTCTTTGTCGGTAGATATGCGTCCTATAGGCAGAGGGACTTCGGGCGCGATGACAAATGTGTCGCCCCGCTTCACTCCCTCATCCACGAGGCGCAGCTGGGCGTTATACATCTCGTGGCGGCGACACATTGCTTCGGCAATCGCTTTATGGCTACGCATGAGCATCCGCCATAACCATTTTGAAGATGCTTTCTTAACATAATCACGCGGCTGTGTGAGAACCACGACATTGCGGTCATAACCTATGGAGCGAAAAAACGCCAGTGGGATAGAATCAGAAATACCGCCGTCGAGCATGAGTCTGCCATCGTCGACTTTAACAGGCCGTGTCACACCCGGCATCGATGCTGACGCCCGCAGCCACTCCAGCGATTCCCGCGTCACCCTGTCCATTCGGTAATAGGCAGGCTCGCCGGTAGCCACATCGGTAGCCACGAGATAGAATTCCATAGGATTTTGCTCAAACGTCTGAATATCAAAAATATCGAGTTGCAGCGGAAGTGTATGGTATGCGAATTCCGCGCCTACGAGGTCACCGCTTGTGATGAGTGAACGTAACCCCATATAGCGTGGGTCGGATGCATATTTCAGATTATAACGCAAGACTCTTCCCGGCTGTCGCGACTTATAGTTACAGCCAAAGCTCGAACCTGCCGATACTCCGATAAGTCCGTCATAATCAATCCCGTTTTCCATCATAACGTCCATTACACCTGCCGTGAAAAGCCCTCTCATGGCTCCCCCTTCAAGAACAAGTCCGATTTTTGCCATATCATTCATCGTTTCAAGCGTGAGTTGCAAAAGTAGTTATAAATTACCGTTTTTCTATGTTGAGATTGAAGATATATCAATATCAGCGATTGTCAGCCAGCCCCAAGATATGATTACGCTTGGGGGCATTTCTTTTGCAAATTTTCGCTAAATTTGCAGGACTATCAATTGTCATGAAAACACGAGTCTTGTCAAGAAATATTATGAGCCTGTCAATCCTGCCGATGCTGATGGCCGCAGGTATTGACGCTACGGCATCCGAGCCGGTGCTGCGCCACGCGTTTGACATTCACGCACAATGCGGCGATGCATTGGATGCGGGTGTGACACCTATGGGCAAAAGAATAGTGATACCCATCACCGGCGGCACGGTGACGGGTGATATCTCAGCCGACATATTGCCCGGCGGGGCTGATTACCAACTCATTGACACGACGTCGGGCCGAACCGAGTTCAATGCCATATACACCATCATGACCCATGACGGCCATGCCATAGGCGTAACTAACATCGGAGTCAGCACTTCAGGAAAACAAGGTGACTACTTCACCACCACCCCCAAGTTTGAGGCACCTGTGCAATCAGACTACGACTGGCTGAACAACCGCATATTCGTATGCAAGCCAATCGGTTTTGAAGACCATGCCGTCAAACTGAGAGTGTGGGTGGTGGAATGACCGCCCCACTCTATTTCTTCACCAGGGGAATGTAGTCGGCATAGCCTTGGGCGGACATTTCATCGAGGGGGATGAAGCGGAGCGAGGCACTGTTGATGCAGTAGCGCAGGCCGCCGCTCTCAGCCGGGCCGTCGGGGAATACGTGGCCCAGATGCGACCCCGAATGTGCCGCACGCACTTCGGTGCGCACCATGCCGTGCGAGGTGTCGGTAAGCTCCTCGATAAGGTCGGGCGAGATTGGGCGTGTGAATGCCGGCCAGCCGCAACCTGAGTTGTACTTGTCGTCGGAGACAAACAGCGGTTCGCCGGTGGTGATGTCAACATAGATGCCGGGGCGGAACTCGTGGTCATACTCGTTGTTGAACGGTCGTTCGGTGGCCGCATTCTGCGTAACCTCCCATTGCAGAGGCGTAAGCTCGCTGCGCAGCGTGGCGTCGTCAGGACGCTTGAAAACGCGCTTCTCACCGCCGCCCATGCATCCTGCCTTGCCCACCTTGCGAGCCTTGGCAAACAGCATCGGCGACACGTGGCAGTACCCTCCGGGGTTCTTGTCGAGATAGTCCTGATGATACTCCTCGGCCGGATAGAAATTCACGAGCGGACCGCGCTCCACGGCCAGGCGTCCGCCGAGGCTCTCGTTGAGCGCGTCCATAGCCGCATTGACGGTCGGCGCGTCCGAGGGGTCGGTATAGAATATGCCGGTACGGTATTGCGTGCCTACGTCCCCACCCTGCTTGTTGACCGAAGTCGGGTCGATTGACTCCACAAAGAGGTCGATTAACTGATTGAGCGACACGCAGTCCGTGTCATAGTCCACCTTCACCGTCTCGGCGGCATCGGTCCTGCCGGTACACACCTCCTTATACGAAGGATTGGCCACGATGCTGTTGGCATAGCCTGCCGTAGTGTCGGTGACACCCGGCACGAGTGAAAAGAGGTGAGCGATGCCCCAAAAGCATCCTCCGGCGAAATATATGGTCCTTATCATAATGAAATATCTATAAGTTAACGATTTTAATAACGTTCAGCCGAGGCGGTTTGTTGCATATTCGTGCGGATGTTCGCCCCCGCCACTCCCCTACTTCATCGCCTCGACAAACTCGCGCTCAATCACCCGCGCATAATGCTCGGCCTCGAGGGCATGAATTTTCCCGGCCACCGTCTCAGGAGTGTCATCGGGAGTCACCGGCACCGACGCCTGGAATATGATGCGTCCGCCGTCACACTCGGCACTCACATGATGAATCGTGATGCCCGACTCGCTCTCACCCGCGGCCACCACAGCCTCGTGCACATGACGGCCATACATCCCCTTTCCGCCATATTTCGGCAACAGCGAGGGATGGATGTTGACGATACGCCCCTCATAACGCCCGAGCAGAAACTCAGGCACCATGAGCAGAAAACCGGCCAGCACTATTATGTCCACGCCGTGACGCTCCATAAGCCCCAACATCGTCTGCGGGTCGTTAATCTCGGCGCGGGTCATAACACACACCGGCACACCGAGCCTTTCGGCGCGCTCTATCACCTTGGCGTCAGGGCGATTGCACACCACCACAGCCACCTCGGCCCCATCGTGGCCGGGTGAACGGAAATAACGTATGATATTCTCGGCGTTTGAGCCGTTGCCTGAGGCGAAAACTGCTATCCTTTTCATGTGCGGAGTCGTAATTATGGCGTGAAGTTAGCCATTTTCCGCGTAACTTTAAAATTTCGGGCCAGGCCATCGCCGGTCAGGCCGTGAAAACAGCAAAAGCCGTGGCTCTAAAACTTCCCGGCGCGGGCGCGTGTTATGATAATATAATCCCCTCGCGTTTCATCATGTCATCACCCTCCGTTTCATATTGGACATCCGACCGCATCATGCGTCTGCTCATCGGTCTCGCACTCACAGCGGGCATCGTCTGGATGCTCAACTATCTGAGCAGCGTGCTGTTGCCGTTCTTTGTAGCATGCTTCATCTCCTACCTGCTCCAGCCGCTCGTCGAGCTTAACCGCCGGTGGATACGCATTGGCGGGCGCATAATCCCCGTCATAGTCACCATCCTCGAGGTCACTGCCGTAATCGGCGGCATCATCTACCTGTTTCTCCCCTCGGTCATAAGCGAAATCAACATGATGGGAGGCATCATCCACGAACTCTCGTCAGGCAAACGGCCCATACCCCACACTTACAAGGTCATAATCGATTTCATAAACGATTATTTCAACCCCGACAACCTCGAGCAGCTGATGAACCTTCAGCACGTGGAGACGCTCATAAGCCGCGGCACCTCGCTTCTGGCCGAGTCGCTCGACATACTCCTGCGCACACTTGAATGGCTCCTGACGCTCATCTACATCCTCTTCATCCTCATCGACTACCCCCAGATAGCCAACGGCTTCAAGCTCATCATACCGAGCAAGTACCGCGCCAACGCCATGAACGTGGTGCGTGACGTGGAGGTGAACATGAACCACTATTTCCGCGGACAGGGTGTCGTAGCCCTCTGCGCTATGGTGTTCTACTGTGCGGGCTTCTCCATCGTGGGCATACCCCTCGCCATCCCGCTGGGCATACTTGTGGGAGTGCTCTACATGATACCCTATTTCCAGTATGTCACCCTCATACCCGTGGCCGCCGTGTGCTTCGTATTCTCGCTCGGAGGCACGGTGGAGTTTCTGCCCGAGTTGGGCAAATGCTGCCTGGTCTACGTGGTCAGCCAGTGCATCTGCGACTACATCATCACCCCCCACGTCATGGGCAAGGAGATGGGTCTCAACCCCGCCGTCATACTGCTGTCGCTCTCCGTATGGGGCTACCTGCTCGGCATCATAGGCATGATTATCGCCCTCCCCGTCACAGCTCTCATCATGGCCTACTACGAACGCTACATCTCCAACCCCGAAAGCGACTAACGCGAAAGCCGTTCAAGCAACACATCAGCAGGCGTATCCATCCGTGAGAAAGCAAACAGCTTCTTGCCAAGGTCTTTAACTGAGGCACCTATATGATACAAGGTGTCATCAATAATCATAAACCTGTCATGGAAATTGGATATGGTTTTGACCGTAATTTCCCTATACTGATTGTTATGCCGTGCTATATGTCAAGCTCCAGCTGACGGCTTATGCGATTGGTATATATGACCGCCGAGGTGTCGGACTTTCTCTTCTCAAGCATATCGAGTACCGTATCATCCACATAATTATCAATGAGAATGATTCTCCTCTCGGCCATGCGTATTAAATCACATACGAATTTATAAGCGTCAAAAATCTGGCCGTCAAAGAATATACCCTCTATAGGCGGCAACGAACTGCGGACGAAAAAATCGACCTTACATGACAAATCCTCAAGCCGCCTCTCATGCTCATACAGGCGACCGTCAATACGGTTCTCGAGAAGCATGAGCCGCTGATTAATACTGTAGCCTCGCAAAAGATAATCTTTGAGCACAGAATTAGCCCATTTTCGGAACTGGGTGGCATTCTTGCTGTTCACCCTATAGCCGACCGACAATATGGCGTCGAGATTATAGAACTTTGTATTATATGTCTTACCGTCACTCGCAGTATATTCCAAAATGGAATGAACTGAATCTTCTGACAGCTCTCCGCTGTCAAAGATATTTCTGAGATGCTTGGAGATTGATGGCTGTTTTACGCCAAACAGGTCGGCAATCTGCTTTTGGGTCAGCCACACGGTGTCATTTTCCACCCTTACATCAATCGAAAGGGTAGAATCCGGCCTGTAAAGTATTATCTCATTATTATCCATTAGTCACAGTTTATCTCGACAACCTTTAACCGATAGTCAGCTGCAGGGTGTCGATGAGGTCGCGCATCTCGGGATTGTTGTCCACCATGTGCTGCAACACCTGACGCTCGTTCCAGGTGTGAGGCGAGGCCTCGCCCTGATTAAGCTCGATAGTGACGCTGATATGGTCATTGCCGAGAGTGCCGCGCAGTGTGGCGAGAATCGACGGCATAGCCATCTCCATCTCCTCGCGCTGCTTCTCATTCTCCACCATCACGCGATAGTTGTGCCCCTCGATGAGCGCAGGATACGAGGCACGCATGGTGTTGATGAGTATGTGGCGCGTAGGATTAGCCTTGATGAACGACTGCCACGCCGAGTTGAGCTGTTCGGTGGTGTACGGTTCATTGCGCAGCTGCGGAGCCGACGACACTGTCTGACCCTGAACCGGCCCCTGCGACGGCTGTTGCTGAGACTTCCCGGTGATGGAGAATGTCTCCGTGCCGGCCTTTTTGAGCGGACGTTTGGATGTGACGACCGCCGGAGCCGGAGGGACGGGTCGGGTAGGGGACTGCCCGGCCTGTGCGCCGTAGGTCGGCACAGAAGGCTCGGCCACATGTGCCGCGGTCTGACGCGGAGCCGCAGGCTGAGCCTGGGCCGGCGCAGGGGCAGGAGAGGAGGTAGGGGACTGAGCCGGTGACGCACCCTGCGGCTGAGTGGCAGCCGTGGTGGCAGTAGCACCGTTTGCGGCGATAGGCTTTAACTGCCCCTCTCCTTCGCCGCTATTGCCGGGAGAAGGGCTTGATAATTGGCATATCTTGGCGAGCGTCAGCTCTACGAGAAATTGCTTGTTGGAGGCCGTGCGATAGTTTAGGTCAGCCTCGTTGCACAGGTTCATGGCCCGGTACAGGAACTCGGGATGGCACTTCACCGCACGCTCGGCCATCGACTGGCGGGCATCGTCGTCAGCCTCAAGCAGCACTATGGTCGACGGGTCGCGGGCCACCATGAGGTCGCGCATATAGTCGGCCAGGCCGTTGATGAAGAAGTGCGAGTCAAAACCCTTGTCGCGAATCTCCTTATATATCAGCCAGGTGTCGAGCACCTTGCCTTCGAGGAAGCAGTCGAGCAGACGGTTATAGTAGTTGAAATCGAGCACATTGAGATTCTCGATAGTGCTCGCATAGGTGATGTTGCCGCGCGACGAGGCCGCCACCTGGTCGAATATCGACAGGGCGTCGCGCATCGCGCCGTCAGCCTTGCGGGCAATCACGCTGAGGGCCGACGGCTCGGCGGTCATACCCTCGCTCTGCGCCACATAACCGAGATGCTCCACGATGTCGCGCACACTGATGCGGTTGAAGTCATATATCTGACAGCGCGAGAGGATGGTGGGGATAATCTTGTGCTTCTCGGTAGTGGCGAGGATGAATATCACATAGCTCGGCGGCTCCTCAAGGGTCTTGAGAAACGCATTGAAGGCGGCCGACGACAGCATGTGCACCTCGTCGACGATAAACACCCTGTACTTTCCCTGTCCCGGAGGCACCTGCACCTGCTCAACGAGCTGGCGTATGTCGTCGACACTGTTGTTTGACGCGGCGTCAAGCTCGATGATGTTGAGCGAATTGCCCTCGTTGAACGCGCGGCACGAGTCGCACTCGTTGCACGCCTCGCCCGCAGGGGTGGGAGAGAGGCAGTTGATGGTCTTGGCAAAGATACGCGCACACGAGGTCTTGCCCACACCGCGCGACCCGCAGAACAGGTAGCTGTGGGCCAGACGCCCCGAGGCGATGGCATTCTTGAGCGTGGCGGTCAGAGCCTTCTGCCCCACAACGCTGTCAAACGTCGCAGGCCTGTACTTGCGCGCCGATACTATATAATGGTCCATGCAGATGGTTGGCTTGTTGTTTGGATTACTATCCACAAATATACGAAATTTCCCGCTATATTCACAGCCATATCCGCCGTTTAGTTCAAAAAAGTGGATATAATAGTTATCGAGCTATAATGTTACCGATATTTTCACTAAATTTGCATCTTGAACAAGAAGTGCTGAACGAAAGCCAATCACACATATATACAAATGAGATTTGACGAGTTAGAGCTGAGCGACGACGTGCTTGACGCACTCGACGCGATGCGTTTTGGAGAATGTACACCCATTCAGGAACAGGCCATACCTGTGATATTTCAACGCCGCGACCTTATAGCCGTGGCTCAGACCGGCACCGGCAAGACCGCCGCCTACCTACTGCCCGTAATCGACATGCTCGCCGACGAGCCGGAGGTGGCTGACGCCGTGAGCTGTATCGTCATGGCCCCCACGCGTGAGCTGGCCCAGCAAATTGACCGCCAGCTCGAAGGCTTCTCCTACTATCTCCCCATCTCGAGTGTGGCCATCTACGGCGGCACCGACGGCAAGGAGTTTGCCCGTCAGCAGAACGGACTCAAGCGCGGAGCCGACGTGGTGATAGCCACCCCCGGCCGACTAATAGCCCACCTGCAGCTCGGAGGCATTGACCTGAGCAAGGTGCAATACTTCATCCTCGACGAGGCCGACCGCATGCTCGACATGGGATTCTTTGACGACATCATGCAGATAGTCAAGCATCTGCCCAAGGAGCGTCAGACCCTCATGTTCTCGGCCACCATGCCCCCCAAGATTCAACAGCTCGCCAAGGCCATCCTCAACGACCCGGCCGAGGTGAAGATAGCCGTCTCGCGCCCCACCGAGAAGATTGACCAGAGCGCGTGCATCGTGCACGAATATCAGAAGACCCCTGTGCTCAAGCACCTCTTCAAGACCATAAGCGACAAAAAGGTGATAGTCTTCGCCTCATCTAAACTCAAGGTCAAGGACCTGGCCAAGAGCCTTAGAAAAGAGGGTTGGAAAGTAGGAGAGATGCACAGCGACCTCGAGCAGGAGCGTCGCGACGAAGTGATGCACGACTTCCGCGCCGAGAAGCTCAACATACTCGTGGCCACCGACATCCTGGCCCGAGGAATCGACATCGACGACATATCGCTCGTGGTCAACTACGACGTGCCCCGCGAGGCCGAGGACTATGTGCACCGCATAGGCCGCACGGCCCGTGCCGGACAGGGCGGCTCGGCCGTTACGCTGGTTAGCGACGCCGAGCAGCGCAGTTTCGGCGCGCTCGAGAAATTCCTGGGCTACGAAGTGGCCAAGCGCGAACTGCCCGAGGAGATAGGGGAGACCCCTGCCTACCGTCCCGAGAGCCGCGGCAGCCGCGACGGACGCCGTGACCGAAACAGTGGCGGCCGCAAGGGCGCACGCAACGAGTCAGCCTCACGTGGACACGGAGGCCGTGACAACCGCAAGGGTGGCCACGACGGACGCAAACTGTCCCGAGAGCGAAAGCCGACACAGGAGAGCAAACCTGCCACGGCGACAGCAGCCGCCCCACAGCCCGCTCCGGCCGCCGAGCAGTCACCCCGTCAGGAATCAGCCCCCAAGCCCAAAAACAAACGCCGCTATTACCATCCCCGCAAGAAGAACAACACGGGCGAGGCATAGCCGGCTCAAAGTCATCATTCTAATATTCATCATACAACACAAACCATAATCACGACTAAAATGAGTCACCTGTCATCACTCCTGATTTTGGCAGCACTTATCGCGGCCCCGACTGTAACAGCCCGGGTCACTACACTTCTGCCCAAAGTGACCCGCGCGCAAATCTATAATTACACGCCCACACCCGAATCGGCCGACTCTATAGCCGCCGACTCGCTTAACACCGACCCTGAGATGAACATGATGTTCTTTGACGGCGAGGAGATGGTCGAGGACCACGACAGCCTCTACATCGACTTTGATTACGACTCATTCAACGCCTACCCGCTCCCCTCTACCTATCTGAGGCCCACGGTCTTTGACAAGGTACACATCATGGAGCCGTTCGCGCTCGACCCTCACACTCAGCTCGTTCCCGGCATCGACCCACTGTCCACCGAGTGGCTCACACGCTCCGTGGCCCAGGCACGGCTCATGGAGGGGGTGCGACAGCGTTACATCGTCGACTATCCCTATCTCATACAATATGACGAGGCCCATCTGCCCGAGCCTCCCAAGCAGTACACCGCCACCGTCGACCCCGCCACGGCCCGCATCCTCATCAAGGAGGTTGTGGCCAACGACATGCCCGTAGCCGACCTCGAGGCAAAGTTTGCCAAGAAACATTGGCTCAAGACATTCAACGCCAATCTGCAATTCTCGCAGGCCTACGTGTCCCCCAACTGGTATCAGGGCGGCAACAACAACCTCAACGCACTGCTAAACCTCTACTACAACGTCAAACTCAACCCTGCCTTCCACCCCAAATGGCTGTTTGAGAACACCCTGCAGTACAAACTCGGCATGAACAACGCTCCCGACGACGAGCTGCGCGACTACTCCATATCCGAAGACCTCTTCCAGTGGAACATGACCGTGGGCTATCGCTCGACAAAGCGTTGGTACTACTCGCTCAACACCCAGTTCAAGACCCAAATACTCAACAACTACAAGTCCAACACCACCACCCTCAAGGCGGCATTCCTCTCGCCGGGCGAGCTTAATGTCGGCGTCGGTATGACCTACAACTACGCCAACCCGAAAAAGACCTTTACGTTCGACGCCTCCATCTCCCCCTTCTCCTACAACATGAAGACCTGCCTGCGCAAGCGCATGAACGTCACATCATTCGGCATCGAAGAGGGCCGCAAGACGGTGAGCGAGTACGGTTCGAGTGCCGAGGGCAAACTGACATGGAAGATGTGTGACAACATCTCGCTCCGCTCGCGCATGTTTGTCTTCACCGACTACGACTACATCCAGGGCGACTGGGAGAACACCATCCAGTTCACCATCAACCGCTTCCTGTCCACCCAGATATTCGTGCACATGCGCTACGACTCCACCTCGCCCGTCATCGAGGACACCGACTGGCACAAATTCCAGCTCAAAGAAATCCTCTCCTTCGGCTTCACCTACAAATTCAACACCTGATTGGATAAATTAAAAATTAAAAATTAAGAATTAAAAATTTGAAAGAAAACGTATTGCTTGACAAAAGCCTTAACTTTGCTGTGCGCATAGTAAAGTTATATAAACTGCTTAGGTTTGAGCGGCAGGAATACGTTATGTCCAAACAGCTCTTGCGTAGTGGCACGAGTATTGGTGCGAATGTATCGGAGGCACAGGCAGCTCAAAGCAACGCTGATTTTATATCCAAGCTGCATATATCTCTGAAGGAATGTAACGAATCCATATATTGGATTAAATTACTGTCCATGACTGAATACATCACCACGCAAGAAGCTGACTCAATACACAGTGATGCTAAAGAGCTTTATGCCCTGCTTATATCAATAATCAAGACTGCCAAGAATAATTCTCAACAGCCACGACAAGCATTATAATCCGATATGAAACTCTCCTCACTATTAATTTTTAATTTTTCATTCTTAATTTTTAATTCAATAAGTGCTCGCGGCGTTCTGGATGATTTGCCGGCATTTGAGCGGCTCCAGGGGTATGAATCGGTCCAAGCCGTGAAGCAAAGGCTCGCCGCATCGCCGCTCCATGAGATAGAGGGACTGTGGGAAATGGCCGGAGAAGGGTCGCTCATGGCCATAGAGCGCGACCCCTCAACCGACGGAGCCGCCACCCTCTACCGCATGATAATCGTGCGCGGCGCAAGTCTGAGCCTGCGCGAAGGCACCGTGATGGGCTATCTCACCCCCACCTCGCAGCGCGGACGCTACGACGCTCGCATATACTCAGCCCTCTCCGACGACCACACCCGCCTCACCGACCTCACGCGCAACGTCGTAAGCCTCGGCGACGACGGCTCACGCATAGAGTTCAAACCCTACGGACGCAAACTGCGCTTCAACTGGTGGCGGCTGTTGCTCCCCTACATGTACCGCACCCTCATCACACCCCTCGAACGCCCCCGTGGCGACATAGACGGCTGTATCCGCGTCTACCCCGCTCCGGCCAATCCACTTAACCCCCGATACCTATGAGAGCGTCACGCGGCTTATATACGCTGTTTTCAGCCATCTGCCTGTGTGCAGTCTTAATGTTGACAGCCACCGTGGCCAATGCCGACAACACCCTGCGCGGACGCAAGCTCAGAATCACAGGCGACGCCCGCAACGCACAGTACGGGCTTAAAGAACGTCCACAGGAGCATTTCGACACCATATTCCGCCCCTCACGCGACAGCGTCAAACTATCGGGCTACGACAAACCGCTACGCACCAACCGCGAGACCATACTACTGAGCAACGACACCCCTGACACCATCCGGGGCCTCGCACTCACCGTCTCATACACCGACATGCAGGGGCGACAACTGCACGAACGCACCGACACACTGCGCACCGACGCACCCCCGGGCACCACCCGCATGCTCGCCCTCCCCACCTGGGACACCCAGCACTCCTACTACTACCACCGCAGCCGCATCCCCCGCACCGCCAACGTCACCCCCTACGACGTCACCTGCCACATCGGATTCATACTGATAACAAAAAAACATAACTCACAATGACTGAATTACTTTCTCAACATCATATGCTCGGGCTTGTGCTCGGATTATGCACATTTCTGATAATAGGCATATTCCACCCCATCACCATCAAATGCGAGTATTATTTCGGCGACGGATGCCGGTGGTGGTTTCTTGTGCTCGGACTCGGGGCCGTGGCCGGTTCGATATGGGTGACCGATCCCTTCTGGTCGTCACTGCTCGGAGTCCTCGCGTTCAGCTCATTCTGGACCATCGGCGAAATCAAGGAGCAGCGTCGCCGCGTAGAGCGCGGATGGTTCCCCGCCAATCCCAAACGCAACCGACAAAAATAAATACTATAGTTTAAAAAGTTTAAAGTCTAAATACCATAGTTTAAAAAAGTCTAAAGTCTAAAAAGTTAAGATAATAGATTGAGCGGACGTTTGCCGATTCTCAACCAATCTATTACCTTAACTTTTTAGACTTTAGACTTTTTTAAACTACAAGTAATATCTTAACTTTTTAGACTTTAGACTTTTTAAACTATAAGTAAACTATTTGACAATGATTTTCGATACCTTATCGCCCTGGCGCATGATATTTAACCAATATTTATTTGTACATTTTACACTCATTTTTTCACCGTGAACCAAGACGCCCGCACGGACGTTGGAAATTCATATGGAAAAACCGTTATATATGAAGAGAATAGTTATCATGGGAGCCACTTCGGGCATAGGTCTGAGAGTGGCCGAGAAGCTGGCTCAGATGGGCTGGCTCGTTGGTGCATGCGGACGTAACGAAGAAGCTCTCGCCGACCTCCAAAACCGTTTCCCCGACAATGTAAAGACAGCGCATATCGACATAACACGTGCCGGCGCGCCAAAGGAGCTGCTCAAACTCATAGGCGAAATGGAAGGCATGGACGTGTATTTCCATATATCAGGCGTAGGCTACGAAAACACCGGCCTGAATCTGCGCGACGAGCTGTCGACCATGGAGACCAACGTCGTGGGCTTCACACGCATGATGGTCACAGCCTACCGCTATTTCCGAGACACAGGCATGCCCGGCCAGATAGCCGCCATCACATCCGTGGCCGGCACTAACGGCATAGGCCGCCTGGCATCCTACTCGTCGACCAAACGGTTTCAGCAGACCTACATGCGCGCCCTCAACCAGCTCGCCACCATCGACGGTCTCGACATACGTTTTACCGACATCCGCCCCGGATGGATACGCACCCCGCTGCTCGACCCCTCCGAGCAGTACCCGCTCACCATGCGTCTACCCTACGCCGTGCCGCGAATCATGAACGCTCTGCTCCGGCGCAAGCGCGTGTCAGTCATCGACTGGCGGTGGAACATCCTCGTCGGCCTGTGGCGTCTCATCCCCAACTCGCTGTGGGTCAAGATGCCAATCCCCGTCTCCACCAAAGTCCCCTCCCCCGTCCAGGAAGAGACCAACGTCCTCGAAGCCGCCACCGACCCGGCATAAGAAACATCTAATACATTATACAGCAGGAACGCTCTCGAAAAATAACAGTTTCTATTCAGAGTGTTCCTGCTATTCTTTTGAAGCATTTTACCGCATATTCAACCAATCGCCCGAGCTTTCCATAAACAAATTCATTTCCGTCAATCACAGCCAGACGTCCGTTTTGGTTGTAGGTGTGAAGCACAAGCCCTCCGCTCATATTACGGACAGGCAGAATCATATCTATGTCATTTTCAGAGTATCGGTTGCCTTCAACATGTATATCCTTAAATATCACACCTATACCATAATCATCCTCAGTGCAATATTGTGAGGGCCTTATTATTTTGTTATTCCATCTGAATATTTGACCGGCACCACGTCTATCCAGACTGTCACTCGTCAAAGTCTGTATATGATTATAGGGACCAAGAAAACTTTCTGACTCATAGACCTCCAATCTATTGAAATCACGCATATCCTCAGTCTTGTTCTCCACCCCCATAAGATAAAACTTACCGTTATGGTTAAGTATTTGAACATCAAGCAATGGACTTTTCACCAACAGTTGCGGAGACGATAATGAACGTGACTCATAATCATACACATATGCGTAAACGCCACCTGACTGATAACTCTCAGGTACTACGTATGTTATATCATTCTCACCGTTTTTTATATTGTATATATACGGAAATGACAAGTGAAACTTTTCAGTCAGCACCTCCTTCACTTCCTTGAGTTTGAATGTATCCGCATCAACAGTCAACAAAGATATGCGCCCCCTGTTAATCGGATAATGCCATTCCTCCACTAACAACTGTATCTCTTTTTCACTGACATTCAGTATAAAAGGGTCAGCAAACCATCCGTCAACATAACCATCCTTATCAATCCATCTTACCTTTTTGTAATCGAATTTCTCCCCGTAGCAATAGTCAGGAACAAAACCTACCCTATACTCCCTTGAACGCAGTTTCGTCAAATGATTCTTGAATTTGTTTATTATCTTCATAGGGTTGTAGGCTGGAGAACGGTTTTATAGAATATGAAAAATAAAGTTAAGTCAAAAATCCCAAAAGGGACATAAAAACGGCATAAGGGACAAAAGCAACATATATGATAATCAGAGGAATACATTCTTATGTTGCTTTTGTCCCTTATGTCTTTATGTCCCTTTTTGTGACTTTGACACAGCTCAGAGCTGCGTACTCTGAGGGTATTTTACCCGAGCACGATATTTACAATCTTGTTGGGCACGACGATGACTTTTCTCACGGCGTGGCCGTCGAGCCATTTGAGCGCGCTCTCATGGTTGAGGGCCATATGCTCGACCTCCTCGCGCGGAGTGTCGGCCGGCACCTGCATATTGAAGCGCGCCTTGCCGTTGAACGACACCGCATAATTGACGGTCGACTCAACGAGATACTTCTCATTCCACTTGGGCCACTGTGCATCGCATATGGTGGTGTCATTGCCCAGCGCGGTGTGCCACAGCTCCTCAGTGATGTGCGGAGCGAACGGAGCCAGGATTACGAGCAGGTCGGAAAGCACGCTGCGCGAATGGCACTTGAGCGAGGTAAGTTCGTTGACACATATCATGAACGCAGCCACCGAAGTGTTGTAGCTGAACGACTCAATGTCGCCCGTCACCTTCTTGATGAGCTTGTGCAGCGACTTGATAGCCTCAGCCGACGGCTCGCTGTCATCCACAAGCAGCGTATCACCCTTATAGAAGAGTCCCCACAGCTTCTTGAGGAAGCGGTTCACGCCGTCAATGCCGTTGGTGTCCCACGGCTTGCTCTGCTCGAGCGGGCCAAGGAACATCTCATAGAGGCGCAGTGTGTCGGCACCGTAACGCTCCACGATGTCATCGGGATTAACAACGTTAAACATCGACTTTGACATCTTCTCGACAGCCCAGCCGCACACATATTTGCCATCCTCAAGCACAAACTCTGCATCCTTATAGTCGGGACGCCATGCGCGGAAGGCATCGAGGTCAAGAATATCGTTGCTAACGATATTGACATCCACATGTATGGGGGTCACGTCATACTTATCCTTCAGGCCGAGCGACACGAAAGTATTCGTGCCCTGGATGCGATATACAAAGTTGCTTCGGCCCTGAATCATACCCTGGTTGATGAGCTTCTTGAACGGCTCCGCCTCGCACACATAGCCGAGGTCATAGAGGAACTTGTTCCAGAAGCGCGAGTAGATAAGGTGGCCTGTGGCATGCTCCGTACCACCTATATAAAGGTCCACGTTACGCCAATACTCGTCAGCCTCCTTGCTCACGAGGGCCGAGTCATTGTGCGGGTCCATATAGCGGAGATAGTAGGCCGACGAGCCTGCAAATCCGGGCATGGTGTTAAGCTCGATGGGATAGCCCTCCTCGGTGACCCACCCCTTGGCGCGGCCCAGCGGGGGCTCGCCCGTCTCGGTGGGCAGATACTTGTCCACCTCGGGGAGCAGCAGCGGCAGCTTGCTCTCATCCATGAGTGTGGGTATTCCATCCTTATAATATACGGGGAAAGGCTCGCCCCAGTAACGCTGACGCGAGAATATGGCGTCGCGCAGACGGTAGTTGACCTTGACGCGGCCAATGCCCTTCTCCTCGATAAATTTCTTGGTGGCGGCGATAGCCTCCTTCACCTCCATGCCGTTGAGGTCAAGCTCGCCAGACGCGCTGTTAATCATCTTGCCACTCTTGGCGTCAAAGCTCTGCTCGCTCACGTCACAGCCCTCGATAAGGGGTATGATGGGGAGGTCGAAATGCTTGGCGAAGGCATAGTCGCGCGAGTCATGCGCAGGCACGGCCATGATGGCACCCGTGCCATATCCGGCCAGCACGTAGTCTGACACATATACGGGAATATTCTTACCTGTAAGAGGGTTGACGGCATAGCTGCCGGTGAACACTCCCGACACCTTCTTGTCAATCATGCGCTCACGCTCGGTCTTATGCTTGATGGAGTCGAGATAAGCCTTTACAGCCTCGGCCTGGTCAGGTGTGGTCACCTGCGACACATATTCGCTCTCCGGGGCAAGCACCATGAATGTCACGCCAAACACCGTGTCGGCGCGTGTGGTAAAGATGTCAAGCACCACATCCGACCCGGCTATAGGGAAGTGCATCTCAGCACCCTCCGAACGGCCTATCCAGTTGCGCTGAGTCTCCTTGAGCGAGTCGGTCCAGTCTATTGTCTCCAGGCCGTCGAGCAGACGCTGGGCGTAAGCCGACACACGCAGACACCACTGATACATCAGCTTCTGCTCCACAGGATAACCGCCACGCAGCGACAGGCCCTCGCTCACCTCGTCATTGGCAAGCACAGTGCCCAGCTCGGGACACCAGTTCACCATCGTGTTGCCCAGATAGGCTATGCGATAGTTCATCAGCGTGTCGCTCTTCTGCTTGGGGGACATGGCATTCCACTCCTCGGCGGTGAAGTGTATATCCTCGCTGCAGGCGGCATTGATACCCTCGTTGCCGTTCTTGGCAAAGGCGTCGATAAGTTCCTGAATGGAGCGGGCCTTCTGAGTGTCGTTGCAGTAATAGCTGTTAAACATCTGCATGAATGCCCATTGGGTCCACTTGTAGAACGAGGGGTCGCACGTTTTGACCTCGCGGTCCCAGTCATAGCAGAAACCAATCTTGTCAAGCTGCTGACGGTAGCGTGCTATGTTCTGCATGGTGGTCTTCTCGGGGTGCTGACCCGTCTGGATGGCATACTGCTCGGCGGGCAGACCATATGCGTCATAACCCATAGGGTGGAGCACGTTGAAACCCTGCAGACGCTTGTAGCGCGAGAAGATGTCAGATGCTATATATCCGAGCGGGTGGCCCACATGGAGTCCGGCACCCGACGGGTAGGGAAACATGTCAAGCACGTAGTATTTGGGCTTGTCGTTATTGATTTCGGCTTTATAGACATTATTGTCGCGCCAATACTGCTGCCAGCGTGATTCGATTGATTTATGATTGTAATCCACGATAAATATTTTAAAATGGAAAATGGATAATTTAAAATTTAAAATGAAGCGGATGAAAAAATTTAGAATCTAAAATGGATAAATTTTCCATTTTAAATTTTAAATTCTTAATTTTTAATTTTCTCACGAAAGTTCCAGCATCCGCGTGATGGGGAGGCGGGCACGGTCGATGATAGCGGGGTCAACGTGCACCTCCGGGGCCTCGTGAAGCAGGGTGAGATAGAGCTTGCTCATAGTGTTGAGCTTCATGTAGGCACAGTCGTTGCATGCGCATGTCGAGTCGTTGGGCGGGGCAGGGATAAAAGTCTTTTCGGGACACTTGCGCCTCATCTCATGCAGAATGCCGCTCTCGGTGGCCACTATAAACTCGGTGGCATCCGTCTCGCCGGCCCATTTCAGCAGCACGGCGGTCGAACCCACCTTGTCGGCAATCAGACGTATCGGAGCGGGACACTCCGGATGCACCAGCACCTTGGCCTCGGGATGCTGCTTTTTCAGCTCAAGAATCTTCTCGAGCGAGAACTTCTCATGCACATGGCATGCGCCGTCCCACAGCACCATCTCTCTCCCCGTCTCCGAGTTTATATAATTGCCCAGGTTGCGGTCAGGGCCGAAGATGATTTTTTTGTCAGCCGGAAGCGAATTGATTACCTTCATGGCATTGCCCGAGGTGACCACAATGTCGGTGAGAGCCTTGACGGCGGCAGAGGTGTTGACGTACGACACCACCGTGTGGCCGGGATGCTCCTTGATGAACTGCTCCAGCTCGGGAGCCGGGCAGCTGTCGGCCAGCGAACATCCCGCGTTGAGGTCGGGCACCAGCACCTTCTTGTCGGGGCAGAGTATCTTGACCGTCTCGCCCATGAAGTGGACGCCGCACATCACGATGATGTCATTGTCAAGCCGCTCGGCAATCTGGGCCAGGGCAAGCGAGTCGCCCACGAAGTCGGCCACATCCTGAATCTCGCCCACCGTATAGTAGTGCGCCAGGACGACGGCGTTTTTCTCTTTCTTGAGTCTGAGGATTTCCTCTCGCAGGTCAATCCCCTCGGGGACGGGTGCCACAACGTAGCCGTTTTCGACTTTCATTTATTTATTTTTGAAAAAAATTTTTTTGAAAAAAGAATTAACAAAGAAGAAGAATAAAGGTTGTAGAAACGTAAGATAACTTTTCAGGCATTTCCTTGCATATATGGGTTATTGATGCAGACTTACAATACTTGACGAGTTATTAACATCGTAAACAACTAATATTCAGTCTTTTTATATAGTTATTAACATTGTGTTAATAATGTGCAAAGTTAATAAGTTTTTTGCAGTTTTACAACGCAAAAATGTTGAAAAGGGGCTTGAAAAGCCATTCATACTAAATCAATAACTATTTTGGTTGTGAGGGAGGTATGATTATACTGCGTTGGAGGGGTTCATGTCAAGAGTAAGTTATTAAAATCTTTTGAAAAGTTTTTGACAGTTATTTACACAGTTATTGACATCTGTTGAAAACACCGATTTTCTCATTATTTTTATCGCGAAAATTTGGAGGGATAAAAAATAGGTATTACTTTTGCAGTGTACTAACACACTAATACACCTGCAATGCTTAAAGTAAACAATCTCACATTCCGCTACGGGCGCAGAGACCTACCTGTTCTCCGCAACCTGTCGCTCGACATCGAGAGGGGCGGCGTCTACGGACTGCTCGGGCGCAACGGAGTGGGCAAGACCACCCTGCTCTATCTCATGGCCGGACTCCTCACCCCGGGTCAGGGCGGCGTGACGCTCGACGGCACGGACACCCGTCTGCGGCTCCCCTCCACCCTCGCCGACATCTTCATCGTGCCCGACGAGGTAAGGCTTCCCAAGATGACGCTCGCGGAGTATGTGAGGGTGATGGCCCCGCTCTATCCCGACTTCTCGCACGAGGATTTGTGTCGCAACATCGAGCTGTTCGGGATGGACGGTGATGTCAACCTCGGCGAGCTGTCGCTGGGTCAGATGAAGAAGGTGTATATGAGTTTCGCGCTCGCGTGCAACACCTCTTTTCTGCTCATGGACGAGCCTACCAACGGGCTTGACATACCGGGCCGCGAGAGCTTCCGCCGTCTCATAGCCTCATGCATGACCGACGAGCGCGCCATCCTCATTTCTACCCATCAGGTGAGGGACATCGACCGTCTGCTTGACCACGTGATAATCCTTAATGACTCGGGCGTGCTGCTCAACCGTCCCATGAGCGAGATAGGCGCGAGGCTCAAGTTCATGGTGACCGACATCCGCGAGCTTGTCGACACCGCCCTGTGGTCGCGCCCCGGCATAGGTGGCACAGCCGTTATCGCCGTCAATGACGATGGGGTGGAGAGCGAAGTTGGCCTCGAGATGCTTTTCAGCCTCGCCGACCAGAGCCCCGAGGTGATACAATACATTTTCAGAAACCGATAGGAGGGAACAACTATGAAGACAAATGATATGTACGACAGCGGCCGCATGATGGCCGAGTTGAGGCTGTATGTCGCTTGCAGGCGCAGCTCACTTTTACTCCGGGCCGTGGCTTTGCTTGCCGCGATGCTCCTCATAGGCCTGTTGGCAGGATGGATTGACAGCAGCCGGGCAGTGATTAACCTCCAGCTCGGAGTCATGTGTGTTGTAGCTATGGTGGGCGGACTGTTGGCGGCATCGTCGGCTTTCGGCGAGATGGCCGGACGCGACAGCGCGATTGACCTGCTGATGAGCCCTGCCTCCATGCTCGAGAAGTTTATTGCGCGATGGATTGTCACTGTTCCCGCCTACATCCTTTGGGCTATCGTGTGTGCCATGTGCGGCGATTTGCTGAGGGTATTGTTTATCGCTGTGTCTGATGGTGATGGTCTTGGCGAGCTTGCCCCGTGGTGGTCATTGCTTACGGGACAGTCCGGCCCGTTCGGTTACCCCGACGGACTGATGTATGTGGTGTTGATGACATATCTTGCCTTGCAGTCATTCTTTCTCCTCGGCTCTATAGTGTGGCGTAGATACAACTTCATGAAGACACTCCCTGTGGTCTTCATCCTCGGCCTGTTCTATATGATAGAGGGCATGCTGGTCTATGATGCCTCTGATGCCCGTAGCATCGATATAAGCGGACTGCAGCTGGCCCTTATCAGCCTCATAGTCACAGCTGTAAATTACACGCTCACATATTTCCGCTTCAAGGAGTCTGACGTCATACATCGCTGGTAGTAATTATGATATTCAAGGAAAACAATAAGGCCATATATCTGCAGATTGCCGACGGCATATGCGACTCGGTGATTGCCGGCATCCTTGCCGAGGGCGACCGCATCCCCTCCGTTCGCGAATATGCGGCGACGCTCCAGGTCAACGCCAACACCGTGATGCGCAGCTATGACCACCTGACTCAGGAAGGGGTGCTCTTCAATAAGCGCGGCATAGGATTCTTCATAGCCGATGACGCCAAGGCTCGTATCAGCGCGATGCGCCACGAGAGTTTCTTCAACGGCGAGATTCAGGAATTTTTCCGCCAGCTCAGACTCCTCGGCATCACCCCCGACCAACTGCGCGAACATTATGTTAAATCAAATAATCCTAAACAGTAACATAAGATGAAAAAGACAACATATGCCATGATGGGGGCCTTTGTCGGCGGAATCATATTCGTAGCCCTCATCATACTTATATGCTCATCAAAGTCAAGTCATAAATATGAGATTTATGACGAGTCTGACGTCACCGGGTATGTCATAGGGGGTGCACGCGTGACCCGACCGCTCCCCGCGTTCAATAAAGTGACAGCCATCGTCACCGACCGCGACGACCATATCCTGTGGATTGATAACTTCAAAGGCATCGCCGTGGCCGAGAGCGACACTGTCAAGGCCCCCGTGCTCGTGACCGACACAGGCTGGATGGAATATCTCAGATGTGACGTCGATTCCGACAAATGCCTGACGGTGGATATAGACTATAACAAGATAAACGAACGATACTGCAACGACAGCACCCCGATGCGCAGAGGTAGTTATCACATCAGGTCAGAAAACTTCGTCATAGCCACCGTCGTGGTGCCTCGGGGCACGGTGGGCGAAGTGAAGTCGCACTACAACAGCACACTCTATCTCGACTCAGTCGTGAGCAAACGTTTCGTAGCCGATGTCAACGGCCGCCTTGTGCTCAACGGATGCAGGATTGACCGCCTCGACTGCACAGGCAACTGCCTCAAGGAGCTGAAACTCGACGGCAGCACAGTCCGTCAGGCCCAAGTCGCCCAAGTCGTCCGCGACTTCATGGTAAAATGCACCACCAAAGCCTCCGTGATTGACCGCCTCAGCATTGACCGTGCCGCCAAAAAAGAGGTAAAGATTGACCTCAAAGACGCCAACATCGGCTCATTTGAATGGAACCCCACCGACACAACCACAGTAATAAACCTCGTGTCAAAGAAGAACAATCGCGTAAAGTTGAATTAGCCTCTAATTTATTCGCTTAATTAATTTGTTTCTAAGTACATGACAAAAATTTGAAGATATCTAATTTTGGCTTGTAGTGAGGTC
>CAJUCI010000026.1 GCA_910584825.1 uncultured Duncaniella sp. | reverse complement strand
GGTATCAACGATATCGGTTAAGCTCAGCCACGGACATTTGCCCGTGTCCCGATATTGATGTTATTATTCGCTTATCTAAAGATTTACATAATCCAGCCTGTCTTGCCACATGAATTCTAGTCCATCCATATTCACACCTCCTACGAGCATCGTTTACTTGCTGGTCAAACACATGCATTAGAAAATCATACAATGCTTTATGATAATCTAATAATAAATTCTTATCACTTAAAAAGATTGGTTCTTTTAATATCCTAAGATATTCTGAATCATTACAGTCTATATTTTTAACAAACGAAACCATATCATCTGCATTAGAGAAATCTGCAACATTTATAAATGCCTTGGGATTAAATTCTCCTATAATACAAGGATCCCCTAAGTATATTGGAACACTGTTTGCAATTAGGGGATCTAATATTTTTTCAGTTGAATAGCCTACTTTTATAGAATTCTCACATGCAATTGTAAATTTGTATTTTCCTATGAATTCCATCTTGTCCTTTACCCTAACCCCAGCCATATTATTCAAACAAGAGCCTCCAGAATCAACATGTTTATATGATGATAATTTTTTGAATAGCTCGTTTCTATATGGCATAGCACATAAACTCGAAGAATTGGAATACAAAAAATTACAAAACTTTCGTTTCACCAACAATGTCTCATCAGCAACAGGTCTTCGTTCATATTCAAAGTGATCTTCTGATAAATATCTTAGGGCCCAATATGGAACCCTTAAATGGCGATCGCCAAGTTCTATTGGATCGGATGTGATTGCATAATCAAAGACGTTAAAATCCGGCGAAATATTTTCTCCCGAAACCAAAATTCTAACAGCCTTATCGTATTTTAAATGCTCTAAACCAAAAACGGATGAAATCACAAAATCCGGATTTTTAGGATTTAAAATTAAATTATACTTTTTTGAAAGCCATTTATATTCATTTGTATGCCTTATATCTGTCTTTGGCAAAAAATCCGTAAACCAAATATTTATATCCTTCATTGTTAATATTTTATGCGAACAAATATCTAATCATTACTAATTTCACACTATATCAAATATAGGCCTAATAATCGGATATCTGATACATCATCATACTATGCCTCATTTATATTTTTTGGGATTAATTATACACAATAATTTAAACAACAACGAAAATAAGCCTCTTCTATAGAGCATTGCGAATACCGGTAGAAACATAGGTCTTGTAAGAACCAAATTTGCAGATTTCGCAACCAAGTTGTTGTCTATAAGTGGCAATAGTCTCATACGTCTAAATTCATCACAAATATATCTACTATCTGATTGCGTCATCTTGAATCTCAACAATTTAGGTAGAAACCAAACCATCTGAGTCTCAATTCGCAAGTCCATAGTAGACTTTAAATCTTTATGATTATTACCTATCTCCCTAAGACCTTCCACCTGATGAGCAATACCTTCAATCCACATTTTAAGTCTTTCTCTTGGAAAAGAGGTCACAGCGGAACCAGACCTCACATAATAATTATATATTTTGGCTGAGGTTAGTGCAATCTTTGGATCAAAAGACATACTAAGGTAGTTAAATAAAAAATCTTCTCCTACCTTCATAGACTCATCAAACATTATTCCATTTTCCAAAATAAAGCTTCTTCTCACTAAATATCTCCATACTTCAGACCACATTTTTATCGTTTTAACTAGCTCTTTTCCCCTCCACATGCTCTCTATATTAATGTCAATAGGAGAGTTTTTTAATGTTGTGCCATCACACTTCTCAGCAGATACTTCATTCCTCTCAAAGCCGAGATAATCAACTTTTAAATCTAGTAATTTATCAATCAAGAGCTTATAAGCCCCTTCATTCAAATAGTCATCTGGATCCATGAAGTGGATATAGTCGCCCTTGGCTTCGCGGATACCGAGGTTGCGGGCGGAGGAGACGCCGCCGTTGGGCTTGTGGATGACGCGGATTAATGACGGATACTTGGCGGCATATTCGTCACATATCCTGCCGGAACTGTCGGTCGAGCCGTCATCTATGAGCAGTATCTCATGCTCCCCGTCGCGCATGCCCTGCACGAGGAGTGATTCGAGACCCGTACGGATGTACTTCTCGACGTTATATACCGGCACTATCGTAGTCAACAATGGCATAATAGACTGGAGGTTTTAAAAGTGTTTGTTCTGCAAAGATAAGGATATTTCGTGCCGAGTGCAAATTATTATCTCCTTACTCTGCTCTGCAGTCTCTCCTTTTTCACTCCAGCAGGTCGGGGCGGAGGAGGCGGGTGCGGGCGAGGGCCTGCTCGTGCTTCCAGTCGTCGATGCGGGCTTTGTGGCCGGAGAGGAGGATGTCGGGCACGCGCCAGCCGTTGTAGTCGGCGGGGCGGGTGTAGACGGGCGGGGCGAGGAGGTTGTCCTGAAACGAGTCGCTCAGCGCGCTCTGCTCGTCGCCGATGGCTCCGGGGATGAGGCGCACCACGGCGTCAGCGATGACCACGGCGGGTATCTCGCCGCCGGTGAGCACGTAGTCGCCGATGGATATCTCTTTGGTTATGAGGTGTTCGCGTATGCGATAGTCTACGCCTTTGTAGTGGCCGCAGAGTATGATGATGTTCTCGCACAGCGAGAGGGTGTTGGCCATTGGCTGGTCAAACTGTTCGCCGTCGGGCGAGGTGAATATCACTTCGTCATAGTCGCGCTGTGACTTGAGGTGTGATATGGCACGGTCTACCGGCTCAATCTGCATCACCATACCGGCCTCTCCGCCAAAGGGATAGTCGTCGACCTTGCGGTGCTTGTTGGTGGTGTATTCGCGCAGGTTGTGCACGGCTATCTCAACGAGCCCTTTGTCCTGCGCGCGCTTGAGTATCGAGCAGTTGAGGGGCGAGTCTATCATTTCGGGCAATACTGTGAGTATATCTATTCGCATACCTAACAAATTTAAAATTTAAAATTTAAAATGGAAAATTTAAAATTTTGGGCTGTCAGGAGTTAATCCGTGTGGCCTCTTTCCTCATGTTTGATTTTTTCGTCTTTATAATAGTGATAAGCATCGCATGAAGCTCCGAAGCGTCATCGTCAATCGATTTGTATTCGCTATCGGTCAGATAATCAGTCATACTCAGCAATTTAAGCCAGTAACGCGTCTCGCTGCACTCTTTGAGTGCTATGTATAACTTGGATACGAAATCCGGCGATGTCTGAGCTTCCTGCGACTCTGCAACGTTCGCACCGATGCTTGTGCCGCATCTGAGCAGCTGTTTTGACATCACCGATTCCTGACGGTCATGCCTCAATAGCCTGTAAAGTCTTACGATGCGGACTGCAAAGGCAAGGCTCTTATCGACGATAACGTTGCCGTTCATAATGTCATGCGATTAATTTTCCATTTTAAATTTTCCATTTTAAATTTTAATCTTGAGTCGCCAGGGGGCGGGGTAGAGTGAGTTGCTGCGCGGGCCGAGGTTCTTGACGAGGCCGAGGGGCGAGCCGTCGTAATTGAGCACGACGTGGCCGCGCGGGGTGCCGTCGGGCAGGGCGGGCGATTCGCCGCGCAGATAGCGCAGGGCGGTGTCCGTGTCTATATCAACGAGCGGGAAGGCCGATTTATTGAATGCGGATGACATTACCAGTCCGTGGGCGGGCACAATGTCGCGCCCCTTGACGGTGCCAAGGTGTATGCCTTCGTGTATCACATCCACGTGCCGCCTCACTTCGGCCAGTACGCCGGCCCACTCGGCGGGAAACGCGCTCACGCGGTCGCCTTCGGCATATATCGTGAACTGTCGGGAGGGGTCGAGCCATTCCACAAGCTGCCGCGTAGGCACGGGCTGGGCCTTCGCCCCTTTCCCCTTATCCTTGCCGCGGTCACGCGAGGGCTTCACGCGCATGGCACGCACGCCGTAATCATCGGACGCGTCGGCATCGGCCACTTTACGTATCACCGAGAGAAACAACCCCTCGCCCCTCGTACGTCCGGGCACGAAGCGGTAGGCATGAATCGCGTCGTCAGGCCGCCCGTCGGCATCGAGAGCCGGGGTTATGCCCCACTCCGCGTCAACGGGCACGACCACACTCTCGCCGCCAAGCTCCGAGATGATACGGCTGACAGTAAGTTCGTTCTCCTGACGGTTGAACGTGCAGGTGCTATATATCATCACCCCGCCGAGACGGAGCGTGCGCCACAGGTTGCTGACGATTTCCCACTGCCTGTCGGCACATTCCCTCACCAGCCCCTCGCTCCACTGGTCGACCGCCTCATCATCCTTGCGCATCATCCCCTCGCCCGAGCAGGGCACGTCGGCGATGACGAGGTCAAACGTCTCGCCCATCCGGGCTATGTCAGCCGTGTCGCCGCGCGTGACTATCGCCGCGGGATAGCCCCATTTGACGATATTCTCCCTGAGCACAGCGGCGCGCGCGGGCACATATTCGTTGGCCACGACGAGCGAGCCCTCGGGCAGGGCGTCCATCACGGCCGTGGTCTTACCGCCGGGCGCGGCACATGCGTCGAGCACGGCCACGGGGCCGGCCCACCCCTCGCGCAGATGCTTCACCACATGGCTCACAAACATCGAGCCGCCCTCCTGGACGTAATAGCGGCCCTGATGCCACCTCGGGTCGAGCGCAAACGTTGGCCGTTCGCGCAGATATACCCCCTCGGCACACCACGGCACACCTCCGTCGCCGTCGATATGACACCCCTTTCGGGCGTTGACCCTCACCGACACTTCAGGCTCGCGTGAAGCTATGGCTTCGACGGCATCGCCAAGACCCAGCTGGGTTAGCATAGTGACAAATCCCTCAGGCAAGTTCATGGGAATGGAAAATTTAAAATGGAAAATGGAAAATTGTTTTGCTTTCATCTCGCTCGCTATGTCCGGCCAAACGGCTGTGGCACGCGGCTTTAGACCTTAAACCATATAATAGGCTTCGGCCGACAGGCCTAAATTTTTAATTTTTAATTCTTAATTTTACATTTAAAATTTTACGTTCTCATACGTTTCCAGTGCCTCGCGCCATTCGTCAGATATAGGCTCAGACTTGAGGGTCTTGGCATTGAAACCCGACATAATCGTGCGGCAGCGACAGCGCACCGTGCCGTCGGTGGGCGAGAACACCCTCTGCTCGAGCGTCAGGCTCTTCTCACCGATGGCAACGACAGCGGTCTCCACCTCGATTACATCGTCAAAGAATGTCGGCGCGCAGAAATCGCAGTTGACATTGACAATCACCACCCCTATGTCGCCCCACTCGAGCTTATCGCCCAGCGCGGCCTGGAAATAGCGCGTCTTGGCAAGGTCCATAAAGGTGAAGTAGACACTATTGTTGAGGTGTCCGAGCATATCTATGTCGTTAAACCGCATCTGCAGCGGCATATGATGGCGGAAATGCTTAATCCCGCCCTCGCAGTAATCACTCATAATAATACTGTAATATCTTGATTAACATTACTAATGAAACACTATCTCCGTCACGGTCTCTGCGCCTACCTGGCGGTTGATGGCCTCGATGAGGCGGGTGCGGGCAAAGCCGAGCTCGTTTTTAAGAGGTGCCGATGTCATGTAGACGTGCAGCACACCGTGGTCCACGTAGCGGCGCGTGGTGTAGCGGTTGATTGACGGCCCCACCACATCGGCCCACGCCGACGCGGCGCGCTGCTCATTGAGCGTATCCGTCAGGCCCGCGCGGTCCATAGCCTCGTCGATTATGGCCGCGATATGCTTGGGGTAGGTGCGTTTCATAGAGCCGTGAAGCCTCCCTCCTCCACCCGCCAGAGGCGATAGTCGCCCCCCGTGCGGGCCATAATCTCGTCGAGATGGGTGCGGTTGGTGTCGGTGACGAAAATCTGGCCGAAGCTGTCGCTCGTCACCAGCCCCATGATGCGCTCCACCCTCGACGTGTCGAGCTTGTCGAAAATATCATCGAGCAGCAGCAGCGGACGCATGCCCGTGGCCTCGCGCAGGAAGTCATACTGCGCCAGCCTCAGGGCTATCGTATAGGTCTTGCACTGACCCTGCGAGCCTGTGCGGCGCATAGGCATGCCGTCAAGCTCCATCTCTATATCGTCGCGGTGCACACCCACCGACGTATGCTTCACAATCTCGTCATGACGGCGCGCCTCGTCGAGCAGCACCGTCAGCGCGACGCCCCCGCCGCGCTGCAGATGGCTGACATAACGCAGCGACGGCAACTCGCCCTCCTCGCCCGCGATGGCGCGGTAGTAGCGCGAGAAAAGCCCCGTCAGACTGTCCACCCACCGCGCCCTGGCACGATAGATATAGTCGGCATTCATGTCCATCATCATCTCCACCGCCCCATACATCGCCGGGTCGACACACCCGTCGCGCAGCAGACGGTTGCGCTGCTCCAGCCCCTTGTTGTAGCGTATGAGCGCGTCGAGATACTGAGCGTCGCTCTGCGAAATCACCATGTCCATCCACCGCCTACGCTCCTCGCCCGAATCGCGAATGAGGTCGATATCCTGCGGGGCCACCATCACCAGCGGAAACGCCCCGATGTGCGCGCTCAGCCGCTGATACTCCTTGCCACCGCGTTTCAGGCTCTTGCGGCGGCCTGGTGCGAGGCCCAGGGTCAACTCCTCGTCAACCCCCTTGCGCACATACCGGCCCTTGACCATGGCCCAGTCCTCGCCGCGGCGTATGAGCAGACGGTCATTCACCCCCGAGAAACTCTTGCAGAAACTCAGGAAGTACACCGCATCGAGCAGATTACTCTTCCCCATGCCGTTATTGCCCAGGAAACAGTTCACCTTGCCCGACAGCTCAAGCCGCGTCTCGGCTATATTCTTGAAATTATTAAGTGTCAGTTCACAAAGCCGCATTGCAAATAAAATAACTCAGAAACGACATGCAAATATAAAACAATTTTCTGACATAATCATTACTTACTTTTTACAATAAGGGCGGGGCGAAAGTGTTTTTTTCACGTCGCAAAACTGAAATCAACCCTTTCCGAAATACACTTTTTTTGCAAAAAACTATACTTTTAACCGTTTTAGTTAACATAATTTAACTATCGGGGGGGGAGGTAAATAGCCACCTTTTGATTTACCTTTGTTAATAGAAACACAGTTGTACCTACAAATCATAATCAACCCAAACCTTATTATGACAAAACGTTTATTACCATTGTTATTTCTTACCTTAACTGTCATGACGGCATCGGCTGCAAGATTCAGCATAGGATTTTCCGATTATGCTGTCGGACAGGATTTTACCATGATTGGTGACAAGGCCGGCACGGCAGTTGTCAAGGGTAACCCTGCCGGCTCGGGCCGAGTGCTTATTGTAGCCTGCAAAGACAATGCCGCATTTGCCGAAATCCCCGTCACACTGCCCGAGGGACTCACCCTGGGCGATTGCACATCGGTTTCGGCCAAAGTCTACTACCCGTCGGCCGGAAATCCACAATATGTCAACTACAAACAAGCACAAATATACATCGACGGCACCCGGGTATTCTCCGACGCCACCGGCGACGATTACCCCAGGCAGGGCGAGACCGACACATGGTTCAGCAAAAACTGCAGCACAGCCGATTTCAGCCTGACCGCCGGGCAGAAAAGCCTGAACAGCTTCAAGCTCGCGTTCGGATTCAACGGCGGAGGCGACCAAACCTATTATATAAGCGAGATTACATTCACCTATTTCGTCAACCGCGACGCACCTGTCATACCCGAGCAGGGAGCATACTACACAGGCCAATACCGCAACCTCTTCAAGGAGGCCGGATATGACGACGCGTTGGTGCAACAGCGCATTGACGAGCTTTGGGCCACATACTTCGAGGGCGACGAGAACACCGAGCGTCTCTACTATCCCGTGGAGGGCGACATGGCCTATATCCTCGATGTCAACAATGACGACGTGCGCTCCGAAGGCATGTCATACGGCATGATGCTGTGCGTGCAGCTCGATAAGAAAAAGGAATTCGACGCCCTCTGGAAATGGGCAAAGACCAACATGCAACATCAGAAGAGCAACGGTGGCGACGACGCCAACCGTTACGGCTACTTCGCATGGCAATGCGGACGCGACGGCTCAAAGAAGGATGCCAACACCGCATCTGACGGCGAGGAATACTTCATCATGTCACTCATGTTCGCATCCAACCGCTGGGGCGACGGTGAGGGCATCTTCAACTACAGTGCCGAGGCCAGGGAGATTCTTGACGTCTGCATCAACCGTCCCAAAGAGACGTCATGGTCATCCTACGTCCCCGTCTTTGACAACGAGCAGAGGCAGGTAGTGTTCGTGCCGTTCGCCCGGGCCGCCGGATTCACCGACCCGTCCTATCACCTCCCCGCATTCTACACACTCTGGAGCCTGTGGGCCGATAAGGACAACGACTTCTGCGCCTCGCTGGCCAAGAAGAGCCGCGAGATGTGGCCCAAGTTTGCCGACGCAAACACCGGCCTTATGCCCGACTATGCCGACTTTGACGGCAGCGCGCACAACGGCGACGGCGACCATGCCGGATTCTGCTACGACGCATGGCGTTGCGCAATGAACATGGCCATAGACTTCGCATGGTTCAAGCCCGCAGGAGTCGACTATCAGTCGCTCCTGGGACGCCAGCAGAAATTCTTCATGTCCAAGGGCATAGACAGCTATCACAATCTCTTCAATCTCGACGGCAGCGAGAAGCAGTATTACGGAGGCCCCACCGAACACTCCCCGGGCCTCGTAGGGTGCAACGCATCGGGCGTGCTCGCCTCTTCCGACTCTAAGGCATGGGAATTCATTGACAACTTTGTCGACATGGCCGTCCCCACCGGCAAATACCGCTACTATGACGGATGCCTCTACTTCCTCAACTGGCTCAACTGCGCCGGACGCTACCGCATCTACGGGCCTACCGACAAGCCCATCGACCCCGACCCCGTTGACCCCGACCCTATCGAGCCTGACCCCATAGAGCCTGACCCTGTAGACCCTACTCCCGAATTTGACGCCACCACCAACGGCACCGTGACCGACGGCGAGCTTATGGTATGCGACTTCCAGCAGCACAAGGCTGCCGACGTGGCTCTCGCTATGTGGAACTATCATGGCCAGTCAGCACAGGGCAACGCCATGACCGCCGTCGACCCTGACAACGGCAAGAACCTTGTGGCCGAGTGCAAGACCACCGACTGGAACAACGTCCTTGAAATCCCTGTCACCCTCCCCGAGGGCAAAACCATAGCCGACTATTCGGCCATCACATTTGACCTCTACCGTTACAGCGACGACGAGAACTACAAACCCATGTATGTAGGCGTCGATGACAAGAAAATAGAATTCATCGACAACAAGTACGATGAACAGGCCAAGACCGGGGAGTGGACACCCAAACGCTACTCCATACCCGCCGGCATCACCTCAGGCACAAGCCTCAGCCTGCGCATCGGCATCCACAGCAACAAAGCCCACTACGCCATCGACAATGTGCGTCTGACCGAGCGCAACACCTCAGCCTCGGGATTCTATGAGACAGCCAACGGCACTACGACCTATGGCGAGCTTATGGTCAACGACTTCCAGCACCATCAGGCCACCGACGTCGCCCTCGACATGTGGAGCCGTGGCTCGGAAGCCCCGCGCGGCAATGCCAGGACCGTCGCCGCCCCTGACGACGAGGCCAACCTTGCGGCATCATTCTCGGGAGCCGAACCTAACGGCGACGGATGGACCAGCGATTACAACACCGTACTCGAGATACCCGTCACCCTGCCCGACGGCAAGATTCTCGCCGACTACGAAGCCATAAAGTTTGACCTCTATCGCCATCAGGGAGACGCCGACTATAAGCGCATGCGTGTCCAGGCCGATGACCACGTAATCTATTATGTCGACGAGGAGGGCCAGGGCTATGACGACCACGGAAGCAAGGGTTCATGGACCGAGAAGACCTATGACATCGACCCCGAAAATACCGTTGGCAATGACTTCAAGCTCCGCCTCGGCATCGAGAGCGACAAACCCCACTATCTCATAGACAACATCCGCCTCATTGAGCGTCAGGGCACCACCGGCATCGACGCAGTGCTTTCACCCTCGGGCAAAGTATCAGTCACCGTCTGCTGTGGCGAACTCAAAGTCAACGGCGCAGACTGCGGCACATATGCCATCATCGCCCTCCCCACGGGCATCACCGTTGCCGCCGACAGCTTCAGTGACGGCACAATCCCCGTCGGACATCTTGCCCGCGGACTCTATGTGCTCAAGCTGGCATCCGAAAACAGCAATACAACCCTTAAATTCATTTATTAACCTTAACTGATAAAGACTATGAAACGTTTTTACCATCTATGTGCGGCACTCACCATCTCCGCAACAACCTTTGCCGCTGAAGGCTCACTCAACGGCACAGTCAACGAGAACGGCTGGCTCATCGTCCAGGACTTCCAAGCCTCCAAGACCGGCGATACAGTCGGGACATACGACACCCAGGGTAACACCCCTGCGGCGACAGTCAAAGTGGCCGCCGACCCCAAGGACGCCTCCAACCTCGTGGCCGAATGCGTCACCACCGACTACAACGCCATCATCGAAATCCCTGTGACACTCCCCGCCGGAAAGACCATCGCCGACTACGGCAGCATCGCCTTTGACCTATACCGATTCAGCGATGACGACAACTACAAGGAGATGCATGTGCTGGTCGATGACACTCAGATTGAAAAGACCGGCTACATTGAGCAGGCCAAGGCCCAGGAATGGACCGTCAAGGCATATCCCATCGCATCAACCGTGACATCAAAAGGCAGCATCAAAATCCGCATAGGCATGAACACCCCCAAAGGCCACTATGCCATCGACAACGTGCGCCTTGAGGAGAAATCCGAATGGCTGACAGCCGCCGACTTCGACAACGGTGAGACAGCCACCGCCTATGACCTTCAGGGCAATACTCCCGCCGCCACCATCAAAGTCATCGCCGACCCCAAGGATGCCTCCAACAAAGTGGTAGAGTGCGTCACCACCGACTACAACGCCATCGTTGAAATCCCCGTGACACTCCCCGCAGGAAAGACCATCGCCGACTTCAAGGCCATCACCTTTGACTTCTATCGTTTCAGCGACGATGACAACTACAAGGAGATGTTCGTGCTTATCGACGACAATCAGATTGAGAAAACCGGCTACATCGAGCATGCCAAGGCCGAAGAGTGGACCAACAAGCGTTACGAACTCCCCGCCGACATCACCTCGAAAGGCACTGTCAAAATCCGCATAGGCCTCAACAGCCCCAAGGCCCACTATGCCATTGACAATGTCAAGCTGCTCGAGCGCGCCGGCTCATCGGTCAATCCCCCGGTCGGCCCCTCAGGCGACTTCGACGACACCGCTAACGGCACCGTGACCAACGGAGTGCTCATGGTAAATGACTTCCAGCACCACAACGCCATCGACGCCACACTCCCTATGTGGAACTATCTCGCCTATGACATAAAAGGCAACGCCAAGACAGCGGCCGACCCTGACAACGCACGCAACCTCGTGGCATCTATGTCAGGAGAAAACGACATGAACACCATCCACGAGATGGAAGTGACCCTGCCCGAGGGCAAGAAACTCGCCGACTATTCCGAGTTGAAGTTTGACCTCTACCGCAACGCTGCCGACGACAACTACAAGAACATGTATGTCCAGGCCGACAACCACAAAATCCATGCCGACGAAGGCTATCCCGAACAGGCAACCGCCGGCAAATGGGTGGAGAAAAGCTACACCATCGACCCAGCCAACACCGTAGGCAACAGCTTCAAGCTCCGCCTCGGCATCCTGAGCGACAAGCCCGACTATCTCATAGACAACGTCCGTCTCGTGGAGCGTCAGGGCACCACCGGCATCGATGACATCACATCGGCCGAGAGTGACATCACCGTCACCCCCGTGAGCGGAGGCATCGCTGTGACAGCCCCTGCCGCAACAAATGTCAAAGTCTATGCCATCGACGGCAAACTCATCTCTGACACTCGTGTCGACGGCACTGCCAATATAACGCTTGCCAAAGGCTTATATATAGTGGCCACGGCATCCCACATCGTAAAAACAAAGGTTAATTAAAGTTGATTAGGTTAATTAAGATTGATTAGGTAAGGTTGGCCGGGGCGGCGTCATCACTTTTACAGCACGATGTGCTGTCCCGGCCTTTATTCTGAAACATAAGATTACAATGTAATTTATGAAACCTGGAAACACCGCCCAAAAACACCTGACTACAGCCGGCGCGATACTCTCGCTCCTGCTGGCCGGATGCCAGAGCGAGACTCTTCAGACGCCTGACACATCCGAACTCTACACACGTGAATTTATCAAAAAATTCGGCATCGGCAGCCTCGACCATGAGTGGAACACCGCCACACGCATCGTCACCGATGTCGACCGGTCACTACTCTCGGGCGCGACAGCCGTCAAGGTCTACACCTGCTGGCCCGGCAACCCCGACTGCGAGATAGTGGCATCATATGACGCCCGCACCGGCTTTGAGTTTGACTATCCAAGCAACCTTGACCGCGCCTATGTGCAGATACTCGACTCGCGCGGCAAAGCCCTCTATGCCGAATACTGCCCCATCAGCAACGGCCATCTGCAGGTGGCTGTGGCCAGGAGCTCCCGCGCCGCCGAGGCAGCCCCGGTCTATGCCTACGACCTGTCGACCAACCGCGGACTCGGCACAATACCCGTCGACAAAGAATACAACTCTACATTCTGGAAAAACTTCACCACCAACTCAGGCAACCATCTCCCTATCGACGAGACCGACCTGAAGTATCCCGATTTCACACCCCTGAATATCACTGAAGGCAAAAACTCGGGGGGACAGGCAATCGGCGAGGAGGGATTCGCTTTTGACGACAACTGGGGCAGCGACGCACGCATCGACTACGGACTCCCCACCGATATGTCAAGCAACACAGTCATCCTCGAGCTCACCTACTCCACGCCCGCCGGACTCACATCCGATGCCGTGATAAAATTTGCCGACGACAACTGGAAAGGCTACAAATGCACCGGCGTTGACGGCATACAAATCCCCAAAACTGACGGCGAAAAGAAGTCCATAGAAATCACAGCCGAGGGCATAGGAAACATGAAGGGAAACACCATACGTGTCCAGGGCCTGAACTACACCATCTACAGTCTGAGATTCAAAGGCACCACCAGCAGCTCGGCCTACGTCAACAACATCTTCAGCGTGTACGGCCTCGCCTCAAGCCCGGTCAGCGACTTTGAAGGCTACCGCAACAGCTACATCAAGCCCGACTATGCGCCCGAGGATAAGGCCTACTCGGCAAAAGACCTCGTGCCGTTCGTGGGAAGCACAGGTGTATTCAAGGAGGAGGTTGACCGCAATTCATGGCAGTGCAACCTCGAGGCTTACCGTGACCTGCTTCAGATTGACGAGCGCATGGACTTCATCGTAGGCAAGGACCAGTCAGAGGTGTCGATTGACTATATGTTCGGCAGCACAAGCTACTTCAACTCATTCGGCTACTTCTACTACACCGACGCCGAAGCCACCCTCCCCGAAGCCGAGCGTATGGCCGTCCTGCTCAAGAAGCCCAAATTTCTCCTCATGTACGACGCATGCCCCTTCTCCAACCTCTACTCAACCAATCCCAAGGACGGATACCCCGGCTGGGACCTTTTGTCCAAGGGTCTCGTCGACGGCCATGCATCCAACGGCGATGCACTCGGCATCATCTCCAGCGGTAATGACGAAGGCAAGAACAACACCTGGGACTGGGCCATGTGCAAACGGTTTGCCGACTACGTGAGCTATGCCGAACAAAATCCCGACGACACCGATAATATCGCATCATTCCGCTCCGCGAAATACCGACTCGTCTACTATGCCCCTGACCAGTTTGAGAACGGCAAGCTCAAATCATCGGCCACCGGCAGCTACAAATTCCCCCTCGGCACACACATCGCATTCTTCGTCGTGACCGGCGGACAGTACATCCTCGAAAGGGAACTCGACACCGACAAGAGAATCGATGGCCGACAGCTGCAGTTCTCAGTACCGCTCATGAACAAATACATGGGCAACACCATGAATCAGGGCCACAGCCATAGCGACAGCAACGGCTTCGAGTCAAACAACCACGCCGGTGCAGGCTCGCCCGAACCCTGGACACCCTTCGTGGCCTACCAGTGGAACGGCCAGACCATCATGGGCGTCGAGGACGGATATGCCGAGAGCGAAAACGGCATCAACGGAAGCGACCACGACATGAACGACATGCTGCTGCGCGTCAACGGCGAGTTTGTCCGCGACCGCGAGGAGCTTAACCCCGACGTCGAGAAACCCACGCCTCAGAGCTGGATTATAGCGTGCGAGGACCTGGGCGGCTCACACGACTTTGACTTCAACGACGTAGTGTTTGGCGTCAGCCACATTGCCGGCGAGCCTAAAGTCACCGTCACGGCACTCGCCGCCGGCGGCACCCTGCCCGTCTACATCGAATATAACGGCACAAGGCTTATCCCCGAAGGCTCCAACAACGGCGAACTGCACTCATGGTGGGGAGCCGGCCGCCCGCACTCCTCACCCATCAACGCCCACTCATGGGGCGGCCCCGGCAGTATGACCTATGAAATCACCGGCGAGGGGCTGGAGAACTTCACGCTGACCGACATCAGCGAGGAGACAGGCAAGCCCGCCGAAGGCGCGCTCCTGCCCTCAGGCGGCAACATGGGTGGATTCAAAGTCATCGTCGAGCAAGCCGACGGCACCACTACCGCCATATCTGCCCCGGTGCGCGAAGTAGAGGCGAAAGCCCCGCAGATGTTCCTCGCCCCGAGGGCTTGGCTGTGGCCGAGCGAAGGCCAGTGCATCGACGAGGTGTATAACGGATTCATCCCCTGGACCGAAAAATGGTGGGGCCACCGCGACGGTATAAACGCCTCAAATATCATATTCCATACCTGGCGTCCCGGCCAGGAATAATCGACCTGTTTTCATTTACACCTAAATTCTTTTTTTCATATTATCTTCACCCTAAATTCTTACCAGTTTATATATTATCAGTCGCATAGAATCACATGTTAGGAACATTTTTTAGTAAATAGGTAGTGCAATTTTTATTAGGTTAATTCAACAGTTTGCGACACTCCGGCCCCGCCATCTGCAGAAGACAGCGGGGCACTTTTTATGTAACCGCACCCGCATGCCTCCCCGTCTGGAATTATTACACATACGCCCATATCACCTGTAAGAACAATTCACATAATGGCAGAGTTATTATAAAGACGGGGTAAGCCGGCACGTCAGATGGCTTTTTTAACTTTTTTAATTAAAAATAACCTGCATGCATGCCAAAATCGCTTAACTTTGCAGTTTGTTAGCTTCTCCTCACCGTTTTTAAACTGACTAAATTATCTTATAAATTATGGACAATAAAGAACTTGATCGCATCAGCTATGCTCTCGGACTGAGCATGGGCAACAATTTCCGCGCCAGCGGCATACAGACCATCAATGTCGAGGACTTCGCCGACGGCGTGGCCGCCGTGTTCTACGGCAACCAGCCCAAGATGACCTATGACGAAGCCAAGGCCGAGATTCAGAAATTCTTCGAGGCTATGGAGGCCAAGCAGAAGGCCGAGGCCGAGAAGATGGCCGAAATCAATGCCGAGGCCGGCAAGAAGTATCTCGAAGAGAACGGCAAGCGCGTCGAGGTAAAGACCACCCCCTCGGGCCTGCAGTATGAGGTGCTCACCGAGGGCGACGGCCCCACCCCCAAGTCGACCGACCGCGTGGAGGTGCACTACACCGGCAAGCTCATCGACGGCACCGTGTTTGACAGCTCGGTTGACCGCGGCGTGCCCGCCACATTCGGCGTCACCCAGGTAATCCCCGGATGGGTCGAGGCCCTTCAGCTCATGAAGGCCGGCTCGAAGTGGCGTCTGCACATCCCCTCACAGCTCGCCTACGGCCCCAACGGTGCCGGCGGTGTCATCGGCCCCAACGCCACCCTTATCTTTGACGTAGAGCTTATCAAGGTGCTCTAATCGCCTCCCAAGCTACCATTTAACACATCTATACAACGAAACCAACAATGAAGAAAATCTTAGCAGTCTGCGGCATCGCCGCAACTTTGCTCGCAAGCTCATGCAGCAACGGCGGCTCATCCGCCGCTGCCGACCAGGGCTTTGCCGACTCACTTTCCTCCTACCTCGGCATGACCCAGGGCATGCGTCTCTCAAGCGACTACAACACCATCCCTGACGACCAGAAGGCCGCCCTCAAGAAGGACGACATCCTGCGCGGCTTCAAGCAGGTAATCATGACCGACACCACCCAGCAGGGCTACCTCACAGGTCTCTCGTTCGGTCTCCAGCTCGCAGGTCAGCTCTACCGCTACGAGCAGGCCGGCATCCCCGTTGACCGCGCCAAGGTCTACGAGGCATACTCCAAGGCTTTCAACTCTGACTCAATCAGCGTCGAGGAGATGCGCGAGGCTCAGACCACATTCCAGATGCTCGCCCAGCAGGCCCAGCAGAAGATAATGGAATACTATCAGGCTCAGGAAGAGGCTGCCAAGGCCGCCAAGGAGAACTCACCCGAGGCTAAGGAAAACAAGGAGAAGGGCGCAGCCTTCATCAAGGACGCCATCGCAAAGGACCCCTCAATCAAGACCACCGAGTCAGGCCTCGCCTACAAGGTAATCTCCGAGGGCACAGGCGAGACTGTCGGCAAGACCGGCAACGCCGTAGTCAAGTACAAGGGCCAGCTCATCGACGGCACCGTGTTTGACAGCAACGACCAGGGCGTAACCCTCAGCCCCCGCGGCACAGTGCCCGGATTTGCCGAGGGCCTCGCTATGATGAACAAGGGTGCCAAGTATGTGCTCTACATCCCCGGCGAGCTCGCCTATGGTGTGGACGGACAGCCCCAGGCCGGCATCGGCCCCAACTCTACCCTCGTGTTTGAGGTAGAGGCTGTCGAGGTAACTCCCGGCAAGTAATCCCCTTTCCCTGCCCGTAAAAGGGTGCAAAAAGGACATAAGGGACAAAAGCGACATAAGATATGTATATCTTTCTGATAGTCAGCGATTATCAGATATGAAAAAATCTTATGTCACTTTTGTCCCTTATGTCCTTTTTGTGTCCTGCTTGAATTCCTCCGCAGGACAGCCTCGTTTGCATTTGTAAACCACAAAAATCACGACTCTACGCCCTTGTAATCGGTATGTCAATAACTTTTCGGCAAATGCGACATTTTTATTCAGTTTGCTTTTGCAAATTTTTACTAATTTTACAGCCTAATATACCTTGATTAAAAATAAGGATTACCGATGAGCGACCAGCCCTACCACATACCGGCCCTCCTGCCCCAATGTCTCGACGCGCTTGACATCAAGCCCGGAGGCATCTATGTCGACGCCACATATGGCGGCGGCGGACACTCACGCGCCATCATGGAAAGGCTCGACGCCACCCGTGGCGGACACCTCTACTCGTTTGACCAGGACATGGACGCCGTGAGCCGCGCACCCAAGGGGGACGACCGCTTCACGATGGTCTACAGCAACTTTCGCTTCATCACCAACTTCATGCGCTACTATGACGTGGAGGGCGTTGACGGCGTGCTTGCCGACCTCGGCGTGTCGTTTCACCACTTCGACACCCCCGAGCGCGGCTTCTCGTTTCGCGCCGACGGCCCCCTTGACATGCGCATGAACCGCTCGGCCTCGCGCCCCGCCTCGCGTCTGCTTGCCGAGACCGACCGTGACCGCCTGGCCGACATACTCAAAATCTACGGCGAGCTGTCACAGGCCCGACGCATGGCCGACGCCATCATCCGCGCCCGCGAGAGCGGCAAGCCGCTCGACACCGTGGGTCAGCTCATCGAGGTGGTCAGCCCCCTCATCGACCCCCGCAAGGAGAAGAAGGAGCTTGCCCAGCTGTTTCAGGCCCTGCGCATCGAGGTCAACGACGAGATGGGCGCGCTGCGCCAGCTGCTCGAGGGTGCGCTCCGGGTGCTCCGTCCCGGCGGACGCCTCGTCGTCATCACCTATCACTCGCTCGAGGACCGCATGGTCAAGAACTTCATCAAGACCGGCAACGTCGAAGGCCGCCTCGACAAGGACTTCTTCGGCCGCGTCAACTCACCCCTGCGCCCGCTCGGCTCGCGCCCCGTCACCCCCGACGACGAGGAGGTGGCCCTCAACCCCCGCTCACGCTCGGCCAAGCTCCGCGTGGCAGTTAAAGTTTAACAGTTTAGAGTTTAAGAGTTTAGAGTTTACACCAATGGCAAAGAAAGAGAAGACCGACAAGAAGCGGGCACCCTACATCGTGAGGGTGTTTCGCGGCCAGGTGATATCGAGCGACTTCTTCGCCCGCCACTGGCTGCCGATACTCATCTTCATCATAGTGATGATGGTCTACATCACCACCAAGTTCACCTACCGCACCAACATCGAGAAAATCGAGGCCCTGCAGAAGCAGCTCGAGATAGTGCAGAACGAGAGCTCGCGCGAACGCAGCCAGTTCATGAGCCGCATACGCGAGACATCCATGCAGCAGATGGTCGACTCGCTCCACCTCAACCTCCGCGTCCAGCCCCAGCCCCCGTTCACAATCAAGAAATAACCACCCACCTCACCCCCGCACACACTGTTCAATCCATAAAGACACTGACACCCCCCTATCCCACTCCCGGCAATCATGGCGATGAAAAATGACAACAGAAGCAACATCCTCTTCCGCTACGGATTCGTAGTGTTCTGGATACTCGTGCTCTCAGGCTGGATATCAGTAAAGCTCTGCGAGACAACCGTGGTCGATGCCGAGAAGTGGAACCATAAGGCCGACAGCCTCCTCTCGCTCTCGCAGGACATCATCCCCCGCCGAGGCAACATCCTCGCCTCTGACGGGTCAGTGCTTGCAACCAACCTCAACTACTACACGGCACGCATCGACTACCGCGCCGAGAAATTCAACATAGCCAAGCTGCGCGAGAACATCGACGCGCTCGCCGAGGCTATGGCCGCCAACTTCCCCGAGAAAAACGCCTCGCAGTGGCGTGACTATCTGCTCAAGCCGCTCGAGAAGGAGCCGAAACGCCGCCCGCGCGCCTATCGCATCCTCACCAACCTCTCGCACTCCGACATGGAGCTGCTCAAGACATTCCCCTACTTCAAGGGCAACCGCAACCGCACCGGCCTCTACTTCGAGAAAAACATGCGCCGCTTCAACCCCTACGGCAACATGGCGCGCCGCTCAATCGGCGGCGTGGGCCAGACCCGTCAGAGCAAGGAGATACACGGCATCTCGGGACTCGAGAAGGCCCTTGACTCGCTGCTGTACGGACGCACAGGCACCACCGGCAAGGTCAACCTCACCAAGGACATCGCCGACCTGGCCAAAATCCCCGCCATCCCCGGCTGCGACATCGTCACGACCATCGACATCAACATGCAGGACATCGTGGAGAGCGAGCTTAACAACGTGCTCGACACCTGCGGGGCCGACTGGGGCGTGGCCGTGCTAATGGATGTCAAGACCGGCGACATCAAGGCCATATCCAACCTCGAGCTCAACCCCAACGGCCCCGGCTACATCGAGGCCCGCAACCGCGCCGTGATGGGCTACGAGCCGGGCTCGGTAATCAAGACCCTCTCGATGATGATAGCGGTCGAGGACGGCATCATCACCGACTTTGACCAGATGCTCCCCACCGGCTTGGGATGGGCCTATGCCGGCGGACGTCCCATCACCGACTCGCACCACTCCACGGCCATACGCGCCGGCGACGTCATCGAGCAGTCGTCCAACATAGGCATGGCCCGCATCATCACATCGAAATACGACTCACACCCCGGCGGATTCTACGCCCGTGTCAAGAGCCTCGGATTTCTCGAGCCGCTCAACACCGGCATCGCAGGCGAGGTGATACCCCGCATCGACTCCGTGCCATCCGACCGCGGCGGGCGCATAGCCCTCTCGCGACAGTGCTACGGCTACGCCACCGAGATACCGCCCCTATACACCCTCGCCCTCTACAACGCCATCGCCAATGACGGCGTGTTCGTGCGTCCGCGGCTGGTCAAGGAGCTGCGCGGCTCGGTCGACTCCGTGCTCGAGCCTTCCTATCTGGGCAACGGGCGCGCATGCTCGCCCAAGACCGCCGAAATCATGCGCGGCATGCTCACCAACGTCGTGTGGGGCGACCACGGCACGGGCCGATTCCTGCGCAACAACGTGGTGCGCATCGCGGGCAAGACCGGCACATGCTACATGATTGAGAACGGCCAGTACAACACCGGCAAGAAGCGACTCGCCTTCTGCGGATTCTTCCCCGCCGAGGCTCCGCAATACTCATGCGTGGTGCTCACGTGCCATCCCACCAAAAACTTCTTCGGCGCGGCCACGACGTCGGGCCAGGTGATGCGCAACATCGCCATGAAGCTCTATGCCCGAGGCATGCTCGGCAACAGCTCTGACTACGAGTCGGCCTCGCCCTCCGACGTCGGCCCCACCTTCTATGCCTCCACCTCGCCGACCGACCCCTATAAGCGTCTGCGCTCACCCTTCTCGCTCCCCAATAGCAAGACCATCAAAGGCCCCTCGGCCGATGCCTCGTCGGGCGTGCCCGATGTACGCGGCCTGAGCGCGCGTGACGCCGTGGTCAAGCTCGAGTCGCTCGGCTATGACGTGACCCTCTCAGGCTCGGGATTTGTCCACGTCCAGACCCCCGCCCCGCGCACCCACGTCGACCCCGGCCACACCGTCCACCTCACCCTCTCCCGATAACACCCCGACATATCCAATCAGCAAAACACGCCTTAACATATATGCAGCTCAACCGACTCATCTCGCCCGTCGAGATTTCAGAAATAGTGGGTGACGACAACAAAGAGATTGTCAGCATCACCTCCGACTCCCGTCAGGTAAAACCCGGCACCCTCTTCGTGGCCGTGCCCGGCGTAAGCGTCGACGGTCACGACTTCATCCCCAAGGCCCAGGAGGCCGGAGCCACAGCCGTGGTGTGCGAGCGTCTGCCCGAGCAGATGTCCACCTCTGTGACCTACATCGTCGTGCCCTCGAGCGCGATAGCCCTCGGCTATATGGCCTCGGAGTGGTGGGGCAACCCCTCGCGCTCGCTCAGCCTCGTGGGTGTCACCGGCACCAACGGCAAGACCACGACCGCCACGCTCATCTATGAGATGGCCCGTCTGCTCGGCCACAAGGCCGGACTCCTCTCCACCGTGTGCAACTACGTGGAGACAACCCCCTATCCCACCGACCACACCACCCCCGACCCTCTCACCATCAACGAGATGCTGCGCCGCATGGTCGATGCCGGATGCACATATTGCGCTATGGAGGTAAGCTCGCATGCCGCCCACCAGCACCGCATCGCCGGACTGCATTTTGCCGGTGGAGTGTTTACCAACCTCACCCGCGACCACCTCGACTACCACAAGACGGTCGAGGCATATCTCCAGGCCAAGAAATCATTCTTCGACAACCTCCCCTCCACAGCATTCGCTCTCACCAACGCCGACGACAAGGTGGGCGAGGTGATGCTGCAGAACACCTCGGCCTCGCGCCACACCTACTCGCTGCGCTCCGAGGCCGACTTCAAGGGTCGCATCGTGGAGTCACGCCTCGACGGCACCCTCCTCAGCCTCAACGGCCACGAGGTCGAGACCCTCTTCACCGGCCGCTTCAACGCCTACAACCTCACCGCCGTCTACGGCGCGTCAATCCTGCTCGGGTGGGACAACGAGGAGGTGCTCCGCGCCATCTCGGCACTCGTGCCCGTGGCCGGACGTTTTCAGGCCTTCCACTCCCCCAAGGGGTTCACAGCCATCGTAGACTATGCCCACACCCCCGACGCCGTGGTCAACGTGCTCCAGGCCATCCGCGAGGTCATCGGCCCCAAGGGCGAAATCATCACCGTGGTCGGGGCCGGAGGCAACCGCGACAAGGGCAAACGCCCCATCATGGCCCGCGAGGCAGCCGCCCGCTCGGAGCGCGTGATACTCACCTCTGACAACCCCCGCTTCGAGGAGCCTGAGGACATCCTTGCCGATATGGAGCAGGGGCTCGACGACGAGGCCCGCACACGCACCCTCCACATCACCGACCGCCGCCAGGCCATCCGCACAGCCGTAGCCCTCGCCCATCCCGGCACCGTCATACTAATCGCAGGCAAGGGCCACGAGGACTATCAGGAAATCAAGGGGGTCAAGCACCACTTCGACGACCGCGAAGAGATAATGGCCGCTATCAACCGACAGGCATAGTATCAATCATCATATATAATTATATTAATCATCACATTATTAACACTTTTAACCAACTAACTTGCAATGAAAAAGACTTTTCTGCTTGCACTCTTGGGCGTTGCCTCGATGACGACTTCGGCGCAGTCGCTTGACATCTTCAATCATCTCGGAGCCGGCGTAGGCGTCGGCACCAACGGTATCTCCGTTGAGCTCGCCACCCCCATCACCAGCTTCGTGCAGATGCGTGCAGGCGTGTCGGTAATGCCCGGCATAACCTTCAATGCTGATGCGGACTTCACATATCAAGCTCCCGACCAGTCCAACATCGCAGCCGGTCCTGTCACTCAATACGGCACCGTGAGCCTGCAGGGCGACCTCGGCCGCGTGCAGGGTCAGGTAATCTTCAACGTCTACCCCATCCCCAAGTGCTCATTCTTCGTGGCAGCCGGTGCATACTTCGGCGGTAACAAGCTCCTCAAGATTACAGGCCACAGCGATGACCTCGCCGAGGCAGCCAAGTACAGCGGCAGCTACAACGGCCAGGTGACCATCGGTGACTACAACATCCCCGCCAACGAGAACGGCGACATCTCGGGCGGATTCAAGGTCAAGGGCTTCCGTCCCTACCTCGGCATCGGCTGGGGCCGCATGATACCCGGCAAGCTCGTGAACTTCTCGACCGAGCTGGGCGTTCAGTTCGAGGGTAAGCCCGAACTTTACTCTGACTACGGCACGATTGACAAATCGCTCGTCGAGGATGACAATACATTCAACAAGATTCAGGACGCACTCAAGGTGTACCCCACCCTCACCTTCCGCCTGAACTTCCGCGCATTCTAACACAGGCCGTATGAGCGGCGGCCCTATCCGCCGCTCATACGCCCTCCCCCTCCTCCTCCATACCACAACCAACGCTATCCCTACAACGCATCACAAACACTCCCTCCTCAGGCACAGCCCGAACAAAGAAAAGACATGCTTTACTCCATCGCCGAATATCTGCAACAATACTCCTCGATACCCGGAGCGCGACTGATGACCTACATCACCTTCCGCTCAGGGGCGGCATTTCTGCTCGCTCTGATTATAGCCCTCGTGATAGGGCGCAGAATCATCGACCGTCTGCAACTGATGCAGATAGGCGAGACCGTCCGTGACCTCGGCCTCGAGGGGCAGCTCAAAAAGGAGGGCACCCCCACGATGGGCGGCATCATCATCATACTCTCGCTCCTCGTCCCCTGCCTGCTCGTAGGCAATCTCTCCAATATATATATGGTGCTCATGCTCATAGCCACGGTGTGGTGCGGCACCATAGGATTTCTTGACGACTATCTCAAAATCAAGAAGCACAACAAGGACGGCATGAAGGGCAAGTTCAAGATTGTAGGCCAGGTGGGCCTCGGACTGCTCGTCGGCCTCACCATGTGCTTCAGCCCCGACATCACCCAGCGTCAGGTCACGGTCAGCGACTCTTCAACCCGTGTCCAGACCATCTCGACCGGCGAGAGCACGGAGTTTGCCGAAGTCTCGGAGTTCACCCAGTCGCCCGACGTGAAATCCACCCAAACCACCATCCCCTTTGTCAAGGGCAACAACTTTGACTACGCGTCACTCACCTCATGGATGGGCAAGTATGCCCAGACCGGCGGATGGGTGCTCTTCGTCATCGTAGTAATCGTGGCCGTAACCGCCACCAGCAACGGTGCCAACCTCACCGACGGACTCGACGGCCTGTGTGCCGGCATCTCGGCCGTCATATGCGCCGCACTCGCCATCATGGCCTATCTCGGCGGCAACGTCATCTATTCGACCTATCTCAACATCATGTACATCCCCGGCTCGTCAGAGCTTGTGGTGTTCATCTCCGCGCTGATGGGCGCGCTCATAGGCTTCCTGTGGTACAACGCCAACCCCGCCCAGGTGTTCATGGGCGACACCGGCTCGCTCACCCTCGGAGGCATCATAGCAGTCTTCGCCATCCTCATCCACAAGGAGCTGCTCATACCCCTCCTCTGCCTCATATTCTTTGCCGAGGACCTCTCAGTGATAATCCAGACATCCTACTTCAAATACACCAAGCGGAAATACGGCGCAGGCCGCCGAGTGTTCCGCATGGCACCTCTCCACCATCATTTCCAGAAAGAGGGCATCGCCGCGCTCATCCAGACGCCCCGCCGCGCAATGGCCGAGCCTAAAATCGTCACCCGCTTCTGGATTCTCTCAATCCTCTTCGCAGTACTCACATTCATAACACTTAAGATAAGATAAAACAAACAATTAGTAATTAGCAATTAGCAATTAGCAATTAGTAATTAAACAATTGCTGATTGCAGAAAGACTGATTACAAAACTATCCCCCAATTACTAATTACTAATTGATAATTACTAATTAACATGAATTCTCTCATAATATTAGGCGGAGGTGAGAGCGGCGTCGGAGCCGCCATCCTCGGCAAGACCAAAGGGTTCAACGTATTCCTCTCCGACTCAGGCTCGATAGCCGAACGCTACCGCCGTCAGCTCGACGACGAGGGCATCGAATGGGAAGAGGGCGGCCACTCCATGGACCGCATTCTTGCCGCCGACGAGGTGGTCAAGAGCCCCGGCATACCTCCCACAGCCCCCGTGGTCAAGGAAATCGTGGCACGCGGCATACCCGTAATCTCCGAAATCGAGCTGGCCGGACGCTACACCGACGCCCGCATGGTGTGCATCACAGGCTCCAACGGCAAGACCACTACCACCCTGCTCATATACCATATACTCAAGGATGCGGGCCTCAACGTGGGCCTCGCCGGCAACGTGGGGCGCAGCCTGGCCCTGCAGGTGGCGCGCGAGCATCACGACGTATATGTCATCGAGCTGTCGAGCTTCCAGCTTGAGAACATGTATGACTTCCATGCCAATATAGCCGTGCTCCTCAACATCACTCCCGACCATCTTGACCGCTACGACTACGAAATGCAAAACTATATCAACGCCAAGTTCCGCATACTCAACAACCTCACTCCCCGCGACGCCTTCATCTACTGGCAGGACGACCCCGTAATCAAGCGTCAGCTCGAGCGCGTGGCCACCGAGGCATCGCTCTACCCCTTTGCCGAGCACCGCGAGGAGGGCTCGCGCGCATGGGTCGACGACGAGGAGATGATGTGTGTCGACACCCCGGCCGAGAATCTTCGTATGCCACGCGCCGAACTCTCGCTCAACGGTCTGCACAACCTCTACAACTCTATGGCCGCAGCCCTCTCGGCTTGCATCCTCGACATCGACAAGGAGGAGATACGCAAGGCCCTGAGCAACTTCGAGGGGGTGGAGCACCGCCTGGAGCCGGCAGGCACCGTCAACGGCGTACGCTACATCAACGACTCCAAGGCCACCAACGTCAACTCCACATGGTATGCCCTCGAGTCAATGCCCCGCGACACCGTGCTAATCCTCGGCGGCAAGGACAAGGGCAACGACTACAGCGAGATACTTCCGCTGGTCAAGGAGAAGGTCAAGGCCATCATCTGCATGGGCAAGGACAACGCCAAACTCCTCGACTTCTTCACCGGCCAGGTACCCGCCATCTATGACACCCATTCCATAGACGACGCCGTCAGCACCGCATCACGCATCACCGTGCCGGGCGACACCGTGCTACTCTCCCCCTGCTGCGCCAGCTTTGACCTCTTCAAGAGCTACGAAGACCGCGGACGACAGTTCAAGGAGAGAGTGGCATCTCTTTCGTAAGTATAGAGTATAGAGTATAAAGTATAGAGTATAAAGTATAGACAACTCTCCAACTCGCTACACTCCAAATAATTACTAATTACTAATTGCTAATTGCTAATTGCTAATTCTCCCTCAATGTCCACAGTTGAAACATCCGCTCCTGTCGCTTCGACGGCCCAAAGCAAGCCCAAGGCTATTGCCAAGGCAGACAAGCACATTTGGGGCATATTCATAGCTCTCTGCATCATCTCGATAATCGAGCTTTACAGTGCATCGTCGCGCGAGGTGGCCAGCTCCTCGCTCGGCGTAATGGGCCCGATTGTGCGCCACCTGTTCATGCTCGCCCTCGGCGTGGGCATAACATGGATGCTCTCGCGCCGCCATTACAGCGACTTTGCCCTCTTCACCATCGTGTTCTCAGTGCTGAGCGCGGCGGCGATGATTTACGTAATGTTTTACGGCAACTATGTCAACGGCGCAAGGAGGTCGTTCTCGCTGTTGGGCATAGGCATCTTCCCGGCCGAGATGGTCAAAATCTCGGCCGTGCTCCTCGTCGCCCTCATAATGACCCTCAATCAGGACCCCCACGGCGTGGGCATCACCAAAAAGGGTATGCTGTGGTCAGGAGCGGTCATAGTGTTCTTCTCGGCATTGCTTATCGAGCAGGGCCTCACCAACACCCTTCTGCTCATAGCCATCACAGGCTCCATGATGATTATCGGCGGCGTGAAGTGGAAACACCTGTTCAGCGTGCTTGGCATCATAGTCGTGTTTGCCGGCGCGGGATATATCTATCTGAAGTATTTCTACGAAGAGGACAGCTCTATTCCCGCCGACGAAGCCCAGCGGGCCGAGATGGTGACCGACGGCAAGAAAGCCTCGTCGCGCATAGCCACCTGGCGTGCCCGTATCTTCCGCCACAGCAACGATTCGATACCCAAATGGGAAATCGCCCCCACCGGCGAATACCGCCAGGAGATACTCGGCTATATGGCCCAGGCCAACGGCGGAATCTACGGAGTAGGCCCCGGCAACTCGCGCGAGGCCGCGCGCCTCCCCCTCGCCTTCTCTGACTACATCTATGCCATCGTGGTCGAGGAGTTGGGCTTCATCGGAGGCCTGGCCGTGCTGCTGCTCTACCTGTGGCTGCTTGCGCGAGCGGCCGGTATAGCCTCGCGATGCACCATCACCTACCCCGCCCTCATAGTGATGGGCATGGCCGTGATGATAGCCTTCCAGGCCCTCTTCCATATGGGCATCGTCACGGGAGTCTTCCCCGTGTCGGGCCAGCCGTTGCCGCTCATTTCCAAGGGCGGCACATCAATCATCGTCACATGCATGGCCTTCGGCATCATGCTGTCGGTGAGCCGGACGGCCTCGCGCCACGGCAACAAGCGTCAGGACATCACCGAGGAGAAGGAAGCCCTCCCCGAACAGCTCCGCGACGAAAACAAAATGCAACTCAACTGAAAGAAATGGAAAATTTAAAATTTAAAATGGAAAATTATCCTATCGGTTCCAACCGCCTGTCCCGCCAAATTGTCGGCATCAGCCGTTTGGGTTGCCAAAAATTTTTCATTTTCAATTTTAAATTTTAAATTTTAAATTCTAAATTCTTATGAAGGTTCTAATCTCGGGCGGTGGCACAGGCGGCCACATATTCCCGGCACTATCCATAGCAAACGCCATACGCCGACGTCACCCCGACGCCGAAATACTCTTTGTCGGTGCGCTCGGGCGCATGGAGATGGAGCGCGTGCCCGCAGCCGGATATGAAATCGAAGGCCTCCCCGTGGCCGGCTTCGACCGCAAACGGCTGTGGCGCAACTTCGGAGTGCTCTGGAAGCTCTGGAAGTCGCTCCGCAAGGCCCGCCGCATCGTCAGGGAGTTTGAGCCTGACATAGCCATCGGCGTGGGCGGCTACGCCTCAGGCCCCGTGCTCAAGCAGGCGCAGAAGCGTGGCGTCCCCACCCTGCTGCAGGAGCAGAACTCCTATCCCGGCGTCACTAATAAGCTCCTCGCCCCCAAGGCCAAGGCCATATGCGTGGCCTATGACGGGCTCGACCGATATTTCCCGGCTGACCGCATCATCAAGACCGGCAACCCCGTGCGCAAGGACCTCGAGGACTGCACCCTCACGCAGGAGGAGGCCAAGCGCGAACTCGGCTTCGACCCCTCGCGTCCCCTCATCCTCTCGGTGGGCGGAAGCCTCGGCGCACGCACCGTCAACGAGGCCATCGCCGCCTCGCTCGACACCATTGCAGGGAAAGGGGCACAGCTCATGTGGCAGACAGGCCGCTACGGAGCAGAGCAGTTCCAGGCCATTGCAGGAAAATATGACAACGTAAAGGCCACGACCTTCATCACGCGCATGGACCTGGCCTATCGCGCCGCCGACCTCGTGGTGTCGCGCGCGGGTGCGGGCACGATTTCCGAACTGCAGATACTCGGCAAGCCGGTAATCCTAATCCCCTCGCCCAACGTGGCCGAAGACCATCAGCGTCACAATGCCGAGGCACTCTCTACACGCGGCGCGGCCGTAATGATACTTGACAAGGACGCCGTGGCCACCCTCCCCGCCGAGCTGTCGCGACTGCTCGACGACCCGTCAGCCCGCGAGGCTCTCTCGGCCAAAATCTCGGCAATGGCCCTGCGCGACTCCGACGAGAAAATCGTGGACAGAATTGAGGAAATCATAGCCCGCTAATCATCACATACACCAACAGAGACAATATATCGCAACACAATGGACAATATATATTTCATCGGAGCCGGAGGCATCGGCATGGCTGCCCTGGAGCGTTACTTCCTCTCGCAGGGCAAGAAGGTGGCCGGATATGACCGCACCCCCACCCCGCTCACCGACGCCCTTATGGCCGAGGGCGTGGATATAACATTCACCCCCGACCCCGCCACTATCCCTGAGGCGTTCCGCAATCCCGCCGACACGCTCGTAATCTACACCCCGGCAGTGCCCGCCGACATGCCCATACTCACCTACTTCCGCGAGGGCGGATTTGAGGTCATGAAGCGCGCCAAGGCCCTCGGACTCATCACCCGCAACTCGCGAAGCCTGTGCTTTGCCGGCACCCACGGCAAGACCACGACCTCGTCGATGGCCGCCCATATCCTCCACTCAGGCTCGATAGGGTGCAACGCATTTCTCGGCGGAGTGCTCAAGAACTACGACAGCAATTTCCTGCTCTCCCCCTCGTCGCCCTACTCCGTAATCGAGGCCGACGAGTATGACCGCTCATTCCACCATCTCACCCCCACAGTGGCCGTAATCACCGCCACCGACCCTGACCACCTCGACATCTACGGCACCGAGGAGGCATATCTCGAGAGCTTCGCCCACTTCACCGAGCTTATCCCGCCCGGCGGCACGCTCATAGTCCACACCGGCCTAAAGCTCAAGCCCCGCGTGCAGGAGGGGGTCAAGGTCTACACCTATTCGCGCAATGAGGGCGACTTCCATGCCGCCTACATACGCCGCGACACTGGCTCGATAACCTTTGACATCGTGACCCCGCGCGGCACCATACGCAACGTCAATCTCGGCGTGCCTGTCGAGGTCAACATCGAGAATGCCATAGCCGCCGCTGCCGCCGTGTGCTGCACCGAGGCCTTCGAGCCTGAGGTGATACGCACCGCCCTCTCATCATATAAGGGCACCAAGCGTCGCTTCGAGTCGTGGCTCAAGGAGGACAACGGCCGAGGCCGCGTCATCATCGACGACTACGCCCACCATCCCGAGGAACTGCGCAGCTCCATAGCCTCGGTCAAGGCCCTCTATCCGGGCCGTCACCTGACAGTGGCCTTCCAGCCCCATCTCTACTCGCGCACCCGCGATTTCGCCCCCGAGTTTGCCGACGCCCTTTCGGCCGCCGACTCGGTGATACTGCTCGACATCTATCCGGCGCGTGAGGAGCCTATTCCGGGCGTGACCTCCGATATGATTTTCCAAAGTGTTAAAACCTCTGATAAGGTATTAATACCCAAAGAAAAATTGGTGGAGACGCTCAAAAATCGTAACTTTGACATCCTCTTGACCGCAGGCGCAGGCGACATCTGCAATTACCTGCCAGAGATTGTCAGGATTTCTGCGAAATCCTGACGGGTTTAAAGGTTAAAGTTTATAGTTCAGATGATAGTCACATGTGACTTATTGGCCGCACCAATGCTGATATCTTAACCCCATCGACTCTCTTAACTCGTTTTACTCCAAAGAATTACTAATTACTAATTGATAATTACTAATTGAATAAGTATCTCAAAATACTATTTTCCCTGATGCTTGCCGTCTATCTCGTGGTGGCTCTTACGATGACCGCGCGAGAGAGCGATGACGCGCTGTGTGCCGGCATGTCGCTATCGGTCGAGGATGCCGACGGTGACGACCGTGGCGCGAGCCGCTTCGTCACCCCCTCCGAGCTTGCCCGCGAGCTTGACGGACTCCCCGCGCGCGCCAAAGGCATCGCCCTGGCCAATATCAACACCCAGGACATACGCCGCCGCCTGCTCGACCTCGACAAAATCGAGGACGCATCGGTGGTGCGCTACACCGACGGCACCATACGCATCAGCGTCACCCCGATAGTCCCGGTGCTCAGAGTGTTTGACGGCACGACGAGCTATTACGTCAACCGCGCCGGCAAGCGCGTCAAGGCATCGGCCCGCTACCACAAGAACGTCCCCATCATCCAGGGGCACTTCGACTCCTCCGACACCACCTTTACCCCCCTCTCGCTCCTTCCGCTGGTCAACTTCATCGCCGCCGACTCGCTGTGGAGCTCCTACATAGGCATGATAAAGGTGAAATCGCCCACCGACATACTCCTCATCCCCAACATACGCGAGCACGTCATCAACATCGGCGCGCCCGTCAACCTCGAAGAGAAGATGGCCAATCTGCAGACCTTCTACTCCAAGGTGCTCATAAAGCAGGGTTGGGAAAAGTATGACACCCTCTCGCTCAAATGGAACGGCCAGCTCGTAGCCACCAAGCGTCACCGCCGCGCCCCCGACGTCCCCGTCATAAGCCACGAGGACGACGAAGCAGTGCCCATCGATGCCATGCTGGCCGGCGACAACGTAGCCCCCGGCCAGACCGTCCCCGGCCAAGCCGCCCACAACGAAAAACCCATACCGGCTAAAAATGGAGTTTAGAGTTGAAAGGTTAGAGTTTATAGTTTAAGAGTCAAAAGTTTAAAAGTTTAAAGTCCACCATACAACAATCAGTAATTACTAATTAATAATTGCTAATTAATAATTGCTAATTACTAATTACTAATTACTAATTGAAAACAGCCCCTCCCTCTCGAAAATGGAAAAAACAATCATCGCCCTTGAAATCGGCAGCTCCAAGATAAAAGGAGCCACCGGCTCCGTAAGCCCCGACGGAGCACTCAACGTCAAAGCCGTTGAAGAGGAACCCATCACCGACATCGTGCGCTATGGCTGCATCCTCAACGTCGTAGACACAGCCCAGGCCGTGCGCAACGTCATCAACCGTCTTGAGCAGCGCGAAGCTCCGCGCAAAGTCGAGGGGGTATATCTGAGCATCGGAGGCCGCTCGCTCTCGGCCCAAAGCGTCGACATAGAACGTCGACTGCCCTCCGAGACTATAATCGAACAGGACATCATCGAGGACATCACAGCCGAAGCCCTCGAATATCCCATGAACGACCGCACCATCGTCGACGTGACCCCGCGCGAAGTGCTCATAGACAACAGAGTCACCACACGTCCCACCGGGGTCATGGGCTCGCACGTGCTCGCACGCCTCAACCTCGTGAGCTGCCGCACACAGCTGCTGCGCACACTCTCGGTGGTCATCGAGGACCGTCTCGGTCTGAATATCATGGGCACATTCGTGCGTCCGCTCGCCCTGGCCGACCTCGTGCTGCTCAACGAGGAGAAGAAGCTCGGCTGTATGCTCGTAGACTTCGGAGCCGAGACCACAACGGTGGCCATCTACCGCGGCGGCATACTCGTGCATCTCGCCGTGCTCCCGATGGGCTCGCGCAACATCACACGCGACATCACCGCCCTCAACTATCTCGAGGAGCAGGCCGAGGAGCTGAAGAAGGTCGGAGGCTCGGCATTCCCCACCCTCGAGTCAACCCACGCGCCCGGCCAGCCCGACCTCGTAGCCATCAACAACTATGTCTCGGCCCGCGCCGCCGAAATCATAGTCAACATAGTCGAGCAGATTACCTATGCCGGACTCACGCCCGACTGTCTGCCCGGGGGCATCGTCATTGTGGGCAAGGGCGCACGACTCAACGGTTTCAACCAGCGTCTCGAGCAGCTCTCGCACCTGAAAGTGCGTCAGGGCGCGCCCGGCAACCGTCTGCGTATCCTCGACGGACGCATCCAGATAGCCGACTCGGTCGACGTGCTCGCCATCCTCAGCAAAGCCGCCAAAAGCGACCCCAAGGAGTGCATGACCGCCCCCGTAGCCGAGCAGCCCGCTGCGGCAACCGAAACCTACGCTACCGGCACCACCACCGCACCCGCCGCGTCAAACCAAGGAGGCACCCGGGCACCCGCAGCCAATCCCGGCAACAACGACAGCGTTTTGTCCAATGCCGGGAGCATCAGCACCCCCGCCGGTTCAAATCAGGGCGGCACACATGCCCCCACAACCAACACCGGCAGTCAACAGGCACCCCGCCCCGTCCCCACCACTCCCAAGCCTGTATCCGAGCCAATCCCGGCCCCCAAGAAGCCCAATCTCTTCGCACGCGGCTACAATCAGCTCGTCACCAAAGTAGCTAACCTCATCACCAACAGCTTTGAAGAAGAAGAGGACGAAGAATAGGTACAACCACCTGCCCGGCTCAGAGAGGCATCGGCCATCGACAATACCGTCACTCCCGACAGCCCTGACACCCCCGAAACCCCGACCGGCGAAGCCCAATCAAACATAAAACTCCAAGAAGAAATGGACATCCAAAATATCGACGACACATCAGCATTCATCGACTCGCGCATGAACGAGCCCGAAAAGATAATCATAAAGGCCGTAGGCGTAGGCGGCGGCGGCAACAACGCCGTCAACCACATGTACCGCGAAGGCATCAAGAACGTATCGTTTGTCAACATCAACTCCGACTCCCAGGCCCTCCGCCACTCCGAAGTGCCCAACGTACTCCAGATAGGCGACGGCCTCGGCGCAGGCAACAAGCCCGAGAAAGCCAAAGCGTTTGCCGAGGAAGCCACCGAGGAAATCAACTGCCTCTTTGACGACGACACCAAGATGGTGTTCGTGACCGCCGGCATGGGCGGCGGCACCGGCACCGGCGCAGCCCCCGTGGTGGCCCGCGTGGCCAAGGAGCGCGGACTGCTCACCATCGGCATCGTCACCATCCCCTTCCTCTTCGAGGGCCAGGTGAAGATTAAGAAGGCCATAGCCGGAGCCGACGAGATGGCCAAGTATGTCGACGCACTCCTCGTCATCAACAACGAACGCCTCACCGAAATCTACGGCGACCTCGACTTCATCAACGCCTTCGGAAAGGCCGACGACACCCTCTCGATAGCCGCCCGCTCAATCTCAGAGCTTATCACCGGCCACGGCAAAATCAACCTCGACTTCAACGACGTGGACACCACGCTGCGCAACGGCGGTGCCGCCATCATATCCACCGGCATCGGCGAGGGCGAAGGCCGCGTCACAGCCGCCATACAGGACGCCCTCAACTCGCCTCTGCTCAAGAACCGCGACATCATGGGCTCGAAGAAGCTCCTCTTCTGCATCTTCTTCAACCCCAAGGCCGAGGATACTTTCCTGATGAGCGAGACCAATGAACTTACCCGATTCATCGGCTCCATCAACACCGAAGTCGACGTAATCTGGGGCGTTGGCTATGATGAAACCCTCGGCAACAAGGTGAAAATCACCATTCTCGCCGCAGGATTCGACATCACACTGCGCGATGAGGAGGACTCGATAATGACCAACTCGTTCGGCGGAGGCAACGCCGGCGGAAAATTCGTCTTCGGGGGATTAGGAAGCACCACCGCACCCGCCACCACCGGCGGACAGACTGTAAAACCCTCACGTCCTGAACCTCAACCCGCTGCTGTCACCCCTCCCCCCATGCCCGCGAAAACCGCTAAGGTGGAGGATACGGTCTCTGACGACCGCGTCACCGAAGAATACGGCGATAAAATCAAAGACCTGACCAGCAGCAAGGAACGCTCGTCATCAATCATCCTCGGGCTCAACCAGCTCGACGACGATGCCGTATGCGACACCCTCGAACGCTACCCCGCCTACAAGCGTGACCGTCGCGTCATCGACAGCATCCGCTCGGGAGCCTACGACACCGGCCATCAGAACCTCCCCTCATCCACAGGCTCAGGTCAGACATTCTCCTACTCCTGAATAATAAAAGTGTAAACCATCAGGCACACGCATTTGTATATATAAAGAAAATGCGTACCTTTGCGCCACTTTTTAACAACAACAATAACTAACTCAGACTATAACGAACATGTACTGGACACTTGAACTCGCCTCAAAACTCGAGGACGCACCCTGGCCCGCAACCCGCGAAGAGCTCATAGACTACGCCATGCGCTCGGGAGCACCGATGGAAGTAATCGAAAACCTTCAGGAAATGGAGGACGAAGGCGAAACATACGAATGCATCGAAGACATCTGGCCCGACTACCCCTCCAAAGAAGACTTCTTCTTCAACGAGGAAGAATACTAAGCATAATACTATAAAAAATAGTAGACAGGCTGTGTCAAATTGGCGCAGCCTGTTTTTTACGCCTTTTTCACTTGATTTGTTTGTATCAATAGGTTAGAGATTGTCACAATTATTTATTATTTTTGCACATGGAATGCTCTATAAGACAATTGATACGCTAAAATCCGAGGCACAGTCCTGATGTTTGGACTGTTTTTTTGAAGAATTTTAGAATCACGTAACAGCTCCTGAACCAATGTCCCTTTGGAATAGAATCTTAGATACAATCAACGGAGCTGATAATAAGCCGGCTCTCTCGCAGGAAGTGTCACATGACGCATCCCGCTATGGTTTTGTGGACATCGAGGTTGGATTAAAGGATAAGAAGATTCATGATATAGGAGCCATCCGATGGGATGATGCGGTGTTTCATTCGGCCGACAAGCGTGAGCTGATGATTTTTCTTAAAGATGTGGATTTTATATGTGGGCATAACATCATAAATCATGATGCAAGATACTTGTTTGGCGATGTGACTCACAACTTCCTGTTAGTTGACACGCTTTTTTTGTCACCCTTGCTTTTTCCTGAACGTCCTTACCATCGTTTGCTGAAAGATGACAAGCTGATAAGCGACCAGATGAACAATCCGGTCAACGACTGTGAGAAAGCGCGTGACTTACTTATGGACGAGGTGGCCCGTTGGAAAAGTCTGCCGGCCTCGGTGCAGACAATATTTTCCACTTTACTTCAAGACTTCGACGAGTTTAAGGGATTTCTCTCCTTTGTCAATGCCGGGGCCGGCAGCAAAAAGTCATTGGCCGAGCTGATACGTACGGAGTATAACGACAAGATATGCAGTCATGCTGACATTGAGAACATCATACGTCAGCAACCATGCGAACTGGCCTATGCACTCGCCTTAATATCCACCACTGACCATCGGTCCATCACTCCGGCTTGGGTGCTGCATAACTATCCGGGAGTGGAGAATATTATACGCCTTCTCAGGCATACCAAATGTGCCGAAGGCTGCTCTTATTGCGACAAAGACCTTGATGTACATGTCAACCTGAAACGGTTCTTTGGCTTCGATGAGTTCCGTACCTATGAAGGAGAGCCACTGCAGGAGAACGCCGTGCGTGCAGCTGTTGAGCGCAAATCGCTGTTGGCCATATTCCCTACCGGCGGAGGTAAATCGCTGACATTCCAGTTGCCGGCACTGATGGAGGGGCGTTCGGTGCATGGCCTTACCGTCGTCATATCGCCATTGCAGTCGCTGATGAAAGACCAGGTCGACAACCTGGCTGAGAGAGGCATCACTGACGCTGTCACCATCAACGGTCTGCTTGACCCTATCAGCCGTTCTGAGGCCATTCAACGAGTGATGGACGGCGAGGCAGGGATAGCGTAACTATTAGAGCAGGTTGCAACGCCTGCGTACACTATTTGTACACTCGTCAGAGTGGGGTTTATTATGGTCTTGCTCATGTCTATTTCGTTATAATTGTTTTTGTTTTTATGTGATTGGGGCGAAATGCCCTTTATTGCTATCTCTCGCGCCCCCTGCCGGACTTTATAGCCTCGGTTGGGGGTTTTATTGTTTCGGGTTGTCAACAGGCCGTAGACGGCTCAATTCGCGCCTTGACTCTGCAAGCAGGTCATATAAGGCAACTGACCTATCCGTGGCAAAGTATTCCGACCACTCGGCAAAGGTGTGGCACTCTCCTGTGTCCTCATCCGTGAAGTCATCAGAGTCCCACATATCGGAAAGCGAGGCATACGCCTCCGCAGGATGTGAGCCGATGGCATCAACTACCTCGGTCGGGTATTGCTCCATGAGAGTCTGCACCCATTCGTCAAATCCGTAGCCGGGGTTCTCATGCAGGATATTCCAACCTGCCTCCTTCAGTTCGGCAAAGAAGTCCGGCTCATCCTCGTCAAGCGACTCAACGGCACTCAACAGCATACGCAGTTTGTCAAGTTCTTTATCTTCCATAGTTTTTGATTATGTGTCGGCCAACGGCCACAAAACCATATAACACCATGAACGACCAAAGGACTATTGCCATCCCGATGACATTGCTCCATGTCGGTTTCTCCACCAACGACAGCAGGTAGACCAGATAGCGCACGCCTCCATACAGCAGGGCGATTGCTACGCTGATACCTGCGAACCGCAGGAGTGAACCTATGAAATGGAGCAGGTATTTCATCTTGATTTCAATTCGGCCACACGTTCCTTGTACTCGGCAATGCGTTCGTCTTTCTCTGCGATTATCTGCTCAAGCAGTCGCACGCGCTCTGCGAGAACAGCATCGCCGATAACTACTGACACATCGCCACTATCAGATGCAGGCGAGTAATCGCCCTCGGTATGCACTTCACGATGCTCAATGTTGGTGAAGAGTTCAAAGAAATTAAAATTCAATGCCCGACTTACAGCCACAAGCCTTTTGGTGTCTATGCTCTCGTTGTTGAACACTCGGCTTACGTTCTGCTGTGGCATCCCAATCCTTGACCCAAATTCTTTTTGAGTAAGGCCGGACTTATCAAATCGGCTTTTGATTTCCTCGCCGATGTGGATGTCGGGAATTGGCTTCATTTCTTTACATTCATTAACATTTAACATCGCCATAAGTTAAAGACTCTTAAAAGATACATCAAAATGATGTGCGAAACATATTTTTGATTACCTTTGCACTCAAAGTTACAAAAAAAGTAATCAAACTGCATAATTTATGGAACTAAAAAAACTGAAAACAAGTTCGCTTGCGGATGCACTCAAGGAGATGAAAGTGGGTGAAACCTGCCTCGCTCCCGATGAATGTACTCCCAAGTATGTGACCAAAACGTGTTGCGAACTCAAGGATGACGGATACCTGTTTCAGACCTCAACGAGGACCGGTGCGCAGACAATAACCCGACTCAAATAATGCGACCTATGGCACAGCACGAAATCTTCTATGCTATCTGCTCTCTTTTCAACGAGGGCGAGGTTGTGGTCAGCAAGGACATAGTTTGCAAGGTCATTGACGCAGCACGCCACACATTACCCGAGTTTGTCATCAGCGTTGGCAGATACGACTCCGACACCAAGACTCACGTCCTCTATGTGGAAAACTTCAAAGAAGCAAAGTAACATACCTCAATACTTACAATAGATATGAAAAAGAATATACTCATCCTCTCTCTCGCCTGCGCCATGCTCGCAGGTTGCACCTCAACAAAGAAAGCCTTGGCCGATGACAACCTCCGCTCTGAAATATCTTGGAGCGCGTTCTGCGAGGCTCGCGGTTACGACCTAAACGACAATACCTACCTCACCATAAACGAATACCTTGACGCATGGTGCGGCTCCGTTGAGGAGGAGGAAGCATTCATCAACGCAGGTGGAAAAGGCGCGTGAGTTTGCCCCCTTCGGGCACGCGGGACTGACCCCTTTGGG
>CAJUCI010000025.1 GCA_910584825.1 uncultured Duncaniella sp. | reverse complement strand
CCGGGTATCAACGATATCGGTTAAGCTCAGCCACGGACATTTGCCCGTGTCCCAATAATTCTCCAATTTTTAAACGGTTGTTATTGTTTAACACTCACTCTTTGGTGGTTAAATAATGCTAAGATTATTGCGGATTCGATGCTTTTTTGGTACTTTTGCATAAGAAAGCCCGATTATTGTGCGGTTTTCGCGATTTAGTAAAATTTAACATAAATTTAAGCCTATAGACTACACTGCTACTCTAACCATAAACTTTGAGAATACAATGCAGGAACTGACTAAGCTCGCCGACCGTGACCTGGTCGCCGCTTATGCCAACAACAATAACGAGGCGTTTGACATTCTGCTCGAGCGTCACAAGAACAGGGTCTATACCTACATCCTTCACATCGTAAAGAACAAGGACCTCGCCGACGACATCTTCCAGGAGACTTTCGTCAAGGCCATCATGACCATCAAGCAGGGACGATATGCCGAGCACGGCAAGTTCTCGGGATGGCTGACTCGCATTGCCCATAATCTCATCATCGACTATTTCCGCCAGGAGAAGGTGGAGAACAGCATGTCGACCGACGAGGAGGGGTGCGACCTGCTCAACCGCCGCGACCTGTGTGACGGCACCGTGGAGGACGAGATGGTGAGCCTGCAGATTGACGAGGACCTCCGCCGCCTCGTGATGGCTCTGCCCGACCCCCAGCGCGAGGTGCTGGTGATGCGCTATTACAGGAACATGTCGTTCAAGGAGATTGCCGAGGCCACACGCGTGAGCATCAACACCGCCCTCGGACGCATGCGCTATGCCATCATCAACATGCGCCGCATGGCCGCCGAAAAGAATATCGTGCTGGCCGTGTAACCCTCCCTCCCTCTCCCCGTCACTCCCCCTTCTCTCTCCTTAATGAAATGACTTATCGAAACTATTAAGAAGAAAGATTCCGCAGATGACATTACGTTCCGCCAACCACCGTATCACAGTCCCGCAGCTATGGCTTGCGGGGCTTTTGATTTTGCTCATGGCCGTGCCCGCCACATCGAGGGCCGACGAGGCCGAGGCCGCAAAGGTCAACTATATCCCTCAGATTCACGGCGCATTACGCACGCGCTATGAGATGGACATTGACGCAAAGAGTTCGCGATTTCAGGTGCGCAACGCCCGCGTCACCCTCGCCGGGCAGGTGGCCCCGTCGATTGACTATTTCGTGCAGACCGACCTCTGCGACCGCGGCAAGATGAAGATTCTCGACGCCTGGGGGCGCATAGGCATCACCCGGGGGCTGGCATTCCAGGCCGGACAGTTCCGTCTGCCTTTCGGCACCGACTGTTTCCGCGGGCCGGCCAACTATGTGTTTGCCAACCGCTCGTTCATCGGCAAGCAGATGTGCAACGTGCGCGGCGTCGGTGCCAAGCTCGCCTACACCCTGCCGCTCGCGCAGGGTCAGAGCCTGAGCTTGGAGGGGGGCGCGTTCAACCCCACCGCGATGGCCGACCACGAGGTGTGGGTCAAGGAGTTGAGCTATGCCGCCAAGGTGGCCTACAGCATTGACAACGTGAAGATTGCCACCGGCATGCAGTCGATTACGCCCGACTCGGTGCGCACCAACCTGTGGGGCGCGTCCGTGACCTGGACCCCCGGCCGCTGGACCCTCGAGGGGGAATACATGCACAAGCACTACACCCGCAAGGCCCACCGCGCCGCGCAGGGATGGGTAGTGTGGGCCGACTATGCCCTGCCTGTCAAGGCCGGAGTCTTTAACCGCGCGTCGTTTCAGGCCCGCTGGGACGGCATGACCCCTCACAGCGACGCCCGCCGCGACAGTGACGGACTCCTCTCCACCACCCACCAGGCCCGCAACCGCATCACTGCCGGAGCCACGCTGACCTATGCCTACAAAGCCGTGCGCTGCGACATACGACTCGACTACGAGAAGTATTTCTATCACAGCGGAGCGACCGTTGCCGCAGGTGACGGCGACAAAATATGCGCCGAGATGGTGATAAGGTTTTGAAATAGCAAAAAATATAGCTAAATTTGCAGAGCCGTTGGCCGTGTTTGGGGTCGGCGGCTCTGCTAATTTTGTAAGGTTTTGAGACTCAGACAGCTGTTGACCATCCTGATTGTGGCCCTGTGGGCCGTGACGGCTTCGAGCGCGGCACCGCGCTGGGAGAGTGTCGACGTGCCCGCCCATGTGCTCCCCGCCGAGCAGCAGCGCACCGACGACAACACCGTCGAGATGGCCGTCAGCGACGGTTACATCTACATCGGCTCGGCGCGCCCTGTCACGGTCAAGGTGTTCACCATCCTGGGCCAGCTCATCAGCCAGGAGTCGTTGCCCGCCGGCACCCACCGCCTGCGCATGACAGCCAAGGGGGTGTATATACTCAAAATCGGCACCTCCACCCGCAGGGTGACCATCTGATATGCAACATCATCATTATGCGCGCACGTCTCATCATCAATCCCATCTCGGGCACAGGTAGTAAGAAAGGACTCGACCTCGCTGTCGTCGAAATGCTCTCGCCGCTGGGCTGGGAGATTGAGACGGTCTATACGAGCTGTCACGGCGATGCCACGAGGCTTGCCGCCGAGGCTGTGGCGATGGGCTATGAGGCGGTGTTTGCCGCCGGGGGCGACGGCACGGTCAACGAGTCGGCCGCCGCGCTGTGCGGGTCGCAGACGGCTCTCGGCATCATCCCCTGCGGTTCGGGCAACGGACTGGCCCGCCATCTCGGCATCCCTGTCGACGCCCGCGAGGGTCTGCGGGTGATTCACGACGAGGAGCCGCGCAGCATCGACTATGCCACGGTCAATGACCATAAGTTTTTCTGCACGTTCGGCGTCGGGTTTGACGCCGCGGTGAGCGCGGCATTCGCCGAGAAGAAGAAGCGCGGCAAGCTCACCTATATTCAGAGCACATTCGAGACCTATGCCCACTATGAGCCGGAGCTTTACACCATCACGGCCAACGGGCGCAAAATCACCGAGAAGGCGTTTCTCGTGGCTGTGTGCAATGCCTCGCAGTATGGCAACAATGCCTATATCGCGCCCAGCGCGACGATTGACGACGGTCTGCTCGACGTGACCATCATTCATGCTGGCAACACGCTGTCTACCGCGCTCGTGGGCTTTGACATGCTCATAGGCAATATCGAGCGCAATATGCTTATCCATACTTTCCGCACGCCGTCAATCTCCATAGAGCGTTCGCGCGAGGGGGCGGTGCATATCGACGGTGAGCCGCTCGTACTTGACCGCCGCCTCGACATCGAGTGCCACCACAGCCGTCTGCGCGTGTTCGCGCCCGAGCAGCGTCACACTTTCCGTCCGTTCATCACCCCCGCCTCGGCTATGCTCGCCGACCTCAAACTCGCCGTCAACAAGCTGTTTCAGAAGTGATAGCACGGTGACAGGAGCACAGGAGCACAGGCTTTGGGGTAGACGGAAGCACGGGAGAACTGTTTTTTGGCAGATAGGAGTGAGGGGGATAGGAGCGACGGCTTTAGCCGTCGAAAAGGGGCGAGGGTTTCGTGTCAGAGGGGGGTGATACAAAAAGACAAAAGTCTCAAAATCAACGAATTTTTTGATTGAAAGTTAGCTTGGCTGTGCCATGTCGACGGCTAAAGCCGTCGCTCCTACAGCCCGGCCTCTTGTCGCCTGTCGCTACGTCGTAATTGCATACAAAAAAGACCGAGAATGCATCACTGCATCCCCGGCCGTAAGTAAGGTTTTAACCTAAATTGAGGAGCCTATATATTAGGCTTGAATTTTATTCTTTTTCGATTACGATAGTTGCTGTAATTTTGGTGGTTTCATCGAAATTCTTGATTCCGATAATGAATCCTCCGTCAGAAATCAAGGTGCTGATATGTGATGTGAAGTTAATGACAATCTTGCCGTTCTCTGTATAATATGAAATGCCATATATGTATTCATCATTAATCTTCTGGAAACTATTGATTTCGGTAATGCCTTCTACATAGATGGTTACTGTTTTTGCATTCTCAAGAGCATTGCTATCGACTGTGTACTTCACTCTGGTTTCGTCCTTAGCCCATGATAGCGATTCTATGATTTCACCTTCAAGAATCTCATGTTTTGGTCCATCCGGTCCATCCGGTCCGTCGGGGTCTGGCTTGGCTATTGAGCTGTCGCCGATGCCGGTATGTGAGCCGCCTGTTGATGACGAACCTCCAGAGGTGATAACACGGTCAACGTAGTGCGATACAGGTGAGCCGAGGGGATTCTTGTGCCAATCGATATGAGTGTTCATGTCCTTGCACCACTCGGTGAACTGTTCGTAAACCGATGTGATAATCTTGTTTTCGACAGGCCACAGCCATGTGTAGGGTACGCATATCATCTGAGGAGCCTGGCCAATCTGCTCTGCAATATTGGGGTTGGCGGCTGAAAGCACCTCTTCGCCGTTGGCATGCAGAACTTTGACTTGGAATCCTCCCATATTGCCGCTATTACCCTCGCCTTTCACAGTCTGGCAGCATGACAGCGTGAAGTCTTTGTCCACGGTCAGTTTGTGGACAATTTTAGCCTTGTTATATCTGTGGGCGTTGATAATCTGATTGGTTGAGTTTGAGCCAAACCATGAGTGGAATTCTCCATCATTAGTGCCTGTGGGTATGATTTTCTCATTATTGTAGTATAGGTAGACGGGAAGTGTACCGCCGGAGGCAAGAGGAGTGATATTACATGTGGTAGTGCCATCCTCTGCAACGACCTTACTGCCGACTCCAAACACGACATCGTTAAAGTCAAAGTCGTCGGTTCCAAGGTCCTCACAAGCGATAATCCACTCAAATGAACGTGCCAGTTCATCGGTGTCGATGACGGTGGTAGGCTCACTTCCGTCATCGAAGAGGAACATAATGTCGTTCAAGTCGCATGCCACGTCATTGTTACCGGCAGGCCAGTCTTCGAAACCGAACATATGGTACTGTATACCATCCATCTGACCTATACCCCATGAAGCGTAGGCAAACCTGTCGAGTTCATCTGCCCCACTGTCTTTCCAAAATTTACGCTCATCCCAAGGGTGCTTATATATATCCTCATTCTTTATCACACCATTGTTGTAGTATGGGCGGCCGTTTCTTTCATCATTTGAGAATACGATGAAGTCATAATCGGTCACGTTGCCTTTGGTTGTCTCCTTCATCTTGTCAGAGCCAACCTTGATGTAGAAGCCATAACGTGTACCCTCTTCGAGCTGGTATGTGATGCCGCGAGTACGGATATATGTGCCTTCAGCTGCAGTGTAAGCCGGTTCGGTTCCTGTTGGATTCCATTCTCCCGGCACCAATGCCTGGTCTACTTTCTCGACGTAATCTTTAGTCGGTGTTTCGTAGAATACATAGAATTCACGGTTCATATAATTCATATGTATGATTCGGGATATGTAACCGTTCGGGGTGGTGAAAGCGGCATCGGCCTGAGAGAAATCAAGTATTTTTGTTTCGTCGTATGAAGTGCCGTTAAAGAGGTCTGATTTCCAATTCTTGGCGTCGCCATTATAGGTCAAAATCTTGGGTAAATCGGCATCATTTTGTCCTACTTCGCATATACGTCGTGATACACCGGCTTTGTGTACGATTTCGGATATTTCAGGGCGGTGGTCGGTGGATACTTCAAGCTCGCCTGATTTTGAGAAATACAGGTCGTGCATTGAAATATAGCTCGGGTTTTCATCATCCACTACATATATTCCGAGTACATGATATGCATTGGTGTACCAATAGAACGGATAAAAGGTGTGCTCTTTGCCATCGGCAACAAAATAAAATGAGTTTGTTCCCTTCGATAGGTTCTTGGGGTCATTCTCTTTGTATGTTGCGAGGTAGTTCTGAATAGCAAGAGTCGAGAATACTTTTCTCGGAGCGATTTTCCATTTAAGTTTATCTCTTTCAGTAGTATTATTCTCATCTCCGCGGATATTTCGTGAGCGGGAGGTGAGGCTGAGTGAGCCGCCGGGCTTGACGTTGTGGTCGATGCCGTTGGCGCGGACTATGAGGTCGGTGGTGCCTTTGGGGATGTCGACGCTGAGTGTGCGCTGGCCCTCGACGCCGAGATAGGTGCCGAAGAGGTAGCGGACATTGTCTACGAGGGCGTAGATTTTAATGTCGGTGGCCTTGGCTGTAGTCACGTTGACTGTGGCCTGGGTGGCGTGGTTCCAGTCATGCGACTGGTCAAATGTGCCGAACGTCTTGATGAAATCGCGGGTGTAGGTCTCGGATTTAGGTACGGCTATCGGGTCGGCAGCACAACCGGCGAGCATGGATGCTCCCAGTGCTACAACTATGCCCGACATAAGTGTTGACTTGTGTCTTTTGGTTATAGGCATAAGTTAGGTAATGTTTTGGTAATAGGTATGTTGTTTGGTTAAATTCCGTTAATTCAAGGTTGAATTTCCGTAGTGACTGCAAAGATACATTATAAAAATTACCCCCCCCAATTTTTTAACGCGCATTAACCAACGCGCACGGAGTTCTTTGCAAATTTTAACAAATTGCATGTTTAAGAAAGGCACATAAGGACATAAGAGACAAAAGAGACACAAGACTTTTGAGAAGAAAAATTAAGAATTAAAAAATTCTTGACTCACAAAATCTTATGTCTCTTTTGTCTCTTATGTCCTTATGTGCCCTTCTTTCTGAAGGGACTACAAGCTTACGCTTTATTATCGAGTACGGCGGCGTCGATTACGGCAATGGAGATGAGGTTGATTATGTCACGCACCTCGGCGTCGACGTTGATGAAGTGGATAGGCTTCTTCAGACCCATCTGAATCGGGCCTATCGACTCGCCCACGCCCATCTCGAGCATCAGACGGTAAGCCGAGTTGGCAGCCGAGAGGTTGGGGAACACGAGCGTGTTGACCTCCTTGCCTGCGAGCTTGTTGAAGGGGAATACCTTGTCACGCACCTCGGTGTTGAGGGCATAGTTAATCTGCATCTCGCCGTCGATGGGGAGCTCGGGATACATCTCGTGCATGCGGTCGACCACGGCGTGCACCTTGCGGCACTCAGGCTCCTTGTTTGAACCGAAGTTGGAGTATGACACCATAGCCATCACGGGGTCGTGGGCGAAGAACTTGACGGCGTCGGCAGTGAGGCGGGTGATGTCGAGCAGGGCCTCCTCGTCGGCGTTGCCGTTGACCATAGTGTCGGCCAGGAAGTAGGTGCCCTTGGTGGTCTCGAGCACGTGCATGGTGGCGAAGTGGTTGAAACCGTCGCGCAGACCTATCACCTCGCGGGCTATCTCGCCGGTCCGGTTGTTGGCGGCGCGGGTGCCGGCGATGAATGCGTCGGCGTCGCCGTTCTCCACCATCATCATGCCGAAGTAGTTGCGGTCAAACATCTTGTCGAGCGCGCTCTCGAAGTTCTCGCCCTGACGCTGACGCTTCTTGGTGAGCATCATGGCATACTTCTCGCGGCGGGGTGCCTCGCGGTCGTGGCGCAGGTTGACAATCTCGATGCCCGAGATGTCGAGGCCGAGGCGGTCGGCGCGCTTGCCTATCATCTCCTCGTTGCCGAGCAGGATGGGTATGCACAGGCCGTCGGCTGCGGCGATGGCTGCGGCGCGGAGCATGTTGTCGGTGTTGGCCTCGGCAAAGACCACACGCTTGGGGTTGGTGCGGGCGGCCTCGTTGAGGCGGCGGGTAAACTTGCGGTCGTTGCCCTTGAGGCGGAGCAGCTTCTCGTCATATGCGGCCCAGTCTTCGATAGGCCGGCGTGCCACGCCGCTCTCCATCGCTCCGCGAGCCACGGCGGGACTTACGGCGGTGAGCAGACGGGGGTCGAAGGGGGTGGGGATGATATATTCGCGGCCAAACTTGAGGTTGGCGCGGCCATAGGCGGCGTTGACCACCGGGGGCACGGGGAGCTTGGCTATCTCGGCGATGGCCCTGACGGCATATATCTTCATGGTCTCGTTAATCTCCGAGGCTCCGCAGTCGAGTGCGCCGCGGAAGATGTAGGGGAAGCCGAGCACGTTGTTAATCTGGTTGGGATAGTCCGAGCGGCCTGTGGCCATGATGAGGTCGGGGCGGGCGGTGGTGGCCACCTCGTATGCGATTTCGGGGTCGGGGTTGGCGAGGGCAAACACGATGGGGCGCGGTGCCATCGACTTGACCATGTCGGCGGTGACTACGTCCTTGACCGAGAGGCCGAGGAACACGTCGGCGTCCTTCATGGCCTCGGCCAGCGTGGAGATGGGGCGCGAGGTGGCAAAGTAGGCCTTCTGCGGGTTGAGGTCGGTGCGCTTGTCGGAGATTACGCCCTTTGAGTCGCACATCACGACATTTTCCTTCCTCACGCCGAGAGCTATGTAGAGCTTGGTGCATGACACGGCAGCCGCACCGGCACCGTTGACCACGAGGCGGATGTCCTCGATGCGCTTGCCCTGGATTTCGAGGGCGTTGAGCAGTCCGGCGGCCGAGATGATGGCGGTGCCGTGCTGGTCGTCGTGCATCACGGGGATGTCCATTTCGGCCTTGAGGCGGGTCTCGATTTCAAAGCACTCGGGAGCCTTGATGTCCTCGAGGTTGATGCCGCCGAATGTGGGGCCGAGAGCCTTGACGATTGAGATGAATTTCTCGGGGTCCTTCTCGTCAATTTCTATGTCGTAGCAGTCAAGACCGGCGAAAATCTTGAAGAGCAGAGCCTTGCCCTCCATCACGGGCTTACCGGCGAGTGCGCCGATGTTGCCGAGACCGAGTACGGCTGTGCCGTTGGAGATTACGGCCACGAGGTTGCCCTTGTCGGTGTAGTCATAAGCCTTCTCAGGCGTTTCCTGTATCTCAAGGCAGGGATAAGCCACGCCGGGCGAATAGGCCAGCGCGAGGTCGGCCTGGGTGGCGTAAGGCTTGGTGGGGATTACTTCGATTTTGCCGGGACGCGGATACTTGTGGTAATCCAACGCCATCTGCTTTGTAACTTTAGCCATAATGTTAATATTTTACGCAATTTGGTTGCAAAGTTAACAAATTATCAGCAAAAATTAAGCATACTTATAGTTTAAAAAGTCTAAAGTCGAAAAAAGTTAAGGTCTATGTGTAGTCTATGAAGTATTAAGTCGACTAAGCATTGTAGAAAGGGTCAAAAGTCGAAAAAAAGTTAAGATGATAGCTTGTAGGGTATATTCCCTCCGCACTATTATCTTAACTTTTTAAACTTTAAACTTTCTAAACTCCGAAAGTTAAACTCTAATTAGAGCCTCCGGCTCTAATTACAATCCCTTGCCGTGGCAGTTCTTGTATTTCTTGCCTGAGCCGCAGGGGCAGGGGTCGTTGCGGTTGATGCGCGGACCGGCCTTGACGGGCTGTGTGGGCTGTGACGAGCGTCCTGCACCCTGTGCGGCGGCACGCTGTGCCGACTCGCCGGGCAGATTCTCGCGCGAGGTCTGATATTTGGAATAGTCCTCACGACGCTCGGGCGCGGCACGTTTCAGCTCGGGCTGGGGCTTGGCCGGTGCGGGAGCAGCCTCGGTGTTGTCGGCAGCCTCGGTGTTCTCGCCGTCGGCGGGGGATGACTGGGGGGCGGGCTGGCCGGGCATCGGGGGAGCCTGCTGCACGTATATCTGACCGCGCATGAGTGTCGACATGGCCTTGACGTTGAGCTGGTTGAGCATGGCCTCGAAGAGGTGGAACGATTCCACCTTATATATTACCAGCGGGTCTTTCTGCTCGTAGGATGCGTTCTGCACGCTCTGGCGCAGCTGGTCAAGCTCGCGCAGATGCTCCTTCCACAGCTCGTCGATGGTGACGAGGAGCACGGCCTTGTGCCACTCCTTGACAATTGACTTGCAGCCGGTGCGGTAGGCCTCGTCGATGTCGACTACGAGGTTGAAGAAACGCTTGCCGTCGGTCATGGGCACGGCGATGCGACCCTTGAAACCGCGGTTTTCCACGCAGTCGGTCACTACGGGCATGGCCACTTCGATGATGCGGTCACGCTTGCGGTCAAATGCCTCGTTGGCGGCGGTGTGAATCTTCTCTATGGCGTCCTCCTTGCTCATGTTGCGGAACTCATCCTCGGTGAACGGTGCCTCGATGGTGAGGGTGCGGAAGAGGTCCATGGCGAGGTCCTGATAGCCGGCGGGGTAGGTGTTGTTGACGAAGTTCTCGATTACGTCCCACATCATGTTGGCGATGTCGATGCCGATGCGCTCGCCGAGGAGTGCGTGGTGGCGGCGGTTGTAGATGTAGGTACGCTGCTTGTTCATCACGTCGTCATATTCGAGCAGACGCTTGCGTATGCCGAAGTTGTTCTCCTCGACGCGCTTCTGGGCGTTGCCGATGGCGTTGGTGACCATGCGGCTCTCGATACGCTCGCCCTCCTGGAGGCCCAGGGTGTCGAGCATCTTCATGACGCGGTCGGTGGCGAAGAGGCGCATGAGCTGGTCCTCGAACGATACGTAGAACACTGACGAGCCCGGGTCGCCCTGACGGCCGGCACGTCCGCGCAGCTGACGGTCGACGCGGCGTGACTCATGACGCTCGGTGCCGATGATGGCCAGACCTCCGGCGGCCTTGACCTCGGGGGTGAGCTTGATGTCGGTACCGCGGCCCGCCATGTTGGTGGCTATGGTCACCATGCCCTGCTTACCGGCATGGGCCACGATTTCGGCCTCCTTCTGGTGGAGCTTGGCGTTGAGCACGTTGTGGGGTATGTGGCGCATGGTGAGCATGCGGCTCAGAAGTTCGGAGATTTCCACCGAGGTGGTGCCCACGAGCACGGGGCGGCCCTGATTGACCATCTCCTGGATTTCCTCGATTACGGCGGCATACTTCTCCTTCTTGGTCTTGTAGACGCGGTCGTCCATGTCGATACGGGCCACGGGGCGGTTGGTGGGGATGGTCACCACGTCGAGCTTGTAGATGTCCCAGAGCTCGCCGGCCTCGGTCTCGGCTGTACCTGTCATACCGGCCAGCTTGTGATACATGCGGAAGTAGTTCTGCAGCGTGATGGTGGCGAATGTCTGCGTCGCGGCCTCGACCTTGACATGCTCCTTGGCCTCGATGGCCTGGTGCAGACCGTCGGAGTAGCGGCGGCCCTCCATGATGCGGCCTGTCTGCTCGTCGACAATCTTGATTTTGCCCTCGTCAATCACATACTCCACATCCTTCTCAAAGAGGGTGTAGGCCTTGAGGAGCTGTGTGACGGTGTGGACGCGCTCGGCCTTGACGGCATAGTCCTGCATCAGCTCGTCCTTGCGGCGTGCGCGCTCGGCGGGGTCGGCGATGGTCTCGGCCTCGGAGAGGAGTGACGCGATGTCGGGGAGTACGAAGAACTGCGGGTCGTCGCTCTTGCCGGTGAGCTCGTCGATGCCCTTGTCGGTAAGCTCGACACTGCGGTTCTTCTCGTCGATGACGAAGTATAGCGGGTCGGTGACGGTGGGCATCTCGCGCTGGTTGTCCTGCAGATAATATGCCTCGGTCTCGAGCATGAGGTTCTTCATGCCGTCCTGCGAGAGGAATTTGATGAGTGCGCCGTTCTTGGGCAGGCCCTTGAACGCGCGGAACAGCAGCAGTGCGCCCTCCTTCTTGGTCTCCTTGTCGTCAGAGGCTATTTTGGTCTTGGCGTCGGCGAGAATCTTGGTGACGAGCTTGCGCTGTGCCTCATAGACCTTCTCGACGTTGGCGCGATACTGGTCAAAGAGCTGGCTGTCGCCCTTGGGCACGGGGCCTGAGATGATAAGCGGGGTGCGGGCGTCGTCGATGAGCACCGAGTCGACCTCGTCGACGATGGCATAGTAGTGCTTGCGCTGCACCATGTCGCCGGGGGTCATGGCCATGTTGTCGCGCAGGTAGTCAAAGCCGAATTCGTTGTTGGTGCCGAATGTGATGTCACACATGTAGGCGGCGCGACGCTGCGGGGTGTTGGGCTGGTGCTTGTCGATGCAGTCGACCGTCGAGCCGTGGAACATGTAGAGCGGGCCCATCCATTCCGAGTCACGCTTTGACAGGTAGTCGTTGACGGTCACGACGTGCACGCCGCGGCCCGAGAGCGAGCGGAGGAACACGGGGAGTGTAGCCACGAGGGTCTTACCCTCGCCGGTGGCCATCTCGGCAATCTTGCCCTGATGGAGCACGATGCCGCCGATGAGCTGCACGCGGTAGTGCACCATGTCCCAGGTCACTTCGTTGCCTCCGGCTATCCAGTGGTTTTTCCATATGGCGTTGTCGCCGTCGATGGTCACGAAGTCCTTGCCCTGGGCGGCAAGCTCGCGGTCGAGCTGAGTGGCCTTGACGGTGATTGTCTCGTTGGCGGCGAAGCGTGCGGCGGTCTCGCGCACTACGGCGAAGACCATCGGCAGATGGTAGTTGAGACGCTCCTCGATGGTGTCGAGCATGGTCTTCTCGTTGCGGTCAATCTTGTCCCACACGGGCTGACGCTCGTCAAAGGGGAGCTCCTCCACCTCGAGCTTGAGGCGGTCGTTCTCCTCCTGCTCGGCTGAGATTGATTGCTTTATGTCGGCGCGGATTTCGGTGATGCGGTCGCGCAGCTGGTCTATGGTAAGTGATTTCACCTCGGGCTCGAGGGCCTCGATTTGCTTGACTATCGGCTCGATTTCCTTCAGGTCGCGGGTGGACTTGTTGCCGAAGAGCTTGGTGATAAATGATGTGAAAGACATTTCTTTTAATTATTAATTAGCAATTAGTAATTAGTAATTAGTAATTAGTAATTTGGATATGCTGATTACTGATTTTTTTGTTTCCCTAATTGCTGATTATGGATGATGATTTATAACTCGTAGTGGGTCTCTTCCCGTCCCGGGCCTGAAAGCCGTCGGTCAGTTGCTAATTGCAAATTACTAATTGCAAATTACTAATTACTAATTGCTAATTGCTAATTGACAAAGCGGGCAGTGCCGCTGCATTGGGCGAGCGGATGCGCAGTATGCGCGCCACTGTCGGGGCGATGGCCCGGGCGTCGACAGTCTCGACTATTTCGGTGGAGTCGAGCGTAGGCGACAGTATGTAGACAGGCGAGGTGGTCGACTGCCAGCGCACCACGGGGAGCTGTGTCGCGCTCTCGCCGGGGGTGGCATACTCCTCGCCGTCAGAAATTTCCCATCCGGGATTAATCATCACCAGCAGGTCGCCCGCATGCAGGGGCGATATGTTGCGGTGCAGGGCCGAGGGGTTGTCGCCTGCACGGCGTGCTATGATGTCGTCGATGGTGTAGACGTCGCTCACGCCGCTCATGCGTGAGAGGAATTCCGCGCCCTCGCGGCGCAGGTCGGCGTCGTTCATGCCGCGCTCCTTGATTAGGGTGCGGTTGAGGAAAAAGAATCCGTTGTGATAGCCCGTGACCCACTCGCCGTTGCCGTGCAGGGCCATGAGATAGAGGTTGAGCAGCGACACGGCCTTGCGGGGCGAGAACTGGCCCGAGGGGATGCCCCACTTCTCCTCGTCGCGCTTGCCGCCCGAGGGGGCGGGGGTGCCGGCCACGAAGAGCAGGGTGTTGGCCATGCCGGGACCTTTCTCCACGGCACTGATTATCGACGCGATGTCGCGGTCGAGCCGCACGAGCGCGTCCATCGTCTCGATGCGGTTGTCGGCCTCGCGCCCGTAGAGATAGGGGCTTACGTTGACCCCGATACTGAGCATGTCGGTAACTCCGCGCTTGCCCAGCGAGAGGGCCGAGATGTATTCGGCTGCGGTCGAGGCCACCTCGCGGTTGGCTACGGCCGAGGTCTTGAATATCTTGAAGCGGTTCACGTCACGCGCGGGAAACGTGTGGCGGAACGGGTAGAGTTTCTTGTATTCGGGCAGGTCGGGATAGAGGTCGAGTTTCAGTGCCGGCTCCCAAGCCATCGTGTCGAGGCGCGAGGCGAGTGTCAGCCCCACATTGCGCTTGGCCACAGGCAGGGGTGTCTCGCGGAAGTGGCGCGATGTGGTCCATTTGCCGTTGACATCGCTTATCCAGAAGCTGCTGTTACCGGCGTGTCCCGCCAGCATTATGGCCATCTGCGGGTCGGCGGCTATGGCGTGGACCTGCCCGAGGCCGCCGTCACTGATGCGCACCTCGTCGCTGAGGGTCGAGACGAGCAGCGGCGCGGGGGTCAGCTGGGTGTCGGTGTAGTTTCCGGCCAGCTTGGAGTCGAGCATCACGGGATATTCGCGGCGGGTGGTGCCGTCCCAGGCGGTGGCCGAGGGGATGCCGTTGACCACCGGGGCCGAGCCGGTCACGAGCATGGCCGTGGCGGCCGTGGCGTCGATGCCTGGGCCGTAGTCCACGTTGCGCACGGTGACGCCGTTGTCAATCAGCCGGTTGAATCCGTCCTGAGTGAAGTTTGACCTGAGCAGGTCGACATATTCTGCCGTAAGACCCTCCACAAAGATGCCCACCACGAGCGTAGGGCGCGGCGACGGGGCTTTGGCTCCGCCCGGACGTGCGGCCACGGCCCCGATAGTGACCATCGAGGCTACCAGGGCGCAGACTATGCGCGTGTTGAGGCTGAAATTCTTGACTTTGGGTTGCAAAGGGCGTATATATTGGTGACGGCTCTCAGAGCTGACGTCATGATGAGTGGCGTGAATGCCGGGTTGGGCGACTGTACCTTGGCTAAAAATATAGCGGTCAGTGCCGTTAGGAGTGCAAAGTTAACACTTTGATACCATATCTCCAAGCGTTTGCCGCTTTTTAGCCGGGGGGCTATCGCTCCGATGAAGCAGAGCGGGTTGAGCCAGAGATAGAGCCAGTTGGGCGATGTGGCCTCGTGGACCGAGACGAATATCAGAAACGTGAGCAGCAGCCCCTCAAGGCCGCAGACGATGAAGTAGACGGTGTCAAACCACCGCGCGCCCTTGTCGCGGCCGCATATCTGGAGGATGCTCAGCCATAGAGCGATGGCAAACACCACCCATCCCACAGCCATCGGCGTGAGCATGAAGGGTGTCGGCCCGGCTGCGGGCGAGGGCGCGTCGGCACTTCCTACAACATAACTGTCGGAGAGCACTAATTGTTCGCCCGACGGGAGGGTCGCGCCGGCCATCATGTCGGCGAGCACCACGGGGGCAAACCCCGTCTCGCGCTGCGTGATGGGGCGGTCAATCCCCGAGCCGAGTGCTGTGTCGATGCCGAACTGATACCACGGATAGTTGACGTGGAAGTGGCGCATCACGTTGCGGAATGTCGAGCCGTCGCGCCCTTCGAGGCTTTTTGCGCCGAGCGTTATGGTGTCGCCAATCGCGGCCTCAATCATGGCAAGCGGGCGGGTGGCGCAGTTGTCGAGCACGTAGTTGTAGCGGTAGACGCGGTTCTCGGGGCGGACATTCTCCATCACCATCGCCGTGAGGCGTTCGGCCTGGAGCGAGTCGAGCCGCAGCACCTGTTCGCGCACCGTGCGCCCTTGGCGGCGGTAGGCGTCGAGAAACGCCGAGGTGTACGTGGCCGCGGCCATGTAGTCGGTCTCCCCCTTGACGAAACGGTAGACGAATCCGGGCGAGTTGAAGTCAAACACCCCCCAGTTAACGGTAAAATCGCCGTAGACGGGGTGCTGTATCCTCAGCCCCGTGTGCCCCTCCAGCTCATAAATCTCTCCCCCCACGCCGCATGTGAGCAGCGACACGCGCGGCGCGTCGGCATGTGCGGTCAGGGTGAATGATATGAGCAGAAATATGATTGAGAGCAGACGTGTCATGCGGTCGGGGGGATTATCCTAACAGTCGGGTGATATAGTCGGTTGAGATTATGGCGAATATGCTCTTGCCGTCGGGGGTGAGTGCGGGCGATGTGGAGCGGAACAGTTCGCTGAGCAGACGGTCCATCTCGTCGGCACTCAGCGGCTGGCCGCGGCGTATGGCTCCGGCGCGGGCCATCGAGAGGGCAAACTGCTCATACATGGCCGAGGCGGGGTCAAGCCCGGTGGATGTGATGTTGTCAATCATCGCCAGCACCATGTCGCGTGCCGGGGTGTCGGCCATCTGCGAGGGTATGCCGTCGATGCTCCAGGTGTTGTCGCCGCGCGGGGTGATGACAAATCCCAGCTCGGCCATGCGCTCGCGTATGTCGGCGAGCACGGTGCTCTGCGCGCCCGACAGCTCGAGCACGTCGGGAAACATCGTGGCCTGTGCCACAAACTCCTGCTCGTCAGCCTTGGCGAGGTATGAGTCATAGAGCACGCGCAGATGGGCGCGGTGCTGGTCGATTACCATAAGCCCGTCGCGCGAGGGGGTGAGGATATATGAGTCCTTGTACTGGAATGCGTTTCCGGCGGCATGGTCATGCACCTGGGCCGGGTCGCTGATGGGGAGCGGGGCGGGGGAGTCGTCGCTTGGCGCGGCGGTGTCACCCGCCGATGCCAGCCCCTCGTCACGCTTGCGCATGAAGTCGTCATACAGCTTGGCCCAGTCGGTCACGGCCGACTGCCGCGAGCCGGTTGACGACATGCGGCTGTAGGGATTGGCCGGGGTGGGGCGCGATGCCGACTCGAAGCGGCCCTGATGGCGTCCGCTCACGCTGAACTCCGGCCCGAGTATGTCGGAGGGGGAGGGGAGCGGTTCGCTGAACGGGTTGTAGGCCGGGTCGATGTCTATTTCGGGCATCTTGTCGGTGGTGGGGTTGAACACCGGGATTTCCGGCGCGTCCTCGCGGTCGAAGTCGAGCGCGGGCCCCACGTTGAAGCGTCCGAGCGAGTCGCGGATGGCCGCGGTCAGTATCTCCCAGATGGCCTGCTCGTTCTCAAACTTTATCTCGTTTTTGGTCGGATGTATGTTTACGTCGATGGTCTCGGGGTCGACGCGCAGGTTTATGAAATAGTTGGGCTGCGAGTCGGCCGGTATCAGATGCTCGTAGCATGTCATCACCGCCTTGTGGAAATAGGGGTGGCGCATGTTGCGGCCGTTGACCATGAAGAACTGCAGCGGATTGCGCTTCCTCGCATTCTCGGGCAGACCGATGAATCCGCTCACACTCACTATCGAGGTATCGGTCTCGATGGGTATCAGCTGCTTGTCGAGGTTTTTGCCGAAGAGGTCACACACCCTGCGCTTCATCGACCCGCGCATGAGCGAGTGGAGGGTGGTGTCGTTGCTTATCAGGGTGAAGTCCACGCCGGTGTTGACCAGCGCGAGCCGCTCAAACTCCCTCATGATGGCACTCATCTCCACCGAGTCCTTTTTCAGAAACTTGCGGCGGGCGGGCACGTTGAAAAACAGGTTCTTGACCATGAGGTTTGACCCCTGGGCGCATGCGTCAGGCTCCTGGCTCTCGACTTTCGAGCCGTTTATCACGAGGCGTGTGCCTATGGTCTCCCCCTTGAGCATGGTGCGGAGGTCCACCTGGGCGATGGCGGCAATCGAGGCCAGTGCCTCGCCGCGAAATCCCATAGTGTGGAGCGTAAACAGGTCGTCGGCCTTGGCTATCTTGCTCGTGGCGTGACGCTCAAAGGCCAGGCGCGCGTCGGTATCGCTCATGCCCGAGCCGTTGTCTATGACCTGAATGAGCGTGCGGCCGGCATCCTTGAGTATGATTGTCACCGCCGATGCTCCGGCGTCGATTGAGTTCTCCACCAGCTCCTTGATTACCGAAGCCGGACGCTGTATCACCTCTCCGGCGGCTATCTGATTGGCCACCGAGTCGGGCAGCAGACGTATAATGTCGCTCATTCGTTCTCCTCCTCTTCCTCTTTGATTATCGGTTCGTCGTCAGGCGCGCCTCCTGTTGGGGCGTCCTCAGGATTATCGGCGGGGAGAGGGTCTGCGGATGCGTCAGGCATATCGGTTACGGGCATCGACAGCGAGTCAGGCAGCTCGACGGGGGCGGGTATGCCCACCGAGTCGGGCAGAGCCGTCGAGTCGGGCATGGCGAATGTGCCGGGCGCGATTGAGTCGGTGATGAGTGGCGCGATTGAGTCGGCCGGAATGGGTGCGATGCTGTCGGCCGGTATGCTGTCGTTTGCCATAGCGGCCGAGTCAGCCGGGGCTGAGGGGACGGCCTGGGGCGGGATGTTGGGCATGCCGCTCACGGGCAGTTTGGGCGCGGGCTTGCCTGTGGCCTGGCCGCGCATGGTGAGCGCGTCCTTGCTCATGCGTCCGAGTATATTCTGCTTGGCCAGGTCGGCCATCTCGTCGGGGTAGTCAAACACCTCGGCGGGCGACATGGGCCTCAGCGGCCCGTACCAGCGGAATTTAGGCAGGTAATAGCTGTTGCGTTTCGCGAGGTAGAGCGGGGTCACCTTGCCGGTGGTCTCGGGCCACATGGTGAGACGGCGTATGTCCCCCTCCTCGAAGTAGGCATCCATGTAGGAGCTTTCGGTAAAGGAGAATTTGTTGTAGGTCGAGTCGTTTTCCATCGGGAACATGATGGTCTGCACGTTCCCCTCGGCATAGAGCCTCTCAATCGTCGAGTCGGCCATCCATACGGTCATGTCGGTGGCCGAGAGCTGGTTGTAGCAGTCCTCGCCTATGTGTTGCGACATCAGTCCCATCTCGGGGAGTCTGGCCCAGTCGCACGCTGAGTCGTTCATATGCACCCATATCACATTGCCCACCACCTGCTTGTCGCCATACCAGACGATGGGGTTGTAATACATATATAATATGGAGTCGCGCTCCACCATGCTCATGGAGTCGCACAGCCCCTGGATGTCGTTGCGGAAATATCTTACGCGATGATATGCGTTGGTGATTTTGGTCGAGTCGGACTGGAGGCTGTCGTTGGTGAAATATTTCAGATAGGCGGTGATGGTGTCGCCGTGCAGATAGAGGGTGTCCTTCTTGGAATACTCCATCGCCAGTGCGTTGCCGGTCACAAACGCGCTGTCGCGAAATTCATCGTAATATCCGTAGTCGCCCAACAGGGATGACTGCCTGGCCGAGTCGGTGAGCACCATGTTGCCGAACGCCTCGCCGAAACCCTCGTCGCGGTCATAGAAGAGGGTGTCGCCCGTCAGCGTGTTGCCGCGGTTAGTGCGCACGGTCGACCGCTCGTAAAGGTCGGCAATGCCGGTGCGTGTGTCGTAAAATCCTGATGTCGACGTTATATTGCCGTCATTGCTCACAATCAGCGTCTCGCACATTAGCTGCGCCATGCCGGTTTCGGTGTTGTATGTGAGCGAGTCGGTGTACATCTTTAGGGTGTCGTTCTCCTCCGGCCCGGTAAGCTCGACGTTGAGATAGAAGAATGCATCCTTGGTGGCCGGATAGTAGAACCCCTGCTGCGACCTGAGCTTGTTGGTGCGGTCGTCGAGCGTTCCGCCCACCATGTAGTAGCCCACATCCTGCGGCATGTCGTAGAAGAATACCGGCGTGGTGAGCGTGACGTCGCGGTTGATGAGGCGTACATCCTTGCCGGGATAGGCGCGGAGCTCGGCCAATTCGGTCATACCGTCATAGTAAAGTTCGTCGCCGTAGACAAAGAGGGTGTCGCCCTGCTCCATCCTGACATTCTTGAATGCCTCGAGCGAGGAATTTTCCTCATAGAATCGAGCCGAGTCGCAATACATGAACATGTCCCCCTTGCGAAACTGCACATTGCCTATAAGTATCTGAGCCTCTGAGCCGAGCGGCTTCTCGAGCCTGTCGGCATACTCCACAAACACCTTGCCCGGCTCGTGGCGGTCGGCCAGCGGGATGGTGGGGCGTATTACGGGTTTGTGGTCGCGCGTCGCCTGCTTCTCTTTGGCCACGGGAGCCTTGGCCGACCCGTCCTTAGGCGACTGGGCCAGCATTGCCGGAAGCGATACCAGAGCAATGGCAATCAGAGGCGCGTATTTCATGATTCTTATAGTCTATAATGTAAAGAAGTTAAAAGAGTTAAGATAATAGATTGTAAAGGCAAATACCCTCAGAACTATTATCTTAACTTTTTAAACTTTAAACTTTTTAAACTCTACTTAGAACCTGCCTTAATCCAACCCTTATGGGTGAACTCGCAGTTGCGCCATTCATCCTCGATGCGGGTGTACGTATCGGCAATCTTCTTCTCGAGCCAGTCGTTGAGTATCTGAGCCTGACGCGACTGCTCGTACATCCCCTTGATGAGCTGATAGTCATCCGAAAGGTTGGCCCTGTGACCCTCGATGCGGTTGGTGAGCTTGACCAGAGCCACGATGTCCTGGCTGGTCTTGGGGTCCTTCATTATGAAAGCCTGCGACACCTGGCCCGGCTCAAGATTGTTGACCTCTTTGGCCACCTCCTGAGGCAGTTCCGACATCTCGAAACGTGCGGTATTGTAGTTGTTAGAGCTCATGTTGGTGTTCACCATGATGCCGCGGTTGTTGCGGGTGTCCTTGTCCTGCGACAGCACCGTCACAGCCTCTTCAAACGGGATATTGTTCTTGTCAAGGTCGGCACGCAGCGAGTCGAGGCGTATCACGGCGTCGGTCAGGTCCTTCTCGGCCACGCGGGGGCGCAGGAGTATGTGGCGGACATTTACGCGGTCGCCGCGCTTCTCTATGAGCTGGATGATATGGTAGCCGTATTCGGTCTCCACAATCTTCGACACCTTATTCTTGTCGTTGAGGTTGAACGCCACAGCGGCAAATTCGGGCACGAAGGTCGAACGGCCTGCAAAACCAAGCTCGCCTCCGCGTGTGGCCGAGCCGGGGTCCTCGCTGTAGAGGATGGCGAGCGTCGAGAACTCGCTCTCGCCGCGGTTCACACGGTCGGCATAGTCGCGCAGACGTGCCTTGACATTCTCAATCTCCTCGCGCGGAATGGCGGGAGCGGCAGTGAGTATCTGCACCTCCACCGTGCGGGGCACGAAAGGCACCGAGTCCTCAGGCAGCTTGTCGAAATAGCGGCGCACGTCCGAGGGAGTCGCCTTGACATCCCTCACCAGGCTCTGCTGCACCTGCTGCACGCGCGAACGGTTGGATATGAGGTCATGAAGCGTCTCGCGAATGGCGGGCAGAGGCTTGTTGAACATCTGCTCCACCTTCTCCTGCGTGCCCAGCTGGGCGATGTAGTTGTTGATGGTCTGCTCCACCTGCTGCATAATCATCGTCTCCGACACCTCGATAGTGTCAAGCTCAGCCTGATGGAGATAGAGTTTCTCGATGGCCAGCTGCTCGGGGATGACGCAGTAAGGGTCGCCGTTGATAGGCACCTTCTCATAGAGCATCTGCTGGTAAGTCTCTTCGATGTCTGACTTCCAGATGGGCTGGTCGCCCACTACCCATGCCACTTCCTCGGCCGAATTGTCAATGGCAGCCACCGCATAGGCAATGCCCATGAGCGAGGCAATGCCCGCGAGGAGTATATTCTTGATTTTCACGAGTGTTAACGGTGTTAATGTTAAGAGTTAGCAATTTGGCGTCAAAGTTACGAAAAAATGTCGGTTTTTTGAGATAAGGTGTAATAATAACTGTTAAACGCATCCAAATCAGATTAGATGGCCGGAAAGGACACCGACACGGCTTTTTATTGTCGCGAAAATGTCGTAAATTCGCGACAGCCTATAGATTACGGTGGCATTTATGCCCCGGCCCCATTAGAGCCAAACATAATTTCGACCAAAGTGAGTTTATGCAATACCCTCTTATTTCTGAATACCGTGAAGCGATTCTCTCGCCCGAAGACAATTTCAGCGAATTATCCTCTCTACGCCCCGTCATCGACAGTCATGGCGACCCGGTCATGTCGAGCGGCAACTTTGCCGTCGTCTTCAAGATGGAAGATGTCAGCGACGGCAAGTTTTATGCGGTCAAATGCTTCATCAAAGACCAGGAGGGGCGCGATGAAAGCTATAGGAAAATAGCCGAAGAGCTGGACATCGTATCCTCGTCATACATTCTGCCCTTACGCTACCTTGAGAATGAGCTGTTTGTCGACTCCTCGCAGTGCGACTGTGAGGAGTTCCCGGTCGTAGTGATGGAATGGGTCGAGGGCGTTACTCTCGAGTCATACCTCAAGCGCAATCTTGACGACCGATACCAGTTGGAGATGTTGAGCTATCGGTTCAATCGCATGTCGGCATGGCTTCTTGCCCAGTCATTCGCGCACGGTGATTTAAAGCCCGACAACATATTGGTCCGCGAGGATGGCTCATTGGTATTGGTTGACTATGACGGATTTTTTGTCCCCTCGATGAAAGGCGAGAAAGCCCGCGAGACAGGCAGCCCCGACTACCGCCATCCCCTTCGCACCGACTTCGACTTTGACGAGCATATCGACGACTTCTCAATCGCGACAATCGCACTCTCGCTGAAAGCCATTGCGCTTGACAGCAAACTTAAAACCGCCCACGAAGGCACCGACTCGCTCCTGCTCTCCGAGAGCGATTTCAAGTCACCGTCAACCTCCGAACCGCTCAAAGCCATTCAGCGACTCTCAGATGATTCGGAATTGTCAATGCTTTTGGGCATATTCTACATCGCCTTAGCCAAAAACAGCATCGACGCACTCTCCTTCCGACTCTTCATGACCCCCAAGCCGAAACCATTGGCTAAACCTGTTCCCCTTCCCGCCCCACCCATCGAAAAAATAGGCAGCTCCTGTCCCGATGAAGATATTGCAGAAGGAATTAGGGATGAGTTTGGTGTTGTATATAGTAAAGATGGAAAGAGACTTCTCGAATGCAAAAATTACGCATTGACCGATTACAATGTTAAGCCCGGGACGCAAGTTATTTGTGATTATGCATTCAGCTTTTGCGAATCGCTACAAAGTATAAATATACCTGACACTGTCACAACTATCGGAGTCGAGGCATTTTTAGATTGCGAATCGCTGCAAAGTATAAATATGCCTAACTCAGTTACAACTATCGGCGAAGGGGCATTTTCAAATTGTTATTCGCTACATAGTGTAAATCTGCCGAACTCAATGACGTCTATCGTGGAATGTATGTTTTTAGGATGTAAGTTGCTACAAAGTGTACATATACCAAACACAGTGACGTCTATCGGGGGCGATGCATTTTTCGGGTGCGATTCTCTACAAAGTGTAAACATCCCGAACTCAGTTACGACTATCGGAGAAGAGGCATTTTTAGGATGCCGTTCGCTAGAAAGTGTTCATATCCCGAACTCAGTTACGACTATTGGAGACCAGGCATTTTTAAGTTGCCGTTCGCTAGAAAGTGTACATATCCCGAACTCTGTAACCACTATCGGAGACTGGGCATTTTCAGGGTGCAAGTTGCTACAAAGCGTAATCATACCGAACTCAGTTACGACTATCGGCGAAGGGGCATTTTCAGGGTGCCGGTCGCTCCAATGTGTAATTATACTTAACACAGTGACGACTATCGGTGACAATGCATTTGAAGATTGCCCGGAAATAAATATTATCCAAGATTAAGAACAATTCCGGCCATAGCCGTATGATCTGCCAAGTGTAATATATTCTACTTCGCTATCGAATCCAAACGAAAGGAAGCCGGATGTGACAATGACTGCCTACATTATACCTTAAAAGTTTCGACTTTGTGAAGTATTAAGATGCGTCAGCCCGGTCAAAAACCGTTATCTGATATTGGTCGGTTGGAAATTTTTTTATATTTTTGGTGGCACAAACATATAACATACCCCATATTCTCACCCCACATCATTCCCTGATTATGACCCCCGACAATATAGACGCATCGCGCGAAATCACCGCTCCCCAGCCGGCACCCTTTGTCATCACCGTAGGCCGAGAGTTCGGCAGCGGCGGACGCGAACTGGCGCGCGCCCTGGCCGATGAGCTGGGCATAGCGTATTATGACAAGGAGCTGCTTGCGGCCTCGGCCAAACTCGCCGGTATCGAGCCGGAGTTTTTTGAGCAGAAAGACGAGCGTTTTCCCTCGTTTCTCCACGGACTTTTCTCATTCACGATGGGGGTCACGCCGATGTGCTACTACACGGGCGGAGGCTCTATTACCGACGATTCGCTCTATAAGGCAGTCAGCGACTTCCTGACCGAGGAATCGCGGCGCAGGTCGTTTGTGGTGGTCGGACGCACAGCCGACTACATCCTGCGCGACCATCCGCGTGTGGTCAACCTCTTTCTCCACGCCCCGATGGCGGAGTGTGTGCGCCGCATCACGGCACGTGAGGACGCCCTGACCCCCGAAAAGGCCGAGGCAATGGCCAAACGCACCAACCGCTGGAGGGCCGACTATTACAACTTTTTCACCGACAAGGAGTGGGGCCACGCATCGAGCTACGACCTGACCATCGACACATCCCGCATGCCCATGCCCAAAATCGTCGAACTCGTAAAATCCTACCTCAAACTCCGCGACCTAATCTGACGCTATATTGTAAAATATTGGTTAAACAACGGCGTTGAATGACATTTGTCATTCAACGCCGTGCATATTAGTATAAAATCCTATTGGATTTTAAATCAAAGTATTCTTCTGCAATTCTATAGGATTGTGAGAATTTGGAGACGGTATTAAGTTGAGGGGTCAGAAGCGGGTTTAGAACTGACAAAAATATGTCAATACGAGAAAACAGGTCATAATGGACGGCACACACAAACAAATCGGAGTTCTCAATTTCAGTCGCATCAAAAATGTATGTGAAACTCTTCTTTGTCATTTTCTGATCTGACTTTTCCAACATATATCCGTCTACGCGCCAAATATAGCGGGGAAGGCTTAATGATAGGAGTGACATCTTATGTTTGGGCTGCAGGAAATAATTGGTGTCGTATGACCTGATTTCCTGTTTGAAATCGTTTACGGTTGTAAGATAAATATCCCATACCACCCTGCCTCCATCATCATACCAGCCACCCATGTACAAAGAGTTGAATTCCCGGATGATAGAAAAAATGGTGTTAAAGCTTATGCGTATTTTGTGAGGCTTAGGTAATAATATGTCTCTTACTGTGGCATTTATTTCGTCCCGATTCTTACGGTACATATGCCATCTGGTCTTGAGGTGTTGCCAATATTCATCGCCGAACTCCATTTTGACGAATGGCCCTACTTCGTCATCATGAACGTATAACTTATCGATAGATGAAGATAACAGGTACATCGGTTGCCTTAGTATCACGGGAATATTGGTACCTATGTCATCGGCTTTAAACTCCTTGGGCTGGTTTTCGGACATATTATATCCGGCAACGGCTACCGCATGGTCGCCGATAGGTATTGTACGCGGAATGCCGTTAGCCAATACTCCCTGTTCATCACCATAATACAGGGTCATGCCTAACACAGGAGCTACGCCTACTGATAAGTAAGCTCTCAGGAGGGCTTTAAGGTAGCTGGTGTTTATAAAATTACACAATAATGGCTCCAGCCCTTCTTCACGGATAGAGTTGGACATCTGGGCCGGAGTCAGTCCGCGATGGGGATGATTGGATGTGGCTTGCGGAATTATTTTCTTTGCATTCTCAGTGATACGCGATGGAGCGGAAACAGTATTGACATCAAGCCCCGATGATCCATGAAAAGCTGACCACAATGCCGATGTTGCACATGCCGATAGTGCTCTGTCTTGTTCCTGGAATGCCAATGACTTAACTGAAAGTTCTGACCCGAGGAAATGCACAAAATAGTCTTTTAGCACCGGGAAGTGACGGTGTTTACCGATTTCGTCACGGTATGTCGTAAGGCAGACTTTGGCTAACGGAGCATTAGGCAACGGCCTGAATACTATAAATCCAAGATAGCTCCCATCGTAAAACAGGCCTTCATTTGAATGGAGTGGCCTGTTCAGATAGTTTTTTAACCGTCTTATGCCGAACTTGGCAGCGAAGAAGTGGACCCTGACACATTTTTTTGGATACTCCTGAAAACAACGGGAATAATAGCGTGCGTAGTCTTCTAAAAAGTTCTTGTCTACATAACAGTCTTCAATCACTACAGTCTGACACCTGATTGTACGCAGATAATCGTCAAGATATGCAATCTTATCATTGTTCGGGTCGCAGACACTGTCGATAGGGGATGGCAAGTCTTTTATCAGATTGCCAAACGTGGAAAACGTCTTGACTGTTATTTTGTGTTCATTCATTATATGGTGAATGGTGTCCAAAGTTCATGTTCGGTCAGTTCCATGCGCCGTTCAATCTCACGCGCAGAATGCTGGATATAGTCGTGCATGATTTTTGCTTGTCCTGCCCAAACGGCAGGCTCGTATGTCTCTACGCGAGAACGATGTATATTGATGACTTTTTCAATACGGTCACGCTCATTGTCGGTTATCTCATATTTCTTAAGTCTTTCGCGTATTTGGCTTATTGCAGATTCCAATGCGTCTTTATTATTCATAACACTAATATACGGATTGCTCTGACGCTGTTTCAAAATCTAATGCCTCTCCAACGTAGTTGGGGGTTAACTTTTTTCTAAAAATCCCTGTAGGGGTGAAGCTCACAAATTTTGCGCCGGCAAACTGAACTTTTCCGGCAAAATGCAATATCGATATATTTGTCTTGTCGTATTTAAAATGAGTATCGAAACTTGCTTGAGCTAATTTTAGCTCGTCTTCTATATTTCCGACAATCCCAAGACTGGCTCCTTTGGTTTTCGATTGCAAGGATAGTAGATTGTCAGCGTAACAAACTTCAACAGCCAGCCAAAATTTTGAATCCCATTTGCCGAGTTTCAGATATTTTTCTAAGAAAGGGAATACTTCATTTTGCACGGATGCGAAACGTTTAATCTTCACAATGTGTGCTTTATAATGCAATCCTCCCGCGATACAAAATTCCAAATCAACCTTAGCTTCGGCTGAAGGGGTAGCGACATTTGAATTTCCTGCTGCTGACATCTTTACTCCGATGTCACAAGCCTCAGTTTTATCGACATCCTCAGTCTTCTCGTTGAAGTATATAGGCTTATAATCTTCATAAATGTTTCCGAGGTGACACCAGCTATGCCCTTCCCATATGCCATAATCGCCAATCGAGACTTCAAACCCCGGTGTTGCAGGATATATCCCGTAATCAGTTTTATATGGCGTTACACTCATAAGGTTATTGATTTATTGTATTGTTCATTAATGAATTTCACTGCAAATATACAATTCATTTACCAAAAAATGCAATTTTTGGCAAGATATGTTGATATATTGCTAATATTTATTTCTGAAATAGATTAATATTTATTTCTGAGATAGATTAAAAAATCCTGTTTTATTAACGATTTACGATATAATTGTCCAAATACCCCAATAATCAGAATGTATGAGGTGATTTAAAATGCATGAAGAGGAAAACATTCTATAGCAGCACTTTGGCGATGAGCCATGTGAGGCGTGAGAATGCGAGGTTGTGGCGGTAGATTAGTCGCATTGTGGCCGGATGGCGGGTGGTTGACAGTATGCAGTCATGGAGGCTCTTGGCAAGTGCATGGGCCTTCTTGTAGGTGTCACCAAACGTGCGGGCTTCGCGCTCGTATTGGGCGGCGAGTATCATGGCGCGCGCATCGAGCCATGCTATGTAGCGTGACTTTTCAGCGTGTGTGTCGGGCAGATTCTCGAACAGCTGCCGTATGGCGTCAAGCGCATCCTCCCACCGCTCGGGATGACTGCTGAAATCAGTACCCGTTATTGACTGCTCCTGCTGATAGGTTATGACGGACGGCGTTCCCGTAAGGCTTACTATGCGTGGAGTGGCCAACAGTATTCTCGCGCCGAGTTCAAAATCATTCCATCCCATCAATGCTTCATTCCATCCGTCGGCCCTTCGGAAAACTGACGTGCGGGCCACGTAACGTTGTGTCGACAGGCATCCGCGGAACAGGTGGTGAAACATTGCATCTTTCCCCGCCCTGAAATACAATCGGCGTCGTGAGCCGTCAAGTGATTGTGTCACTATGTCTCGCCCGATTATGTCGGCGGTGGGGTTGGCGGAGATGGCGCGGGTGAACTCCTCGACATGCGTGGGGAGCATCTCGTCGTCAGAGTCGAAAAACATTGTCCACTCCGTCGTGACCTCACTCAGTCCGCGGTTGCGGGCGGCGCACGCGCCGGGGCGCGGCTCGGTGAGCACGGTGACGTTGTCATGCACCGACGCCCAGTCGTGTAGCAGACTGAGCGACGTGTCGGATGAATTGTTGTCTACGAGTATCACACGCGCCGGTTGCACTGTCTGACTCTCGATGCTGCGCAGGGTGCGCCCGACGGTATGGGCGCGGTTATACACAGGTATGACGATGGTCAGCGGTGATTGCATTGCGGACGCTGTGACGGTGTGATGAATGAAGAGAGAGTGCTATCTCTTGCGGTTGCGCACCGAGCGGGTGGCGGTCGACGGGGTCGACGACTTCACCCCCTTGGGCTTCTTGACCTTGGCGGGTTTGCTCTTGGCGGCCTTGCTTTTGGTGCCGCGCTTGGAGCGCGATGCGCGTGTCGAGCGTGAATTCTTTTTGCTGTTGTCGGCACTCACCTCGCTGTCCTCGCCGGTCGCACTTGCATTTGCCAGCTCCTCGGCCTTCTCTGCGGCCTCACGTCGGGCCTGCAGCTCTTCAAGCGAAGGCACCCACAGCTTCTTCTCGTAGCTGTCGAGGCGTTGCTGTATGCTGTCGCGGGCGTGGGCCAGGTCGTCAGGGTCGGGGTGCAGCTGCATCAGCGACTTGTTTTTCAGATTGCGGGTCTTGTAGATGTCTCCCTCGTAGAGGCCGAGCTGGAAATAGTCGTCATACGTGCAGGTGGCAAGGTTGTTGTCATCGTCAGTGAAGATGTTCTGCGTGGTGATGAATGGGCGGAGCTCGTCATACTTAACCCAGAACATCGGGTAGCGGATGGCCTCGGCACCGAAGTCGCCGGCACGGTGGAGCACGGGGCAGATGGCCTCGACGCGTGTGCGCATGCGGTTGGAGCGGCGGTCAAACTCCCACTTCTCGATGATGTAGTAGCTCAACACCTCGGGCGCGGGGATGTCCGACTCCTCGATGGTGAATTTCGGATTCTTCTCGGTCGAGCCTTTGGCGTCGGTATATGCTATGTAGAAGCGGTCGAGCACGTCGCGCATCTTCACCTTATAGTCGTCGGTGAACACCTCGCGTCCGTCAAGATACTCATATCCTGTCAGCGAGCCGTCGGCCATGCGCTTCATGATGATGCGGAAGAGGTTGTCCTGCCCGTCCACAGGCTCGTCGGGATAGTAGAGCGCGCCGTTGGCATCCTTCGTAAGGTCTAGGCTGCGATACATCACGCGCATCCACTGGAGCTCGCTGTCGGTCATGGGGGTGTCCTCGAAATGGGCCTGCATGCGCTGTGTCACGCCGGGTGTCGCCTGCTTGGCGTTGCGGTCGCCGGCCTTGCGGCGCACCACCGACGAGCTTGACGAGGCATCCTGGGCAAAGGCGCAGACCCCTACGACGAGGGCTATGGCTGTGAGAAGAAATTTCTTCATTGTGTTATTTGAACTATGGAACTGTATTTACGTTAATTTACGATGACCTCCATCGGCGAGAGCACACGCTCGAGCCCGTCGGGACCCTTGGCGCGGATGCGCGAGATGTAGAATCGCTTGCCGCGCGAGAGACGGCGGAACTGGTCGCGCTGACGCTGGGTGAAGTTCGCGCCCTGCGACACCTCGGGGATGGCGTTGCCCATCTGGTCGAAGAACACTGTCTCGAATCCGAGCACCTGGAAGTCGATGTTGAGCATATCGTCATCAATCGCGGCCTCGATGCCGGGGATTGTCGTGAGCACTGATTTGGCTATGGGCTTGCCCCCCTTGTAGCGGTCCTTGGTGCCGTTCTGGGCTGTGAACGACAGGTAGGCCACGGGGTCGGGGAGCTTGCGCACGCGGAATGAGGATGTGGCCACCGTCTGCGGGCGTCCGTCGATATTGGCTGTGACCGTAATCGTCGCGTTCTCGCCCACCTTGGAGGGGCGGGCTATCCATGAGTCGCCCTGGCGTGTGAGCGAGCCGTTGGTCATTGTGGCCGACACGCCGTTCATCGGCACGCCTGGCACCGAGATGCTCATGGGGTTGTTGATACCGGCATAAAGTACGTTCATCATCGTGGCCGAGACGGTGGCTGTAGGCTCCATCACGGTGTAGGATGACTGGAACGGGTGGCGGGTGGTGGTGCCGTCGCCGTGTCCGACCTCGATGTAACCCGAGTAGTCGAACGTGCCGGTCGACGAGGTGTTGAACTCATACAGCCCCCTGTCGCCGGGGAGTTTCTTGCCTCCGATGAATATGTCAGGACGGGCGGTGGTGTCGACCGCCGCGAGCACGATTGACGCCGAATATTTGCCGCCGCGCATCACCATGCGTGATTGCGGGATTACGAATGCGTTAAGCTCGTTGACACGCACATCGCCCGCATCAACGGCGGCGAGGAGGCTTGACAGGGCCTCACCCTCGGCATATCGTATGTCGTTCTGCAGTTTGGTCATGAGGGTCACGGCCGCCACCACAGGCTGATTTTCAAACTTGGCCTCCTCCCACAGCTGGTCCTGCATGGTGCCGGGATGGCGGTAGGGTTTAGTGGATAGCGACTCGTCGATTGAGGCGCGTTTTACCGAGTCGGGTATCAGCGATGTCACATAGTCGCGGTATGTGTCAATGGCCGTGCGCAGCTGCTGTCCGCGCGACTTTCCGGGGCCGAGCATCACGATGGCGGCGGCGTCGAGGTCGTCGCGGCGGTTGATGTTGTCGGGGGTGCCCTCGTCGCCGTCGGCCTGACGCACGATGGCGAGTTTGAGCGAGTCGACGAGCGTATAGAGTGCCGATGCGTTCTTGCGCACTTCCGAGGCCTTTTCGAGCCACGGTGTGCCCTTCTCGGGATTCTGGGCGGTGAAGCTTTCGAGCTGTGTGTAGATGGCGTCGTTGCGGCGGCCAACGTTGGCGTTGGTGCGCGCAAGTCCGTCCTCCACCTGCACGAAGCCGTCGAGCACGTCGCTCGACACGTTGAGGGCGAGCATGGCAGTCAGGACGATATACATGAGGTTTATCATCTTCTGCCTTGGTGAGAGCCTTACTACTGATTCAGCCATCTACTTTAATTAGTAATTAGCAATTAGTAATTAGTAATTAGCAATTAGTAATTTTTGGCAAGCCAAGCGGCGGATGCCGATGTCTTGGCAAGCCGGTTAAGTAATTGGTAATTTTCCTGGGTGAGGGGGAGGTTGCCGGGGATTATCGTTCTACGCCGGCTGATTGTGCGCCGGGGATGTCGTTCATCATGGGACGGTACATGTTGACCGTCATGGCGTGGAGCATCTTTTCATACACCTGGTTGAGCTGCTGCATGTAGCGGGCCATCTTTTCGGTCTCCTCGCAATACTTCGCGCTCTGCGACGCGCTCTTCTCGTACATGTCGCGGATGTCCTTGATGCCACGGTTGACGCGGTCGATTGACTCGAGCTGTGACGACACGCTCTTGAGCTGTATCTCATAGATGGTGTTGAGGCCGCCGATGTTGCGGTTGAGGTCGCTCATCTGGGTGATGTAGTCCTGCGAGTTGGCCGAGAGAGCCGACGAGTTGTCGGTGATGGCCTGATAGCTTTGCAGGAGCATCGAAGATACGGCGTTGAGGTGCTGAGTGGTCTCGCGCAGCTGGGCAAGCTGTTCGGAGATGGCCGACATCTGCTCGACATAGTCGCGGGTCACGGCGGCTACGTCGGCTGTGGGTATCGAGTCGGCGGTGACGGCCCCGGGCGTTACGGTGCCTGTGGGCATGGCTACCATTGCGCCGCTGTCGGTTGCCCCGGTGCGGCCTGCGACCTGACGGGCCGCGGATGTGGCGAGAGCGTCGTCACCCTCCACACCGTCGGCCTGAGCCTTCTTGTCAAGCTCTGGGAAGACCTCCTCCCAGCGGTATTCCTTGGGGGGACGGTCAAAGGCGGTGAGGATAAACATCAGCACCTCGGTGCCCATGCCTATGCACAGGAGGGTGTTGCCTCCGGGCAGGTGAAGTATCTTGAAGAGTGCGCCCCATATGACGATGGCGGCACCCACGCTGTAGGCGAAGTTGAAAAGACGCTGTCCGCCCTCCCATGTCATAATGGTGCGGTAGCGTGACTTGAGGTTTTCCTTGTTCATAGCGGTATTGACTATGGTATATTCTCCGACAGGCTCCTGTCAGACTAAACTTTAAACTCTAAACTCTAAACTCTAAACTCATTTCTTAGACTTGGTGCCCTTGGCAAATCCTATCTGCGAACGCACGCAGCGGAAACCGATGTAGCTGCGCTGCTCGTTCTGATACTCCCACATGCGCAGGTCAGAGCGCACATTGTGGGCCACATCCTTCCACGAGCCACCGCGCACGATTTTGCGCTTCATCTTGTAGGGGTCCTCCTGCGCGGCGTCGTAGCGGTATTCGGGGTTGAGGTCGCTTGTGAGCTTGCCCACGCTCTCGGTGAACGCTGTCGAAGTCCACTCGCTCACATTGCCGGCCATGTCATAGAGGCCGAAGTCGTTGGGGGCATAGGTGCCGACTCGCGACGTTATCAGCTGTCCGTCCTGCACGAAGTTGCCCTCCTGGGGCTTGAAGTTGGCATAGAAGCACCCCTGCTCCTCGGTGAGCGGCAGGTCGCCGTCCCAGGGATACATGTTGTCGCTCTTTCCGGCGCGGGCGGCATACTCCCACTCGGCCTCGGTGGGCAGGCGGTAAGGCTCGATGTAGATGCCCTCGCGTCCGAGCGAACGGCGCAGGAAGTCGGTGCGCCAGTTGGCAAACGCGTTAGCCTGCTCCCAGCTCACACCCACTACGGGGTAGTCGCTGTAGCCGCCGTGCGAGAAATACATGCGCACGTAAGGCTCGTTGTAGGCGTTGTCAAAGTCGTTAATCCAGGCCGTGGTGTCGGGGTACACATTTACTATATATGTGTTCACGAAATCGTAGGGGCCGGTGAGGGCGCGGGTCACGGTCTCGCGGATTATCTGACCGTCATCGTTGACATATGCGGTGTCCTTCGATATGAGGGGCAGGGTGGTGGGGGTGGGCTTGTCGGTGTTATACTCGCGACGTTCGGGGTTGAGGCGGTTTTTGCGCTTGGCGGCCTCGGTGTGGTTGTAGATTTCGTAGCGGTAGTTGAGCTGCTCGGGGTCAAGCTCCTTCACGCCCGTGATGGGGTTGATGCGGTAGAGGCTCTCGATGGCGCGCTGCTCGTCCTCGTTGGCGTTGCGCCAGGGTATTGCCTTGGCCCAGTTGAGGTGAGGGGTCACGGGGTTGCCCTCGCGGTCCTCCTCGATTTTGTATTCCTCGTTGCCGCCATAGGTGGGGTCGGCGAGACGCTCGCGGATGATGGAGTCGCGCACCCAGAAGACAAACTGCTTGTACTTGGCGTTGGTAATCTCGGTCTCGTCCATCCAGAAGGCGTCGACCGACACGCCGCGCGAGTCGGCCTTGAGATTCCACAGCGAGTCATCCTTGGCCGGGCCCATCTTTACCGAGCCCCGGTCAACGAGCACCATGCCGTAAGGCGTAGGCTCGGCCCATGAGGTGCCCCCCACGCCGGTGACTTCGCCGCCCATCGAGTTGCGGCTGCCGGTGGCGCAGCTCACGGCCACGCTCACGATTATGATTGCGGAGAGTATATGAAGTATCTTTTTCATAAGTTACATTATGCGTATGCTCTTGTGTTTGTTGCGGTTTTTCTCTGAGAAGTCAAGTTTAAGGTTGTATCCGGCAAATATCTCATGGCTCCCGGACGAAGCCTTGGCTATGTCGCTCAGGTGGTAGTCATAGCTGTAGCCTATGAATATCCCCTTGAGTTCGGCCCCGAGCATCAGCGACACGGCGTCGCCGTAGCGGTAGCCGATGCCGGCCGAGAACATTTTATTGTATCTTGCCCTGACAGTCGCGGCCACGTCGGTAAACGTGAAGTCGCTCCTTATCAGCACGGAAGGTAGCAATTCAAATAACGTGTTTTTTATCGGAATATTGCCCTCGGCGTTAAAATAGAGGGTGCGGGGGGCTGTAAACTGATATTTTTTCGCCGTGCCGTCGCCCGAATCGCTCACTTCGCCCGAGCCTTGCGTGCCGTTCTCGTCGCTGAAGGTCACCGACGGGTTGTTGGCGTGGAGCAGCGATAGGCCCGCCTTGAAGCGTTTGCCCACATAGTAGACACCTATGCCCAGGTCGAGGGCGTTGCCCGCCACGTCGCGGTTGGGCAGGGCGTTGTCAGTGCTCTGGTGGTAGTCGTCATCGTCGGGGATGTAGACCTCAGAGCCTTTGAACTGCTCGTTGAAGAATCCCACCTGGAGGGCGGCTGTGAACTCCCCCTTCAGGGCCTTGTGCTTGTAGCCTATCTGGGCGTTGGCCGTAAGGTTGCGGAACAGGCCGTATGACTCCTGCTGTATCACCACGCCCGCGCCCCATTTCTTGCCCAAAAACTTGAAGGGGGTGTCGGCTGCGCCGACAAATGTACGCGGGGCGTTGTCGATGCCTATCCACTGGGCGCGCATCCCGCCGCGCAGACGTATGTTGTCGGTGTCGCCCGCTGCGGCAGGGTTGTAATATGTAGGCACGGCCCAGTATTGCGTGAGCATGGCGTCGCCCTGCGCGGCGGCCCGTTGGGTGCCCGCGACGAGTGCCACCGCCCACAGCAGTGCCGTCATGAATATGTAATGGCGTGACTTACGCATTTACTCGAAATAAAATGTGAATACCACCATCCGGGAAATGGCCTTTTTGAGCGACTGTGTGATTTTCAGCTTGTCAGGCTCCTCCTCCAGGTCGGGGCGGTCATGGTCGATTACGTCGGTCAGCCCGAAGCAGAACTTCACTTCGGGAATGAACTTGAAATAAGGCAGATAGAAATCGCAGCCGAAGCCGGTGGTAAGGTATATGTCCATCGGTTTGGTGCGCAGATAGTCGCCCCCGCCGCGGGTGAGGTTGAATGTCGGCATCACTCCGGCGGTGACATAGGGGCGGGCCTGACGGTAGCGCATGCCCGAGAATTTGAGGTCGACGGGCAGCACCACGTAGGTCGACTTGACATTCTGCCTCAGCTCGGCCCCGGTCTGATACTCACGCATGGTGATGTCGCGGTTGCCGAAATACATGCCCGGCGTGAAGCGGAGGTTAAACAGGTGGTTGAGCCTGAAATCAATGAGGCCGTTGACGCAGAAACCCGGCGAGAACGACGGCTGGTCCATATACCACTCCTCCCCCTGCTCGGTGACGAAACCGTTGTGGGTGAAGGTGATATCCTGCGTGTGCACGCCCACCGAGAAACCCAGGTGCCAGCGTCGCATGTCGGCATACGGGCGGTTGAGCACCTTGTCGTTCAGCGTCTGCGCATGCACCACAGCCGCGCCGCCCACGCCCATGACGAGCGCGGCCACGAGCACCGCCACCTTTCCACGCAGATATGTGATAAAGCTATGATTCATCACATATTTAAACGAATAACCGCGATGATTATTGCATGCGCGTGAAGTAAGGGTGGCCCTTATTTGTGCAATATGTCAATGAACACTTGCCGTGCGGTTTAGCTTTGGGCTGCGGAGCACGGCGTACCGCTAAAGTGGGGGCGGATGAGGGGAGACGGGGGCACAGGAGCACTGTTTGAGAGACGGGAGCACGGGGGAACGGGGGGTGAGGGTGATGATTGTGACAAGGGGGGTGTCATCGCCATCGCTTTCGTCGCTACCGTTGTCGCGCTGCCGCGCTCCCACTGTCTCAAAGCTGTGGATGAGGAGGCCGGGTGGGAGGGCTTTGGGCGGGCGGTCGGCCCTAAGGTGGATAATCAGGAAGCCTGAGCGGTCAAGGATGGGGAAGAGAACGGAGCAGACTTTCTGAAAGTTATCGGGGCTTTTGAGCAGCGGGGAGTAGGTTCGCGCCCGATGGGCATTGAGTAGGAGCATGAAGGCGGGGGTGCTTCCGCGAATGCTCTGCACTTGTCGGTAGGTGATGGAGCGGAGGCGGGGAGTGCGCTTGCTTATAGCCTGACGGTCGGGGGTGCAGCGAATGGCTGTGGCTCCCTCGGGGGAGGTGGCGAGCCTGTAGCGGAGGTAGCTGTCGAGAATGGCTGTGCTGTCGTGGCCGGGATGGTCGATGATGACTGTGGGGCGGGGACGAGTACGAGCACGGCGAGCCTTTTCGAGGGTGGATATGACGGCTTTCTCGGCGGGCGTCAGTTGCCTGCCGAGAAACCTCCTGAAGCTGTGGCACCATATGTCGGGGATGCACGGCTTACGAGAAACGCTGGATGTTATGAGCCTCCGTGATTGCATGGTGCAAAGGTAGGGAGTGAGCACGGGGCTTTTGGTGCGATAATGTCGCGAACATGCTGAGCACAAAGACGGGAGCACGGGAGAACGAGAGACAGGAGCACAGGGGCACAAAGACGGGGGAACGGGAGACAGGAGCACAGGGGCACAAAAACGGGAGCACGGGAGCACAGGGACACGGGACACAAAGACGGGAGCACGGGAGCACGAGGGGGTGTAGATGGTGCACGGTATTCGTTCCGAAATTCAGTTATTTATAGTAATTTTGCATTCTGAAAACTCATTAAATTCAAAGTAATACAGGAAAATGACTAAAGCAGAAATAGCGAATGAAATCGCAAAGACAACCGGCATCGACAAGGCTGCGGTTGTTACCGTAGTCGAACAGTTTATGACTGTTGTCAAGGACAGCCTTGCTCACGGCGAAAACGTATATCTCCGTGGATTCGGTTCTTTCATCGTAAAGACCAGAGCCGAAAAGACTGCCCGCAACATCAGCAAGAATACAACTATCATAATTCCGACGCACAATATCCCGGCGTTCAAACCCGCAAACACCTTCAAAGAGGAAGTCGCAAGCAAGTAAATGAAACTAAGTCCAACGGCAAAGAAAGCCATTTCAGCATTGCTCATTTTATTGTTGATGGCTGGATTGTATGGAGCAATCATTGCCCTATGCAATCAGTATCTACGCGAACATGATATGCTGACGAAATCATCAAAGTTTATCCTCGGTGTACTTATGTTTGCGGGTTTCTACTTCATTTACAAATGGTTCTCGAAACGGATTGATACAATCCAAAAGCAAAATGATTGATGGACCACGAAGATAATGAATATGGCGAAAATCCCGTTGATGATATGATGGTTGATTACGACTATCATATCAATACCGGAGAATTGCCGGAGCTGATTGATGAAAAATCGATTGACGATTTCATCTCCAACCTTAACGATTGGGACTGAAATATAGGCTTGATTAACCGAATAAAGAGAACCAGCGGAAATAAAAATGTAACATTAAATAGAATGAAAACAAAGGCAAAAATAATACTTATGGCATTCGTGGCAATAGTCGCCACATCGTGCACAGGCAACAAGATCGGGAATCACATTGCAGATGAGAACATCCCGCAGGATGTAACTGCTTATGCCGACATCAAAGGTCAGTGGAATATGGAGAATATCGTTTTCAACGACTCCGACTATGTTCGTCCTTCAGAGGAAGTGCCCGGTGTGAGTCAGTATATCGAATTTGAGGATAGCACCTATTTTATCCAGACAAATTGCAACACATTCTCTGGAGCATATGCAATAAAAGGCGATTCCATCATGCTCGGCGACGGAGCCATGACTGAGATGGCTTGCGACAATATGACTACTGAGGATGCAATCCGCAGGATTCTTCCGAATATCGCAACCGTATATGTAGAGAATGACTCAATCGCCCGACTTGACAGTCGTAACCCCTCAGAGTATATCGTGCTTAAGAAAGTAAGTAGCTGTTCAGATTAAAACGATAAAATTATACAATAGATGTTTCTTTAAAATCTCGCATATCCCCGGCTACTGTTTTGGGCCATATTGGTCTTGTCGTTCAGTCGCATAGCTCGCTATGCTCCTTCGCTCCGCGACCAATATGTCGCCAAAACAGCTACGCCGTGGTTATGCGTTTAATCTGAACAGCTACTTAACGGATAAAAATAAATAAGCAATGAATATAGAGGAGTTATTATCAAAGCGGATAAACATGCCGGAAATCAAAAACGTGGTTTCCTGGGCTTCGGGTTCACGAGAAAACTTAGTCACGCTTTGGACTCTATCCCGATCAGGAGACCGTATGACGAGTGTGAACGCGATTTGGGCAATGACTCATCTACCTGAAACAAATGCTGAATGGCTTTCGTCCCTACGCAATGAAATGATTGATATGCTTTTGGTTGAGACTGACACGGGTAAGAAGCGTATGCTCCTTCAGCTCCTGAGAAATCAGGAATGTGAAGCTGACGATATACGGACAGATTTCCTCGACTATTGTATGTCAAAAATCAATTCCGAATGTGAGCCATACGCTATCAGATGTTTCAGTATATATGTAGCGTTTAAGATGTGCCGACATTTCCCGGAATTGCTTGCCGAACTTGAAGAGCATCTTGATATGATGCAGTATCAGATATTATCTCCGGGATTGAAAAGCGCACTTCGACAGACAAAATCAAAAATCGAAAGACTAAAGAAATGATGAAAAAACGTGTAGAACCCAGTTCATATCTTGGAAACGTCTTGATCCAATAGGAGGAGAAGGGGCAGATGAGAGTAACGGAGGGTAGTTCTGTAACACCGTCGATATGGGGCTGCGTCTCAGCCAACTGCTTCAAATTGCTAAAGTTAGCTAAGTCGTGTCATATCGACGGCTAAAGCCGTCGCTCCTACATCCCCTCGTTCTTCCGTTCTCCCGTCTTTGTGCTCCTGTGCTCTTGTCTTTTATGGTGCGGGGCCTGTTGTGGAGGGTTTGCGGGGCGGATGGTGAAATGAATTTCGCTATATTGTGAAAAATGTGTATCTTTGTGACCTGAAAAATATGTTTCACTCCACTACTGTCCACTAAAAAATGGACGGGGTTAAAAATTAAATAAATTCGGTTC
>CAJUCI010000024.1 GCA_910584825.1 uncultured Duncaniella sp. | reverse complement strand
CAACGACCCCCTGATTAACAGTCAGGTGCTCTAACCAACTGAGCTACTGAAGCAAGGTTGTGTCTAAAAATATGTTTTTCGCGCTTCAGGATGGGCTTGAACCAACGACCCCCTGATTAACAGTCAGGTGCTCTAACCAACTGAGCTACTGAAGCATTGCTTGTCGCGAGGCTTTACCTCTCTTAACTTTAGCGATGCAAAATTACATTTAAATTTTGAACTGTGCAACCTTTTGGCAAAAAAAATAGAAATTATCGTGATTTTTTGACTTTTTGATTGTTCAAGTGTTATAATAAATGAGTAATTTTACATCCACGTTTCAACGCTATCTCACTATTATGAAGAAAATAACACTTTTCGCAGCCGCGCTCATCGTGCTGTCGGTGCTCACCTCGGCAGCCACACGGAGCAAAAAGAATGACATATCACGCAATCTCGATATATTCAACGCCCTCTACAAGGAGCTGCAGACATTCTACGTCGACTCAATCGACGCCGAGAAGTCAATCAACACTGCCATAGCCGCGATGCTCAACGACATCGACCCCTACACCGAATACATCCCAGTCAAGGACCAGGAGCAGTTCCGCACCATGACAACAGGCGAGTATGGCGGCATCGGCTCGATGATACAAGAGACCCCGCGCGGTGTCATCATCTCCGAGCCATATGAGGGCAGCCCCGCACATAAGGCCGGACTCCGCCCCGGCGATGTCATCGTAATGATTGACAACGATTCAGTCAAGGGATGGACGTCGGCCAAAGTCAGCGAGCACCTCAAGGGCACTAACGGCTCGATGCTGCGCGTGATGGTCAACCGTCCTTACGTGAGCGACTCGATACTGTCGTTTGACATCAAGCGTGCCAAGATACAGATTCCCTCCGTGCCCTACGCAGGGATGCTGCGCGACAACATCGGATATATCAGCCTGAACACATTCTCGGAAAAGAGCTATCCCGAGGTGCGCGACGCGCTCGAGAGGCTCATCAAGGAGGGTGCGAAGGGGATAGTGCTCGACCTGCGCGGCAACGGCGGCGGACTCGTGGAGAGCGCGGTGCAGATACTCGGCCTCTTCCTCCCCAAGGGCACCACCGTGCTGAGCACTCGCGGCAAGGGCGTGCTCAACGAGAAGGTCTACAAAACATCGGTCCAGCCCGTCGACACAAAGATACCCCTCGCCGTGCTCATCGACGGCGCGTCGGCATCGGCATCGGAGATTGTCACCGGGGCCATACAGGACCTCGACCGCGGCGTGGTCATCGGCAACCGCTCGTTCGGCAAGGGTCTCGTGCAGTCTACCCGACAGCTCCCCTATGACGGACTGCTCAAGGTCACAATCGCGAAATACTACATCCCCTCGGGCCGACTCATCCAGGCCATCGACTATTCACACCGCAACCCCGACGGCTCAGTAGCGCGCATACCCGACTCGCTGACCACAGTGTTCCACACAGCCGGAGGCCGCGAGGTGCGTGACGGCGGAGGCATCACCCCTGACATCACCATCGAGTATCCCGACGTAAACCGTCTGACCTACAACGTGGTGCGCGACAACTGGGCGTTTGATTTCGCCAACCGCTATGCCGCCACCCACACATCCATCCCCTCACCCGAGGAGTTTGTCATCACCGACACCATCTATGAGGAGTTCAAGAAATCAATCGACCCCGCACGTTTCAACTATGACAAGGTGTGTGAGAATGCCGTAGACCAGCTCCGCAAGATTGCCGAGGCCGAAGGGTACATGAACGACTCGACATCTGCCCAGTTTGACATCCTGGCGGGAATGCTCAAGCACGACCTCAACCGCGACCTTGACATCAACCGCAAGAACATATCCCCCTATCTCGCAGGCGAAATCGTGAGCCGCTACTATCATCAGAAGGGCGAAATCATCAACTCGCTCCGCGACGACCGCACCATCGACTCGGCCCTCACCGTGCTCACCACCCCGCGCTATGCCGAGATACTGAAATAATCCCCAAAGAAGAGGACAGCCAATCCATATCATGACCCTGCAGGAACTAAGTGACAAATTCCTCTCCTCGCCACGCGGCCAGGCCCTGAAAAAGGCCATCGGCAGCCGCACACGCGTCATATCGGTCTACAATCTCGCCGGTTCGGCTCCGGCGATGATGCTCGGCGCGCTTGCCCCGCGCAAGGTGCCAACCGTGGTCGTCGCCGACTCGCTCGACGACGCGGGATACATCTATCATGACCTGACGCGCATACTCGGCGAAGAGAAGGTAGCCATGTTCCCGTCAGGCTACAAGCGCGACATCAAATACGGACAGGTCGACCCGCCCTCGCAGATACTCCGCACCGAGGCCCTCAACCGCTGGCACACCCCCTCGGCCCCTCAGTACGTAGTGACCTACCCCGAGGCACTGGCCGAGAAGGTGGCGTCAAGGCAGACCATCGACGACCACACAATCCACCTGGTCACGGGTGAGGAGCATGACCTTGTAAAAATAATACGATGGCTGCGCGATAACGGATTTTCCGAAGTCGACTATGTATATGAGCCGGGGCAGTTTGCCTCGCGCGGCTCCATCCTTGACATCTTCGGCTACAGCAACGAACTGCCTCTGCGTATCGACTTCTTCGGTGACGAGATTGACTCGATACGCCTCTTCAATATCGAGACACAGCTCTCGGAGCAGAAGCTCAAGGAGCTGTCCATCACCTCGGGCGTGGCCTCGGAAAACAGCTCGGGACAGTCGCTGCTCGACTATGTTGACCCCTCGACGCTCTTTGTGGTGCGCGATGCCGACTACACCGTCAGCCGCATCCGCGCCATCGGGCAGGAGGAGTTCTCGCAGAGCGCGATGATTGCGGGCGAGGGCGACTCGTCGGCGATGACTATGGTGATTGACGGCGACGACTTTGACCGTAAGTTTGCCACATTCCGCCAGCTGCGTTTCACATCGGGCGCACAGCCCGACTCACGTGCCGGGGCAAGCATCGACTTCGACTGCTCGCCACAGATTATCTACCACAAGAATTTCGACCTCATAGCCGATTCATTCACGACATTCCTGAGCGACGGCTACACCATATACATCCTCAGCGACAGCGACAAGCAGATAGAACGCCTCAAGGCCATCTTTGCCGACCGAGGCAACGACATAACCTTTGCCCCCGTAATCCCAACCATCCACGAGGGATTCAGCGACAAGGGGCTGAAGATGTGCGTGTTCACCGACCATCAGATATTTGACCGCTTCCACAAATACACACTCAAGAGCGACCGCGCACGCTCGGGCAAGCTCGCACTGTCGCTCAAGGAGCTGAGTGCCATCGAGCCGGGCGACTTCATCGTGCATGTCGACCACGGCGTAGGCAAATTCGCCGGTCTGCTCCGCACCGAGGTCAACGGGCGCACTCAGGAGATGATAAAGCTCATCTATGCCAACGATGACATAATCTTCGTGTCGATACACGCCCTGCACAAACTCGCCAAATACCGGGGCAAGGAGGGCGTACCGCCTAAAATCAACAAGCTCGGCACCGGCGCGTGGAACAAGCTCAAGGAGCGCACCAAAAGCAAACTCAAGGATATAGCCCGCGACCTCATACGCCTCTATGCCGCCCGCAAGGAGGAGAAGGGCCACGCATTCGCCCCCGACGGCTACCTGCAGCAGGAGCTGGAGGCATCGTTCATCTATGAGGACACCCCCGACCAGCTCACCGCCACCAAGGCCGTCAAGGCCGACATGGAGAGCCCCAAGCCTATGGACCGCCTGATATGCGGCGACGTAGGCTTCGGCAAGACCGAGGTGGCCATCCGCGCAGCATTCAAGGCCGCGGTCGACGGCAAGCAGACCGCCGTGCTCGTGCCTACGACAGTGCTCGCCTACCAGCATTTCCGCACATTCTCCGAGCGACTCAAGGAGCTTCCCGTCCGTGTCGAATACCTCTCGCGCGCCCGCACGGCCAAGCAGGTCAAAGAGATAGTCCGCGACCTCGCCGAGGGGAAGATTGACATCCTCATCGGCACGCACAAGATTATAGGCAAGGAGGTGAAGTTCAAGGACCTCGGCCTGCTCATCATCGACGAGGAGCAGAAATTCGGCGTGGCCGTCAAGGAGAAACTCAAGCAGATGAAGGTCAACGTCGACACCCTCACCATGAGCGCGACCCCCATACCGCGCACCCTCCAGTTCTCGCTCATGGGCGCGCGCGACCTCTCGGCCATCAACACCCCGCCGCCAAACCGCTACCCCATCATCACCTCGGTCAACGCCGGAGGTGACGACATCATCAGCGAGGCTGTCAATTTCGAGCTGTCGCGCAACGGCCAGGTGTTCATCGTCAACAACCGCATCGAGGGGCTTTACGACCTCGAGGCACAGGTGAAGCGTCTCGTGCCCGACGCCCGCGTCATCGTGGGCCACGGCCAGATGCCCCCCGAGAAACTGGAGAAGGCCATCATCGACTTCGCCAACCATGACTATGACGTGCTCATAGCCACCACCATCATCGAGAGCGGCATAGACATGCCCAATGTCAACACCATCATCGTCAACAACGCCCAAAACTTCGGTCTCTCCGAGCTGCATCAGCTGCGCGGGCGCGTAGGACGCAGCAACCGCAAGGCGTTCTGCTATCTGCTCGTGCCGCCCCACATACCGCTCACCCCCATAGCGCGCCGCCGTCTGCAGGCCATAGAGAGTTTCAGCGAACTGGGCAGCGGCATACACATTGCCATGCAGGACCTCGACATACGCGGTGCGGGCAATCTGCTCGGCGCGGAGCAGAGCGGATTTATCGCTGACCTCGGCTACGAGACCTACCAGAAGATACTCAAGGAGGCCGTTACCGAGCTGCGCACCCAGGAGTTTGCCGACCTCGACAAGGCTGAGACCCTCGACAGTGCCGTGGAGGAGTTTGTGGCCGACTGCGTGATAGAGAGCGACATGGAGCTGCTTCTGCCCGCCGAATATGTGCCCACCGAGAGCGAGCGCATCTCGCTCTATCAGGAGCTGGACGGCATCGAGCGCGAGAGCGACCTCCTGGCGTTCCGCTCACGCCTGACCGACCGCTTCGGAGCCATCCCCGGCGTCACGCTAGAGCTTCTGCGCATCCCCCGACTGCGCCGCCTGGCCCGCCGTCTCGGCATCGAGAAGGTGGCACTCAAGCAGGACAAGATGTACACCTACTTTGTCGACGACTCCAACAAGGCCTACTATAATAGCGACATGTTCGGCCGCCTCGTGGGCTATCTCACATCCCATCCGCGCCGTGTGCAGATACGCGATAACAATGGCCGCCGCTCGTTTGCATTCCTCAACGTTCCCACTGTCGAGACCGCTGTAGCCATCCTCCAGGAGGTAATCGGCGAAGATGACAGGTGACCCTCTCCCCCCGGCTCTGCCCAGGGCCGACATTCGTGACTAATAGAAGAACTACAACACTGTGCGACAGCCCTGACCGGCGGTCGCCCAACTACATCCTATCTAATGCTCATCAAGACTTTCGGCGCGGCGGTGCAGGGAATCGACGCCATAGTGATTACCATAGAAGTAGCCGCCGAGAAGGGCGTGTCATTCTCGCTCGTAGGCATGGCCGACACGGCTGTCAAGGAGAGCCACGAGCGCGTGGTGTCAGCCTTGATGCAGTGCGGACTCTCGTGGCCGCGACGCAGGGTCGTGGTCAACCTCTCTCCCGCCGATGTGCGCAAGGAGGGAGCGGCCTATGACCTGCCCATAGCCCTCGGCATACTTGCCGCCACCGAGCAAATCAAATGCGTGCACTCGCTTGAGAGCTATCTGATTATGGGCGAGCTTTCGCTTGACGGCTCGGTGCTGCCCATACGCGGCGTGCTGCCTATGGCCATCAAGGCACGCGAACTGGGATTCAAGGGCATGATTGTGCCGCGAGCCAATGTCACCGAGGGGGCCGTGGTCAACAACCTCGACGTGTATGGCGTGAGCTCGCTCGCCGAGGTCATCGACTTCTTTACGGGCAAATGTACGCTTGAGCCGACAGTGGTAAACACCCGCGAGGAATTTGCCGCCACACCGGCGTCGTTTGATTGTGACTTCTCCGAGGTCAAGGGGCAGGAGGGGGTAAAGCGCGCCTTTGAGGTGGCATGTGCCGGAGGCCACAACATACTCCTCGTGGGCCCTCCCGGTTCGGGCAAGTCTATGATGGCCAAGCGTCTGCCCACCATCCTGCCGCCCCTGACGCTGACCGAGGCTCTCGAGACCACCAAAATCCATTCCGTGGCCGGACGGCTCAAAAGCGGTTCGCGCCTCATGACCGCCCGCCCCTATCGCTCACCCCACCACACCATCAGCCCGGTGGCACTTGTTGGCGGCGGCTCTAACCCCATGCCGGGCGAGATATCGCTTGCCCATAACGGAGTGCTGTTTATGGACGAGTTTCCCGAATTTTCGCGCCAGGTGCTCGAAGTGATGCGTCAGCCCCTCGAGGACAGGCATATCACTGTGGCCAGGGCCAAATACTCCATCGACTACCCCGCGGGCTTTATGCTCGTGGCGAGCATGAACCCCTGCCCGTGGGGCTACTATAATCACCCCACCAAAGAGTGCACCTGTACCCCCGGAGCCGTTCAGAAATACCTCAACCGCATCTCGGGCCCGCTACTTGACCGCATAGACCTGCAGGTTGAAATTTTCCCCGTGTCATTTGACAGCCTCATCGACAAAGCCCCGGCCGAAAGCAGCCGCGACATACGCGAGCGCGTGATGAAAGCGCGCAAGATTCAGGCCCACCGCTACGCCTCGGAGCGTCACATACACTGCAACGCGCAGATGAACCGCCGTCTGCTCACCCTCCATGCCTCGCCCGACCGCGAGGGGATACAGCTGCTGCGCGACACCATGACGCGCCTCGACATGAGTGCGCGAGCCTATGACCGCATACTGAAGGTAGCGCGCACCATCGCCGACCTCGACTACGCCTCGCGTCCCGACTTCGACCCGTCCGACCCCGCCTCGCTTGCCGCAGCCTCCGCCTCCCCCATCCTCGCCGACCACATCTACGAAGCCATCGCCTACCGCAACCTCGACCGCGCCTCCTGGGGCAAAACCTACGGCCCGGTATAATCCCCCTTGCACCCCCCACTTCCCCTCTCTCCACTTGGTGTTGCCCATCTCGCGCTACTGCGCTCGCACCCATCCAAAACCGAGCATCATAACTTTAAGCCTGATATTTTTCACCAATCCACCACTCACATCGCCTCCAGGCTCCGCTTTGAAAGAGTGAGAGCGCGGCAGCGCGAAAGGCCATCATTAAATCTAGCCCTTCTCTTCATGCACCACTCCAAGCCCGACTTCAAGCCAAATTATAAACGTCGTGCTCGATTTCACGACTACTATGCTCCTTGCATTTACCACATCACATTGTCAAAGCAACCGCTGGCTCCATATTTTGGTCAGCTTGCCGGTGACTGCAACATAAAACCGGGCTTGCCTGGCAGCTCGTTCATTGAACTCAACCACCTGGGTGCCATCATTAGCTCCGAAATCAAAAGCATTCCTACACATCATCCAATAATTCAGCTCTATCAGTTTTCGGTGATGCCTGATCATGTGCACATACTCCTGCGCGTCACAAAACAATCGCCCAAAGCTCTTGGCTATTATGTTGCCAACCTTATGGGAGCAATCAGGCGCAGGTGGAGGGAATTCTCAGGCAATGATTATCCGGTGTTTGAAAAAGGCTATAATGATAGGATAATCAATCACAACCGCCCTCTCGACACGCTTTTCCGCTACATTCGTGAGAATCCTTACCGGCTGGCGGTGCGGAGGGAGCATCCCGAATTTTTCAGACGGGTGTATAACGTAAAAATCGGCGATAGCACATATCAGACTTACGGCAATCAGTTCCTGCTGCACAATCCCTTCAAAAGCCAGGTGGTAATCCACCGCCGCAATACTCCTGACGAGAATGCGCGCCTACGCGACAAATGGCTACACACCGCGTCCAACGGCGGAGTGCTCGTGTCGCCGTTCATCTCTCCCGCTGAGAAAGCCATCCGCGCTGAGGCCGAAAGCCTTGACGCCAACATAATCCTCATACAACACACTCCGTTTCCCGACCGTTACAAGCCTTCGGGGCACGATTTCGACCTATGTTGCCGCGGGCATCTTCTAATCATCTCACCCGCTGAACAGCCGACTGCCCCCGAACTATCTCGCACGGCATGCCTGACTATGAATGCCTTAGCCGCCACAATCACATCCGCTATATGACCCTTGAGGCGTCAATCTCGGCGGCGTACCTGTATTGCCTGGCGCGGTCACGGTCATACACCTTGCGCCCGGCCACGTAGGTCGCCTTATTCAGATTATTGAGACCGAGGGCCGTAAGCACAAAGAGCCGGTCAAAGATATCGGTGGTGAATTTCATGCGCCATTCGGCAAACTCCGACGGCTTGAGGTCTATGACTGCCATATCAGCCTCATAGCCCGGTGCTATCGAGCCGACGGTATCACCAAGCCCAAGCACCTCAGCCCCGCCGCGCGTGGCAAGATAGAATCCTCGGACAGCATCAAGGCTGTGATTTCTCAGCATGGCCACCTTGTAGGCCTCGCCAATCTGACGGGGAATCGAGAAATTGGTGCCGCCGCCAACGTCGGTGCCGATGCCTACCGTCACCGGCCGTCCCGGCTCTTTGGCCTCCCAATACCTGAATTCTCCGTCGCCGAGGAATAGATTGGACGACGGACAGTGGGCCACACCGCATCCGCACTCGTGGAGCATCTGCCACTCCTCCTCGCGCACCTCACAGCAATGCGCCATCACCGAACGCTTGCCCAAAAGCCCGAACCGCCTGTAGACATCGGCATAATTCTGACTGTCAGGATACAGCTGTGCCACCCATTCAATCTCGCTCTGCGCCTCGTAGAGATGGGTGTGCATATACACACCCCGGTCAACATAACGCTGATACAGCTCGCCGGCAAGGCGCAGCTGCTCGGGGGTGGATGTGGGGGCAAAGCGCGGGATGACGGCATAGAGCTGACGGCCACGGTGATGCCACCTTTCAAGCAACCGCTCCGACACACGTACCGACTCCTCGGCCGACGCATCTCTCAGCGACTCGGGCACGTTACGGTCCTGGAGCACCTTGCCTGAAATCATGCGGGTGTCATAACGCTCCGACTCCTCAAAAAACGCTTCCACCGAAGTCTCGAATGTGGTGGCAAACACGTTTGCCGTCGTGGTGCCCTGCGCGAGCAGCTGCCTGAAGAACATGCGTGCCACCTCGTCGGCAAACTCCTTGTCCTTAAACATCGCCTCGGTCGGGAACGTGTACCTGTCGAGCCAGTCGAGCAACGTGTCGCCGAACGAGCCTATCATGGGCGACTGTACATAATGCGTATGACAGTCTATGAAGCCGGGAAGGATAAGCGAATCGGTGTAGACATCCACATCCACAAGCGAGGGATACTTAGAGGCAATCTTATCATATTCGCCCACATCGATTATACGGCCATCCTGAATGACCACAAGGCCGTCGGCCAAATGGTCGTAACACTCCTGCGGAGACTTCAGAAACGGGTCGTCCTTAAACGTAAGCAATTGGCCTCTCACGCCTCTCAGAGGCGAGCCTTGGGGATTTATCGGAAGTGCGGGCGGGGTAATCATAGTCGAACGTGCTTAATAATAAATGATAAACTTTCGCTGCAATCAAATAGTTCTAACTACCGTCCCGTAAATATAAAAAATTTTCGCTACATTTGCACCATATGGCACGAAATCTTCTGGGCCGGTACGTATGGCTCATCGACACGATACGACGCTTCGGGTCAATCAAGCGCGACAAACTCAACCAGCTGTGGGCACAGTCACCCTACTCCGACGACGGCGGCCCGCTGCCACGCCGCACGTTCTATAACTACCGCGCGGCCATCGAGGAGCTGTTCTCCATCTCCATCGAGTGCAACCCCGCCACCTATGAATACTATATAGCCGCCAGTGACGACCGCCAGGAGGGGGTCACCGACTGGCTCCTCAACTCGGCGGCCATGAGCAACGTGCTCTCCACGGTTTCCGACGTCTCCGACCGCATCTTTCTCGAGGATGTACCCTCGGCGCGCCGCTACCTCTCGCAGGTGATATCCGCCCTGCGGGAGCACCGTCAGGTGCGGTTCACCTACCGCCCCTACACCCGTTCCACCCCCACGCCGGGCGTAGTAGTCGAGCCTTACTTCCTCAAGATATTCCGCCAGCGATGGTATCTGACAGGACGCAACATCCATGACGACAAGGTCAAGACCTATGCCCTCGACCGCATGGAGGATGTGACCGTCAGCGACGACACCTTCGAGCCTGACCCGACGTTTGACGCCGAGAGCTATGTGCGCGACACCTTCGGCATCGTCTTCTCGCAGGGCGAGCCTAAGGAGGTAGCCCTGCGCACCGACCCGCGCCAGGCCAAATATTTCCGCGCCCTGCCGCTCCACCACTCCCAGCGCGAGGCGGTGCATGACGACTATTCCATCTTCTACTACCGCCTGCGCCTCACCCCCGACTTCCTGCAGGAGATACTTTCGCTCGGCCCCAAGGTCACCGTCATAGCCCCGCCCGAACTGCGCGCCATGGTCACCGCCGAGCTGCGCGAGACCCTCGCCCGATACGAGAGCAAATAAATGGCCCACAGTTTGCTCATAATAAAAAAACTCACTACCTTTGCACCACGGTTAAGTGACGGCGGCAGCCACCGAATGTCGATGATGCCCGCCATACACCACCACCGTGCGGGGCGTAGCGCAGTCCGGTAGCGCACCTGGTTTGGGACCAGGTGGTCGCAGGTTCGAATCCTGTCACCCCGACCGAGATATCTCCCTGACGTGTCATTGATGCGCCAGGGAGATATCTTTTGTATTATCCCCTGCCATGGCCGATGGGGGCGGTGGGGCGAACTTTAGGATGTCAAGGCGTGTTTTCTAATAAGTTACACGTTTAAGCCTTGACTTATGAAACATCTGATATTACTCCGCCACGGACAGAGCGAGTGGAATCTCGCCAACCGCTTCACCGGCTGGACCGACGTCGAGCTCTCCGACAAGGGTCGCGAGGAGGCTCTCAACGCCGGCCGCCTCATCGCCGCCTCGGGCATCGAACCGCACTATTGCTTCACCTCCTACCTGCGCCGTGCCATCCACACCCTCAACCTTGCCCTTTCATCGATGGAGCGCGACTGGCTCCCGGTGGTCAAGGACTGGCACCTCAACGAGCGGCATTACGGCGCGCTCCAGGGGCTCAACAAAGCCGAGACGGCCAAGAAATACGGCGACGAGCAGGTGCACATATGGCGGCGCAGCTATGACATAGCCCCGCCCGCACTCACCGCCGACGACGAGCGGTTTCCCGGCCGCGACCCGAAATACTCTGCCCTTGCCGCCGACGAACTCCCCCTCTCCGAATCGCTCAAGGACACCATCGCCCGCGTGCGCCCGTGCTGGGAGGAGCTGATTGTGCCCGCGCTCAAGCTGTATGACAACGTTCTCATCTCGGCCCACGGCAACTCGCTGCGCGCCCTCGTGATGATGCTGCGCAAGATGACGCCCGAGCAGATTGTGAGCGAGGAGATACCCACCGGCTCGCCGCGCATATTCACCCTGACCGACCGCCTCGAGGTCATCGATGACAAATACCTGTAGTAATATTTGGTAAATACACCTATTTTATTGTATATTTGCCAACAAATCACACTACATGACACCAACGGATACATCCAACGCGAGGGCAGGGCTGAACGGCCCCGAGATAATAGGCCGTCTGCGCCACATCATGACGCTCAAGCACCTGTCGCAGCGCGGGCTTGCGCGTCTGCTGAGGCTCGACCCCTCCAACCTCTCCAAGGTGCTTACAGGCAAGCTCCCGTTCACCGAGGGACTGGTCAACCGCATCGTCGCCGACCTCGGCGTGTCAAAGCCCTGGCTCAGAGACGGCGAGGGGTTGCCGTTTGAGAAAGAGACCGTCACGCGCGACATCGCCGTCTGCACCGACGTTACCCCGACATGCGAATGTGCCGGAGTGCCCGTCTACGACATCGACGTCACCGCCGGACGCCGCAGCCTCGAGCAGATTTTCTCCGAAACGCGCCCCGTAGGCATGATGAACATCCCCGAACTACCCTCCGACGCCCAGCTGGTCAAGGTGAGGGGCGACAGCATGAGTCCGCGAATCAACAACGGCGGCTACGTGGCCATACGCCACATCCGCGACCCGCGCAACATATTCTGGGGGCAGATTTATGTAGTGCAGCTCGATGAGTTCCGCATGATTAAATACGTGCGCCGCCACCCTGACCCGTCGATGGTGATACTCCACAGCGACAACCCCGCCTATGACGACATGGATGTGGCCCGCGCCGACATCCGCGCCCTCTACATCGTCGAGGCCATCCTCAACTATGAGGTATCGTAAGCCATAAACACCAAACTGTTGAGTGAAATTTTTGGGCAGGTGTGAGATTGTTAGTAATTTTGTGCCAAAAATATATTATATGAGCGATATACTACTTGAAGTGCGCGACCTCCACGCCAATGTGGAAGGCAAGGAGATTCTCAAGGGAGTCAACCTGACAGTGCGCGAAGGCGAAGTCCATGCCATAATGGGCCCCAACGGTTCGGGCAAGAGCACCCTCTCGGGCGTGCTTGCCGGCAATCCGGCCTACACCGTCACAGCCGGCGACGCCAAGCTACACGGCGTTGAGCTCCTCGACCTCCCCCCAGAGACCCGCAGCCACGAGGGACTTTTCCTGTCATTCCAGTATCCCGTAGAGATTCCCGGCGTGTCGATGGTCAACTTCATGCGTGCCGCCCTCAACGCCAAGCGCAAATATCTCAACGAAGAGCCTCTGAGCGCGAGCGAGTTCCTGAAACTCATGCGTCAGAAGCGCGAGATTGTCGAGCTTGACAACAAGCTCGCCTCACGCTCGGTCAACGAGGGATTCTCGGGCGGCGAGAAGAAGCGCAACGAAATATTTCAGATGGCCGTGCTCGAGCCGCGCCTCGCCATACTCGACGAGACCGACTCAGGACTCGACATCGACGCCCTGCGCGTAGTGGCCGGCGGCGTCAACAAGCTCAAGACCTCCAAAAACGCCACCATCGTCATCACCCACTACCAGCGTCTGCTCGACTACATCAAGCCCGACTTCGTGCACATCCTCTACAAGGGACGCATCGTCAAGACCGGCGGCCCCGAACTGGCCCTCGAGCTGGAGGAGCGCGGATATGACTGGATTAAGGAGGAAAACCAATAAGCAATTAGTAATTAGTAATTAGTAATTAGCAATTAACAGCCTTTGGCTGCCGGCAACAGTCGTTCGGCAAAATCACTGGCCACACATAGTGCATGTATTGACAAGTTAATTTCTGATTGACAATTACTAATTGATAATTGATAATTACTAATTAGACAAAATGAGTGCCCTAAAGCAATATACCGACCTCTATGACAGCATGCGCGAGGCAGTCTGCGCCTCGGCCGGCGAACCGATGAACGCCCTGCGCGACGCCGCGCGCCGAGGGCTTGAAGACGGCTCGCTACCCACCAAGCGCACCGAGGGGTTTGAAAAGACATCCATCGAAGAGATGTTCGCGCCCGACTATGGCGTGAACGTCAACCGCATAGGCATCCCCGTCGACGTGGCCGCGACATTCCGCTGCGACGTGCCCAACCTCTCCACCCTCCAGGCCACTGTGGTCAATGACAAGTTCATCCCCTCCACCGCGCTCGACGACCGTCTGCCCGCCGGAGTCCGCTTCATGTCGCTTGCCCGCGCCTCGCGCGAGATGCCCGAAATCGTCAGCCGCCATTACGGCACCATAGCCCCGCTCGGCGAGGCATCGGTGTCGCTCAACACCATGCTCGCCCAGGACGGCGTATTCATCTACGTGCCCCGTGGCGTGCACCCCGACAAGGCCCTCCAGCTCGTCAACATATTCTCCTCCCCCGCCCCGCTCGCGGCATTCCGCCGCATGCTCGTGGTGGTCGAGGACGACGCCGAGCTTACGCTGCTCGTGTGCGACCACACCCAGGACCGCGCGCAGCACTACCTCGCCTCGCAGATTATCGAGATGAGCGTAGGGCGCAACGCCCGCGTGGAGATATGCTCAATCGAGGAGTCATCCCCCGCCACCGCCCGCTACTCGCGCATGTTCGTGCGCCAGGCCGAGGGGAGCGACGTCACCGTCAACACCACCACCCTCACCTGCGGCACCACCCGCAACGACTTCGACATCGAACTCGAGGGCGAACACTGCGAGTGCCGCCTCAGCGGCATGGCCATCGGCAGCGACAGCATGCACATCGACAACAACACCGCCGTCCGTCACCGTTCGCCGCGTTGCCACAGCAACCAGCTGTTCAAATACGTCCTCGACGGCGAGTCAAGCGGAGCATTTGAGGGGAGCATCACCGTGTCGCCCGACGCCCCCTTCACCGAAGCCTATCAGAGCAACCGCAACATCCTGGCCAGCGACCGCGCCCGCATGCACTGCAAGCCCCAGCTCATCATCAACAACGACGAGGTCAAGTGCAGCCACGGAGCCACCACCGGCCAGCTCGACGAGGACGCGCTCTTCTACATGCGTTCGCGCGGCATCCCCGAGGCCGAGGCGCGCCGCATGCTCATGCAGGCATTCATGGTCGACGTCATCGACACCGTGCGTATCCCCGGACTGCGCGAACGTCTGCTCCATCTCGTAGACCGCCGCTTCTCAGGCGCGCTCGGCAACTGCGAAACATGCAGGAAATAAATTTAAAATGGAAAATGGAAAATTTAAAATTTCCCTTTCCCCATTTTGTCGGCTTTACCGCTTGAATTTTTAATTTTAAATTTTTAATTTTCCATTTTAATCCCGTGGACATCCAGAAGATTCGTTCCGAGTTCCCCATACTCGAGCGCAGGCTCTATAACAAGCCGCTCATATATCTCGACAACACAGCCACTTCGCAGACCCCCGACTCGGTGGTCAAAGCCGTCGTGGACGGATACACCACGACCAAAGCCAACGTGCACCGAGGCGTACACACCCTCTCGCAGGAAGCCACCGACCTCCAGGAGTCGGCACGCCGCAGGGTCAGGGAATGGATTAACGCCGGGTCGGAATCGGAAATCATCTTCACCCGAGGCACCACAGAAGCCCTCAACCTCGTGGCCTCATCCTTTGGCGGCATGATGCTACGCGAGGGCGACGAGCTGATACTCACCGTCATGGAGCATCACGCCAACATCGTGCCCTGGCAACTGCTCCGCGACCGCATAGGCTTCACCATCAAAGTCGTGCCCATCGACGGGCGCGGCGTCCTCGACATGGACGCATACCGAGGCATGTTCACCGAGCGCACGCGCCTCGTCAGCTTCGCCCACGCCTCCAACGTCCTCGGCACAGTCAACCCTGTCCGCGAGATGATAGCCATAGCCCACAGCCACGGCGTGCCCGCAGTGGTGGACGGCGCACAGGCCGCCCCTCACATGCGCATCGACGTCCGCGACCTCGATGCCGACTTCTACGCATTCTCGGCCCACAAGATGTACGGCCCTACGGGCGTGGGAGTGCTCTACGGCAAGGAGAAATGGCTCGAAAAGATGCCCCCCTATCAGGGCGGAGGCGAGATGATTGAATCGGTATCGTTTGAGAAGACCACCTACGCCGAACTCCCCTACAAATTCGAGGCCGGCACCCCCGACTTCATCGGCATCTCGGCACTCTCCAAGGCCATCGATTTCATCGAGCGTCTCGGCATCGACAACATCGCCGCCCACGAGCACCAACTGCTCGACTACACCACCCGCCGCATGATGGATGAGATACCCGGCATGCGCATATTCGGCCAGGCACCCGGCAAATGCGCCATCATATCATTCCTTGTGGGCGACATACACCACTACGACATGGGCATGCTGCTCGACAAACTCGGCATCGAAGTGCGCACCGGCCATCACTGCGCCCAGCCGCTGATGCACGCCATCGGCGTGGAAGGAGTGGTACGCGCATCGTTCGCCGCCTACAACACCATCGAAGAGAGCGACGCATTCATCGCCGCCCTCAAGCGCGTCACCGCCATCCTCCAAAGCTGACAAGGAGCACACACCTCCAAAAGACGGAAGCACGGGAGAACGAAGCAGCGACATACGGTAGGAGCGACGGCTTTAGCCGTGTGCTCCCGTCTATCGAGATGGTGCTTTTGTGCTCCTGTCTCCCCCAGTTCTCCCGTGCTCCCGTCTATCGAGATGGTGCTCCTGTCTCACTTGTGCTCGAGGGTGGGTTACGGCCAGGGGATGTCCGACACACCTGCGAGGTGGTTGAGGCTGCGGGCGAGGATAAAGAGGTAGTCGCTCAGACGGTTGAGATAACGCGTAACCATCGGGTGGACGTATGCGCCCGTGTCGGCGAGGGATAGAACATCGCGCTCGGCGCGGCGACATACGGTGCGAGTCACGTGGGCCACGCTTGCGGCAATCGTGCCACCGGGCAGTATGAACGTCTTCTGCGGAGGCACCGAGCCGTCGAGTCGGTCAATGGCGTGCTCGAGAGCCTCAAGGTCAGCCTCCTCGACCGTCGGGCCTTTGAGGTCGGAGGGCACAGGCTCGTCAGGGCCGAGCATCGGCGAGGGGGTGGCGAGATAGGCCCCGAGGTTGAACATCAGACTGTTGACCCGCAGGAGCAGGACGGCATCCTCCCCGGCCCCCTCCACACCGCCGACATGGGCATGGAGCAGGCCTATATGGGCGTTAAGCTCGTCGACCGAGCCGTAGGCACTCACCCGGGGCGAATTTTTGGCCACACGCGTCCCGCCCACCAGAGCGGTGGTACCGCGGTCGCCCGTGCGTGTGTAAAGCATACTTTTCTTCATATATTGCAAATGTACGTCATTTTTTCGTAATTTTGCACATAAGTCGAAAAATGACCGAAGCGAGAATGTTTCGTAACAGCGGTAGGAGCGACGGCTTTAGCCGCTTGACTTGCAAAAATTACTAATTACTAATTGCTTAACCGGCTTGCCGCTTGGCTTGCCAAGAATTACTAATTGAACCTAAAGTGTTTTCAGGAATAGTTGAAGAAGCAGCCCGCGTGGTCGACGTAGTCAGCCACGACGGCAACATTGACCTCAAGGTGGCATGCACGTTTGCCAACGAACTGCGTATTGACCAGAGCGTAGCTCATAACGGCGTGTGCCTCACAGTAGTAGACCTCCCCGGCGACGGCACATACACCGTCACAGCCATACGCGAGACCCTCGACCGCAGCAACCTCGGTCTGCTCAAGCCTGGCGACGAGGTGAACCTCGAACGCTCGATGCTCATGAACGGACGCCTCGACGGCCACATCGTGCAGGGCCACGTGGACACCACCGCCGTGTGTGACGACGTAGAGGAGGTAGAGGGCAGCAAATACTTCCGCTTTGTCTACGAAGTGCCCCGCGAGATGGCCCGACAGGGCTACATGACCGTCGAGAAAGGCTCGGTGACGGTCAACGGCGTCAGCCTCACCGTGTGCGACTCCACCCCCACATCGTTTCGCGTAGCCATCATCCCCTACACCCTCGAGCACACCAACTTCAAGGCCATCGAGAAGGGCACGAGGGTCAACCTCGAGTTTGACATCATAGGCAAATACCTGGCCCGTCTGGCGTCGCTCTGACCCCTCGCGCAGGAGAGCGAATTACCGGCGGAAGACCCCGTATGCCAATTCTGCAACATGCCGCGAGTTAAAAAATTATGCCTCACAGGGGTATAATTGCAGGAAAATTCGTATATTTGCACCTCACAATGGGCAGGGCATAGTGTGTCCTGTCCGCACAAACTTGCAATTTTAAACACTTAAATCACTTTAATACACTACTTTAACACAATGCAAAGCAAAGGATCTTTGGGAAGTATTGTTGCCGGTGTGATAGCCATCTTCATGGTGCTCATCTGCCTCTTCTACCTTTCTTTCACCGTGGTGACCAACCATTGGGAAGGCAAGGCCGAGGAGTATGCAGCCACCGAGGCCGCCAAGGACAACAACTCTCCGGAAACTAAACGTAAAGCCTATAGCGAGTACATCAAGAACATCGCTAACGAAAAGGTTTATCTCGGCTACACTTTCAACGAAGTACAGAAACTCGCCGTAGGGCTCGGTCTCGACCTCAAGGGTGGTATGAACGTAACTCTCCAGGTTTCCGTTCCCGACATCCTCCGCTCGATGGCTAATGCCGACGGCAACCCCTACTTCAACCGCGCCATGGCCAACGCCGACTCGGTGGCCCGCGTGAACAAGAGTGCCGACTATATCGACATATTCTGCAACGAGTACCGCAAGCTCGACCCCCAGGGCGACCTCTCGGTAGTCTTCAAGGACCAGGTAAAGCGCGGCGAGAGCTTTGACGCAGCCAAGAGCTCGCTCAAGCAGGAGGTCAAGGACCGCGTGAGCAGCTCGACCAACGTGCTCCGCACCCGTATCGACCAGTTTGGCGTCGTTGCCCCCAACATTCAGGAACTTGAAAAGGACGGCCAGATACTCCTCGAGCTCCCCGGCGTTAAGGAGCATGACCGTGTGCGCGAGCTTCTGAAGTCGAGCGCAAACCTCGAGTTCTACGAGACAACCCCCGCCAACGAAATCTCAGCAGCCCTCCAGCAGCTCGACAACACCCTCCGCGCCGACTCAACCGGCAACGGCAAGGGCCTCTTCGACTACTTCCTGCAGATGGGCAGCAACAACAGCCTCATCGGCGTAGGCGTGGCATCCGAGACCGCACGCGACACCATCGACATGCTCCTCGCATCGCCCGCCGCCAAACGCATCCTCCCCAACAACCTCAAGCTCGCATGGGAGTTCAAGCCCGAAATCGTGCAGATTGACGACTCGGTACGCGGCAAGCGCAACATCTCAATCTATCAGCTCGTGGCCCTCAAGACCACCAACGGCAAGCCCGCACTCGCAGGCGACGTCATCACCTCGGCCCGTTCGGACTATGACGCAATGCAGGGCGGCAACTACGTGTCGATGAACATGAAGCCCGAGGCCGGACGCCAGTGGGCACGCCTCACCGCCGCCAACATCGGCAAGCAGGTGGCCATCGTGCTTGACGACCATGTATATTCAGCTCCCCGCGTCAACAGCGTCATCGAGGGCGGAAGCTCGCAGATTACCGGCGACTTCACCACCGACGAGGCAAAGGACCTTGCCAACGTGCTCAAGTCGGGCAAGATGGCAGCCAAGGTCGACATCATCTCTGACACCGTAATCGGCCCGTCGCTCGGCGAGCAGGCCATCCACGACGGTCTCTGGTCGTTTGTCATCGCGCTTGTGCTCCTCATGGTGTTCATGTGCATGTTCTACGGCCTCATCCCCGGCCTCATCGCCAACGTGGCGTTGATATTCAACATCTTCTTCACCTTCGGCATCCTCGCCTCGTTCCAGGCCGTGCTCACCCTCTCGGGTATCGCCGGTATCGTGCTCGCGCTCGGTATGGCAGTGGACGCCAACGTGCTTATCTATGAGCGCGCCAAGGAGGAGCTTCGCGCCGGCAAGAACATCCGCACCGCCATCGCCGACGGTTATGCCAACGCCTTCTCGGCCATCTTCGACTCCAACCTCACCTCTATTATTACAGGTGTAATCCTCCTGCTCTTCGGTACAGGCCCCATCAAGGGCTTCGCCACCACCCTCATCATCGGTATCATCTGCTCGTTCTTCACCGCCGTATATCTGACCCGTCTCATCTACATCCTCGGTGCCAAGAGCAAGGCCTTCGAGAACCTCACCTTCTCGACCCCTCTGAGCAACAAGATGTTCACCAACTCGAAGTACAACTTCCTCGGCGGCCGCAAGGTCAGCTTCACCGTCGTAGGCATCTTCGTGGCAGTCATCGTCATCAGCCTCTTTGTCCGCGGCCTCAACCAGGGCATCGACTTCTCGGGTGGCCGCAACTACGTTGTGCAGTTTGACCATCCCGTCAAGACCCACGAGCTTGACGCCAAGCTGACCCCGCTCTTCGACGGCGCACAGCTCAGCGTAATCACCATCGACGACGACACCAAGGTGCGTATCTCCACCAACTACAAGATTGACTCCGACGAGGAGGGCGTTGACCAGGAAATCACCCAGATTCTCTACAACGGTCTTCAGGACGAGCTCAACGGCATGAGCATGGAGGACTTCTCCACCACCAACGAGAATATCGGCATCATGTCGTCGCAGAAGGTAGGCCCGACCGTGGCCAACGACATGCGCACCGACGCCTACATCGCCGTAATCCTCGCGCTCATCGCAATGTTCTTCTACATCCTGCTCCGTTTCCGCAACGTGGCATTCTCGGTAGGCGCACTTGCAGCCGTGGCCTTCACAGCCTTCACCATCATCGGCTTCTACTCGCTGTTCTGGGGCGTGTTCCCCTTCGCAATGGAGATTGACCAGTCGTTCATCGCCGCCATCCTTACCGTAATCGGTTATCAGATTAACGATACCGTGGTAGTATTTGACCGCGTGCGTGAGAACGTTGGCCTCTATCCCAAGCAGAACTTCTTCGACACCATCAACTCGTCAATCAACTCGACCCTCGGACGTACAGTGATGACCTCGTGCTCGACACTCCTCGTGCTCCTGTGCATCTTCATCCTCGGAGGCGACGCCATCCGCTCGTTCGTGTTCGCGATGATATTCGGTGTAATCATAGGCACCCTCGCCACCATCTTCGTGGCAGCTCCCGTGGCCTACCTCACCGATGCCCGCCGCAACGCCGGCAAGAAGGCTGCATAAATCAGCTAAGGATATAATCCCGCAATAAATCAACCGCCCGCCATTCAATCGCTGAATGGCGGGCGGTTGTGTTTTATAGGAAAGCCTCACTCCCCAAAACATGTACGCCGAAATTCAAGAAGGGGACAAAAGGACATAAGCGACAAAAGAGACATAGGTTTTTAATATTATAAATCCCTTATATTACTCAGGGAAATATATTCCTTATGTCACTTTTGTCGCTTATGTCCTTTTGTCCCCTCCTTGAATTTCGATAGCTGTGGGACAGTCAATGCTTATTCGAGATAGCCGAACGATTTCAGCTTGTTCTCGCGGTTACGCCAGTTAGGCTCCACCTTGACGAACATCTCGAGGTAGACGCTCTTGCCGAAGAACTTCTCGATGTCCTTACGGGCCTCGATGCCCACCTTCTTAATCATTGAGCCTTTGTGGCCGATGATGATGCCCTTCTGCGATTCGCGCTCGACGTATATCACGGCCATGATGTGTATGGAGTTTTCCTTCTCCTCAAACTTCTCCACGATAACCTCCACCGAGTAGGGAATCTCCTTGTCGTAGAGCAGAAGTATCTTCTCGCGGATAATCTCGGTGACGAAGAATCGGGCCGGCTTGTCGGTCAGCGCGTCCTTGCCGAAGAATGGGGGCGACACGGGCAGCAGCTCGACGATGCGCTGCATTAGGTTGGCCACGTTGAAATTCTCCTTGGCCGACACGGGGAAAATCTCGGCCTTGGGGAGGATGGTTTGCCACTTCTGCGTCAGCTCCTCGAGCTGCGACTGCTCCTTCACGAGGTCAATCTTGTTGATTACGAGAAGCACCGGGATGCTCTCCTTGGCCACCTTGGCAAGGAAATCGGCGTTCTTGGAGGGGTCCTCCACCACGTCGGTGACATACACGAGCACATCGGCGTCGACAAGCGCGCCCTCGCTGAAATTGAGCATACTCTCCTGCAGCTTATATTTCGGCGCGAGCACACCCGGGGTGTCGGAGAACACTATCTGATAGTCGGGCGTATTGACGATGCCCATGATGCGGTGGCGCGTGGTCTGGGCCTTGGACGTGATGATGCTTATCCTCTCCCCCACGAGCAGGTTCATGAGGGTGGACTTGCCCACGTTAGGATTGCCCACGATATTTACAAATCCGGCTTTATGTTCCATATTGTATCTTGTAGAATTGATGATTATAATGTAAAAACAAAAATAGCACCTGAAAAGATGCTATTTTCATAACTTTTTTACCCGGTACCTGACCGCAGGGGTTTCGGCACTGCCGCAGGAGGCTGTCAGCCCGCCTGACTACGGGTGATGGATTGCAATTATTATCAGAGGTCCCAGATGATGTAGAGCGCGCCCCAGGTGAATCCTGCGCCGAAGGCGGTGAGGATTACGCGGTCGCCCTTCTTGAGACGGTCACGATACTCGTCGAGGCAGAGGGGAATCGAGGCAGCCGATGTGTTGCCATACTTCTCGATGTTGACGAGCACCTTGTCATCAGCGATGCCGAGACGCGAGCCTACAGCCTCGATGATACGGAGGTTGGCCTGATGTGAGCAGAACCAGTCGATGTTGTCGACGGTGAGATTGTTACGCTCCATCACCTCGAGGGTCGACTCATACATGTCGGTGACAGCGTTCTTGTAGACGTTGCGGCCGTCCTGAATCACGTAGTGCTCCTGGGCGTCGATAGTCTCGTGCGAAGCGGGCTTGGCCGAACCGCCGGCGGGCATCCACAGGTGCTCGAGGCCGTCGCCGTCGATATGGAACACACCGTCAATGATGCCCACATTCTCGTCGGTAGGCTCGAGGAGCATGGCTCCTGCACCGTCGCCGAAGAGGGGGCATGTGGCGCGGTCGGTGTAGTTGGTCATCGATGACATCTTCTCGGCCGACACCACGATAACCTTCTTGCGCATGCCTGAGCGGATGTAGGCGGCTCCGTCCTGAAGTGCTACGAGAAATCCGGCACAGGCGGCCTGGATGTCATAGGCGTAGGCGTTCTTGAGTCCGCATCCGTGGGCTATGATAGAGCCGGTGGAGGGGAAACGATAGTCGGGATTGGAAGTAGCGCAGATGAGCAGGTCGACCTCCTCAGGTTTTGTACCGGTGGACTCGAGAAGACGTTCCACACACTTGATGCCCATGTAGGACGAACCCTTCGAGGGGTCTTTGAGTATGCGACGCTCCTTGATGCCGACGCGGGTGGTAATCCATTCGTCGTTGGTGTCAACCATCTGCGAGAGCATGTGGTTGTCGAGTATGTCATCAGGTGCGTAGGAGGAGAGTCCTGATATGCGTGCGTTTACCATTGTTGAAAATGTGTCTGGTGTAAAAGAATTTTAGCCTGAGTACCGGGCTGAGCCGAGTACCAGGCTATTTAAGTTCTCGCTGTGCGAGGAGTGCAATTTAGACTGCTGCAGCCTTCTCGATGACCACACGGCCGCGGTAGTAACCGCACTCGCCGCATACTGTGTGATAGAGATGCCATGAACCGCAGTTGGGGCAGAGTGCCAGGGTGGGAACTACAGCCTTGTCGTGAGTACGACGCTTGGCGGTACGGGTCTTGGATTGCTTGCGTTTAGGATGTGCCATGACTTATTTTAATTTTATTTATTCTATCTTGTTACTATTATTCTCTCTATCGTTTCGTCTGATTGCCGTCCGGCTCGCGCCTCGCAGTCATTCTCAGACTTATTCGTCGCCGTCGGGAAGTTCGCCGGCAAGTTTCTTCAGCCCGTCCCAGCGCGGGTCGGTCGGCTCAGCCCCTCCGGCCGATGCGGGAGCATCGTCGGCGACGTCATCATCCATCGCCTCCATCTCGCCGATAAGGGTCTCGGCCAGCTCGGCGTCCTCGTCATCCTTGACGGCGCGGTGCTTGCGCAGAAGCGCGCTCATCGCCCTGTTGCACTTACCCATCGGGTGGACATGCTTCAGAGGGATAGCGAGCGACACAGTGTCGTATATCATGTATGACACGTTGAGCGTCAGGTCGGTCTCCGGGATTATCAGGAGCTCATCGGTCTCATCGTAATCATCGCCATACTTCACTGCGACGTCATAGGTGACATCGATGGGGAGCATCAGGTCGTCAAGACAGCGGTCACATATGAGCGTAACCGTGCCCGTGATATGGAACGCAAGATTGTAAATATCATGCTTGTGCACCACGGTGAGCTTGACTTCCAGGTCGGCGTCATGCACGTCGGTACTCTCCATATTCACAAAGAATTGCTTATCAAGATGATATGCAAATTCCTGCGTGCCCTCGGGCATCGTCTTGAGCGGGATGCTGAAAACTGATAACTTTCCCACGACAGTATTGGTTGAAAAAACTGTGCAAAGTTATCGAAAAACTTTTGATTTTCAAAAATATCCGTAAAATATTTTACTCGCCGCCATTTCTGAAGGCCGCCAAAAGTTAAATATATTTAAAATATCAGAATCTTCAGCTGTCTTTCCGGCGGTTGCGGGGATGATAGGCGAGGATGTCGCTGCGCAGGGCCGAGGCATCGAGATGGATGTAGATTTGGGTGGTGGCTATCGACTCGTGGCCGAGCATCTGCTGTATGGCGCGGAGATTGGCCCCGCCCTCGAGCAGATGGGTGGCAAAGGAGTGGCGCAGCGTATGGGGCGAGATGTTCTTGCGTATGCCGGCGGCCTCGGCAAGCCCCTTGACTATCTGAAACGCGCGCTGTCGCGTGAGCCGCCCGCCGCGGCGGTTGAGGAAAAGTATGTTCTCGTCGCCCGGCTTCACCTTGAGCCTGGCGCGGTCGGTCATCCAGGCATCAATCTCCTCAATCGAGGTATCGGACATCGGCACCATCCTCTCCTTGTCCCCCTTGCCGCGGACAATCAGAAACCCCTCCTGCGGGAAGAGGCGCGAGATTTCAAGCGTCACAAGCTCGCTCACGCGCAGTCCGCACCCGTAGAGCACCTCCATCATGGCTCGGTCGCGCTGACACTCCTCCTTGCTGTAGTCAATCGAGGCTATCATGGAGTCTATCTCCTCGACCGTCAGCACCTCGGGCAGATGCAGGCCCAGTCGTGGCGACTCGAGCAGTTCGCCCGGATTGGTGGCAATGTAATCCTCCATGAACAGCCACCCGAAAAACGAGCGCAACGAGGCCACTATCCGCGCCCGCGAGCGCAGGGCTATGCCCACGTCGTTCAGGTCACCGAGATAGAGGCGGAGCACTTCGGTGGTGACATCGCGCAACGAGCCTACGCCCGACGAGTCGGAGGCGAGCCACGAGAGGAAACGCCTCACATCGCGCGTATAGCCGTCGCGGGTGTTCTCCGACGCACCCTTCTCGAGGGTGAGATACAGGGAATACCCGTCCATCAATCGGTCTATGTCAAGAATATCGCGCATCAGAAGTTAATCTCGAAATCCTGGCGGGGCAGGTCGGAGCGTATCACCGCAATCCCCGCGCTGCCGTTGGTGAAAGTCATGCCCGAGGTCATCCCGCCGAGTATACGCGGCCACGCCGAGTCATGCCCGGTGATGCTACGCTCTATCATCACCTCGGCACCCTTGCCGTGCATGACCATACAGGCACCGCCCTGCGTACTCTCCGATACCTCTGCCCGCGAGTCGGCCAGCGATATAGCCTGACGCTCGGAGGGGGTAAGCCGGATGGCCTCGATGCGTGACGGCTCAAACTCGCAGACGAGCCTGAAAAGCAACTTCAGCCACTCTGCATCGGGCATCGATTCAATCTGCGGATAGGCATAATACACCCCCGGCTCCCTCAGCACCGTGGTGATGAAGCGGAAAGCAAACGGTGAATGCACGCCGTGTCCGCGGCTGCGCCACCACCGTTTCAACGGTCGCAGTAGCGGGTTCATTTCTTATCGGCCGCCTTGGCCCGACCTGCGGAACACTGCCTGAATGCCATCGCGGCAGCTGCAGCAAGCGCGATATATATGAGTATCACGGCCACCGATGCGGCTGTGTCGGTAGTGCGCACCGACTTGGGGTCAAACGTCATGACTATCTCATGGTCACCGGCCGGGACATTGAGTGCGCGGAGCACATAGTTGACACGGGCCAATTCGGTGGGCTTGCCGTCGATGGTCGCCTCCCATCCCCAGGGGAAATACACCTCGGAGAACACCGCCACACCTCCACCGGCCGTGCGGGCGCGGTAGGTCAGGCGGTCAGGCGCATAGGATGTCTCATAGATTGTGTCACCCGGGACTACAGGCTTGCCGTCGCCGAGCACTGCGCGGAAACTCTTGTCAGCCACAGCCTCTACCGCAGGGTCAATCTGCCCGAGACGCTCCATCTCCTCGTCGGCACCGTCGGCATAGGTCACTCCGCTTACCCACCATGCGTTGCCCATAGCCTCGGGGTTGGCAAGCGGACTTCCGTCCATGCCCACTACATAACGGGCGTTGAGCATATTCAGCACATTCCAGTCGGCATCGGTCTGAGTGCCGTTGGTGAAGTGCGACAGGTGGCGGTCTATGAGGTCCTGATAGCGTGTCAGCTTGGCCGCATGGTATCCGCCAATAGTCTTGTGGTAATATGAGGGGTCGGCACTGAAAAAGCGGGGTATGTCCATGACGCGATAGTTCATGGCCGTGTCGGCGAGTATAGCCTTATCGGCGGGGGTCATCGCTATCGGCGCACCCACCGTAACCTGCTTGGGCGCGAAGCTGTCATGGTTGATATATCGCTTGTTGATGCTGTAGAGGTCGCCGAGCACGAGCACAGCTATTACAGCCATAGCGGGCGCAAGTTTGATTTTCTCACGCATATAGAACACCAGCACCACGGCACCGAGGGCCACGATGATAAAACTGCGCAGCGCGTCGGCCGAGATAAGCCCGTAACGCAGGGACTCGACCGCCGAATAGATGTCGGCGTTGCCGAGCGAGAACTGGCGCGCGGTGGCACTGTCATAGCCCTGCTGAACGAGCGACGAAGTGATGTAGCCGTCAATCATGCGGTCATTGTCGGTGATGACCGAGCCAAACATGCCGGGGGCCACAATGCCTATGACACACAGGCCGAGTGTGATGCCGAAACACCACAGCACCGGCTTGCGGTAACGCTCATAGCTGCCCTGCGTGGTGACTATCTGCTGCAGGGCCATCACGGCGAGCAGCGGCATGGTGAACTCGGCGATTACAAGGATGCTCTCGACCGTTCGAAACTTGGAATACATCGGTGCCACCGAGAGCATTATGTCGGTGAACGTCATGGCATGCTTGCCCCAGGCGAGGAGGATTGAGAAGACCGTCAGCACGAGGAGTGCCCACTTCATCGGCCCCTTGACTATCACGCATCCCACGAGGAAGAGGGCGAATATCAGCGCACCCACATACACCGGGCCGTTGGTGCCCTCGGGGTCGCCGAAATACTGGCTCATATACGACAGGTACTGCTGCTCCATCTGCCCGTAGCTCTTGGCATCATCAAGGTCGGCGAGGTTGAGCACGGTAAACTGCCCCTTGGTGGGCTTGGCCGACGCGCCACCCTTGATGTTGGGTATGAGCAGCGAGAAGGTCTCGGAGGGCTGGTAGCTGTACTGGGTGATATAGTCCTTGTCCAGACCCGACGTGGACTGTCCGGGGGCGGATGTCTGAGTCAGCTCGGAGTGCTGTCCGCGCATGGTCTGCTTGGAGTATTCATATGTGTTGTAGAGGTTTGGCAGATTGGCCGTCACGGCAAGCACGGCTGCCACGGCAAGCACACCTGTGGCCTTGCCCCACGAGGCAAGACGCTTGGCCTTGTAGTCGGTCACAAACCATGCTATGACGATGCCGAGGATTACGTAGAGGAAGTAATATGACATCTGCACATGGTTGTTGGCCACCTGCATCATGGCAAAGAACGCCGCAAGCGCGCCTCCGGCCAGGTAACGGCCTCGATAGCAGAGCATCACGCCGGCAATCGTCGGGGGCACATAGGCCAGCGTCATGAACTTCCACAGGTGGCCGGCTCCGATGATGATTACGAAATATGACGACAGTCCGTAGGCCACGGCACCAATCAGTGCTATGTACCACCTCATCTTCATGGCAATGAGCAGGATGAAGAATCCCACCATCATCATGGCCAGATAGGAGGATGGCGAGGGGAGTCCAAGCCCCATCACCTTGTTGACCCACATGTAGAGCGAGGCCGAGGAGTAGCGGGGCGTAATCTGGAACGTGGGCATGCCGGAGAAGAGCGAGTTGGTCCAGCGCGGCGTCTCGCCCGTGGCCTCCATATACTGCGCTACCTCATGTCCGTTGGCCACACCCTGCTGCATGTCGTGCTGGCGCAGCTCGTTGCCCTGCATGGCATCGGGATAGAAAAAGGCAAAGGCAATCGCCGCGATTGCCACTATGCCGATGATAAATGTGATTATGTTGCGTGATTTCATCTCTTTTATTGCCTGATGGGGTTATTCTGCCGGACGCAGTTCGAGGGGTATCTCCTCCTTCACCGAGTCGGTGGCCACCGAGTCGGCCTCGGTAGGTTCGGGTGCCACGAGCGACCCGTCCTGTATGGCGTCATACTGCGACAGCTTCTCGCGGAACGTCACGGCTATCGAATCGAAATCCACGGCGGGATTGATGCGCTTGGCCTTGGCAAATGCCGCACGGGTGTCCTTGGGGTTGACGCTGAGAGCTATGTCATACACATCTATATATTTGCGTATGGTCTCGAGGTCGCGGCGACGCTCCTTGTTGGCCACGGCATCATTATGTACCGAGAGAAACGTCATGAGCACCTGCACGGTCTGCTCGGGGGTGAAGTCGTCGACAAAGAGCGACATGCTGTCGGCCATAGCCGAAGCCTGCTTGATGTTTCCGACATTAAGGGCCTCGGCGAGCTGAGTGTTCTGCTCCTCGACCTCGGCGGTCACTGTGCCGTCACTGTCGCCACCCTTTGGGCCGCAGGCCGGCATCACCGACACCGCAACAGCCGCAAATATGAAAAGTAATATCTTTTTCATTTAAGTAATTCTATATATAATAGCGCAAAAGTAATAAAAAAACGGCAGAGTCAAGCCCAAGGAGCGGAATTAATTCTGATTCAAGAAGAATACAAATCTTGAATAATTTTTATTATATACCCTCGACATCCAATCATCAGCCTCTGCCGCCCCAATTTTAAATTTTCCATTTTAAATTTTAAATTTCCTTTGTGACTGACAGTACGGTTCCCGAGGCGAGGGTAGTTTCGAGCGTGGTGCCCGGCGCGAGCCCCTCGGCCGAAGTCACAGCCCGGCCATTTACGCGGGTGATGGAGTAGCCGCGCGCGAGGGTAGACTGCGGAGACAGCACCTTCACAAGCCCGTCGAGGGTGTCGAGGGCCGTGCGCTGACGCTCTATGGCCGTAAAGGCTGAGGCCGAGAGGCGTTCGGCCATTATGTCGAGGCGCGACCGTTCGGGGCGCAGACAAGCCGTGGCGGCATCGCTCACGGCGAGGGTCAGACTGTCGAGCCGTGCCCGCTCGGGACGGAGCGAGGCCGTGGCCGCATCGCCCACGGCGAGGGCGAGACGGTCAAGCTGTTTGCCTGCAAGCGCGAGGGCAGCCTGTGGCAGACGCGAGAGTGTGGCCTCGAGCCGAGCCATCTGCTCCTTGCTCCCGGCTATGATGTCTGACGCGAGCATGCATATCGTTGACCCGAGCCGCTCGAGGGTGGCAAGCGCATCCTCGCCGCGCGCTATGAGCCATTCGGCTGCAGCCGTCGGGGTCTTGACACGCATGTTGGCCACCGAGTCGAGCACCGTGATGTCGCGCTCGTGGCCTATGCCTATGATTACGGGGAGTGGGAATTGGGCGATATTGGCCGCAAGGTCATAGTTATCAAACGCGGCAAGGTCGCTCGTGGCACCGCCGCCGCGTATTATCACCACGCAGTCCCACTCTTCATCCTCCCCGGCAATCTGCTCCAGTGCCGCGATGATGGCCGAGGGGGCCGACGCGCCCTGCATGAGCGCGGGAAAGAGGCGCACGCGGAAATCGAGGCGCGAGGGGGATGTGTATAGCTGATGGATGAAGTCGCCATAGCCCGCCGCCCCCGGGGCCGAGATGACAGCTATGCGCAGGGGCACATCGGGCCACTCAAGCTCGCGATTGAGGTCGATAATCCCCTCGGCCCGCAGTCGGGCTATAATCTCCTGACGGCGGCGCATGAGGTCGCCGAGGGTATAGGATGGGTCTATCTCGGTGATGTTGGCCGAGAGTCCGTAGGCCGGATGAAACGAGGCCGTGACCCTGACCATGACTTTCATTCCGCTGGCCAGCTGCTGGCCTGTTGCGAGGGTGAAGGCCGAGTCGATACGCGCGAGGGCACTGCGCCAAATAGTGGCGCGCATACGTGCCACGGGGTCGCCCGTCACAGGGTGCTTCTGCACCAGTTCCAGGTAGCAGTGACCCGAGCGACGCAGGTCGGAGGTCTCTGCCACCACCCACACGCCGGCAAGTCCCGGCACACCGTTGACAGCGGCCGAGATACGCGACGTAAATTCTTCAAGAGTTATGGCTGTAGGGGTCAAAATAAAAAAGGGCTTAGAGCGGTATGTTAAGCTATATCAATATTCAAGAAGGGGACATAAGGACATATGCGACACAAGCGACATAAGAAATATATTTATCTGATTATCAATTATTGTGCATACAATAAAACCATATGGCCCTTATGTCCTTATGCCCCTTTCTTGGATTGTGACATTCCCTCATGTCAGTTATCAAACTCGGCAATCATTCTCCTTCAGGATTGCCGAAATCTCCTTGAAGGCATATGTCCGGGCCATGCTGTCGGCGCGGTCGGTGAGGGTAATATGCCCCGTGGGGGCGACCGCATCGATTCGTGCCGTCATGTCAACGTCGCGCACATTATCGTGATAGGGATACCAACCGTCATTGCGCCACAGGCGTGCGAAATATTCACGGCTTATGGCCGACTCCTCCTCGACCGGCGTCGCCGACTCGCAGGAAAGAGCCTCGTCGACCCTCGCTATTATATCCTCTACCATTGCCCGGGCGAGTGCCGCGACATCAAATTCAATCTTCGGCATAAGCTGGCGCAGCGACACGGGATTGGGCGCATCCGACACAAACTGCATCTGATTGACATTCAACCCTATGCCCACTATGCAATGGTTGATACCCGACCCGGTGATGGAATTTTCTATCAGTATGCCGCATATCTTGCGGTCGCCCACATATATATCGTTGGGCCACTTGATGCTGACACGCGGCTCGCCCACAAACGCATCAAGCATCTCCACGATGGCGAGCGATACCGCCTGCGAGATGATGAACTGGCGCGAAGGGTGAAGCCCCGCGGGACGCAACAGGAGCGAGAGCGTTATATTGGCACCCGGCTCGGCCTCCCACGAATTTCCGCGCTGACCGCGCCCCGCCGTCTGCTCACGGGCCATCACCACCGTGCCGTGAGGCGCAGTGTCGGTCATCGCGGCAAGATGACTGCTGGTGGAGGCCACGGTGTCAAGTTCGATGAACTCCATAACGGTGTGTTTATTCTTCGCTGAGACCGTCGATAGTCATGCGGCGCGAACCGTTGGGGAGCACCTCGATATTGACACGCACAGTGTCGTCGGGCAGAATGTCATCTATACGGTCAGGCCACTCTATGAGGCAGAGCGCGCCCGAGTCGAGATAATCCTCGACACCTATATCAAACGCCTGTTCGAGATTCTCGATGCGGTAGAGGTCGAAGTGATAGATAAGCTCGGCGGTAGTGTCCGAACGGTACTCGTTGATGATTGCGAAAGTCGGCGAGCCGGTAGGGTCCTCCTCAACGCCGAGCGCACGGCATAGGGCGTTGATAAAAGTAGTCTTTCCGGCACCCATCTCGCCGGTGAAGGCATAGACAGTCTCATCGCCCATAAGCGCGAGAAACTCTTGTGCGGCCGCATCAATAGCATCGGCCGAAGGTATAAGTATTTCCTTCATATAATGAACGTGATATAAAATTTTTAAATTTATAGACTAAACATTAGCTCTATGTTCTATCTCCTTGTTACGCTGATATTCTTTGGCAATAGCAATGGCTCGCTGTAACTTTTCCGAGAGAAGTTTCTTGTCAGGAAGTTTTGTATAATATTGAGCCACTTTAACCGGAGAATCTTCTTCGAGCATCAGATACTCAATATGCTCCGTGTTGCCTTCCGAACATAAGATAAGGCCTATCGGAGCCTCCTCTCCGTCCTTACGGTCATGACGATTGAGATATCGCAAATATAACAACATCTGCCCCTCGTGCTCCGGCTTGAAACGACCGAGCTTCAAATCTATCGCAACAAGTCTACGCAACCCCCTATGATAGAACAGCAAGTCAAGTTTATAGACTGTACCATCTACGGGTATCCTTTTTTGACGGTCAACGAATGCGAAATCCGAGCCAAACTCTTTGATAAATTGCTGTATTTGATTAAGAATTGCCGTTTCAAGGTCGTTCTCGCTGAATACATCCGGCAACCCGACAAGGTCAAGGAAATAGCTACTCCTGAACACTAGGTCAGGATGTATTCTATCCGTATCCTTAACCGTATCAAGTTCGGCCTTGATTATCTCCTCAGGCCGTCTACTGATGGCTGTACGCTCATAGAGTTGTGATTCAATCTTTTCGTCAAGAGTACGAGTTGACCATTTTTCCAAACGGCACATCTCCATATAGAATTTCCGTGCGAGTTCATTCTCAACAAACATAATAGAACGAAGATGAGTCCAGCTCAATTGTCTACGCACCGCGTAGGCAATTTCCTCCTCCGAGAAAGTATACGCAGCGCGTAGACAATGCTGTAGCTTTTTAAGCCCCCATCCGCTACCGTACCTGCTTACGAGCCTTTCGGCAAGATGCTTAACGACCTGTTTGCCATATTCGGCTCGGGCGTTGTTCAACACATCTTCCTTAATCCGCATACCTACACTCCAGTTCATACGGCACGCCTCTGAATTAACATAAACAGCCACACGGTAACGTGTATCCTCAATTATTGAGCATACGTCATCATAGAGTCTTGCCTCCGTCGGCTTGGGGGTATGTTCTTCTTTCATTGCCATTTCTTGTGCGTATTATTCTGCAAAGTTACTAATTTTTCGGGGTGAGGGTGATGAGGGGGATGAGCATTTCCTGGAGCGAGATGCCGCCGTGCTGGAAAGTGCCGTCGTAATACTGCACGTAGTGGTTGTAATTGTTGGGATAGGCGAAGAAGTCGCGGCCGGTGGCGAAGATGTAGGTCGACGACACGTTGGGGGCCGGGAGGCCGAAACGCGCCGGCTGCTTGATTTCGTAGACATCCTTGCGCGGATAGTCGAGGTTCTTGCCCACCTTGTAGCGGAGGTTGGTGTTGGTATTGCGGTCGCCCACCACCTTGACGGGACGGTCCACACGCACCGTGCCGTGGTCGGTGGTGAGTATCACCTTGCACCCCTTGGCCGCTATGGCGCGGAATATCTCGATGGCCGGCGAGTGGCGAAACCATGACTCGGTGAGCGAACGGTAGGCGGCGTCGGTCGATGCCAGCTCGCGTATCATGCGCGACTCCGTGCGGGCATGCGAGAGCATGTCGATGAAGTTGAACACGATGACATTAAGGTCGTTGCCGAGCAGATTGGCAAACTCGCCAAGCAGTTTCTCGCCCGCCGCCGAGTCGTTGACCTTGTTGTAGGAGAAACGGCACTTGCGCCTGAAGCGTTCAAACTGCGTCGCTATCAGCGGCGACTCGTTCAGGTTCTTCCCCTCGGGCGAATCCTCGTCGACCCACAGCGAGGGAAACATCTTGGCGATGTCGACCGGCATAAGCCCCGAGAATATGGCGTTGCGGGCATATTGCGTGGCCGTGGGGAGGATTGAGCAATACAGCTCCTCCTTGAACGAGAATATATCGGCCAGCAGCGGCTTGATTGCGGCCCACTGGTCGAGGCGGAAATTGTCGATGAGTATGAAGAACACCTTCTCCCCCTCATCGAGCATGGGGAAGATGCGCGACTTGAACACCTCGGGCGAGAAGAGCGGACGCCCCTGCGCCTTGGGGTCGGTAATCCACGACTCGTAATTGCGGCATATGTACTTGCAGAAAGTCGAGTCGGCCTCGGTGCGCTGCATGGCCAGAAGCTCGTCCATCGAACTGTCGGTGGCCGAGAGCTGCATCTCCCACTGCACGAGCACGCGATACAGCTCCATCCAGTCGGTGATGGACGACGCGCCGTTAATCATCGACGAGATGCGCGAGAAGTCCTGGCGGTAATCGGTGGCGGCCTTCTCGCTCACGAGCCGGTCGCTGTGCAGGTTCTTCTTGATTGACGAGAGTATCTGCTTGGGGTTGACCGGCTTGATGAGATAGTCGGCTATCTTGCTGCCCACAGCCTGGTCCATGATATTCTCCTCCTCGCTCTTGGTAATCATTATCACCGGGATGTGCGGGGCCACCTGCTTGATGCGCTGGAGGGTCTCGAGGCCCGTGAGACCGGGCATATTCTCGTCGAGGATAATGAGGTCAAAGGGGCGTTCGTCTACCATAGCGAGGGCATCGGCACCGCTGCAACAGGTGACGACGTCATAGCCTTTCGACTTCAGAAACATTATGTGGGGCTTGAGGAGGTCAATCTCGTCATCAGCCCAGAGTATAGTGGACACTTCTTTAGTATGGTTCGTGGCTGGCCGCATGGGCCGGCCGGTTAGTAATCAATTCATTGCTCAGTCATCCTCCTCACCCTCCGAGCCTATGGGATAGTCGGGGATGGTTACGGGAGTCTCCTTTTTGGGGGTCTCCTTCTTGGGTGTCTGATTTGCCGGCTGACCGGGCGTAGTCTTAGGCTTGGCAGGCGCAGCATTCACCGGCTTTTGTGCCTGAACACCCTTGCCCGAAGCAGGAGCCACGGAGTCAGGATGCGAGTGCGTCACGGAGTCAGGCAGAACCTTAACAGGCGTGGGCATCACGGAGTCAAGAGAATCCGGCTCTGCAGAACTCGACTCCTTTAACTCCCTTAACTCTTTCGACTCCAAATAATCCGCCTCTAAGGAATCCGACTCTGCAGAATTTGACTCCTTCGACTCTATAAACTCTTTCGACTCTGAAGAGAACATTTCCCCCGCCGAGGGATATTCCTCGGGTGGAAGCACCGACTCGTGTGTATCGCGAATCGTCTCCTCACCGATAAAGCGGAAATAGTCGTCAAACGACCCTCCGCCCTGCAAAAGCCTGTCAAAATTGCTCTTGCTTATCTCCACCGGGCGCACCTCGGCGGGCATCGTGAATGTGCCGTCACGCGCCAAGAGCGACCGATAATGGTTAAGCTCCGCCTGATTGTCGAAACCCTTTATTATAAGCAATCCGAGCGGCCCGAAGTTCATCACCTCAAGGTCAAAATCCTTGACCACATAGGTCGAGAAGTTGTGCCGTGCCACCTCATAGAGCAGACGGTTGGGCGACAGCGCATCGGTCGAGAAGAGCAGCACGAGATAGTGCGGCTCGTCGGGTGCAAGCGTGAACTCCAGCTCGCCGCCGTCCCCCGCAAGGGCTGTCGAATCGTTGGTCAGACGTATATCCCACAGCATACTGCGCGTATTCGAGCCTGAGGAGTGCAGCTGACGCCCCTCGTTTATCCCCTTGTGCCAGGCGGCGGCAAGGGGGGCGATGTCGGCCTCGGGATAGCGTTCGAGCAGCGAGCGGAGCACTTCGTTAAACTCCGTCGGCTTGTTTTCGGTCACATAGGCCAGCGCGTGCAGAAACATGAATTTAGGCATCAGCGGCGACAGCGGGTAGTCACGCTCCATCCGCGCATAGACCGAATGCACCGCCCCGTTACGGTCGGCGAGATAATCGTCATAGGCGCGCTCATAGAGCGACTCCTGTTCCTGCTCCATGCCGCGAAGCTTGGAGAGATAGGCGGGGTCCTTCATCGCCACGCCATATTTCGAGTCGGGAAACTCGGCTATGATTCTCTGCCTGTAAGGCTCGGCCAGGTCTTCGCGCCCCTGGCGCATGTGCATGAGATATTCGTTGTGGTACACGTCGAGGCGGTAGACATTCTCGGGATAACGCGACATCAGGCGGTCCCACTCCTTCTGAGCGGCGGCAAAGTCCTCCATCCTGTCCTTGAGTATGAGGCCCGAGTTGTAAAGCCCCTCCTGTATCACATCGTTGGCCGTCACCTTCTGCGCGTCGGTCACGGGTATCTGACGCAGATAGTATTCGGGATAATGCGGGTCGGCTGCGCGCGATACGGCTGTGCTGTCGGTGGGCGCGGCGTCATCGGGATTGTCGGTACCGTCCGCCTCCTCCGCGCTGTCGGTGTCCTCCCCCTCCTCGTCAGACGTGAGCGAGAACGACGCCTTGTTGCGTCTGCGCCAGTCATCCTCGAGCTTGCGCGAGCCCCACCTGCGCTGGAAGTCGGTGCGCCCGGCATTGCGGGTGGCGGTGTTGTAGAAATACCATGACTTGTCGGTGTTGAGCGTAAACTCCTGCGGGGCCGACACCCCCGAGTTATTGAGATTGGAACCGGCGGCCTCCTGCTGTGCGAGATACTCCTCGCGGGCGGCATTCTCGGCCTCCTCCTTCTCCTTCTTTTTCAGTTCGGCTATGATATTATCTATCACTTTCAGCCGTTCGGCCTCGGGCATGGCGGCGAGGCGCAGCAGCGAGTCGTTGAGCACGACGTTCTGCGAGTAGACGGCAAGCTCGTCGAGCACGTCCGAGCGACGCTTCATCGCGGCATACCCCGGATAGGTCTCGGGCAACATAGGCACACCCTCGGCATAGCATGGCTGCGCCTTGTCATAACGCCCCTGCGCGTAATACAGCCCTCCGAGCGTCACCTGCGAGATGGCCTTGTCTATGCCGTTGCGCGTGGAGTGCTCGGCGGCAAGCTCATAGTTGGCTATGGCGTTGGCCGTGTCGCGGCGCGAGAGGTAGAGGTTGCCTATGGCATAGTAAATCTGGTCGAGGTATTCGCGGTTGCTGCCATAGCGCGTCATGCGGCGCAGTGCCTTGACCTCAGGCTCGATGTCGGCCCCGTCATACACCTCGCTCTGCTTGATGCGGGCGTTGAATCGGGCGCGGTATGACACGCTCCCCGACCCTGCTTTTTTGTAAGCCTCATATGCCTCGCCGTTTCTTCCGGCCTCGGCACACACGCGCCCCAGGATGAAGTAGAGGCGCGGTTTCTGAGCCTTGGAGGCCAGCCGCGCGGCCTCGCGCAGCATGGGTATAGCCTTGTCATAGTCATGCGACCGCACATAGAAGTCGGCCGACGTGAACGCATACAGCTCGCGCAGTTTCTTTGACGTGAGCTGGTCATCCTTAATTCGGGTGATTATCACCTCGGCCTCATAGAGCCAGTCAAGGGCGCAGTAACACCGCGCCTCCCACAGGCGCGCCTCGGTGACGGTGGCCGGGAGCCAGGTGAAGTGCTTGCTGACGTAATAAAACGTTGATGCCGCCCCGAGGAAATCGCCGCCGAGATACTGCGACCGCCCCATGAGCATCCATGCGTTGTGCAGAAACGGGTTATACTCCTCGCGCTTGAGCCATTTCTTGTACTCGGGGTCATTCCCCTTTCCGGCCTTGCGCTTGGGGCGTTTCTTGATGCTGTGCAGCTGTATGGCCTTCTGCGCCTTCTCTATCGAGCGTGTGAACGAGCCTGAGGGCTGCGGGGCGGTGGGCACTCCGTAGGCCTCGGCGGGATGCAGCAGAAGCGGCCCTGTGTAATCATCCTCATATGCCGTCTCCATCTCCTTGAGCGTCTCCTTGTAATGCTCGTCGCCGTTGAAATAGACATTGTAGCGGGTGATGAAGGCCTGGTAATTGCGCGTGGCGGCTGTGTTTTTCTTCGGAGAACATGAAGCCAGGGCCATGGCCACGGCCACAGCCAGCACTACGGCCACGCTCCACCATGAGCGCGGCGACGGAATGTGGATGATGTTTCTCACTGTCTCTTCTTAACGCATATGCGCGCGCGAATATTGCGTGACACGGAGGGATACAAAAAAAGAATGAGTAATGTAATCCGAAGATTAACAATTACTCATTCTCCTCTCTCCTCAGCGGTATGGACGGGACTCGAACCCGCGACCCCCTGCGTGACAGGCAGGTATTCTAACCAGCTGAACTACCACACCAAGGTTTTTGAGGTGCTATCGGTTAGTTCCGTTTAGCGAGTGCAAAGTTAGGGCTGTTTTCCATACTGTGCAAATATTTTCAGAAGTTTTTTGCTAAAAATGTGAATTTTCAGAGAAACTGAATAGTTATTAGCATATTTACAACCTCTTTTACCGCCACTGCCACGACTTTTTCAGGCGAAACGAGCGGAAAGGCCACTGAAAATTTTTCGGAAATTTTTGAGTATTCTCCATCCGACACGTCCCCGTCATGCGGGCGCGGGCGACAAGTCGCCACGCTACGGCACGGCGACTCATGCCGCACCTCAATCTCCGAAATGACGAGTCCCGCGATACCGGCGCACTTAAACACCGCCTCCTTTGCCGTCCAATACCGCATGAGGGCGGCAATGTCATGCGGCCCTACGGCCTGTTCGGATTGTGTGAGGAATTTCGCCGCTATGCGCTCCAACTGCGGGCGGGCGGTCTCGATGTCGACCCCCACAGGGATGTCGCTCACAGCAAGCAAACATTCATCCGAGCAATGCGCCACTGACACATACACCCCCGGCATGGTCGGAACGTATGGCCGCCCGTCCGGGTCATGGCCAAGCTCGACATCCGGCCCGAACGCCCGCGCCACGAGACTGCGCACAGCCTCGCGCTCGGCCTCGCGCCTTCCGCCACGGGCTGAAGACGCAATCGGCCCCGTATATATTCTCACTTGGCTCCCTGACATATATAACTATAGATTAGTAAGCATCACGAGCATATCACGCGCGAGGAAATCCACCACAGGCGCGAGAGCCACCGGGTCGGGCGGCAGCGAGTCGGGATAAGCCACTACAGCCGCCCCGCTCAGCACGTCACGGTCATTATGGGCAAGAATCTGCACAGGCGTGGTAAGCGAACCGCGCGCCACAGCCATCTCGCACTGCCATCCCGAGGGAGTGGTCAGCTCCACAAGCTCATAACGCTGTCCGCCGAGATTGAGGCCCATCCGCTCGCGGCGGTTGGCCATCACCTCATCCATCCCCCCGGCCCCGCATCGCGTGAGTGTCAGATACACCCTCGGCGCGCCAAACGTGCCATAGCCTATATCTACCCACGCGCCGTCAGCCGATGGCGACACGTTGACATCGGCACTTTCATTCACCCTCAGCGTCACGCCGGGCGCGTCCACGCCCACATAGGCACTGTCAGGGACATCCACGCGGGGATAGGCCACCGGCTTGGGCACGGCGGCAGAGTCAGTCTGCCCGCCGCCGCAAGCGGCAGCAAGCATAAGCACGAAAAGGGGAGCGAGGAGAGGGAGGCGACGCATCATTGTTTCATCTGGTCGGCCTGAATCTCGGCCATCACCTTGACACGCACATTCACTATGCGGTGCTGACGCACCGAGAGCACAAGGAAACGGCAACGTCCGTAGACTATCGACTCCTTCTCTTTCGGGAAATCCCCCTTGATACTCAGGAGCATACCCGCGAGGGTCTCGCAGTCCTCGGTCACATCGGCATAGTCGGCCTCGTCAAGCTCGGTCACGCGGAAGAAGTCGTTGAGCAGCGTCTTCCCCTCAAACACATAGGTATCGTCGGGCAGACGGCGGTAGGTCTTCTCCACCTCGTCATACTCGTCATCTATATCGCCGACTATCTCCTCAAGCACATCCTCGAGGGTCACTATGCCCTGTGTGCCGCCGAACTCATCGACCACGATGGCCAGATGCACGCGGCGCGAACGGAAATCCTCGAGCAGGTCGTCAATCATGCGTGACTCGGGCACATAATAAGGCTCGCGCATGAGCGACTGCCACTTGAAGTCAGCCGTCTCCGTCTTGCCCACATAGGGCAGCAGGTCGCGCGAATATAGCACACCCTTTATATCGTCCATCGACTCCTCATACACCGGGAGTCGGGCAAATCCGCTGTCTATCACCACCTTCATCACCTCGGCAAAGGTCAGCTCCACATCCAGGCCGGTCACATCCACGCGCGGGGTCATGACCTCCGACGCCGTGGTGTCGCCGAATTTCAGGATGCCTTCGAGTATGTCCTTATCCTGCTCCGACTTCACCTCGGTGATTTCGAGGGCCTGTGACAGGTCATCGGCCGTCACCGAGTCGCTCTTCTTGGGCACCACCTTATTGACTATCACCGAGCTTTTCACGAGCACCGACGAGAGGGGGTAGAAGAGCCTGACAGCCATGTTGAGCGGACCTGCCGCCATGCGCGCCCACCCGAGATTGTTGGAGTTGGCATACAGCTTGGGCAGGATTTCGCCGAAAAGCAGTATCAGGAATGTGAGCAGAATGGTCTGCAGCACGAAACTCCACAGCGCGCTCATCCCCTCAAACACCGGGCCGAGGGCAAAATTACACAGCACTACTATGGTCACGTTGACGAGATTGTTGGCTATGAGTATCGTAGCTAACAGCCGCTCGGGGCGTGCCAGCAGCGAGAGCACACGTTCGCCGCGCGCACCCTCCTCCTCCAGCTCGTCACACTGGACAGGCGACAATGAAAAAAAGGCGATTTCGCTTCCTGACACGAAGCCGGAAATAACAAGAGCCAACACTGCAAGGGCGAGGGCAACAATCTGCGACGCTCCCATCGCGGGAATGGCAAGAAGCGGGATGTCAGCCAGGCCGTAAAGTAGATTCATTATGGCCTCAGTGGCCGGTAAAGGGTCTGTATCCAAGACTAATTGTATGAGTGAAACCATTAGTGTCCACTGAAAAATCATAAGAGTACTTTGAAATTGTTGAAATTCAATA
>CAJUCI010000023.1 GCA_910584825.1 uncultured Duncaniella sp. | reverse complement strand
ACCTCACTACAAGCCAAAATTAGATATCTTCAAATTTTTGTCATGTACTTAGATATGTAATAATAATTGATGTTCGTTATTTCATAATTAGTATGTATGACTGACTCACGTATCGTCATAACTCCTGACGTCATACCAAAAAACCATCGGCAAAGGTACGTAAAATTTTTCTAACACTTTTCCCATTCTGCGATAATATATTGTCCTATTTTTCGCCTGATACTGCCTGACATTAAATTTTTTTCGTAATTTTGCCGGATATAACCAACACATTTCATCGACATGAAGAGATTCATTACGGCATTAGGGATATGCCTGTCGCTCCTGATGATGGCATCATGCATTAAGGATGAGCCACTTAACGCCGAGTGTGACATCGTGGCAGTCAACCTGCCCGGCGACATCCTCAACCGCGCACCGATAATCGAAAACGACAAAGTGACACTCATAGTCAAGAACGATGTGTCGCTGCTGTCAACGCTCGCCCCTGAGTTTGAACTCACCCCCGGCGCGACCATCGAGCCGGCCAGCGGCACGCCACGCAACTTCCTGTTCCCGCAGACCTACACCGTCACCTCGCAGGACGGCGAGTGGAGCAAGCAGTACACCGTAGAGGTGCAGAAAAACAACACCATCAACCTCGACTACAACTTTGAGAACGTGCGTCTGGTCAAAGGCGCGATGATGACCGAATATGACGAATTTTACGAGATGGGAGTCAACGGCAAGGAGACACTCGTTTGGGCCAGTGCCAACTCGGCATTCGCCCTGTCGTTCCAGGCATCCACACCCTCTACCTTCCCGACCTATCAGGCCGACGGCGGTGTGCAGGGCAAGTGCGCCACACTCGTCACACGCTCCACAGGCCCGTGGGGTGCGAGGATGAAAAAGCCCATCGCGGCCGGCAACCTTTTCATGGGCACCTTTGACGGCACAAATGCCGTGACACGCCCGCTCGAGGCCACACACTTCGGCACACCGTTCTTCAACATCCCCGCCTCGTTCAGCGGATATTACAAATACACCCCGGGCGAGACATACTGCGAGACTGACGCCGACGGTAATTTCGTGCCTGTGCCGGGCAAGACCGACATGTTCAATCTCTATCTCGTAATGTTCGAGACCACCGCCGACATGCAGTGGCTCAACGGCCACAACGTGCTGTCCAAGGACAACCCCAATATCATTGGAACTGCCGAAATCCCCGACCGCCACGCCAGTGACGACTGGGTGGAGTTTGCCGTGCCGTTCACCCTGCGCCCCGGCAAGAGCATCGACCCGGAGAAACTGCGCAACGGCATTTACAGCATCTCGGTGGTGATGAGCGCAAGCCAGGACGGCGACTTCTTCTGCGGAGCCGTAGGCAGCACCCTGTGTGTCGACGAACTGCTCATAACCTGCACGGCAAGCGATAACTAATCACACATCATCCTAACACCGCAATTCATCACAATGAAAACAGCAAGATACATTCTCACCCTCCTGGCCATCTCACTGGCCGCCGTCACCGCATCGGCTCAAAAGGATGGCATAGCAAGCCACTTCACCGTACTTGGACTTGAATTTGAGGTAAACGCGGGCACCAACATAGGCGGAGCCTCACCCATACCCCTGCCGGCCGAAATCCGCCACATCGACTCATACAGCCCCGACCTCAACCTGCAGATTGGTGCCAACGTGTCCAAATGGTTGGGTGCCGAAAAGAAGTGGGGCATTATGGCCGGAGTGCGCATGGAGACCAAGGGCATGAAGACCAAGGCCGAGGTAAAGAATTACGGCATGGAGCTTCTCGACAACGGCCGCACCCTCAAGGGACGCTGGACAGGACGTGTGCAGAGCAACTACAACTCGCGCCAGCTCGTGGTGCCCGTCACGGCAATCTACCGCTTCAACCATCGACTTAAAGCCAACTTCGGCCCCTATGTGGCATATATGTTCCGAGGCGATTTTGACGGATATGTCTATGACGGTTATCTCCGCGAGGGCGACCCTACGGGCGACAAATACGTGTTTGAGGGTGATTCGCGTGCGTCATATGACTTCAGCGACAATCTCCGTCACTTCCAGTGGGGACTGCAGGGCGGTGTGTCATGGACGGCTTACAAGCACCTGCTCGTCAACGCCAACCTGACGTGGGGTCTGAACAACATCTTCAACTCCTCGTTCAAGACCGTCTCGTTCAACCTCTACCCCATATATCTCAACGTCGGATTCGGCTACCTGTTCTAAGCAGATAGCTCCGCCCCGAAAAAGGGACATAAGGACATAAGATACAAAAGCGACAAAAGGCTTTTTGAATTAAGAATTTAAAATTAAGAATTAAAAATTTTAAATTCCCGACAAGTCAGTGACTTATTCAAAAAAAGGCTTTTGTCGCTTTTGTATCTTATGTCCTTATGTCCCCTTTTCGGAGGACTTTTTTGGGGGGATGGATATTACAGCTTTTCCTTCAGGTAACGACCTGTGTGTGAGTCGGGGCAGGCAGCCACCTCCTCGGGCGTACCGGCGACTACCAGTCGGCCACCTGCATCGCCTCCCTCGGGGCCCATGTCTATCACATAGTCGGCACACTTGATTACGTCCATATTGTGCTCGATGATGAGCACGGTGTGCCCCATAGATATGAGACGGTCAAACGACTTCATGAGCGTGGCTATGTCATTGAAGTGCAATCCCGTGGTAGGCTCGTCGAAGATATACATTGTAGGCTGCTTTGACTCGTCGGCAAAGAACGAGGCGAGCTTGACGCGCTGATTCTCACCACCCGAGAGCGATGACGAGTTCTGCCCGATTTTGATATAACCGAGGCCAACGTCCTGCAAGGGCTTGAGACGGCGCACGATGCGCTTCTCCTGAGTGCCCTGCTCCTCGCTGAAAAACTCTATGGCCTGGTTGATAGTCATCTCGAGGATGTCATATATATTCTTGCCGCGATACTCTATCTCAAGTATCTCCTTCTGATAACGCTTGCCGTGGCATTCGTCGCAGGGGATGGTGATGTCAGCCATAAACTGCATCTCGATGGTGATGGTGCCCTCGCCCTTGCACGCCTCGCAGCGGCCTCCGTCGGAATTGAACGAGAAGTCCGAGGCCGTGTAGCCCATCTGCTTTGCCCCCTGGGTCGAGGCGAAGAGCTTGCGTATCTCGTCAAACGCCTTGAGATACGTGGCCGGATTGGAGCGGGTGGACTTTCCGATAGGGTTCTGGTCGACAAACTCCACGGCACTTATGCGCGAGATGTCGCCCGAGAGTTCGCGGTGAAACGCCGAAGCCTCGCCGGGATTGCCGAGTTTGCGGTTGAGTGCGCGATAGAGTATGTCACGCACGAGTGTGGACTTGCCCGAGCCTGACACGCCCGTCACCACCGTCATCACGCCGAGCGGAAACTGCACGTCGACATCCCTTAGGTTGTGCTCGCGCGCCCCCTTGATGATGATGGAGTCGCGCCAGCGGCGGCGTTCACGTGGCACGGGTATGGTGAGCTCGCCGCTCAGATAGCGAGCGGTGTAGCTGGCCTTCGCGCCGGGCGCGGTGGTAAGCTCCTCGATGCTCGACGGACGCCCCTGGAAGATTATCTCGCCGCCGAGACGGCCTGCGTCAGGGCCTACGTCAATCAGATAGTCAGCCTCGCGCATTATCTCCTCGTCATGCTCCACCACCACGACGGTATTGCCGAGGTCGCGCAGCTTCTTTAGCACCGTTATCAGTCGACCCGTGTCGCGCGAGTGCAGACCGATTGACGGCTCGTCAAGAATGTAGAGCGAGCCTACGAGGCTGCTGCCAAGCGATGTGGCCAGGTTGATACGCTGGCTCTCGCCGCCCGAGAGCGAGTTGCTCAGACGGTCGAGCGTCAGATAGCCGAGACCCACCTCGACGAGATAGCCGATGCGGTTGTTAATCTCGGTGAGCAGTCGGCGCGCCACCTTGGCGTCATGCTCGTCGAGGGTGAGCGAGGCGAAGAACTTCTGAAGCTCGGCCACAGGCATGCGCACAAGTTCGCCTATGGAACGTCCGCCCACACGGACATATCCGGCCTCGGGGCGCAGACGCGAACCGTGACACACGGGGCAGACGGTCTTGCCCTGATAGCGGGCGCGCATGACGCGATACTGTATCTTATACTGGTTGCTGTCGACCATCCTGAAAAACTCGTCGATGCTCGGGAACTCGGGATACGTGAGCCGTGCCGTGCGCATCTGCTCGGAGGTCGGGCCGTGCCACAGCAGGTCTTTCTGCTCCTGCGTCAGGTCGGCATACGGGGTGTGTATCGGGAATCCGAACTGCTGGGCGTCGTGGATAAACACCTGACGCCACTCCCCCATCTTCTCGCCGCGCCAGCATGCCACCGCCTCGTCATAGACCGAGAGCGAGGTGTTGGGCACCACAAGACGCTCGTCGATGCCGAGCACCTTGCCGAAGCCGCCGCAGGTGGGGCATGCGCCGACGGGGTTGTTGAAGTTGAACATCATGTCAGTCGGCTCGTCAAAACGCATGCCGTCAGCCTCGAATATCTTGGAGAACTCGCGTGTCACCACGCCGCTGTCGGGGTCCCACACCATGAGGGTGAGCTTGTCGTGACCCTCAAAGAAGGCCGTTTCGGCCGAGTCGGCAAGACGACTCAGCTCATCGGCCTCGTGCGACACGGCCAGGCGGTCCACCACAAGCATATAGTCGGCCGGATTGTCGCTGCCGGCATACTTGCCGTCGCGCATCGACGCGACTACCTCCTCAAGCTCGAGAAACTCGCCACCACACATGATGCGGGCATATCCGGCCTTGAGAAACACATCGAGCTGCGATGAGAACTTGCGCCCCTCGGGCACCTCGATGGGTGCGAGCACGGCCAGGCGTGTGCCGTCGGGATAGCTCGTGGCAAACTCCACGACATCGTCGACCGTGTGCTTGCGCACCTCCTCACCGCTGACGGGCGAGAATGTGTGGCCCACGCGCCCGTAGAGCAGACGCAGATAGTCATAGATTTCGGTGGATGTGCCCACGGTGCTGCGCGGATTGCGCGTGTTGACCTTCTGCTCAATGGCTATAGCCGGGGGCAGGCCGAGTATGGCCGTACACTCCGGCTTGGGCATCTTGCCCATGAACTGGCGCGCATAGCTGCTGAGGCTCTCGACATAACGCCGCTGCCCCTCGGCATAGAGGGTGTCGAATGCGAGCGACGATTTGCCCGAGCCTGACACGCCGGTGATTACCACCAGGCTGCCGCGCGGGATGTCGACATCGATATTTTTGAGATTGTTTACCTTGGCTCCGCGTACGGAGATATTTTGTTCGTTATTGTGCATCTTTCAGATTGTTGTATCATACAAAGTTACAAAATTTTCGTCACATCTGCAACCCCCGGCCCCAAATGCCCGGGAAGTTGTTGGAAGTGTGTCATAACCCGGCAAGGGAGGCACCACAATCCCTTTCTTGGATTATGACACACCACCAATAAAAAAAAGTCGTTCCAAAGATGCCGCACGGCACCTTTGGAACGTAGGGGTAAAACCAAAATAACCCCCTTGCAGAGGGCATCCTGGGATTAAGTATAAAAAAATTATCCGTCATCCCGACGAATAATCTTCTTACCTTAAATCTAATACCATGAAAAACTGATACAAAGGTAAGGAGAATTCCATTCACTGCAAATTTTCATGCTAAAAAACATCATGTATTAAATATTATTTAACATTTGCGGTATTGGGAATAAAATTTGTTAACGTATGTAAACACATAAAGAAATCGCCCCCGCTCTCCTGTGGCGGAGTGCGGGGGCGATGTTATGTCGGTTGTATGACGGGCTTATTAGCCGTTAACCTTCTTCATGCGGGCGATGAGGTCGAGCACCTTGTTAGAGTAGCCAATCTCATTGTCATACCAGCTGACAACCTTAACGAAGGTCGGGGTGAGCTGGATACCGGCCTTGGCGTCGAAGATTGAAGTGCGGGTGTCGCCGAGGAAGTCGCTCGATACGACTGCGTCCTCAGTGTAGCCGAGGATACCCTTGAGTGAGCCTTCTGAAGCCTCCTTCATAGCGGCGCAAATCTCCTCGTAGGTAGCGGGCTTGGCGAGGTTGCAGGTGAGGTCAACTACAGACACGTCGAGGGTGGGGACACGCATCGACATGCCGGTGAGCTTGCCGTTGAGGGCGGGGATAACCTTACCTACGGCCTTGGCAGCACCTGTAGATGAGGGGATGATGTTGCCTGAAGCGGCACGGCCACCACGCCAGTCCTTCATTGAGGGACCGTCTACAGTCTTCTGAGTAGCGGTGGTAGAGTGTACGGTGGTCATGAGGCCTTCGGTGATGCCGAACTTGTCGTTGAGCACCTTGGCGATGGGGGCAAGACAGTTGGTGGTGCAAGAAGCGTTAGAAACGAACTGCTGGCCTGCGTAGGTGTCGTCGTTTACGCCGCATACGAACATGGGGGTGTCGTCCTTTGAGGGAGCTGACATAACCACATACTTGGCACCTGCCTCGATGTGAGCCTGAGCCTTCTCCTTGGTGAGGAAGAGACCGGTTGACTCTACAACGTATTCTGCACCTACAGCACCCCAGCCAATCTCGGCGGGATTCTTGCATGCGGTAACGCGGATGGGCTTGCCGTTAACGATGAGGAGGCTCTTCTCCATATCGTAGTCAACAGTGCCGTCAAACTGGCCATGCATTGTGTCATACTTGAGCATGTAAGCCATGTAGTCAACGGGGAGGAGGTCATTGATAGCAACTACCTCGATGTCATCACGCTTGGTTGATGCACGGAACACGAACCGGCCGATGCGGCCAAATCCATTGATACCTATTTTTGTCATAATTTAAAAATAAATTGGGTTTTATTTTTTAGAATTGATTATTGAGTTCCTTTGGAAACGCTTGTTTAAGCGGGACAAAATTACAAATATTTTTCCAATTCGCTATCTTTTTGCCTGGAAAATATTGCCTCATTATACATTATTAATAAAGCGTGAATTTTGCCTTTTCACCAATTTTACCAATTTTGTAGCGAATATCGCATTTTTTAATGCCTGTCAAAAAATATTTCAACTTTTTTACGTAACTTCGCACCAAATTCGATTTTTCCAAAACCCTCTCTAATTTTATGTCATTTTTCAAGGAATTCAAGGAATTTGCGATGCGCGGCAATGTCATCGACATGGCTGTCGGCGTTGTAATCGGTGCCGCTTTCGGCAAAATCATCTCATCGCTCGTTGATGACATCATCATGCCCCTCGTCGGTGTGGCTACCGGCGGCATCAATTTCACCGACTACAAATGGGTGATACAGCAGGCCGTCATCGACGGCCAGACCCAGGAGATACTCAAGCCCGAGGTCACGATGAACTGGGGCTCATGGGTGCAGACCGTGGTCGACTTCATCATCGTTGCATTCTGCATATTCCTGGCCATCAAAGCCATCAACCAGCTCAAGCGTAAAGAGGCCGAGGCTCCCGCACCTGCCCCCGAACCCACCAAGGAGGAAGTGCTCCTCACCGAAATCCGCGACCTCCTGAAGGAGAAGAAGTAACAACGCATCCCCCATCAATGCATGTAGGAGCGGCCCGTCCAAGCCGCCGCTCCTACTGCATATATCTCGGAGTCCCGGCACAAGAACGAACAAACGAGCCGGCACGTTTCGATACACCAGACCTAAATCTCACTCTACCATAAATTTTCACCTTAACCGACCATGAGAAAAATCTTAAGATTATCTCTATGCGCCCTCATGCTGAGCAGCGCATCGGCCATGTGGGCCGACACAAAGGTTGTCACCACCGTCAACGGCACCCCTGAGACAAGGGAGCTGGTCAAAATCACATTTGACGGCGGCAACGTAATCCTGAATTATGCTGACGACACCACCGACAAGGCTGACATGTCGCTCGTAAGCGTGGCCCTCACCCACGACGAGCAGAGTGCCATCGACGAGATTATCGCCGACCCGACAAAAGCCACCGGCGTGTATAACCTCAAAGGCCAGCGCGTGGCCGACACCCCCGAAGGCCTGGCTACAGGCATCTACATCGTTAACGGTCAAAAAGTGCTTGTGAAATGAAAAAGTCTTTACTCTCACTCCGCGGCATACTGACCGCCGCAACCGTGGCACTCGTCGCACTCGTGTCCAACGCACAGTCATGGGACTTCACCAAGACTCCTGAAGCAGATGCCGCCAACCTCACTTCCGACACCGGCAACTGGACTAAAAGCTCAACCGGCACAGAAGTGGTCATCACTCGTTGGGCTAACAAGGCCAAAATCACCGACGCAGCTCTTAAAGCCAACGGCTCGGAACTCGAGATGACCAATGGCCTGAAATTTACAGTAGGAGCCGCCGATAAGATTCGCATCGACCAAAATTCAGCTCTCCGCCTCAACGGCAGCAAACTCACAATCACAACACCGTCCCTGTCGGCCGGTGCCGTGGTGACCGTTGTATGCGAGACCGCAAACAGTACCGAAGCTCGCTCTATCAGCGCGAGCAACCTCACGGTCACTAAGGGATTTACCTCCTCAACTGAACGTCAAACCAACATCGGCACAGTAACCAAAGCCGGCCCGGTCACAATCACGACTGGCAATGGCATGGCATTCTACTCAATCACCATCGAGGGCAACACAGCCCCTGAGACTCCCGACACACCCGTCACCCCCTCTACCCCCGACCACTCGGTGGCCATGAACCCGCTGACCAATCAGATGATGCTCACAACCTCTGACAACACGGTGAAGTATTACAACACCGCCGAACTCGAGAGCGTAGACATCGACAAGGCGTCGGGCAAAGTGACCGTGACTCCCAAGGTGGCCGACTGGACCGACGAGTATCTCCGCAATGTCAATGTCATCTCGTTCTCCAAGAGCGCACCTACCGGCTCGGAGGGTGACATCACCAACGGAGGTGTAAATATCACTGAGGCCAAGGGCTGGCTCGAGAGCGTATATGCAAAGTGGGACCCCTTCACAGGCGCGACATCCTATAACGTATATATTAAAGGTGGCACGTATGCCGACTATACCAAGATTGACCGCGAGCTGGTGCGCGACTACGGCACATACTGCCGCGCCGACATGGTAGGTCTGCCCGCCAACGTCTATACCCTCAAGGTAGTGCCCGTAGTAGGCGGAAACGAGGACACCGCGTCTGCTTCTGAAGCTGCCGACATGGAGGTCAAAGCCCACGACCGTTCAGGTTTCGCATTCCACAACTTCCCCGGCGGCATCGGTGCCTATAAGGAGAACGGCGAACTCAAGGAGGGCGCACGAGTGCTCTACATCACAAAGGAGACAGCCAAGTCAGTATCGTTGGACATTCAGACAGGTCTTAAAAGCGGTAATCCTGTAATGACAACAGGCAACGGACTTCAAGACATATTGCATCTCTACGAGAAAGGCTATGAAACACGCCCTCTCGCTATCCGTTTCATCGGCAAAGTTACTCGTGACGACCTTGATTCATACCAAAGCAAAGAAGAAGGCCTTGTAATCAAAGGTAAGAACTATACCAATGTTGCTGTCACATTCGAAGGAATCGGCGATGACGCAACCATCCACGGCTTCGGCCTTCTTATCGACAAGGTTAGCAATGTGGAATTCCGCAATCTCGGCGTACTTTGGTTCATGGATGATGCAATCTCAATCCATTCGTCAAGCCACCTGTGGGTTCACCACAATGACCTTTTCTATGGCCAGCCCGGCAGTGCATCCGACCAGGTGAAGGGCGACGGCACCCTTGACATCAAGGATGATTCTCAGTACACAACTTTTGCATACAATCACCTGTGGGACAGCGGCAAGGCCTCGCTCTGCGGCATGAAGTCGGAGACAGGTCCCAACTATATCGACTATCACCACAACTGGTTTGACCACAGCGACTCTCGCCATCCCCGCATCCGCACCATGAGCGTCCACGTATGGAACAACTACTATGACGGTGTTGCAAAATATGGCGTAGGTGCAGCAAATCAGTCGTGTGCATTTGTAGAGAACAACTTCTTCCGCAACACACAAAAGACCATGCTCAGCTCAATGCAGGGTTCGGACATAAACAATCCTGAGAAGAAAGGCACATTCTCGAAAGAGGACGGCGGTATAATCAAGAGCTTCGGTAATCTCTATGCCGAAGTGCCGAGCAAATTCGCCACCCCTGTGTCTTTCCACGCTGACAATGTTGAATTTGACTGCTACGAGGCCAAGACACGCGACGAGCAGGTGCCCGCCACCGTAAAAGCTAAGCAGGGAGGCAAGACTTACGATAATTTCGACACCAACCCCTCGCTCATGCACTCTTACACTCCGATACCCGCAGCCGATGTACCCGCAACAGTAATGGGCTACTATGGTGCAGGACGCCTGAACAAGGGCGATTTCCAGTGGACATTTGACAATGCCACCGAGGATAAGAATTACGAGGTAATTCCCGCTCTCCAGTCTGCCATCAAATCCTACACCTCCAAGCTGGTGAAGATTTTCTAAGAATTTGGTAAGATAATATATTTTTTAGGGAACAAATGCCGGAAAGCCGGTATTTGTTCCCTGTCTTTTAATCATATATCTTTATACCTCCCTCATCTCAGGGAGATGCCAGCCATAGCGGAGCGCGCCCCAACGGAGCCCCAGTATGGTGACGGCACAAACCAACTGGCACAGCCAGTCCTCACATCCGCACAAACCCGCAACCCAATAAGCGAGTCCTCCCGCAATACAGGCGGTGGCATAAATATCCTTACGGAAAAACAGCGGCTCCTCATTGATTAGCACGTCGCGCAGCACACCGCCAAACGAGCCGGTAATCATACCCATCACTATCGCCACCCACATGGGATAACCATATACGAGGCTCTTCTGAATGCCCGTTATCACGAACAGCGCGAGACCAATGGCATCGAACATAAACAGCGAACGTGAGTCGGAGGTAAGCACCCTCTTGAAAGCAAGCACAATGAAAAAACCAAGCCCCGTGACGGCAAGATACATCCACGAAAGCATCCAGAACGGGGGCGCGTCGAGCAGGAGGTCACGGATAGTACCGCCGCCGATGGCGGTGACCACACCTATCGTATAGGCTCCGAACCAGTCGAAATGCTTACGTGCCGCAAGCCTTATGCCGCTGACCGCAAAGGCAAGTGTGCCTATAACCTCGATAATAAACAGTAGAAGTGTTGCATCCATTTTTTCGTTGTATCTTGTTGACCTGTTGTCGCAGAACTGTAGGAGCGACGGCTTTAGCCGTAGCTCCTACCTGCGTACAAGTTTCGTTTAAACGTTATTTATCCGATTTCTGAGCCGAGGAGTAATAACGGCACACCTGAGTGAGAGGGCAGTCGAGACACTCGGGACGACGCGCCTTGCACACATACCGCCCGTGAAGTATGAGCCAGTGATGCGCCTTGGGCACTATCTCAGGCGGGATGTGGCGCATGAGAGCCTTCTCGGTGGAGAGTGGAGTCTTGCTCCCCGTAGTGAGACCGATGCGCTCGCTCACGCGAAACACATGGGTGTCAACAGCCATAGCCGCACGGTTGTAGACCACGGCAAGAATGACGTTGGCCGTCTTGCGCCCTACTCCGGGGAGAGCCATGAGCTTGTCGATGTCAGAGGGCACCTCGCCACCATACTCCTCGACGAGCATACGCGCCATGCCGGCAAGCGAGCGGCTCTTGTTGTTGGGGTAAGACACGCTCTTGATATACGGGAAAATATCGTCGGGGGTAGCCGCGGCCATATCCTGCGGAGTGGGGAAAGCCTCGAAGAGAGCCGGAGTCACCATATTGACGCGCTTGTCGGTACACTGCGCCGAGAGTATCACGGCCACGAGCAGCTGATAGGGATTGTCATAGTGAAGCTCGGTCTCGGCCACGGGCATTGTAGTCTCGAATATCTCGAGCACACGACGGTAACGTTCTTTGATTGTCATAAGAGTTTCTGAGCGGAAAGATAGCCTATGATATAAGCGGCAAAGCCGGTGACGAACGTGACGGCAACATAGCCGAACGCACGCAACGCCTCACCGGCACGCAGGAGTGTGGCGGCGTCAAGGGTAAATGTCGAGTAGGTGGTGAAGCCTCCGAGAAATCCCGTGACAAGGAGCAGGCGCAACTGGCGCATGCCGCCATGCGAGTCAATCAGCGTGGCGATGAACCCGATGAGCAGACAGCCGATGATGTTGACGGCAAGCGTCGGCCAGGTGCGGTCAGCCCCGAGCAGCGGCATCTGCTGTATCATGTAGCGGCACAGGCATCCGACAGCCCCGCCCAAGGCGACGATGACGAAATCCGGCATACTTACATTCAGAACTGCTCGAGTTTTACATTCAGAACTGCTCGAGGAATCGCTTGTCGTTCTCCGAGAACATGCGCAGGTCGCTAATCTGATATTTCAGATTGGTGATGCGCTCCACGCCCATACCGAGGGCAAAGCCGGTGTACTTCTTCGAGTCGATTCCGCAGGCATCAAGCACGTTGGGGTCCACCATGCCACAACCGAGAATCTCTACCCAGCCTGTGTGCTTGCAGAACGAGCATCCCTTGCCGCCGCAAAGATTACAGGAGATGTCCATTTCGGCTGACGGCTCGGTGAAGGGGAAGTAGCTGGGGCGCAGACGTATCTTGGTCTCGGGTCCGAACATCTCGCGGGCGAAGTAAAGAAGGGTCTGACGGAGGTCGGCAAACGACACGTTCTCATCCACATACAGTGCCTCGACCTGATGGAAGAAGCAGTGGGCGCGCGCCGAGATGGCCTCGTTGCGGTAGACGCGTCCCGGGCAGATGATGCGGATGGGGGGCTGGGTGTGCTCCATCACGCGGCTCTGGACCGACGAGGTGTGTGTGCGCAGCAGCACATCGGGGTTACGCTGGATGAAGAATGTGTCCTGCATGTCGCGTGCGGGATGGTCCTCAGCGAAGTTGAGCGACGAGAACACGTGCCAGTCATCCTCAATCTCGGGGCCCTCGGCGATGGTGAAGCCGAGACGCGAGAAGATGGAGATAATCTCGTCCTTGACAAGCGAGAGCGGGTGGCGCGAACCGAGCGGCATCGGTGCGGCGGTGCGGGTGAGGTCGAGGTCGACATCTACCGTGTCGGTGTTCTCGAGGGTCTCGCGCAGGGCGGCAAGGCGGTCGGTGGCCACAGTCTTAAGCTCGTTGAGCTTCTGGCCGAGCTCACGCTTCTGCTCGGCGGGCACGTTACGGAAATCCTGCATGAGGGCGGTGATGGCACCCTTCTTGCTCAGATATTTTATGCGCAGGGCCTCGACCTCGTCCATATTTGAGGCGGTCGCGGCCTCAATCTCAGCTCTCAGCTGATTTATCTTGTCAATCATAGTCGTTATTGCGGATTTTGAGTGCAAAATTAGCAAAAAATTGCCAATTTATAATTGTAGGACACTATTTATAATCAGTTCTCGTCGGCAAACTTGTTGGGGAAATCAATCTTGACCCTCGGACGGCGCATTGCATAGATAACCAGCCCGATGCCGATTACGATGAACGGTACGCTGAGCCACTGCCCCATATTGAGAGCCATGTCGGCCTCGAAGCCCACCTGGTCATTCTTGATGAACTCTATAAGGAATCGGGGGAGGAAGATGCCTATAAAGAACACTCCGAATATCAACCCCGGACGCTCCTCGGCATTCTTGCGCCAGTACATCCACATGAGCAGGGCGAAGAGGGCGAAATAGCACAGGGCCTCGTAAATCTGGGTCGGGTGGCAAGCTTGGCCGTAATACAGCTCATGCCACTCACGCGAGCGGAGAAACATGAATCCCCAGGGCAAATCGGTAGCATGGCCGAATATCTCGGAGTTCATGAGGTTGCCCAGTCGTATGAGACCGCCCACAAGGGCTATAGGTATTACGAGTCGGTCAAATGTCCACAGCGGATTGCGCTTGGTGGTTATGAGCGAGTAGAGAATCACGCCGATGATGATGCCGATGGTGCCGCCGTGACTGGCCAGACCGCCGTGCCATACGTAGAGTATGCTTATGGGGTCCTGCTTATAGAGGTCCCATTCGTAGAAAAACACGTGGCCGAGACGTGCGCCGATGATTGTTCCGGCGACAGTCCACATCAGCAGAATTCCGAGCCACTTCTCGGGCGCGCCCTCGTGGCGATAGATGCGGGACTCTATCTCGTAGCCTACGAGAAATCCCACCATAAAGGCGAGGCTGTACCAGCGGATGGCGAGCGGACCTATGTGAAACCACACCGGGTCAGCCGTCCATGTGATGAAGTCAAGCATTGATGTCATTAAGATAACTGAAGTTTTGCACAAAATTACTCACAATCGCGCTTATATCAAAAAAACTTGCGTAAATTTGCATTTCAACAATAATAAGACACTCATGGATAAAGACTCATGGTGGACGGCTCCGGCCGAGAGCGAGGACGGACGCCTGATTATGGTGACCGGCCGCAGGGATGTGGAGAAGTTCCGCTCCAACCCCCGTTTCAACATACGCATCGAAGTGACCTGGAAATACGAGGGGGACGCATCGGGCATGCCCGACACCGCCACCTCCGAAATGATGGAGCAGGTGCAGGAAGCCCTTCAGACGGCGTTTCACAAAGACCCCGTAGCCATTCTCACCGGCATATTCACCGGCGACGGCAAACGCGACTGGGTATTCTACTCGCTGTCTACCCACATTTTCGGCAAGAAACTCAACGAGGCCCTGGCATCATTCCCGCTGCTGCCACTCACGGTATATTGCGAGAACGACCCCGCCTGGGAAGAGTATGACGAGATGTCACAGGCCGAAATCAAGATGGACTGAACACGCACACCGCAACCGCAATACTCGCACCCCCACGGCTCACACCGCCACCGACCTATTGGCATTATGCCGAAAAAAAGCTAACTTTGCAGTCAAAAACAATCAAAATCACTCACATATACAGTCATGAGCACCCACGTATCAGAGCGCGTGCAGTCGCTTGCACCCTCAGCCACTCTGGCCATGTCGCAGAAGAGCAATGAGCTCAAGGCGCAAGGCGTCGATGTCATCAACCTTTCGGTCGGCGAGCCCGACTTCGCAACCCCCGACCACATCAAGGAGGCCGCCAAGAAAGCTATCGACGACAACTTCACATTCTACACCCCCGTGCCCGGCTACATGTCGCTCCGCAAGGCTGTCAGCGACAAGCTGCGCAACGAGAACGGCGTGGAATACGCGCCCGAGCAGATAACCGTGTCAAACGGCGCCAAGCAGGCCCTCTGCAACGTAATCCTCGCCTCAATCAACAAGGGCGACGAGGTGATAATCCCCATGCCGGCATGGGTGAGCTATGTCGAGATGGTCAAGCTCGCCGAGGGCGTGCCCGTGGCAGTGAAGGCCGACATCTCGCAGGACTTCAAGATTACCCCCGCCCAGCTCGAGGCCGCCATCACTCCGGCCACACGCATGATACTCATCTGCTCCCCCTCCAACCCCACGGGCAGTGTCTACACCCGCGAGGAGCTGCAGGGACTGGTCGACGTGCTGGCCAAGCACCCCGACATCATCGTGCTTGCCGACGAAATCTACGAGCACATCAACTTCACCGGCTCGTTCACATCGCTCGCATCGTTCCCCGAGATAGCTGACCGCACCGTCATAATCAACGGCGTGTCAAAGGCATATGCGATGACCGGCTGGCGTATCGGCTACAGTGCCGCCCCGCTGTGGCTTGCCAAGGCTGTCAACAAGCTCCAGGGCCAGTACACATCCAACGCATCGTCAATCGCGCAGAAGGCTGCCGAAGCCGCCTACACAGGCTCGCAGGAATGCGTGCATGAGATGAACAAGGCATTCGAGCGTCGCCGCAACCTCGTAGTGGAACTCGCCTCGCAGATACCCGGCCTTAAGGTCAACCGCCCCACCGGCGCGTTCTACCTCTTCCCCGAAGTGAGCGCGTACATCGGCAAGACCACACCCGAAGGCAATAAGATAGCCTCATCGGCCGACCTTGCCATGTATCTCCTCGAGAGCGGCCACGTTGCCACCGTCGACGGCGGAGCATTCGGCATGGAGGGATATATCCGCCTCAGCTACGCCACCAGCGACGACAATATCCGCGAGGCCATGCGCCGCATCGCAGCAACCCTCGCCACTCTTAAATAACAGCATAACAACGAAATAAAATCAACCATAAGTAATTGTCAATTAAAAAGAATTGATAATTACCAATTGAATCAAAATGGATTTCATTGAAGAACTTACCTGGCGCGGCATGATTCACCAGATGATGCCGGGCACAGACGAACAACTCAAGAAAGAAATGACCGTGGCCTACCTGGGCATCGACCCGACGGCCGACTCTCTGCATATCGGACACCTCGTGGGCGTGATGATGCTCAAGCACTTCCAGCGCGCCGGCCACAAGCCCATCGCCCTCGTGGGCGGTGCCACAGGCATGATTGGCGACCCCTCTATGAAAAGCCAGGAGCGCAAACTCCTGAGCGAGGAGACACTGCGCCACAATCAGGAGGCCATCAAAAAGCAGCTCGCAAAGTTTCTCGACTTCGACTCTGACGCGCCCAACGCCGCCGAGATGGTCAACAACTATGACTGGATGAAGAATTTCTCATTCCTCGACTTCATCCGCGATGTGGGCAAGCACATCACCGTCAACTACATGATGGCTAAGGATTCGGTCAAGAAGCGTCTGAGCGGCGAGTCACAGCAGGGCATGTCGTTCACCGAATTCTCCTACCAGCTCTGCCAGGGCTATGACTTCCTCCACCTCTATAAGGAGAAAGGCTGCCGTCTGCAGCTCGGCGGCTCAGACCAGTGGGGCAACATCACCACCGGCACCGAGCTGATACGCCGCACCCTTGGCGGCGAGGCTTACGCACTCACCTGCCCCCTCATCACCAAGGCCGACGGCGGCAAGTTCGGCAAGACCGAGAGCGGCAACGTATGGCTCGACCCGCGCTACACATCCCCCTACAAGTTCTACCAGTTCTGGCTCAACGTCTCCGATGCCGACGCCGAGAAATACATCAAGATATTCACCTCGCTCACCCGAGAAGAGATTCAGTCACTCGTCGAGGAGCAGGCCAAGGACCCCGGTATGCGTCCGCTCCAGAAGCGTCTCGCCAAGGAAATCACCACTATGGTACACTCGGCCGAGGACTACGAGATGGCAGTCGAGGCTTCGCAGATACTTTTCAGCAACAAAGCCGGCGAGACCCTGCGCAAGATTGACGAGGCCACACTGCTTGCAGTGATGGAGGGTGTGCCACAGTTTGAGGTGCCCCGTTCGGTCATCGCCGAGGGTGTCAAGCTCGCCGACCTGCTCACCGACCATGCCGCCGTATTCCCCTCCAAGGGCGAGATGCGCAAGATGGTACAGGGCGGTGGCGTGTCGGTCAACAAGGAGAAAGTCACCGACCCCTACGCCCCCGTCAGCGAAGAGATGCTGCTCAACGGCAAGTATATCCTCGTGCAGCGCGGCAAGAAGAACTACTTCCTGCTCAAGGTCACTGACTAAGGTGATGATGCAGAATCCGAAATCGACATATGCGTTCCGATAACGAACTTGACGGTATCACCCTCTTGGGTGACACCCGAGTTAAATATCCTGACCAATATTCGCCCGAGGTGCTTGAGGCGTTTGTCAACAAGCACCCCGGCAACGAATATCTCGTCACTTTCACCTGCCCCGAGTTCACCTCGCTGTGCCCCAAGACCGGCCAGCCCGACTTTGCCACGATACTGATTTCATACATCCCGCGCGAAAGGATGGTTGAGAGCAAGAGCCTCAAGCTCTATCTCTTCAGCTTCCGCAACCACGGCGATTTCCATGAGGACTGCGTCAATATCATCATGAAAGACCTCATCCGCCTCATGGACCCGAAATATATCGAGGTCAAGGGCATCTTCACCCCGCGTGGCGGCATAGCCATACACCCGTTCGCCAACTGGGGCGACGCCGACCATCAGGAGATGGTCAAGGCGAGGATGCTTGCGGCGATGTGTAAGGAAATTTAAAATGTGAAATTTAAAATGTAGAATTACTCGTCAGCCGATAATTTTACATTTTAAATTCTCAATTTTACATTTATGAAAAAGTACCTGTTAGTCCTCTCAGGAGGCATGGACTCCGTGACCATGCTCCATGAATACCGCGACAGCATCGCTGCCGCGGTGACATTTCAGTATGGCTCGAACCACAACAAGCGCGAGGCCCGCTGTGCCCGCCTCAACTGCGAGATGCTGGGCATCGAATGGATAGAGATTGACCTCACATTCATGGCCCGCCACTTTGACAGCGCACTCCTGCAGGGAGCCGACGCCATACCCGAGGGGCAATATGAGGATGAGAATATGCGCTCGACGGTGGTGCCGTTCCGCAACGGCATCATGCTCGCCGTGGCCGCCGGACTCGCCGAGAGCCGCCATCTCGACGGCGTGATGATAGCCAACCACTCGGGCGACCACGCCATCTATCCCGACTGCCGCCCCGAGTTCATCCGCTCGATGGGCGCGGCCATCGCCGACGGCACATACGAGCACCTCGAACTATACGCCCCCTACACCTCGCTCACCAAGGGGGAGATAGCCGTGCGCGGCAAGAACCTGGGCGTGGACTACTCGCTCACCTACTCCTGCTACAAAGGCGGCGAGAAGCATTGCGGCAAATGCGGCACATGCATGGAGCGCGCCGAGGCATTGAAATATGCCGGCATAGTGCTCAATGACGATTGACCACACATATATAATATAATAAGGAATGACACCCGACACACAGCAACAGCCGTCCGCGCCCGTGAAGCGCAAACGTAAGGTAGTACGCCGCAAGGTCAGCCCCATCAAAGTGCTGAGACTGCTGCTGCCGGTGATGTTGTTCATAGCCCTGTGTGTGGTCATGTGCGTGCCCTCGCCCGGAAACGACGCCACGGTTTCCGACAACGAGATTGTCGATTCCAAGCCCCCTGTCGTGGAATTGTTCTCAGGCTCAAACGTCTACGACCTCGAGAAACTCGACACCGTGAGTTTCTATCTGCGCCATCTTGACAAGATGCCCGAGCCGACCCAACGCATCAAGGTAAACTATTTCGGCAATCTGCGCCCGTTTTTCAACGACTCCAACTACGTGCACTGGGCCGAGGCCGAGCGTTACGGTCTGCGCCCGCTCACCGACACCCGCTCGCACTGGCAGATTGACCGCCCGATAGTCAAGGTGACCACCTGCGCCGACTATTACCTCGACACACTCATCTTCTCACGCCCCTATCTCGTGCCGCAGGCGGCAGCCACGCTCAAGGAGATAGGCCACCGTTTCCGTGACACCATCGCCGCGCGCGGCGGAGGCGACTATCGCATCAAGGTGACGAGCCTGTTGCGCACACCGCAGACCGTCAAGCGTCTGCGCCGCCGCAACCGCAACGCCATCGACTCGTCGGTGCATCAGCTTGGCACGACGTTTGACATCTCCTATGCCTCCTTCGTAGCCTCGTCGCCCGAACCGGCCCGCAGCGTCGACGACCTCAAGGGCATACTCGCTGAAGTGCTCAAGGCCATGCGCGAGGAGGAGAAGATATGGGTAAAATACGAGGTGGGACAGCCATGCTTTCACATCACCGCACGTAACAAAGTAAACGAATGACACGTAAGATACTCAAATATCTCGGCCTGACACTGCTCGCACTGATACTCATAGTGCTGGCGGTCATCACTGTGGCCGTCAATTACCTGAAGCCGGAGAAACTGACCCCGATAGCTGAAAGGTATGCCAACGAGTATCTTGACGCGGATGTGAAAATCGGAAGAATCGAAATCAGCTTCTGGAGCACATTCCCGCGCTTTGACCTCGACATCCGCGACCTCGACATCCGCACCCGCGCTTTTGACCGTCTGCCGGCCGAGGTGAAATCCCGGTTGCCCGAGTATGCCGACTCCTTGCTGTCACTCTCGCATCTCGATGCCGGCATCAACATCCCGCAGCTTCTCGCGGGCAATATATCACTCTACGACATAACGCTCGACTCACCCAAGGTCAACCTTGTCCAGGCCACCCCTGAGTGCTGGAGCCTCGACATATTCCCACCATCGGAGGACAAGCCTACCGATGACGGCCCGCTCGAGATTCCCGACTTCACGATGGGCACATTCCGCATCGACGGCGGTTTTCCCATACGCTACCGCTCCATCCCCGACAGCATGGATGTAACGGTCAATCTTCTGACCACCCGACTGCAGGGAGAAAAGGCCCCTGTCTATAGCCTCGCCATAGGCGGCCTGACCTCGGCCGACATCTCGTCAATCAGCATAAGCAGGTTGAAGATGGGCATTGGTGGCGACATAAGCTGGTCGGCCCGACATCCGTTGCGTGCGTCACTCAGCGACTTCAAGCTCACGGTGGGCGATGTCGATGCCGTGCTCAACACCACCCTTGACTTTGAGAAGGATTTACGCATCGAGTCAATGAATCTCAACCTGCCCCTCACGCCGATAAGCCACTTCATCGCCGTGATACCCAAGCAGATGCGTGGAGAGCTGGACAAGGTGGATGCCGCCGACCTCTCCATCGCGCTCGGCATGCAGCTCACACGCCCCTATGCCGTCGGGGTCGACTCGCTCCCCTCCTTCAATTTCCAACTCAAGATGCCCGAAGGCTCAGTCTCCTATGACGGCATGACCCTTGACCGATTCGAGCTGCAGGCTGACGGACAAGTCGACGGCCTCGACCTTGACCGCTCGATATTGAGCATCTCCCGCCTCTATGCCCGGGGTGAAGGGATGGGATTCACACTCACCGGCAACGTCACCCGGCCCCTCTCCGACCCCAAAGTCAACGGCACATTCCGTGGCGGGCTGAGCGTACAGCATCTGCCCAAGAGTCTGCTCGCCCAACTGCCGTGCGAGGTAGAGGGTCTGCTGAAAGCCGACTGCGACTTTGACCTGCGCAGGAGTTGGCTCGACAAGGAAAAGTTTCACAACATACGCCTCAAGGGCGACGCCTCGCTCTCGGGCCTGCTCGTGGAGATGCCCGAGCTACCGGCCCACATCTATTCACGCGAGATGGAGCTGAAATTCGGCACCAACTCGTCGTTTGTGCGCGACGGCGTGAGCGTCGACTCTATGCTGACCGCATCACTCATGGTTGACACACTGTCATGCATGATTCAGGACCTCGACATGCGTGCGCGTGGCATGAAGATGGGTGTCGGATGCCGCAACACCGCATCAAGTGCCGACACCACCATAATAAATCCCATCGGCGGCCGCATTGTGGCCGAGCGGTTCTCGTTCAAGTCAAGCGAGGATTCCATGCGTGTGCATCTGCGTGATGCTGCAATCGGGATGGCACTTCAACGCTACAAAGGCGCAGCCCGACAGCCCCAGCTGAGGCTCAACGTCGCCACCGGCTCGGCCCTCTACGGCGACCGCATCAACCGCGCCATGCTCGGAAACGCCCGCATGGCCCTCACCGTACACCCCTCGTCATCAGCCTTCACGCAACGCAAATGGGCACGCCGCGACTCGCTGCGCCGGGCACATCCCGGACTGTCAGCCGACTCTATCACAGCCCTTGCCAATGCCATAGCGCGCTCCGAACGCGCGGCGCGCGCATCACGCCGCGACACATCGACTCGCAAGACTACGGCCGACGAGGGATACGAACTTGAGGTCGACCGCTCGCTACGCCGCATACTCCGCAACTGGCAGGCATCCGGCTCGCTGCAGGCCGAGAGGATGCGCATGTTCACCCCGCTCTTCCCGCTGCGCAACCGCATAACCGGGCTAAACGTGGATTTCTCTACCGACTCGGTGCACATCCATGAGACGCATGTCAACGTGGGCCATAGCGACTTCACCCTTGACGGCTCGATTTCCAACATATCCAAGTCGCTCACATCACGCCGAGGCTATCAGCCACTCGTGGCGAAATTCAATCTCAACTGCGACTCAATCAATGTCAATGAGATAGCTGGAGCGATATTTGCCGGTGCGGCATTCGCTGACCGTGATACCACGGGAGCCGTGGCCCTGACAGCACCGATTGACGAGAATGCCGACGAGAGTGCGCTGCAGTCGTCTGTCGATGCCGCCTCGGCCTCGGTCGACTCGACTTCGGTGCTGATAATCCCCAACAATCTCGAAGCCACATTCAATATCCGCGCCAACCATATAACGTACTCCGACCTTACGTTCCATGACTTCAAAGGCACACTCAATGCCTTTGGCGGCGCGCTCAACCTCTCGCAGCTCGGGGCGCGCTCCGACATCGGCTCGGTCAACCTCAACGCCCTCTACACCGCCCCGACAAAGCATGACGCATCGTTTGCCTTCGGCATGTCGGTCGACGGGTTCCGCATAGCCGAATTCCTCGACCTCGTACCGGCCATCGACACCCTCATGCCTCTGCTCCAAGGCATAGGCGGAGTCATCAATGCCGACATAGCCGCGACTACCGCACTCGATTCGGCCATGAATATCGACATACCGTCGCTCAAGGCAGCCATCAAGGTGTCAGGCGACTCGCTCGTGGTCATGGATGACGAGACTTTCCGCACTATAGGCAAATGGCTGCTGTTCAAGCACAAGGAGCACAACATGATTGACAGCATGACCGTAGAGATGATTGTCGACAACTCGCAGATGCAGATGTTCCCCTTCATGTTCAATCTCGACCGCTACAAACTCGGCGTGATGGGCAGCAACGACCTGGCAATGAACTTCAACTATCACATCGCCGTGCTCAAGTCGCCGCTGCCGTTCAAGTTCGGCATCAACGTCTCGGGCAACCCCGACGACATGAAGATAAGGGTGGGCAAGGCCAAGTTCAGCGAGAAAAGCATGGCCCGCACCGTATCCATCGCCGACACCACGCGTGTCAACCTCGTTCAACAGATACGCAACGTATTCCGCCGGGGTGTCAACAACGCGCGTGTCAAGAACCTCAACTTCAACAGCGTCGGGCGCGACATTATGGACGTGGACCTCAAGGCCGACACCATATCGTCAGCCGACTCGCTCTACTTTATCCGCGAGGGACTGATTGCACCGCCTGACACCACCTCGGCAGTCAAAGCCCCCGTCACCGACAAAAAGAAAAAAAGAAAGAAATGATATCACCCTTCCACTCCGACATAGTACGTTTCCTGCAGCGTCACCACTACAGCTGCGTCACTCCGCGTGCCGCGCTCATCGACATGGACGGCACGCTCTATGACTCGATGAAAAATCACACCGCCGCCTGGCACCGTCTCATGACCGAGGCGGGCATACCGTGCACACGCGACGAATTCTACCTATACGAGGGACGCACAGGCGCGTCGACTATCAACACACTGTTCAACCGCGCCCTCGGCCGTGACGCCACCGACGAGGAGAAGGAGAGCCTCTACCACAAGAAGACCGTCTATTTCAACGAACTCCCGCCTGTCAAGCCAATGCCGGGCGCGCTCGATATGGTGACGACCCTCAGCCAGGCCGGCATACGACGTGTGCTCGTGACCGGCTCGGGCCAAAGCAGCCTCATATCGCGCATCGACACCGACTTCCTCGGGCTATTCGACCCCGACATGCGCATCACCTCGCGCGACGTCAAACATGGCAAACCCCACCCCGAGCCGTTTATCCGCGCCATGCAGCTGGCCCGCGTATCCCCCTCGCAATCAATCGTCATCGAGAACGCGCCACTCGGCATCGAGGCAGGCGACAAGGCCGGAGCATTCACCATAGGCGTTACCACCGGCCCTATCCCGGTCGAGGAGATGGAAAAGGCCGGTGCCGCAATCGTCTTCCCGTCAATGGAGAAGTTCGCCGAGGCTCTGCCTATGCTCCTTCTCGCACTTCTCAACACCCGTATAGACTCATGACCATGCAGAAGATACTTTACACCAACGATATATCCCGCGCCGTCACATCGCTCGTCGATGAGATGCACCCTGCCACCGTACACATCATCACCGACAGCAACGTTGAACGCGAAGTGCTCCCCAAGCTCGACCTCCCCTACCCTGTCATTGTCACCGAGCCGGGCGATGTGGCCAAAAACCTCGACTCGCTCTCGCACATATGGAGCGAACTGATAAATGGCGGAGCCACACGTAAGTCACTTGTAATCAACATAGGCGGCGGTGTTGTGACCGACATGGGCGGATTTGCCGCCGCCACATTCAAGCGCGGCATACGCTTCATCAACGTTCCCACCACCCTCCTCTCGGCTGTCGATGCCGCCGTGGGTGGCAAGACAGGCATAAACTTCAACGGTTTCAAAAACGAAATCGGAGCCTTCGCTCCGGCCGATGCCGTGGTCATATCCACATCCACCTTCGCCACCCTCCCCTGCGTGGAACTGCTCTCGGGCTACGCCGAGATGCTCAAGCACGGACTCTTGTCGTCAGAGGAGGATTACAACGAACTCCTCGCCTTTGACATCGTCAACGCCGACCTCGACCGTCTGCTCCCGCTTCTCGAGAAGAGCGTCAAGGTCAAGGAGCGCATCGTGGAGGAAGACCCGCGCGAACAGGGCATACGCCGCGCGCTCAACCTCGGCCACACCGCCGGTCACGCCTTCGAGTCACTGGCCCTCGAGCGCAACGCAGCTGTGCCTCACGGCTATGCCGTGGCATGGGGCATACTTGTCGAGATGATACTCTCCAACTTTGCCGAGCAGTTCCCCTCGGCCGAGCTTTACCGCTACGCCAACTATCTCAAGGAGCATGGCTACGGCACCCCCGCCATCACTTGCGACGACTATCCGCGTCTGCTCGCCCTAATGAGCCACGACAAGAAAAACGACACCCCCGACCACATCAACTTCACACTCCTCTCCCGCCCCGGCACCCCCCTCATCGACCGCACCGCCACCCCCGACCACATCACCGAATCCCTCGACATCTTCCGAGACCTCATGGGGGTATAGGGAATTAAAAATTTAAAATTAAAAATTAAAAATTGGCTTCGCGATATGGACGTAAGCATTGCGAAGCCAGTTCTGATATTAAAAAATTGGCTTCGCGATACGGATTGCCGCAAACATCGCGAAGCCAATTTTTAATTCTAAATTTTTAATTCTTCTCAGAATTCCCATCCCACGCTGCCGAGGAAGTCGAGGGTGTGAGATGACGGCTTGATGATGCCGGTGGAGTTGGCGAGATTTGAGAAGCCTATGTGCGCACGCACACCCACACGCAGGTGGCGGGCAAATGTCAATCCCGTGGCCAGGTGAAGTCCGATGTCTCCGCGGTCATAGGAGTTGATGAAAGCCCTATGGTCATTGTAGAAGTCAGCCTTCAACGGAGTCACCGACATCATGAGCTGGCCAAGCTCATTGGAACGGGTGTCGTAAATATTGCTCTTCTGCGTACCCCCCACACCATAGGAATAATACAGACCGCCGTCGACATTCCATTTCACCGTGCCTGACAAATCAAACAGAAACGAGATATATACCGGGAAATCGAGCTTATAATAGGTGTTACGTTGAAAGACGTTTGACACGCTATGCTGCCCCACCACGGCCATATCCATCTTGTAGGCATTGCGGGTGAAATTAAGCTCGGTGCCCAGCCCTATGTAGTTGCGTATATTAAACCGCACCCCCGCTCCGATGCCGAACGCCGGGCCTATCGACGTGTTGAGGTCGGAGATTTCGGGATAGCATGACATATAATTCTCGGTCAGATAGCTTCCGCCGACAAGGGCATGCACCTCAAAGTCGATAAAATCAGCCGGACGGCTGCGGTCTACTGCAAAAAAGCCGTCTGCACGGCCCGTGACCGTGCCCATTATAACTATAAGTATAGAAAACAGGAATTTACGCATTGGTTGTCGGTTTGATTTTCACACCCCAAAATTACATCAATTATCCCCATTTTCCAACTTTTGCAATTTTTTTCAAAAATTTTTGCCGAAAAATTTGCACAGTATTCAAAAAGTACCTACCTTTGCAACGTCAAAAAGAAAGGACAACGGCTCCTTAGCTCAACTGAATAGAGCATCTGACTACGGATCAGAAGGTTACAGGTTTGAATCCTGTAGGAGTCACTAAAAAAAGAAAGACTTGTCAGCCACGCTGACAAGTCTTTTACCTATATATCTATTCAACAAAATAACGCATGACCCAAGAGCAGACTGACGAGAAATACATGCGGATGGCTCTCGACGAGGCCCGACGCGCGCTTGAGGCCGACGAAGTGCCCATCGGGGCGGTGATAGTCTCGCCGCGAGGCATGGTGATAGGCCGGGGACATAATCTGACCGAAGCGTTGGCCGACGTGTCGGCCCATGCCGAGATGCAGGCCCTGACAGCGGCTGCATCGACCCTCGGCGGGAAATACCTGACGGGATGCACCCTCTACGTCACCGTAGAGCCGTGCTTGATGTGTGCAGGAGCCATCGGATGGTCACAGCTCTCACGCATAGTCTACGGTGCGCCCGACGACAAACGCGGCTATCGCTCGTTCCTCCCCTCGCGCTCACCGTTCCACCCCAAGGCCACAGTGACCCCCGGAGTCCTCGGCGAGGAGTGCGCCGCGCTCATGAAGGAATTTTTCAAAAGCAAACGCTGAACCGGCCGGGTAATTGTTATATACGATATATATACATTAATATAAGATATGAAGAAGCGTCTCGTTATCTCCACAGGAGCAGGAATCAGTGCCGAAAGCGGCATCTCAACATTCCGCGATGCCGGAGGACTGTGGGAAAACTACCCCGTAATGGATGTGTGCAGTGCCGACGGCTTTGCCCGCAACCCGGCCCTCGTACACAAGTTTTACAATGAACGCCGCAAGAGTCTTGTAGACTGTCAGCCCAACGCGGCCCACAAGGCACTCGTCGAACTCGAGAAGTGGTATGATGTCTACGTAATCACCCAAAACGTCGACGACCTGCACGAACGCGCCGGAAGCGGCAACGTACTGCACCTGCACGGCGAGCTAATGAAAGTGCGCTCGCTTCGCCACCCCGAGCGCACCTACACCCTCGGCGGCGAAGAGGTGGCCATCACTACCCCCGGCATTGACGACCCGCTTGTCACCACCCCCGAGTCGCGCGACCCGTACGGCGACCCTGTGCGCCCCCACATCGTATTCTTCCAGGAGGCTGTGCCCAACATCGAGCCTGCCATCGACCTCGCCGCCAAGGCCGACATCTTTGTGGTCATAGGCACATCGCTCGTAGTTTACCCTGCCGCCGGACTGCTCCACTACGTGCGTCCGGGCGTGCCGGTCTACTATATCGACCCCAACCCCGCCGCTGTGCCCGACTATGTGACCGTAATCCCCGAAAAGGCCACAGCCGGTGTGCAGAAACTTGTCGAGCTTCTGCGCCCGAAGTCAGCTGTCTGACAATCTGCCCGCCTCGCCCCCATAAGCAAAAGGTATGTCAAATCGTGACACATCTGCGAAAATTTAACAATTTTTCACAATCGGGGGGGGGAATTTTGCAAAGTTATTTTTAACTTTGCAATGGAATAGAAAGGCAATAATGAATTTTCCGTTCCAATGCTACTATCTATTGATAAAGAATTATAAAGTCAACAAAAAGTTAGGTTAAAAACGAAAAGAGCCGGCTGTGAAGTTAGCTCTTTTTTTCGTATCTTTGCCTACGAAATCTCGGGCAAATGCAAATATGATTATGCCCGACATACCTTAAACCCATCATCACTCTTAACAACCATGAGAATAATTTCATTACGCAGTGTTATGACTGCGGCCCTATGTGTCGTCACCTCGACAATCTCTTGGGCCGGTCCGCTGAAACTATGGTATGACACCCCGGCCTCGGAATGGACCGAAGCCCTGCCGCTCGGCAATTCACGCCTCGGCATGATGGTCTACGGCACTCCCTCGTGCGAGGAACTGCAACTCAACGAAGAGACCCTATGGGGAGGCTCGCCCCACACCAACCATTCGACCAAGGCCCTCGCCGCTCTGCCCGAGGTGCGCCGGCTCGTGTTTGCCGGACGCAACGCCGAGGCCCAGGCCCTCATCGACTCCACATTTCTCACCGGCATCAACGGTATGCCCTATCAGACCGTCGGCTCGCTGTTGCTGAGATTTCCCGGCCATGAGAATGTGACCGAATATTACCGCGACCTCAACCTTGACAGCGCGCTGACAACAGTAAACTATCGCGTGGGCGACACACGATATACCCGCGAGGCATTCTCATCGTTTACCGACGACGTGTCAATCGTGCGGCTCACGGCCTCAAAGGACGGAGCACTCACATTCTCAGCCTCATTCACCTCACCTATGGCACGCACATCTACCGCGCGTCAGGGCAAGACCCTTGTATTCACCACTTACGGAGGTGACCACGAGGGCATAAAGGGTGGCGTCAAGGCCGAGACACGACTTGAAATCGTGCATGACGGCGGCCGTCTCACCGCCGCCGGCGACTCGCTCACCCTCACCGGGGCCAACTCAGCCACCTTATATATAAGCACGGCCACCAACTTTGTAAACTACAAGGACCTCTCGGCCAATCCCTCCAAGCGTGCCAAGGCTCTGCTTGCCGCCGCAAAGAAAAAGCCCTATGACGTGGCCCGCCGCGAGCATATCGACAAGTATCGCAGCCAGTTCGGACGCATGTCGCTCTCGCTCGGCGATACCGACAAGGAAACCCTCACCCTGCCCACCGACAAGCGTATCAAGCAGTTTGCCGACAAGGCCGACCCCGAGCTGGCCGCCCTGCTTTTCCAGTTCGGACGCTACTTGCTCATCTCCTCATCTCAGCCCGGCGGCCAGGCAGCCAACCTGCAGGGCATATGGAACGAGAAGCCCAACGCCCCGTGGGACGGCAAATACACCATCAACATCAACACCGAGATGAACTACTGGCCCGCCGAGGTCACCAACCTCTCGGAGTGCCACGAACCGCTCTTTGACCTCGTTACCGACCTCTCGCAGAACGCTCAGGTGACCGCCCGCGAGATGTACGGCTGTCCCGGCTGGGTGACCCACCACAACACCGACATATGGCGCACATCGGGCATTGTCGACAAGGCCAACTACGGCACATGGCCCAACGGCGGAGCATGGCTCACATCACACCTGTGGGAACACTATCTGCACACAGGCGACCTCGACTTCCTGGCCCGCGTATATCCCGCGCTGAAAGGCTCGGCCGACTTCTTCCTCTCATTCCTGACCGAGCACCCCGACAACGGCTGGATGGTGACAGTTCCCTCCATGTCGCCCGAGCACGGCCCCTCGGCCCATCCCAAGGCTTGGATTGTGGCCGGATGCACGATGGACAATCAGATTGTGCACCAACTGCTTACCAACACCCTCAGCGCGGCACGTCTGCTCGGCGAGTCGCCCGCCTATATCGACTCTCTCACCACCACCATAGCCAAACTTCCCCCCATGCAGGTGGGCCGCTACCACCAGCTGCAGGAGTGGCTTGGCGACTATGACAAGCCCAAGGATGGCCACCGCCACATCTCGCATGCGTTCGGCCTCTATCCCGCCGCCCAGATTTCACCCTACAGCACCCCCACCCTCTTCGAGGCCGTGCGCAACACCATGATACAGCGCGGCGACGAGGCCACAGGATGGTCTATCGGATGGAAAATCAACCTCTGGGCACGTCTGCAGGACGGCAACCACGCCTACACCATCATCAACAACATGTTGCGCGGACGCATATACCCCAACCTGTTTGACGCACACCCCCCGTTCCAGATTGACGGCAACTTCGGCTACACAGCCGGCGTGGCCGAGATGCTGATGCAGAGCCACGACCGTGCCCTGCACCTGCTCCCCGCACTCCCTGACCAGTGGAGCGATGGCGAAGTCAACGGACTCGTGAGCCGAGGCGGATTTGTCGTTGACATGAAGTGGGACGGCGGCCAACTCAACACCGCCACCATCACCTCGCGCCTCGGCGGCAATCTGCGTCTTCGCTCCTACGTACCCCTCAAGGGTGAGGGACTCAAAGAGGCCAAAGGCAACAACCCCAACCCACTCTTTGAAGTGGCCGACGTGAAGGAACCGCTCGTGTCGGGCGAAATCACCCCGCGCCACCCCATCCTGCGCCACGTCTACGAATATGACCTCGCCACCACCCCCGGCGGAGTCTACACCGTAACCCGATAATTCCTATAGTTTAAGGAGTTTATAAAGTTAAAAAGTTAAGATATTAGTCAGCATGCACGGAGCATCAAAACTAATATCTTAACTTTTTAAACTTTCTAAACTTTCTAAACCATAGAGACTATATCCTGAGTATGGCAAGCAGACGTGCCACTTTCCATGCCAGAGCCTCAGGCAAGAATGTGATACGCCGTTTCCAATACTTTGTGCGCTTATCCTCCGGGCTAATCCATGTTGACGCATAATGGTGTATGCTCCTGGTGTTGGATGTAGGGGAATAGACCAAAGTGTCGTAATTTATAGGGCAAAAATAGTCCGCCGGATATATGTTTATATCAGCCACAGTCTGAACCTCAGGCGAGTTTACAAGACCATGCCTGCACAGGGCCTCAGTAGCATATATGACGACTGTCTTCTTATTGATTTTCCCCGAACTGTCGATAAAATGCAGAGATGCATACGTGTCAAGCATCTCACGATAAAAAGGCATTCCGGGTAAAGCCCCCATTCCAAGCCCCGGAGCCACCATCATCGACATGGCATCACACCCGGCCACATAAGCCTTCTCACAGCCCATGAAGCTGCCGCGCGCCACGATGTCATCCATCGGTGCAATCACCTCGACATCAGTGTCGAAATACAATCCACCCTCCTCATACAGTATCTTAAAACGGGCATAGTCGCTCACAAAGGCATACTTCTTGGCATCGTAAGCCTCTGATATATAAGGCACGGCATGCACATCGAAGTTTGATTCGTTCCACTCCTTAATCTCCCAATCGGGGAAAAATCTGCGCCATGACTCTATGCACCGCACAGCCGACTCCGGCAAAGGATTTCCGCCAAACCAACAATAATGTATTACCTTAGGTATTTCTCTCGTCATATTCATCTTCTTAAAATCCTTTTAAGGTGATAAGGAACACGGCACATCTTATAGACCAGCAGACTCAACCGCCAAGGCATTACCGATATCACCTTGACCAATGACACGGGCGTGTCCGTCACAAACGGAAGATACTCAACGTATCTTCCTACAGCCTTGATGTCAAGAAATCCCCGTTCCTTCAGCGCGATAAGCCTCTTAGGGGTAAACAGCGACGCGTATTTGTCATGAGCCTTTATGCAAGCGAGACGGGCATTGACATCATAGGATGACTGTGACATTATCGTAGTCATCCACACCTTGCCGAATATCCTCATAGCATCGCCATACCATGAGGTCGAATCCTTGTTAATCATCGTATGCGCCAGCACTATATCCCCGCAAAACAGCACTTTAGGGCTATCGATAGACTTGAGAAAGCCAAAGGCCATTGACGTGTGTATGAAGTTGCTCCAGAGATAGTCGCGATAAAACTCCTCCCTGACTCCGCGCGACGATATTACAATAGTGCCTGTCAAATCCATTGTCCCTCCGATTTCAGCCATAAGCTTATCTGGATTGTCATAACACTGCACATTATTGCCGAGACCTGACGCCCCCCGGCTCAAAATCAGCATGTCATACTCCCGCGTCGACAGCCTCTCGACCATAAGGCGTATTGAACGGTCATCAAGCCGATATGAGTCGCCTATGACGCAGACGTAATCAGTCAGATTTGCCGCCGTTACATACGACTTCAGGATATTCATGTCACCGCCTATATTCTCGTCGTTACGGATATATCTCACCGACGGATATCCGGCGCATATATCCGCAGTATCGTCAGGCGAGGCATTGTCAAGCACCACGATTTCCACAGGCAAGCCCTCGACTATAGGCACAAGATGCTCGAGGCTCTCCCTGAGAATAGTCGCACGATTGTACGTAGGGATGCACAATGACAGTAATTTGCGTGAATTATCCATGCCAGGCACGTTTACATGTTACATATATATGATGACCCCAAAATGACAATATCACTGTGATGGCGCAGTAGCCTGCAGTGAGACCTATCACTCCGAAAGCCCTGCCGAGAACAAGAGCCGAGAGGCAGCACATCACGCCGCCCACGATACTGTTGAGCAAAAACGGCTCCTGCTTATGGCATCTGAGGTAAGTGGCCCAGCCGTTAACCCACTGATTGACATATAGCGGAATGAGCATCAGTATCATAGGTAGCCAGTCAAGAAAACGGTCGCCCAACTTCAAGTCAAGCACCCTCAGCATACCTATTCCGGCCAGCATCACAGCTATAAGCCCAAGGCACACCACGCTCACCTGTCGCATCGTGGTGTTGAATATCCTGTCAAGTCCTGCATAATCTTTAAGAGCTATGAGCTTTGACCACAGTGGAATCTTTGTCGTAATCCAGTTCTGACTGAACGCCATGATGCCGTTTATCACCACGAGCGTCATGCCCATCTGACCGGCCACCACCGCGCCCTCCGTTGCGAATAGCACGGGATTGAAGAGCTGGAATATAAAATAACCGCTCACCCAGCTCAGAGCTATCTTCCACTGATAGGGAAAAATCTCTTTCATATACACCACCCGCTCGGTCACCTGCTCACGCCACAACCTCCACACTATCGGTGCCAGCCCCGTGCCTACGCAATAGATGACCGAGAAAAGCATCGAGGCGACATACGATAGACCGAGCGCATAGAGCCTGAAGTCACATATCAGGCATGTCCATGTCACCAGCGGGATTATGCACTGCTGTATGAAACGCATCTTGGAGACCTCCTTGACCTTCTCGAGGCCAAACAATATGGCCAATATCGGCGACATGAACAGCGAACCGGCCGAGCCTATGCACACGAGAATCCAAGGGATAACCCAACTGACAGGCTCGTCTGTGTGGGAATAATACGAAAAAAACCAGTATCCCGCCGCGAGCAACACCAGGAAGAACAGCATGCCGATAATGGCATACCATCTGACGCTGAACTTCACAAGATGGGCGAGTCGCGACAGCGACTTGGCTTCCCCCTCGAGAGTCTTCGCATCACGCCACGTGAGGCGTGACGCCTCATGGGCCACATATTGGGTGATGATGTTTGACAGTCCAAGCTCAAAAAACACCTGGATAGCCACTATACTTCCGAACGTGTAGTAAAACCCCTGCTCGGTCTTGGTCAGAAACGCCGCGACCAGAAACACCGATGCCAACCCCGTAAATGCCTGCACCACACGCGCCCCGGAGGAATAAGCTATGGACTTGTCTACTCCAAACCGTTTTGCTAATGTGAGTATGGGGGTCAATATGGCTGCTGACATAGGTTATGACTTTGGGGGGATGCTCTACAATCAACAACGACAAAACCGCTATTATATTATGCGCCCGCGCATATAACCGCGCGTAGTCCGTTTCTCCCGCCGCATACGCAATAAAGCCGGGGATGGTGCGTTATAGATTGGTATAGCTGTATATTTCTGAATGGAGAATATATCCGAATCATCAGTTCGTCCGTTGCTGTCGATATGCATCCCTACCTACAACAGGGCTGAATATCTGCGTGACTCATTGGAGAATATCACTTCCGACCCGGCATTTGACCACAGGGTCGAAGTGGTGATATCAGACAACGCATCGACTGACGCCACTCAGGATGTAGGCCGGGAATATGCCGAGAGGTTTCCCAACGTGAGATACTTCCGCAACGACGAGAATATCCGTGACGCGAATTTCAAGCTCGCTCTTCACCGTGCCGAGGGGCTGTACCTCAAACTCTCAAACGACACCCTACGCTACCGTCCCGGCACGATAGCCATGATAGTCAGCGAGATAGAGCGCACCGGCGGAAATACGCCGCTATACTTCTATCCCCCCATACCGTTCCGCCCCTCGGGACGCTACGAAGCCACCACCCCTGACGAGTTTCTTGACCATGTGTCATATTTCATCGGCTGGATAGCCGGATTCGGCATACTGCGCAAAGACCTTGACTGCCTCGATGTCGACCCCAAGTACACCCGTCTGCAGTTCTCACAAGTGGCATGGACAATGGAGACCGTCAGAAAGAACGGCAATGCCGTAATCCGTTTCGGCGACTTCTATGACATCGTCACCCCGCCCGGCAAGGGGGGCTACAACTTCTTCAAGGTGCAGATATGCAACCTCCTCGCCGTGCTCCGCGACTACGGCCTAAAGGGATGGGCCTACGAGCGCGAGAAGTATCGAATATTCCGCTTCCACACCTACCCGGTAATATGTGACCTGCTTATTGAACATCAGCCAACAGGTTTTGACCTTACCGACAGCTGGAAGACAATATTCAAAGAGTATTGGTGGAGAATATACATCTATCCCAAACTGCTGCGCGGAAAAATCCGCATCATGAAACGCAAATACCGCAAAAAGAAACAACAGTCATGTCAACACCCCGAGTCATAGCGTTCTATCTGCCACAGTTTCACCCCACGCCCGACAATGACAAGTGGTGGGGCAAAGGTTTCACCGAGTGGACCAACGTAGCCAAGGCCCGCCCCCTCTTCCCGGGACACTATCAGCCGCATCTTCCGGCCGACCTCGGATTTTACGACCTGCGCCTGCCTCAGGTGAGAGAAGAGCAATGCGCCCTTGCGCGCGAGGCCGGAGTGGACGGCTTCTGCTATTGGAGCTACTGGTTTGGCAACGGAAAGGAGGAGCTGGAACTGCCGTTCAACGAGGTGCTCGCCTCGGGCAAGCCCGACTTCCCCTTCATGCTCTGCTGGGCCAACGAGTCATGGCACTCCAAGTTCTGGAACATGGACGGGAGCATCGAAAAGACCACCCTCGTGGAGCAGACCTATCCGGGCGACGAGGACATCGACCGTCATTTCTACCACCGCCTACCCGCATTCCGCGACCATCGCTACATCAAGGTCGACGGCAAGCCCGTGTTCATGGTTTACAACTATGAGGACCACCCGCAGATGGCACGTTTCATCAGCCGCTGGAACGAGCTGGCGCGCAAGGAGGGCATGCCCGGTATATACTTTATAGCCCATATCAAACTCCACATCAACCGCGAGACGTTTGCCCGCATACGCTCGCTCGGCTTCGACGCCATAAACACATGCCGCATATGGGATGCCGAAGAGCGGCGCATCACCTACTGGAGCAAGACCTTCCGCCGATGGAAGGCCGGCATCACAGGCTACCCTAAATATCGCGACTACGGCACCACCACACCCCTCTACTTTACCGACGAGGACCGCGACCCGACAGTGTTCCCCACACTTATACCCAACTGGGACCACTCCCCCCGCAGCGGCAAGGCCGGAGTGATACTCCACGACTCCACCCCCGAGAAATTCAAGCTCCACGCACTCGACGTGCTGTCGGGGGTCAGGGAGAAGCCAGGCCCCAACTTCGTATTCATCCGCGCATGGAACGAATGGGGCGAGGGCAACCACATGGAGCCGGACCTCCGCTTCGGCAAAGGATACATCCGCGCACTCGCCGAAGCCCGCAAGGCCACCGAATGACCGGGCCGCCCAACGCACGTCCCCTCATCAGCCCTTTTGTCCACTTCTTGCACAATTGTCCACAAAATTTTCTTTTTAGACATATTTTATAGTATATTTGGCCAAAAATTTCACCATAACGATTGATTCCGTAGATTTTTTGACTAACTTTGCGTCAATACGTATCAATCATGGGAAACATCGTCAACCTCAACCAGCTCACATCGCTCGCGCGGTTCTCGTCAGAATTCTCCAAACTCAGCGACGACTACCTGTTCACGCGCATCACCTCCGACACCATAGCCAAGGCCCTGCGGCTTGACGGGCTCGGCCGCATCGTGCGCATCGACGGCCCGATACGCATCGACGGCATGTCGTGGATACTGTGTTTCAACGGTCGGCTCGACCTTGAGATAAATCTCACCCCCACCACACTCACCTCCAACTGCATCATCATCACCACCCCCGGCTCGATGATAGAGATAAAAGGCATCGAGCGCGAGGGGCTCGACTGCTACATGCTGTTCGTGTCCACCGAGTTCATGCACGACATCAACTTTGACCTCAACGTGTTCAGCTCCACCCCACATCTGAGCAAACACAATCCGGCCGACAATATGATGCGACTGACCGACGACGAGGCCGCATCGCTGCGCGAATATTTCAGCCTCCTCCACCGCAACTCGTCGGCCAATGACGACAACATCTACATCAAGTCGATAGCGCGATGCCTCATCGCCGCGCTCACCTATCAAGTCATCAACATGGTGACCAAGCGCATCAGCGACCGGCCCGATGCCAAGACCCCGCGCTCGCGGCGCACAACCTATGTCAACGAGTTCATGCGCCTCGTGCACGAGCATCACGTGCGCGAACGCTCGGTGGCCTTCTATGCCGGCAAACTGTTCATCTCGCCCAAATACCTGTCACTCATCATCAAGGAACACACCGGCCGCTCGGCCACCGAAGTCATCGACTCGTTCGTGATACTCGAGGCCAAAAACCTGCTCCGATTCTCGGGCAAGAACATCCAGCAGGTGGCCTATGAGCTGAATTTCCCCAATCAGTCATCGTTCGGAAAGTATTTCAAGCATCTCACAGGCATGTCGCCGTCAGAATATCAGCGTTCCTGACGCAACATTTGGCACCGTCCGGGCGTTCTTTCCATAGGGTAAATTTCAATAATCATCCTCCTGACACATGTCCGCACGCTACAACATAAGCCGATTCATCGCACCACTGATGGCATTGCTACTGATGATGCCTGTGATTGCGCGTGCCGACAGTCACGCCCCGACTGACACCATCCGCCCCGACACCATCCCTGTCACCCCCCGCCCCATCGCCGGATGGGCCGGCATAGGAGCAGGAGCGGCCATGCTCGGCGGCGCGGCACTCATGCGTCAGGCCTATCCCCGCAACTATCACGTCGGCCCCGTGAACAGCCGCTCTGACCGTGGCACCGACTATCTGCAATACGCACCCCTCGCCGCCCCCTGGATACTCAAGGCCGCAGGAGTGCCCACCCGTTCGGGCTGGGGACGCATGGCAGTGTCGCAGGGCGCGGCCATAGCCATCATGGCCGGTTCGGTCAAGGCCATGAAGGAATCGATTCACTCCGTGAGACCCGACGGCTCTGATGACAAATCATTCCCCTCGGGCCACACAGCCTGGGCATTCATGGGAGCCACCATGATGGCACGCGAGCTGGGCGAAGTCTCCCCCTGGTATGCCGTCGGCGCATATGCATTTGCCACAGGTGTGGCCGTAGAGCGTGCCGTCGACCGCCACCACTATCCCACCGACGTAGTGGCCGGAGCCGGAATAGGCATACTTTCGGCCAACCTCGGCTATCTCATCGGCGACCTCATCTTCGGGCGCAACGGACTGGAACTGCGCGGCGAGGACCTGCGGCTCAACTCCAACTTCTCCTATCTCTCGCTCGAGACCGGCCTGTCGCTCCCGCTCGGCCCCATCAAGGCCGGTGACACCCGCATCCAACGTCTCCCCGCCCTCTCGGCATCGCTCCGAGGCGGCTGGGCCATCAGCGAACACTGGGGACTCGGACTCGAGCTGGGACTGCTCTCCACCCCCCTCATCACCGATGTCCACCATGACCGCACCTACGTCAAATCGCTCTCATCACTCAGTGCCATCATCGCACCCTATTACATATGCTCGCTGAGCAACCGCGTCAGCTTCACCGCCGAAGCCGCCGCCGGTTACCGCCACAACCTGCCGCTCAACCTCGACGACTCATCCATCGAGTCCGGCACATCATCGCCCGTCGGACGTATGAGCGTAGGCTGCGTGCTCAGGCTCAGTCCGCATTTCAGTGCCCGCGCCTCCGTAGGCTACGAGATGTCGCGTTACCGATTCACGGTCAAGCCGTCGACAGCCTACCACATCCCCGCCCCCGCCTCGACCCACGGCCTCTCCTCCGCCCTCCTCGTCAGCCTCTCATCACGTTACGAATTCTAACCCCCGCAATTGCTAATTGCTAATTACTAATTGCTAATTACTAATTGCTTAACCGGCTTTAGCCGCTTGGCTTGCCAAGAATTGCTAATTACTAATTACTAATTGCTAATTACTAATTACCCCTCGTGCCATGATAATCACTCTCCCGCCCCGCACCGGCTCACAGCCGCTCGACATCGACACAACCGGCATGCGCCATATGGTGATAATCGGAGCCAACGGCTCGGGCAAGACACGCTTTGCCAACCGCATAGCCGCCGACCTTGGTCGACACTCCTTCAGGCTGTCGGCCCTGAAAGCCCTCTACAGCCATGACAAGGAGGACCCGTCTGAAAACTCCATCGACACCCTCTATCACCGGGCCGTAGCCGGAGCATCGCTCCTGCGCCCCGACCTGAGCGGAGAATTTGAACGCCTCATCGGCCTCATGGTCAACGAGGAGATGCTCAGCCTGATACAATACAAATACGCAGGCGACACCGGCGACTCCTGCGAGCTGCCCCCCACGCGTCTTGACAACGTGATGCGCCAGTGGCAGAAAGTGTTCCCCGGCAACCGCGTCCTTGTCGAGAGCGGCCGCATGCTCTTCAGCCGTGACACCGGCAGCGACCCCTACTCCCCCTCCAAACTCTCTGACGGCGAGAAGACCGTGCTCTACTATCTCGGAGCCGTGACTTACGCCCCCGAGGACGCCACCATACTCGTGGACTCCCCCGAGATGTTCCTGCACCCCTCATCCACAGCATCGCTCTGGAACAGCATCGAGAGCCTGCGCCCCGACTGCACCTTTATCTACGTCACCCACGACCTGCAGTTTGCCTCCTCGCGCGGCGAGGGCTGCACCATATGGGTCAAGAACTGCGACTACGCCCGGGGCGAATGGGACTATGACCTGCTCACATCGGCCGACGGCATCAGCGACGACGTGTTCCTCGCCATCCTCGGCGCACGCAAGCCCGTGCTCTTCATCGAGGGCGACGGCGTCCACTCCATCGACGCCAAGCTCTACCCGCTCATATTCGACGACTACACCGTCAAATCGCTCGGCGGGTGCGACAGGGTCATCGAGTCGACCCGCACATTCAACTCCCTCCGCTCGTTTCACAACCTCAACGCCTTCGGCATCGTCGACCGCGACCGCCGCGACGAGGGCGAGGTGGCCTATCTGCGCAACAAGCAGGTATTCGTGCCCGACGTGGCCGAGATTGAAAACATCTTCATGCTCGAGCCGGTCATACGCACTATGGCACGCCTCAACCACCGCAACCCCGACGAAGCCTTTGCCAAGGTCAAGCACAACATCATGCACCTCTTTGAGACCGACCTGCGCCAGCAGGCCCTCCAGCACACCCGCCACCGCATAAAGAAAGGTGTAGAGCACCGCATCGACGGACGCTTCGCCAACATACGCCAGCTCGAGAGCCACATACGCAACCTCGCCGAGGAGCTTAACCCCCTTGCCCTCTACGAGAGCCTCTGCCGCGAGTTCCGCCGCTACGTCCACGAGGGCGACTACGAGTCGGTGCTCAGGGTCTACAACCGCAAGACCATGCTCTCCGAGAGCCACGTGGCACGCCACTGCGGACTGCGCCGCGACGACAAGGACACCTATATCAACACCATCATCAACATCCTCTCGCACAACCGTCCCGGCTCCGACGCCATACGCTCGGCCATACGCTCCACCTTCTCGCTCACCCCTCCGGCACGCACCGACGCGAAGTGACCGCCGACAAGGGCCGGAATTCAATTTTTAACTAAAACCGGCTCAACCACTGAGTGTTCCGAATGTTATTATGATATAGTATTAAGGATGTAACATTATGGAACCGACGATTTACTCACGCTTCAAAGAGCTCGTCACCGCTGACCCCGACCATCCTGCCGTCATCGACGAGCATTCATGCGTAAACTATGCAGGACTCGACCGTTTGGTCGACACACTTATCTCACGCTTCCCCACCTTCATCCCGGCCCGTGTCGGAGTGGTGATGGACCACAGCGTGGAGATGATAGCCTCAATCATGGCCATCATCAAGTCAGGCGCGGCCTTCGTGCCTGTCGAGCCTGACTTTCCCCCCGAGCGTATGACCCGCTTCCTCACCGAGTGCGGCGTGGACTTCGTGGTCACGCAGGAGCGGTACAGCCGCATGCTCAACGAGTTCTCGCTCTTCATCGTCGGCCCCGAAATCAACGTCGACCCCGCACTTCACCCTCTGCCCGACCGCTGTCGTGCCGACCGCCCCGCCTATATCATGTACAGCTCAAGCATCTCGGGCTACCCGCTCGGAGTGATGGTAGGCAACAGCCAGGTTGTCGAGATGGCACGCCGATTCGGCGACACATTCCGCATCTCCACCGACGACGTGCTGCTGCAATACTCTGCCTGCATCGTCAATATCTTCATCGAGGAAGTGTTCGGCACCCTGCTCAACGGAGCCACACTGGCCATACCCTCGGCCCGCACCCGCAACAACCCGCAGGAGCTGATGAAGTTTGCCGACGAGCAATACGTGTCAATCATAAGCGGATTCCCCTACCTGCTCCAGGAACTGAACCACATGGAGAGTCTGCCTGTCACGCTGCGCATGCTCATAAGCGGAGGCGACCAGCTCAATCCCGCATCAATCAACCATCTGCTCGAGCAGATTACCGTCTATAACACCTACGGCCCCGCCGAGGCTACCGCCCTGACCACATGCTACTGCTGCAACAACGGCTACTCACTCGCCTCGGGTCACTACCCCGTAGGCCGCCCGCTCGAAGGAGTGGAAGTGCTGCTGCTCGACGACAACCTCAACCCCGTCGCCGACGGACAGGAGGGCGAGATATGCATTGCAGGCACAGGAGTGGCCGACTCGTTCACGGGCGACCACCGCGCCGAACAGCTCGCCTCAATCACCACCCTGCCCGACGGCACCCGCATAGCACGCACCGGCGACTTAGGCATGCGTCTCGACGACGGCAACATCTCCTACATCCGCCGCAAAGCCAGCGAAGTCAACATCCTCGGCAAGCGCGTAGTCACCGGCGAAGTCGAGCGCGCATTGCTCGCCACCGGCGAAGTCAGCGACTGTGCCGTAGTGCACTATCAGGACGAAAAAGGCTCAGCCTATCTCGTAGGCTACGTAGTGCCCTCCACGCGCACATTCAGCCTCTCTTGGGTCAAAAACCGCCTGGCCCAATACCTGCCCGCCTACATGATACCCGAATTCTTCGTACTCCTCAAGCAGCTCCCCGTCACCGCCTCCGGCCAGGTCAACACCCTCGCCCTCCCCGTCGTGCTCAAAGACTCCGCCGCCGGATAATAGACAAGAGCACAAGAGCACAAAGACGGGAGCACGGGAGGACGGGAGACAGGAGCACAAGAGCACGAGGGGAGGTAGGAGCGAGGGTGTTGCAGAACTACCCCTCAAAAAGTTAAGCAAAAGCCTCAACTTTCAC
>CAJUCI010000022.1 GCA_910584825.1 uncultured Duncaniella sp. | reverse complement strand
CACTTTCCCCGATACCTCCAAATATTTCGCACTATTTTAACACAAATTTAACAAAATAAGAAGGAGAATGATGGGAAGAGAAGGGGACATAAGGACATACGGAACAAAAGGGACATAAGTTTTATTTATTGATTGTCAGAGGGATGCGGGGTTTTGATGCTTGGAGATATACCCAATATTCCAAAGGTCAACTTTTGGAAACCGATAAAGTTAGAATCTAACCAATTTTATTTATGAATGGTTATCCCGCGTAATTATGGAGCGTGTGCAACTTACTTCTTGGGACTATATGTCCTGTCCATAATAGGAAGAACAATTGCGGGATTTTCCCTAAACATTTCAGGGGTTATTTCGCCGTTATCGACCATTTCAACAAGCATGGGAAATTCCCTAAAATAGAATTTCATCACTTTCTTCATATTGGGAATGACACCATCCGTATCATTCCAATAAGCTTTGGCAATATCAGAATCTTTTGGTAGATAAAAATATCTCCATGTAAAATGAATAACCGTCCTGCTTGGTGTCATTGTATGGTCTGTATAAGGCATTGCATAGCCTTTTACATTTTCCCCATCATAAACCAAGCGTAGGAATACAGGCTGTTTATACGGCTTTGGATTCTTACTAAATAGGTTGGGAAGTTTGGTTTGAGCTTTAACGGCATCAAATACTACAGGAATTGAATCTAAGAGGGATTCGACAAATTCTATTCTCTTGACTTCTTCACTTGAGTATTTTGTAGTCGGGCCTTTGTACTCCTCGCTAATAGCAATGGATGTAACGGCGGGCTTTAGCCAATTTCTCAAATACGTGTCGTTATAACCCTCAAAAACTGTTCCATCTGCCTTTGTGAGCCTAACGAGATATTCCTTGGCGTTATCTTCTGCAGGAGCAGAGATAGCAACTATAAGTCCAAGGATAATAAGCAAATATTTTTTCATAATTGGTGTTTTTTGCAAAGATATATGTATTTTTTGTTATTATCAACAGCCCTGCAAAAAATAGTTTGGCTCAGTCTTAGGTATATACATCTATACTGAAACAGGCCAATAAATATATGCCGGGCAAAAGAGATATGTACTTGTCAGTTTTTCTTTCAGAAGAAAATCAGGGCAAATAAAGTTAACGACCGAAAATCACCTATAAATCGTTACTATTCGTTTTCTGCAAATTGACTAAATAACATGTATTTAGCACCAACCTCGCGTAGTTATATTATTGAAAATCGCACAAATACATTCTAAACTAAAATTGAGATTAGTCTTGTCGCTTCATATCGACGGCTGAAGCCGTCGATCCTACCTCGGGCCGCACTCTTTTAACAAAAGCCAAGCTAAGGCACTGAGGATGCCGCAGCTTGGCTTTCATAATATAAGAAACCGCCCCGACGGGTTTGCCGTCGGGGCAGTTATGGGAAGCGATGATTCGCTCGGGTTACTTGTTGACGCGGAAGCGGTCCTCGCCTGTGGTGAGGAAGGCTATCACCTGACGGGCGGCGGCGATGCCGGCGTTGATGTTGGCCTCGGATGTCTGCGCACCCATCTTTTTAGGTGTGAAGAATACGCGGTCACCAAAACGCTCCTTTATCTCCATAGCGCGCTCGGGGGCTACGTCGGCGGCATACTTGAGGTCGGGACGTGCGTCGAGGGCGCGGATGAGTCCTTCCTCGTCAATCACCTCCTTGCGGGCGGTGTTGATGAGAAGTCCGCCCTTGGGCATGGATGCGATAAGGTCGTAGCCGATGGAGCCGCGGGTCTCGGGGGTGGCGGGGATGTGGATGGACACAACCTTGTTCTCCTTATAGAGCTGCTCGACGGAGTGAACGGGGGTCACGCCGGCCTCTTCCATGACTGCGTCGGGGCAGAAGGGGTCGAGAGCCGAGATGCTCATGCCGAATCCGCGGGCTATGCGGGCCACGTTGCGACCCACCTGGCCGAAGGCCTGGATGCCGAGGGTCTTGTCCTTGAGTTCGGAGCCTGAGGTGCCGTTATACATATTGCGGCACATCATGACGGCGAGACCGAAGACGAGCTCGGCCACGGCATTGGAGTTCTGGCCGGGGGTGTTCTGCGCGCTCACGTTGTGGGCGGTGGCGGCGGCGAGGTCGATGTTGTCATATCCGGCACCTGCGCGCACCACAATCTTGAGGTTGCGGGCGGCGTCGAGCACTTCGGCGTCGACCTTGTCGGAACGGATGATGAGCGCGTCGACATCGGCCACGGCTGCGAGGAGGTCGGCCTTGTCGGAGTACTTCTCGAGGAGCACCAGTTCGGCACCTGCTCCCTCGATGACTTCACGCATACCGTCGACCGCAACTGCGGCAAACGGTTTTTCGGTTGCTATGAGTACTTTCATGTCCTCTACTCTATTGCGTGGATTAGTGCTGTTTTTCAAAATCGTTCATAGCCTCGACGAGCACCTTGACGCTCTCGATGGGGAGGGCGTTGTAGAGCGAAGCGCGGAATCCGCCCACCGAGCGGTGGCCCTTGATGCCTACGATGCCGCGGGCAGTGGCGAAGTCTACGAAGTCCTTCTCAAGCTCCTTGTACTCGGGGGTCATCACGAAGGTCACGTTCATGATAGAGCGCGAATCCTCGGCGGCTGTGCCGACAAACATCTTGCTCTTGTCGATAGCGTCGTAGAGCAGACCGGCCTTCTCGAGGTCGAGCTTCTCCATAGCCTTGACGCCACCCATCTCCTTATAATAACGGAGTGTCATGAGCGAGGCGTAGACGGGGAGCACCGGGGGAGTGTTGAACATCGAGCCCTTCTTGATATGGGTGCGATAGTCGAGCATGGTGGGGATGGCGCGGTCAACCTTGCCGAGGGCATCCTCCTTGACAATCACGAGGGTGGCACCGGCCGGGCCGAGGTTCTTCTGCGCGCCGGCGTAGATGAGGTCATACTTCGACACGTCAACGGGACGCGAGAAGATGTCGCTCGACATGTCGGCAACGAGGGGCATGGGAACGTCGGGGTCCTCGCGGAGCTCGGTGCCGTAGATAGTATTATTGGTGGTGATGTGGAGATAGTCGAGGTCGGCGGGAACTTCATAGCCGCGGGGATAGAAGGTGTAGTTGGCCTCCTTGGACGATGCGAGCACCTCAACCTCGCCAAACAGGCGAGCCTCCTTGATGGCGTTCGACGCCCATGTGCCGGTGTCGAGATAGCCGGCCTTGGTGCGCAGAAGGTTCATCGGAGCCATGCAGAACTGCAGACTTGCGCCACCGCCGAGATAGAGCACATGATAGCCTTCGGGAACATCGAGGAGTTCCTTGACGAGGGCCTGTGCCTCGTCCATGACGGCCACAAACTCCTTGGAGCGGTGAGAAACTTCCAGGAGCGAAAGCCCCGTTTCAGCAAAATTGTTCACTGCATCGGCCGTATGCTTGATGGTGTACTCACTCAAGATTGACGGCCCGGCGTAGAAGTTATGTTTCTTCATATCGGAAAAGTTGGGTATAGGGTTTACTATCAGATTGCAGAGGTGAGGACTGCAAATTTAAACAAAGAATTTGGAAAAACCATGAAATACTGAAAAATTTCTTTAATTCTCATTGACTCGTATCCTTCTACGCTTTTAAACATAAAAAATATGGCATTTAAACTTTACAAATAGTCAAAATGCCATATCTCTATTCAACGAAGGTCGAGATTAAAACGTGTAGCCGAGTGTTATTTGGAAACTATTACTGTACAAATTGCCTCGTTTAACCGTATTCTTCCCTATCTTAACATCTTCATCACCCGTACTATAAACCGGCACAAATCCTCGTTGCCAAGTAATATCTATATTAAAATGGCCATACCAATAGCCTACACCAAGATTCATGCCAATATCATGTTTATTAAGCCCTTCGATATCTGAGATTTTAACTTTTGAGTCATTCTCCTCATGCTTATTATTTCCGGCAAAATAATGCACATCATGGGTGTAATTGGTCTTCATATTACCGGCAAAATCATATGACACAAAAGCCCCAACATGCAAATCAACAGCCATTCTTTCGAGAAAACTGTATTTATATCCAATCGACAACGGTGTAAGCTGAGCATTATAGCACACAAGCGACATCTCGGACACAGAGTTACTACTTGCCCCTGCAGTTCCATGACTTGTATGAATAGCACCTGTGCTGCTACTTTTTGTAGCATTGGTTTTGTAGCCTCTCATTCCCAACGAAAGCTCCATACCCCAATAAAGAGGATTATGCCCGAATGACTTGTTAAATCCAAACCCGAAATCATAACCCGAAACAGCCTTGAATGCTCCAGACCATTTTCCGTCCTCCCATTGCATATTAGTAGTCTCCTTATTTGGACCAACGACACCATTGATACCCAAACCGGCACGAACAATCCAATGAGTCTTTCCGTCATTGAACTCAGGCAACGTTAACGCATCTCCAAGCACATGGGCTTTCACCGGCACAATAGCAGCCATCAAAAGCGCAACAAAAAATAATTTCTTCAACATAGCATATTAACTTAAATTTGTTATTTGGTTGAACAAAGGTAAATAAAATTTCACATTTACCCCCCTATTAGTTAAAGTTAGTTAATAGTAGCTATGTGGCCTACTTTTTCGCCCAACGTTGGTTCTGAAGAGCGGCGGCGCGCATCTCGGCAGGATTGTCGCAGGGAGTCCACAGCTCGCGGTGGCCAAGTTCGTCGGGCATGAACTGCTGGATGACGAAGTTGCCGGGGTAATCATGGGCATACTTATAGTCGCGCCCATAGCCCATATCCTTCATCAGCGAGGTCGGGGCGTTGCGCAGATGCAGGGGCACGGGCAGGTCGCCGGTCTCGTCGACGAGCTTGAGCGCGCGGTTGACAGCCATATAGGCCGAATTGCTCTTGGGCGACGTGGCGAGATACACGGCACACTGCGCGAGCGGTATCCGCCCCTCGGGCCAACCAATCTTGTGCACGGCGTCAAACGTGGCGTTGGCCAGCAGCAAAGCGTTGGGGTTGGCAAGGCCGATGTCCTCCGAGGCAAGGATGAGCAGACGGCGGGCTATGAACTCAGGCTCCTCGCCGCCGGCTATCATGCGGGCCAGCCAGTAGACCGCCGCATCGGGGTCGCTGCCGCGTATGCTCTTGATGAAGGCCGAGATGATGTCATAGTGCATCTCGCCCCCCTTGTCATAGACGGCGGGGTTCTCCTGCAGACGGCCCGTCACCACGGCATCGTCAATCACCATCACCTCGCCCGGCGGCGTGGACTGCTCGAGCAGGTCAAGGATATTGAGCAGCTTGCGCGCGTCGCCCCCGGCAAAGCGGAAGAGCGCGGTGGTCTCGCGCACCTCCACCCCGTGGCTCTGCAGCACGGCATCACGGGCTATCGCGCTGTCGAGCAGCGTCTGCAGCTCGTCACGCTCGAGGGGCTTGAGCGTATAGACCTGCGCACGGGAGAGCAACGGGCGTATCACCTCAAACGAGGGGTTCTCCGTCGTGGCACCGATAAGCGTCACCGTGCCCTGCTCCACGGCCCCGAGCAGCGAGTCCTGCTGATTTTTGCTGAAGCGGTGGATTTCGTCAATGAAGAGTATCGGACGGCCCTGCGTGAACATGCTCCCCGAGTCGCGGGCACACTTCTCGAGCACATCGCGCACATCCTTAACGCCCGAATTGACGGCCGAGAGCGTGTAAAACGGCACATTGACCGTATTGGCTATAATCCTCGCAAGCGTGGTCTTGCCCACCCCGGGAGGGCCCCAAAGGATAAACGACGCCACCCTGCCCGACTCTATCATGCCGCGCATCACGCCGCCCGGCCCTACGAGATGGGTCTGGCCTATGTAGTCGCCAAGCGAGCGCGGACGCATACGCTCGGCCAATGGTGCTGTAGTCATACCACAAAGTTAGCTGAAAACTCCAACTAACTCAAAATTGTCACCCCGAAAAAGCCCCCACCTTAGTGTTAAATGAAATTAATATGCCCGCAAAACTTTCACGCGTTAAGATTTTTTCATTAATTTTACCGCAAAGAAACAATGGAGGCAAAAAGCCGTGGCCACATCCAAACTTTCCGCTTGCCCTCGTTGTTAGTCTATTACTCGGGGAGCTCTGCAGCAATGCACCCCCGTGGAATATACGTAACGTTTTAAACTATTATAGCAATGAGTGCACGACGCAACACCGGGACCCCCAAAGCCATGCGAAACATCTTTGGCATCATCATGATTGTCATCTATCTCGCCGTTGGCATACTCTTTTTCTGCGGATACTTCGATATCCTTTTCCCCACCTGGACGTGGGTAAGATGGGTAGGCGGCACACTGTTCGTTGCCTACGGCCTGTGGCGCGGCTACCGCCAGTTTGCCGGCATCGACCGCGGCTACGGCAACGAGCCCGACGATGACGACGAGACCCCCGACCCCACCTCATTCAAACACTGATTAACCCATGCGCACCCCGCTACGACACATATCACTGACCCTCGCCTCAGCCATGTTTGCGGCCCTGGCCCTCACCGGCTGCGGCGGCAAGAAGGAGGCCAAACAGCCGACGCTGGCCAAGATAGCCTGCGACGAGTCGTTTGAGTACATCATGGAGCAGGAAATCAACGTCTACGAATACATCTACCCCAAGGAGGATGTGCTCGCCTACTACCTGCCCGAGAATCAGGCCATCGACTCAATCATGGCTATGGGCTCGGTGAAGGGGGCCGTGATAACCCGCCCGCTCACCGACAAGGAGGTCAACTATCTGCGCTCCAACAAGAAGATTGTCCACCAGCAGAAGATAGCCGTCGACGCCCTCGCCCTCATAGTCAATCCCGCCAACCCCGTGGAGATACTCTCCAAGAAGGACATCGCCGAGATACTCTCGGGCGACGTGACCCGCTGGGACCAGGTGGAGCCTTGCAAGCTGGGCGAAATCGACGTAATCTTTGACCACCAAGGCTCGTCGACGGTCAAGTACATGCGCGACTCCGTGATGAACGGACGCCCCTTCGGCGCACACGTGTCGGCCGTCAAGTCCAACCCCGACGTGTTCAAGGCCGTTGCCGCCAACCGCAACGCCATCGGCATCATCGGAGTGAGCTGGATATCGAGCGACCTCTCGGGCCGTCAGAAATCGGTCGAGGAGCTTGCCCAGGCCGTGGAGAAGAGCGACACCACCGCCCTCGAGTTCAACAGCGAGGTCAAGGTGCTGAAGATACGCGGCAACAACGAGGTGACCGCCTACAAGCCCTATCAGGCATACATCTTTGACGGCTCCTACCCGCTCTACCGCTCGGTCTACATGGTCAGCACATCGCCCGGCGGCACCGTGAGCCACCGCTTCTACAGCTTCGTGACCGGCTTCCAGGGCCAGAAGATAATCCAGATGACCGGCATACTTCCCGCCACCGTGCGCCCGCGCATGGTAGAGGTCGAATGACGTCGTCACCCATCCCCCGTATACACATTAATTATATATAATAGCAGACTCCGGGCAATAAACTCCGGCACTACGCGTTAAATCTATTAATGACAAAAAGCAATCAATAACCAACAAAAACAATAAAATAGTAAACCAATAGTGATGAAGTTACGCACATTGTTCTCCCTCTGCATGGGAGGTCTCGCGCTCACCGCGCTCGCACAAGGCGGCTACCAGGACGGTGTCGACTACTACAACGCCGACCGTTTTGAGAAGGCAAAAACCATCCTCCAGAAGACCCTCAATGACGCATCGACCGACAAAGCCGTGTCATATTTCTATCTCGGCGAACTCGACATGCGCGACGGCAATACCCAGGCCGCTCAGGCTAATTTCAACAACGGCATCGCAGCCAACCCCGCCAACGGCTACAACTATATAGGTCTCGGCGAAATCGCCCTCAAGAGCGGTAACAAGTCAGAGGCCGAGAAGCAGTTCAAGGCCGCCCTCAACACCAACAAGAAGGATGCCGCCCTCGTGGCAGCCGTGGCTCGCGCCTATGCCAACGTCGACCCCGTGGCCTATGCCAAGGAAATCGACAAGTATATCGCCCAGGGCCTCAAGATGTCAAAGAACAAGGAGCCCCAGATTTACGTACTCCAGGGCGACCTCGCCAAGAATCAGGACAAGGGTACTGCCGCAGGCTACTACGAGCAGGCCATCATCTATGAGGAGGAGACCGGCAGCGTAAACCCCGAGGCTTACGTGAAGTACTCCAACCTCTACAACAAGGTCAACTCTGACTTCGCCATCGGCAAGCTCGTCGAGCTTAACGAGAAGCTCCCCACCTCGGCCCTCGCCCAGAGCGAGCTTGCTGAGAAGTATTATGACAACGGCCAGCTCACCCGTGCCGCCGAGCAGTATGGCAAGTACATGAAGAACCCCAACCACTTCCAGGGCGACGAGCAGCGTTACTCAGGCCTCCTCTTCTTCGGCAAGAAGTATCCCGAGTCGCTCCAGGTAGCCGAGCAGGTGCTCGCCAAGGACCCCGACAACCAGTACATGCAGCGTATGGTCATGCTCAACAAGGCCGCTCTTGAGGACTGGGCCGGTGCCGAGGAGGCAGCCGTGAAGCTCTTCGCCCACAAGGATGCCAAGTTCACATCCAACGACTATACCACTCGCGGTCAGGTGCTCGGTCATCTCAACCGTCCCGACGAGGCCGTAGAGGCTTATCTCGCAGGCTACAACCTCAACCCCGAGAAGAACAAGGCCATCCTCGCCGACATCTCAGAGATGTACAACAAGATGGAGAACGACGCCAAGTCGGTAGAATACATGCAGAAGTTTGTCGATGCCGGTGACGCCACCCTCAACGACTACTTCATCCTCTCCAACCGTTACAAGAACCTCGGCCTCACCCTCCCCGAAGGCTCGCCCGAGCGTGCCGAGGCCGCAAGCAACGGCATCAAGTACATTGACATGGCTCTCGAAGAGGCTGCCAACAAGGGCCCCCTCTACCGCAACAAGGCCACACTCCTCATGATTCGCGACGGTGCCGACACCACTCCCGAGCTCGTGGAGACCTACAAGGCCATGCTCGCCGCCTATGACGAGGACCCCGCCAACCTCACCAAGTATCCCGACGCTTACAAGAACGCCTACCTCCGCATGGGCTCGTACTACATGGGTCAGGACGACAACGAGAACGCCAAGCTCTACTTCGGCAAGGCTCTCGAGCTTGACCCCGAGAACGAAGGTCTCAAGGAGGTCATCAAGAAACTCGAAAAGTAATATCCGTTTCTCTTACTCTCTATAAAAGGAAACTTCCGCAGGGGCCGGGCCGAAGCCCGGTCCCTGCACTTTTTTTCAAGGACAGTATCTATGCACACCGAAAATCTCCTCCAGATATACGCATCCAGCTTCCGGCAGAACTGGGAGCTTCCGGCTCTCACCGAGTTCGGCTCAGGCGCGACCATGACCTATGCCGACCTCGCCCGCCGCATCGCAGCGACACACATGATATTCAAGCACTGTGGCGTGAAGCCCGGCGACAAGATTGCACTCATGGGGCGCAACTCCATCTCGTGGGTCGAAATCTATATGGCCACCCTCACCTACGGTGCCGTGATTGTGCCCGTGCTCCAGGACTTCAACGTCCAGGACGCCATGCACATCATCAACCACTCCGAGAGCGTGATGCTGTTCACCAACGAGTCGATTTTCGACAATATGGAGTTTGAGAAGATTCCCGCCGTCAAGGCCGTCTTTTCGCTCGACAGCCGCAAGGTGCTGGCCGAGCATCCGGCCAACAACCATGCCGCCGAGAAATTCCTGCAGAAACTGCCCGAGCGCATGCGCAAGGTCTATCCTCACGGGTTCACCACCGCCGATGTCGACTATCCCGTCATCGACGAGAATACCCTTGCCGAAATCAACTACACATCAGGCACCACCGGGTTCTCCAAGGGTGTGATGCTCACGCTCCGCAACCTCGGGGGCAACGTGCGCTTCGGCCTGGAGTCCAAGCTCCACTACCGCGGCTCGCGCAACCTGTCGTTTCTCCCGCTGGCCCACGCCTACGGATGCGCGTTCGACATGCTCGTACCCCTCGGCGCAGGCTCGCACATCACCCTGCTCGGCAAGCTCCCCACCCCCAAACTCCTCCTCAAGGCGTTTGCCGAAGTGCGCCCCAACCTCATCATATGCGTGCCTCTAATACTCGAGAAAATCTACCGCAACAAGCTGCGCCCCATCCTCGAGAAGGGCACCGTGCGCAACCTCCTGCGTCTGCCCGGCGTCAACAAGGTCATCTACCGCAAGATACGCAGCCAGCTCGTCGAAGCCTTCGGCGGAGAGTTCGAGCAGGTCATCGTGGGCGGCGCGCCGCTCAACCACGAGGTAGAGACCTTCCTGCACCGCATAGGATTTCCATACACCGTAGGCTACGGCATGACCGAGTGCGGCCCCCTCATCAGCTACACCCCCTGGCGCAAATTCATCCCCGGCTCGTCGGGCCGCACACTCCCCGGCATCATGGAGTCGCGCATAGCCGACAGTGCCGACCCCGAAAAAATCCCCGGCGAGATATGCGTGCGCGGCGAGAACGTCATGCAGGGCTACTATAAGAACCCCGAGGCCACCGAGGCAGTCATCGATGCCGAAGGGTGGCTGCACACCGGCGACATGGGCACCATCTCGCACGACGGCACCATCTTCATCCGCGGCCGCTACAAGACAATGATACTGAGTGCCAACGGCCAGAATATCTATCCCGAGGAAATCGAGGCCAAGCTCAACAACATGCCCTATGTGGCTGAGAGCCTCGTAGTGGAGCGCGGCAAGCATCTCGTGGCCCTCGTCTACCCCGACTACGAGGCTATGGACCGCGACCACATCACCCACGAAAAACTTCCCGACATAATGGAGCAGGTGCGCAAAGACCTCAACACCGTCGTTGCCCCCTATGAGCGCGTAGACAAGATTCAGCTCATAGCCAACGAGTTTGAGAAGACCCCCAAACGCTCCATCAAGCGTTATCTCTACAATGCATAATTATCAGTTCTCATTACCCATACGCGTGCGCGACTATGAGACCGACTCGCAGGGCATAGTCAACAACGCCAACTATCTCCACTATCTCGAAATCACCCGCCACGACTTCTGCGAGCAGGCCGGCACATCGTTCCGCGCCATGCAGGAACAGGGGCTCGACCCCGTGGTGAGAAAAATCGAGATTGAATACCTCACGTCACTCACTATGGGCGACACCATGCTATCATGTCTGCGTATGAAACGCAAAGGCGCACGCTTCATCTTCGAGCAGGACATCTACCATGCCGAGACCCATGAGCCTGTGGTCAAGGCCGTAGTCACAGTGGTGTGTCTCGAAAACGGACGCCTTTCGCGCGGCGACATCCTCGCCCGCGCCTTCGCCGACTACCTATAACCGCCCCCCAACAAACACCTCTATACTCTATACTCCCTCCTCTATACTTTCCCCTCTATACTTTCCCCTCTATACTCTATACTCCCTCCCCTCCCCCTCTATACTAAAAATGCCAAACGACCTCCTGACCTACCGTATCGCCATTGCCTCGCTGCGCGGACTCACCCCCGCGTTGGCCGGAAGCATACTCGCGCGCATCGGCAGCGAGCAGGAGTTCTTTGTCCTGACCCCCGAACAGCTCTCGGCAGCCCTCGGCTTCCGCAACCGGCTCTTCGACCGTCAGGTGCGCGACAAGGCACTGAGCGAAGCCGTAGCCGAGACAAATTTTGTCAGCCGTGCCAACATCAGGGCCATCTACTTCACCGACCCCGACTATCCGGCAAGATTGCTCGAATGTGACGACGCCCCGCTCATGCTCTACGCCCTCGGCTCGTGCGACCTCAATCAGGCCCGCTTCGTGTCAATCGTCGGCACACGCCACGCCACACCCTACGGCACCGCCTTTGTCGACGACCTCGTCAGCGGTCTCGCCTCGCGCTGTGCCGACCCTGTAGTGATAGTCAGCGGACTCGCCTACGGCATAGACATCGCCGCCCACCGCGCCGCGCTCGATGCCGGACTGCCCACCATCGGAGTGCTCGCCCACGGGCTCAACACCATCTATCCCGCATCGCACCGCGACATCGCCGCACGCATGGCGCGCTCGGGCGGAATGCTGCTCACCGACTACCGCAGCAGCGACAGCATACACCGTGGCAACTTCCTCGCACGCAACCGCATCGTGGCCGGACTGAGCGACTGCACCGTTGTCGCCGAATCCGACACCCACGGCGGCGCACTCGTCACCGCGCGCCTCGCCTCGGCCTACTCGCGTGACGTCTTCGCGCTCCCGGGCCGGACGTCTGACCGCTACTCGCGCGGATGCAACGGACTGATTGCATCATGCATGGCAAGCCTCATCACCTCGGCCGACGACCTCATCGAGTCCATGCGTTGGCCGGTCAAGCCCGCCGAGGGGCATCAGCCCGAACTCTTCGACTCCGTGCCCGAGCTAACCCCCGAGGAGCAGGCGGTCATCGACACCATCACCCGCCGAGGCGACGCCACACTCAGCGAGCTGACGGCCTCGGTCAACATCCCCACCCCGCGCCTCATGGGCATGCTAATAGATATGGAATTCCGCTCACTCATCCTCGCCATCCCCGGCGGCAGATATCAGCTTAAATAAACCCCAAAACAATTAGTAATTATTAATTAGTAATTAGCAATTGCTAATTACTCTAAGGATGTCAAACCATCAACAAACCAACCACTTAATTACTAATTACTAATTACTAATTGCTAATTACTAATTGAGAAAAAATTACTAATTGACATGAAAGTAATCCCTCCTTCCGAATTCATAATCAACCCTGACGGGTCGGTATTTCACCTGCATCTGCTCCCCTCACAGCTCACTGACCGCATAATACTCGTCGGCGACCCTTCGCGCGTAAACATGGTGGCATCATTCTTTGACACCACCGACTACGAAGTGCAATCGCGCGAATTCCATACAATCGGCGGCACATATAAAGGCAAACCCATCATGTGCCTCTCTCACGGTATAGGCCCCGACAACATCGACATCGTAATCAACGAGCTTGACGCCCTGGCCAACGTAGACTTCGCCACCCGCGAAGTGCGTGAGCAGAAACGCCGACTCACCCTGGTGCGCATAGGCACATCGGGCGCACTCCAGCCCGAACTAAAGCTCGGCACACCCGTCATCGCCGAGAAATCAATCGGATTTGACGGCGTGCTAAACTACTACGCCGGGCGCAACGACGTGGCTGACCTCGGCTTCGAGCACGCATTCTGCGAGTCGGTGGGCTGGAATCCGCTGTGGGCAAAGCCCTACGTCGTCGACGCCGACCCCGAACTTGTGGAGATGATAGGCCGTGACGACATGGTGCGCGGCAACACCATCTCGGCTGTCGGCTTCTACGGCCCGCAGGGACGCGAACTGCGTCTGCCCCTCGCCAACCCCGACCTCAACCGCCGCATCGAGGAGTTCCGCTACAACGGGCGCAAGGTCACCAACTACGAGATGGAGTCAGCCCCGCTGCAGGGCCTCGGCCGACTCATGGGCCATCGTGCCATGACCGTCTGCTCCATCATCGCCAACCGCATGAACACCGACGCCAACCCCAACTACAAGACCGCCGTCCGCGACCTCATCGCCACCGTCCTCGAGCGTATTTAATTCTTAGAGTTTAGTAAGAAGGGGACATAAGGACATAAGAGACACAAGTGACATAAGTTTTAATTAATATGAGCCGGGGCAAAACGCTACCGACAAATAATAATTCTTATGTCACTTGTGTCTCTTATGTCCTTATGTCCCTTTCTTACAAATCTATTATCTTAACTTTTTAAACTCTCTTACTTCTTAAACTATAAGCCATCGAAGTAATGCGAGAGGACGTCGCGGGCGGCGATGAAGGAGGAGAGCTGATTGTTGAGCACCTTGACCTCCTTGTCGGCCAGCATGCGCTCGATTTCGGGATTGTTGTAGAAGTGAGAGCGCAGCTGCGAGTCGATGGTCTCGTACATCCAATAGCGCGCCTGTTCGCTGCGTTTGCGCTCGAAATATCCGTTCTTCTCCACGAAGGCAAAGTAGCGGTCAATCATGTCCCACACCTTGTCAATGCCTATCTCGTAATAGCCCGAGTAGGTCAGCACCTCGGGCGACCAGCTCGACGCGGGGAGCGGGAACAGGTGGAGCGCGCTGCGGAACTGCGTCATCGCCAGTTCGGCGCGGTGTATGTTGTCGCCGTCAGCCTTGTTGATTACTATGCCGTCGGCCATCTCCATGATGCCGCGCTTGATGCCCTGCAGTTCGTCGCCGGTGCCGGCAAGCTGTATAAGCAGGAAGAAATCGACCATCGAATGCACCGCCGTCTCGCTCTGACCCACACCTACGGTCTCAACAAAGATATTGTCATATCCGGCGGCCTCGCATAGCACGATGGTCTCACGGGTCTTGCGCGCCACGCCTCCGAGCGAACCGGCCGACGGGCTGGGGCGGATGAATGCCGAGGGGTGGACCGAGAGTTTCTCCATGCGGGTCTTGTCGCCGAGTATGCTGCCCTTGGTGCGCTCGCTCGACGGGTCGATGGCGAGCACGGCGAGCTTGCCTCCGCGCTTGAGCACATGGAGGCCAAACACGTCGATAGATGTGCTCTTGCCCGCGCCCGGCACACCCGTGATGCCTATGCGGCGCGAACGGCCCGAGTGGGGCAGACATTTCTCTATCACCTCCTGCGCCAGGGCCTCGTGCTCGGGCGAGAGGCTCTCGACGAGCGTGACGGCTCGCGACAGCATGGTGATGTCGCCTTTGAGGATGCCTTCTACCATCTCGCCGGGGGTGGGCATGCGGCGCGGCCTACGCTTGGTCAGGTAGGGGTTAACAACAGGCGGCTGTGCAACTCCTTGATTGACAACCAAGCCGTTATATTTCTCGTCGTTCTCTATATGCTCCAAAAGAATTTAAAATTTAAAATGGAAAATTTAAAATTGGCTTCGCGGCGGGGCGGCTAACTATAAGAATTTAAAATTGGCTTCGCGATGGGGCAACTCTATCTATTCTCCTTACTGCCGCAACGCTATCTGCTTGCTGTCCGGCTCGGGCTTTTTTACTTCACGATTTCTGCGACCACTCTGACCATTGTGGAGGGGTGCTGGGGGTCGTTGGCGATGATGTTGATGCGTGCGTTGAGCAGTTCGGTGCGGGTGATGGCCGAGGGGGTTACGGTGACATCGACCTTCGCGCTCTTGCCCGGCTTGATGGTCTGATTTTTGAGCGATACCTCCACAGCCGGGTCGGGACAGCTGATGGCGCGGATGATGAGCGGGCTCTTGCCACGATTGGTTATGGTAAACTGTTCATGCACAGACTTGTCAGAGCGCGACAGCTTCTTGAGGTCAATGGCCGTGAGGTCGGTGTCAAGCAGCGGGGCCTTGGCCAACTGTTCGGGGGTCAGTTTCGAGAAATCCTCCTCAAGCACAGCCACAGTCTCGATTTTGCGTCCTTCGGTAGCCGAGGCGTCGGGATAAAACATCAGCGAGTCGGCTGTCACGCCCCACCCCTCCGTCATGTTGCTGTGCAGGATGGTCGAGAGTATAAACTGCTCGCCCGGGGGGACTACTGCGGGCTGGACTATCACCTTGATATACTTGGGAGCGTTCTCCACACGGGGACGCAGCGTGTCGGCCGACGCATTGTAGGCATCGATATACTGCCCCATCGTCTCACCCTTGAGCAGTTTGCCGTAGGCGATGGTGCTTGTGCGCATCCTCACGGGGCCAATCTCGATGGGATAGCGGCTCTTGAGCGTGTTTGACGCGCCGATTACCGTGCCGGTGATTACGAGCATCGAGCGGTGAGGGTCGGCACTGCAGTCCACGTTGATGCGTTTGGTGAAACGTCCGGGCCGCCCCTTGGGGTCGAAGCCAACACGTATGACGGCTGTGTCGCCCGGTGCAACAGGGTCGGTGGAATATTCGGGGCGGGTGCAACCGCAGTTGGCACGCACGCTGGTGATGGCCATAGGCTCGGTGCCGGAGTTGACGAGCTTGAAGTCGCAATACACGATGCCCATATCCTCGTCAAACGCGCCGAAGTCATGGCTCTGGCTGAGCCACTTGTTCTCGGCCACGCCCGACAGCGCAGCCATCCCGGCCAAAACGCCAAATAAATATCTCTTGAATCTCATAAATAAGTATGGTTATCTAAGAAGGGGACATAAGGACAAATGGGACAAAAGGGACATAAGTTTTAATTATCTTGACCCCTATAGAGTCTGAAAATATATGCTCTGAAAATATCCTTTATAAAAATTCCTTATGTCTCTTGTGTCACTTATGTCCTTATGTACCCTTCTCCAAGTCATTTCGGGATAACTACTCCGTTGAATTTCAGGACGGTTCGCTTTTTGGAGTTACTGAACTGCACTTTGACGCTGCGGCGGAACTCTCCCTTGAACGTCGCGGGGTTGAACGTCACCTTAATCTCACCCTTCTTGCCCGGGGCTATGGGCTGGAGCGGGAACGAGGGCTTGGTGCAGCCGCATCCGCCGTTAGTCACGGTGACGATGCTGATAGGCTCGTCGCCGGTATTGGTGAACTCATATGTCGTGGTGACGGCTCCGCCTGTGGCGCGGATGGTGCCGAAGTCGTGCTCACGCGTGGTAAACTCCACCGCCCCCTTGGCCCATACGCCAAGAGCCACGACAGCCATCGCAAACATCAGTAGTATTCGTTTCATAATCGTCAGTCAGTCTTATACAAACTATAAACACACAAAGATAATAGATTCTTTAGAGTTTAAAAAGTTTAAAGGTTAAAAAAGTTTAGGTAATAGCTCTCTAAAGAAGGGGACATAAGGACATAAGGGACACAAGCGACATAAGAATTATTATTTGTCGGTAGCGGTTTGTCCCGGCACATATTAATTAAAACTTATGTCTCTTGTGTCCCTTATGTCCTTATGTCCCCTTCTTACTAAACAAAAAAATCCCGCTCCGGCGTTTCACAACGACGTGCGGGCGTGACTAATTGGATTTATGTGTGGTCATTCTAATATCATTCAATAATCGTGCCGGGTTCTATGGCGTTTGCCGCATCCTTGGCCGGCTGGCCGGCCTCCTTGAGGCAAAGATACCACTGCCCGTCTACCTTAACGGGATTGAACATAACTGCCATTGCCGGGCCACCTGTCTCCCCCTCCAGGCGTTCGCGGAAATACGTGCGGTATTTCAGGTCATTAAGCATGGGGACGGAGAATGTGTAGTAGTCAAGCTCATAGTCGACCACCGGGAACGATTTGAAACGCCTTGCCACGCGCTCACGCGCATCGGGCGCGAGAGGCATCACCTGGCCGGTCGAGTCGACTTCGCAAAGCGACTCCACGGCCCACTCCACATTACCTCTCCTGATGCTGTCAAGCACTTCGGTGGCGAGGGCGAGCACCTTGGTGGTGTCAGCCTCGGTGAGAGTGGCGGCAAATTCCTCCTCGGCGTTCTCAAACGTCTTTGGCTGTTGTTTTTCCGAGTTGCCGCACGACCACATGAGCAGTCCGCCGACAACAATCGTAAATAACTTTTTCATCTTATCTATCAATAATACTGATAGAAGAGCACTGACTTGTAGCTATCAGTGCCCTTCTACTCAGTATTAACTAATTGGGATTACTTCTTGGGGAAGGCGTTGATAACAACCTGCGAGTTTACAGTCTGCTTGCCCCAGTAGTACTCGATGGTAACGGGGATGGTTACAGTCTGGTTGTGCTCGAGGTACTCATTGCCGTAGTCGCAAACCACCTTAACGTTGTTGAGAGCGTCAACGGTGAGGTTGCCGGTAGCGTTCTTCACTACGTATACGCCGGGCTTGTTAGCGTCCTCGGTAGCACCTGTTCCCTGGAGTGAGAAGGTAACACCGCTGGCGTTGATCTTAGTGAAGTCGATGGTGAAGCTCATGATCTCATAGTAACCGAAGATACCGTTGGGATCAACGAAGCTGTTACCGCTCTTGCTGAAGATAGCGTTGCCGTAAGAGTCATTCATCGAGAAGAAGTTACCGAGAGCCTCGCGGCTGGGGTTGATACCGTCAGGATAGATTGAGTAGCCATTAGCACCCTTGAGTACAACAGGCTTCTTGAAGTCAATCTTAACCTGATTGTCCTCGAGAGCAGCGAAGTCGAGGTTGCAGCTGCCATAGGTAGCGTTAATCTGAACCATTGCTGATACGCCGGCCTCGCTGTTGAGGAGCTCCATAGAAGCAGCTGAACGAACGTAGGTCACCTTGCCGGTAGTAGCGTCGATGGTAGCAATCTTATCGAGACCCTTGTAAAGCTCGGTAGCGTTAGCGTTGAGGGTAAGGCCTGCGAGCTGAGCAGCTGCGGGAGCGAAGCTGTAAGACTGCTTGATGCTTGCAGCGTCAGCTGCGGGATAACCCTTGCCGGTCTCACCTACATAGTTAACCTTGATCTGGTCGTCTACATAGTAGTCAGCGAGCAGAGCGTAGAAGTCCTTAACTGACATGCCAAGAGTGTTCTTAGCCTGGGGAACGCGCATACCTACTTCGTTGGTCTTGCCATCAGCGAGGAAGACGGGGTCAATCTTGACGAACTTAGCGGTGGGAGCGGGCATGATTTCGATGGTCACACCGAGGTAGAGGTTATCGTTAACGTTGCCCTTGCGGGTAAACTTGCGATAGAGGCTAACCTTGCGGCCGGTGAGCTTAGCGATTTCGCCGGCAGCGTCAACATCGTAATTCCAGGTGAGGAAGCCGTTGGTGGGACCTGCCTCTGAATCGGGATTGTAAACGAGGTCGCCGTACTTGGAAACTGCGTTGCCGTCAACGGTAACAGTGGGAACAGCCTCGAACTTGGGAGCCTCAGCGGTCGAGTTAGCAGCCTCAACATAGAGAGTGTTCTCCTCGATGGTGTAGCTATCCTTGAACTGCTTCTCGCTCATACCGAGTACAGAAAGTACCTGGCTTGAGGTGTTCTCCCATGTGCTCTTAACCACGGCGCTGCTCTCGCATACGTAAGGCATGGGAGTGCCGACCTTGAGGATGATGGGCTTGTTCTTGATGGTGCTGGGAGCCTGGCCCTTGTCGGTGATGTTAATCTTAACATAACCTACGAGTACGGGCTCGGTGCCGTCAAGAAGGGTCACGCGCACTACAGGGTACTTGCCGATGGCTGAGCGTGATGCAGCGTTGTCACCGCAAGATACCCACTGGTTGCTGGCGTTGATGTACTGGAGGTCGATGATACCGTCTTCCTTGCCAACGATAGCATACTCTGAGTCATTGGTGTTAGAGTCACCTACATAGTAGGGCATCATGTCGTAGTTAACAGAGAGACCCCACTTCTCAGCTGCCTGAGCGATGGTCATCTGCTTCTCAGCGGCGTTGGTGAGATCCTTACCGAAGTCAGCCTGCTGATAGCAGATCTGAATCTTCTTTGAGAGGTCGGTCTTCTCGGGAGCCTGAGTGTAGACGATGTCGAGGTCAGCGTCGTTCTCTACAGCCTCACCACCGTTAACTGCGAGGTGCTTGTGAGGAGTTGAGCCGATGAAGCTGAATGCGGTGAACTTAACGCGGGCCATAACGAGGCTGTAGTAGTCAGAAGTGAGGACTTCGGCAGTCTCACCCTCGTTAGCAGCAAGCTTGGCGGTAAGTGCGGTGATGGGGAGGGTAGCCTCAGCTGAAGTACCATAGGTAACAGCGGCGGGGTTCTCCACATTATAGGTAACAACGAGGTTGCCGTCCTTAACCACAGGCTCGCCCTTCACTTTGAGAGCGGGAGCGGCAGCACGTGAAACTGCAACCTGCTCGATGTTCTCGATGGGGAGGAATGCGAACTCGACACCCTTGACGTTAGCGTTCTCGGGATTGAGGTCAAACTTGGCTACAGTGTTCTCGCTGAGCTGATAGCCCTTGGTCGAGGCAACGTACTGCCAGTTGTCAGAACCCTTGATATAATATGCTACGGTCTTATTGTTAGCAGTGGTAAGGTTACCGTCCTTCCTAACTTTGTTAACCTCGAGGTAGTTCTCGCTTACGTAAGCAGAACGTGTGCCCTCTACGCCGTCAACATAGAGATCGGGGATGAAACCGATGCTCTTGAGGAGACCGTTGCATGAGATGACAACTTCGCCGTAAACGGGCTTGCCATTCTCGTCGGTGCCGGTCTGAACGCCGGTCAGGTAAACATAGTTACCGTCATTGATAGCGGTGATGCCGGGAGTCTTGTCGCCCTCAACAGTGATGGCGATAGCCTGCTCCTTGCCGGTAGCCTCATACTTCTTGGCCTCGGCGTTCCAAGCAAACTCGAGGAGCTTGGTACCGTTGTCGTTGGGAGCCCAGTAGTTGCCGGGAGCACCTGTAGCGCCGGGAGTGCCGGGAGTGCCGGGAGTACCAGGTGTGCCGGGAGTTCCGGGGTCACCCTGAATACCCTGCTCGCCCTGAGGACCCTGAGCGGGGAACTCGGTAACGTTACCGTTCTTAGCCCACATGTACTTACCGTTATCCTTAACGATAGTCCAAACGTCGGCGGGTGTTCCGGCATCGCCCTTGTCGCCCTTGGCACCGTTGGTGATGTCATAAGTAACGTCTGCACCATTCTTGGTAACGATTACCTTGAGGCCGTTGGCAGTCTGCTGAACATCCTTAAGGATTGCGCCGGCAGCGATCTGATCCTTGATGTTCTGAATTGCCGACTTGTTCTCGGCAATCTCCGTACGGAGCTGGTTGATGTCATCATCGTAGTCCTTGCAAGAGGAGAGGGAGCCACTCGAACCTACAACAAGAGAGGCGAGCAGAAACCCGTTGATGAATTTTTTGTTCATACGTGAATTTGATTAAGTTATAACTTTGGTTAAAGATTATTTGTGTGTTATAGTCACCTTGGTTATAGTCTTATTGCACAATTATTTAGGCGACTATTGAGGTGCCGAGGGCATACTCCTCCGCATGAGGGTGCTTTCGGCTCTACAAAGTTAGAGCAAAGAAAATTCTCTAATGGCACGCGACCGTTGCGGGTATGACACAAAAATGAGGCAAAATTCGCACACGGTGCGCATTATGCCTCATCTTTAGTTTTACGGTTCTGGAGATTCATGCTCAGCTCGGAGAAGAAATCCCTGTTAAGTATCACCGACAGCCGCTGTAGGAGCGCGGTGTCGATGGAATGTTTCTGAAATAGCCTGTAGACGTTGGAGCGGTCGCAGCTAAGTTTGCGGGCGAGCCATGAGACGCTCCTTTCCTGACGCTCCAGCTCCTCCTTAATCATGGTGCCGATCGGTTCCATAATATGTATATATATTAAGGTGGTGACCGGCCGGCATCCCTTGGCCGGATAATGAATTATATTGTTAGACAGACGACAGGGGTGGTGACAACAGGGGGTAAAATCGGGTAGATTGCGAAAACGTGGGATGCACTCTTGTCAGTATCCCAGCATTTCAAGGTCTTCGCATTACCTACCATCGAGTGACACTAACAACCGCAGCACCCCACGCGAAGATATATATGCGAGACTCGCCTTCCACCCTGAGGTGAATGACAAGCATTACATACAATCTTGCGTGGACGCCTCCCCGATTGTCCTTTCGATGGTCATTTTAAAAGTTGCGAAGTTCTGAAATGCCGAAGGGAACTATACACGAAAAAAACGTCTTTCGCCAATACCCACCCCGCCGCTGCGGGCTGTCGTATTTTGATTCGCAAAATTAATCATAATTCCCGCCACTCGCTTATTTGAAAAAGTAAAAAAATGTTATATCTTTGCAACGGCGAAGCGTCACGAAATCACGTTTCGGCCTCACTGCGGGCCGCCGACGGATTCGCCAAGACATTGTAACCCCACAACTTAACTCTATGAGCTACAGTTTTTTAGACTTACTGTGCCTGCTCGGCTCAGTAGCCTTGTTTCTCTATGGCATGAAAGTGATGAGCGAGGGCCTGCAGAAGGCTGCGGGCGACCGTCTGCGAAACATCCTCTCGGCCATGACCCGCAACCGCTTTACCGGCATGCTCACGGGCGTACTTATCACCGCCCTCATCCAGAGCTCCTCGGCATCCACTGTGATGGTGGTGAGCTTTGTCAACGCCGGCCTCATGTCGCTCGGACAGTCGATGGCGGTAATCATGGGTGCTAACGTCGGCACTACGTTCACGGCATGGGTGATAGCCCTGTTCGGATTCAAGGTCAACATCTCGGCCTTCGTCCTCCCGGTGATTGGACTCTCTATCCCGCTGCTTTTCAGCAAGAGCAGCCGCAACAAGTCGATAGGCGAGTTCTTCATCGGTTTTTCGTTTCTATTCATGGGCCTCGACCTCATCAGCACCTATGTGCCCGACCTCCAGAGCAACCCCGAGATGTTTGCCTTCCTGGAGCGTTACACCACTATGGGATTCGGCTCGGTGATGATATTCACCCTCGTGGGCCTCGTGGTCACGATGGTCATTCAGTCGAGCGCGGCAACCTTTGCCATCACCCTCATCATGTGCAGCAAGGGATGGATTGACTTCGACCTCTCGTGCGCGCTGGTGCTCGGCTCAAACATCGGCACCACCATCACCCCCCTTATGGCTTCGATGGGCGGAAACATCGCCGCCAAGCGCACCGCTATGGGCCACCTGCTCTTCAACTTCCTCGGCACGGTGTGGACTCTGGCCATATTCTTCCCCTTCTGCCACTTCGCACAGTGGCTCACCGAGGAGCTGGGCCAGGGCGACCCGGGGGCTCTCTCGGCGTTTGTCAACCATATCGAGGCCACCGACCCCGCCACGTATGACCACCTGTTTGACAACTCTCTGCCCGCCGGTCACCCGGTGTCGGTGCAGGTGGCTGCCATGCAGCAGAGCGTGTCGATAGGCCTGTCGGTATTCCACACGGTGTTCAATCTCATCAACCTCTCGATAATGATATGGCTCACCGGCCTCTACGTCAAGATTGTGGAGCGTCTTGTGCCCGCCAAGCCCAACCAGGAGGAGGAGTTTCAGCTCAAGTTCATCCAGGGCGGTATGGTGTCGGCCTCGGAGCTTAACATCTCGCAGGCCGAGAAGGAGATTGTGGTCTATGCCCAGCGCGTGCAGCGCATGATAGGGATGGCCCAGAATATAGTCCACGTCAAGACCACAAGCGAGGAGTTCACCAAGCAGTTCTCACGCCTGGAGAAGTATGAGGAGATTTCTGACCGCATGGAGATAGAGATTGCCGACTACCTCAACCGCTGTTCGGAGGGCCGACTCTCCAACGAGGGCAAGCACAGGATTGCAGCCATGTTCCGTATCGTGAGCGAGATTGAGAGCATCGCCGACTGCTGCTACGGCATCGGCAAGGTGCTCATACGCAAGCGCGAGGGCGACGTGCATTTCAGCGACGGCATCTATCACAACATCGACTCGATGTTTATTTCGGTCGAGGCCGCCATGACCAACCAGATACTCCTGCTGCGCGACATCGAGCACGCCCAGGAGAAGGACATAATATCGTCATACAACTACGAGCGTGAAATCAACAACCTGCGCAATCAGCTGCGCACGGCCAACGTCGAGAACATCAACTCGCACCAGTATGAGTATCAGGCCGGCATCTACTACATGGACATCATCGGCTCGCTCGAGAAGATAGGCGACTACATCATCAATGTGGTCGACGAGGTCAAGAGCCTCGTGCGCTCGTCGGCATCATAGAATGACATCATGAACTCTGTAAGCAAATATTTTGTGCAATACTTCACCCTGACCGACTATCTCATCAGTCAGGAGGAGGCAGAGCAGACCATCCGCGAGGGGGTGACCTTTCGCGGCACCAACATCATCATCCTCATCATCGCGATATTCATCGCGTCGCTCGGACTCAACACCAACTCCACCGCCGTCATCATCGGCGCGATGCTCATATCGCCCCTCATGGGCCCCATCATCGGCATCGGGCTGGGCGTGGGTGTGCGCGACTTTGACCTCATCAAGCGCGCCGTACGCAACCTGGTGATGGCCACGGGGTTCAGTGTGCTTACGTCCACACTCTACTTCCTCATCTCGCCCGTGAGCGAGGGGCACAGCGAGCTGCTGGCCCGCACGTCGCCCACAATCTATGACGTGCTCATCGGATTTTTCGGCGGAGCGGCCGGCATCATCGCCATCGGCTCGAAGTCAAAGGGCAACGTCATCCCCGGAGTGGCCATCGCCACCGCCCTCATGCCCCCGCTCTGCACCGCGGGCTACGGACTGGCCACGTGGCAGATGTCATACTTCTTCGGGGCGTTCTATCTCTTCCTCATCAACTCAATCTACATCGCCCTATCGACCTTTATCGGCGTGAAGCTGATGCACTACCACCCCGTGGCCGCCGACAATCCCGACAGGGCGCGCAAGGTGCGCCGCATCGTCTACACGGCGGCGATACTCACCCTGCTTCCATCGCTCTATCTCACCTACAATATGCTCAGGTCGAGCCGCTTCACCTCCAACGCCGACCGTTTCGTGGCCGAGGAGTGCCGGTTCCCCGCCACGAGGGTACTGAGCAGCGACGCCGAGATTGACCACGGCGTGAAGACCATAACCATCACCCTAATCGGACGCATACTGCCGGCCGACTCGCTCAACCTGGCCCTCTCGTCGCGCCTGCAGTTCTACGGCCTGGCGGGCACCAAGCTCAACATCATCCAGGGCGACTCGCCCGACATGTCGGCCCTCGACTCGGGGGGCTCGTCGGTGCGTGACATCTACGAGATGGCGCAGACGGCACTGTCGGCCAAACAGGTGACCATCGACTCGCTCCGCGCCGTCATCGAGGTGTCGCGCCTCAACGACACCATCTCGGGCCGCCTCGCTCCCGAGGTCAGGGTGCTGTTCCCTCAGGTCAGGGAGCTGGCCATATCGCGGTCAGTGTTCGGCAACATGGCCACGGCCCGCCTCGACACCGTAAACGTCGCCCTCGTCTCCTACTCCACCCCTCTCCCCGCCCCCAAGCAGCGCGAGCTTGAGCGTTATCTCGAGGCACGTCTGCGCCTCAGCTCAATCACGCTGGTCAATGTCGGCGACATAATCAAACCAAAAAACAAGACGTCAAACAAGGATGCCAAGCCTACCCGATAACCCGTCACTGCCTTCGGCCCTGCGCGGACGCAAGGTGGTGCTCGTCAACCACAGCGACACCCTCGGCGAGGGGGCCGTGGCGACATTCCGACTCATGCAGGCCCTCCGACGCGAGGGCGTGGACGCACGCATGGTGGTCTACACCAAGCGTTCGGCCGAGGCCAATGTGTCATATCAGGGCTCGCGGCTGATGCGCGGCATCCGATATTGCCTCGAACTGCTGCAGATACTCAGCCACAGCGGGTTTTCCGACAACAATATCTTTGCAGTATCCACTGGCTCGTTTGCCATCAACGTCCACACCCATCCGTGGGTGAAGGAGGCAGACATTGTGTGCGTCAACTGGATTAACCGCGGCCTCATGAACCTCAAGGGGATACGCCGCCTGCATAAAATGGGCAAGAAGATAGTGTGGACGCTCCACGACATGTGGCCCTTCACGGGAGTGTGCCACAATGCGGGCGCGTGTGACTATTACACCGATTCGTGCGGCAACTGCGTGTTTCTCAAGGGCGGAGGCCACCCCGGCGATCTCTCACACAAGCTGTGGAAGAGGAAGATGGCCCTCTACACCGACATTCCCATCACTTTCGTGGCCTCAAGCCGATGGCTCGAAATCAAGGCACGCAACTCGTCACTGATGCGCAACAAGCCTGTGATGACAATTCCGTCCCCCATCCCGGTCGACCAATATTACACCTCGCCCGGCAGCCATATCGACACGCTGCTCACCGTCACCAAGCCCAACCTCATACTCATGGGTGCCACGTGGCTCGACGCTCCCGGCAAGGGGCTCGAATATGCCATCGAGGCCCTCAACCACATCTTTGACAACTATCCCGAGATAGCCAGCGAGACGGCGGTGTATCTCTTCGGCCAGATGCACAACCCTGAGACGCTTGACAACCTGCGCATGTCGCACCGCTGGCTCGGACGCATAAACGAGCCTAAGATTCTGCGCTATCTCTACAGCTCGGCCAAGGTGGTGCTCTCCACCTCGCTGCTCGAGAATATCCCTGCGCCCGTAATCGAGGGCATGGCCTCGGGCGCGATACCCGTAGTGTTCGGCGACCCTCACCGCGAGGACACCGTGCGCCATCTCGCCACAGGCTACATAGCGCGCACCCGCGACTCGCTCGACATTGTGAAGGGAATACTCTGGGCTCTCCAGACCGACATCTCGCGCGAGGAGCTGCACGAGTATGTGCGCGACAATTTCTCGTCGCAGATAGTGGCGCGCCGCTATATCGACCTCTTCTCCAATCTGCTTGACCCATCCCACCCGACAACATAAATGGAACGAAAGAAAGTACTCATCGTAGGAGCCGGAGGCTTCATCGGAGGCTTCATCGCCGCCGAGTCGCTTCGCCGTGGATATGACACATGGTGTGGCGTCAGGGAGTCGACCTCTCGCCGTTTCCTCACCGACCCGGCCCTGCAGTTCATCACCCTTGACTATGACAATCCCGACCGGCTCGCCGAGCAGCTGCGCGGCCACCGCTGGGATTACATCGTATATAATCTCGGAGCCACGAAGTGTGTCAACTTCATGGACTTCAACCGCATCAACTACGTCTATCTCCGCGACTTCGTCGAGGCTCTTCAGGAGGTAGGGGCCGTGCCGGAGCGTATGGTCTACATGTCGTCGCTCTCGGCCATCGGCCCCGGCGACGAGAAGGGCTACACCCCGCTCACGGGCGACTCCATCCCCCACCCCAACACGCGCTACGGACTGTCGAAAATCAAGGCCGAGACCTTCCTGCAGTCGCTCCCAAAGGAATTTCCCTGGATAGTGTTGCGCCCCACCGGCGTGTACGGTCCGCACGAGCAGGACTATCTGATGATGATTAAGACCATCGACTCGCACTTTGATTTCGGCGTAGGCATGCGTCGCCAGATGCTCACGTTCATCTATGTCGAAGACCTTGCCCGTGCCATATTCGACGCGCTCGAGCGCGCTCCGCTCCACAGGAAATACATCGTCTCCGAGCCGCGCGCCTACACGCAGAAAGAGTTCAGGCAGATAGTGTCAAAAGCCCTCGGCCGCAAGCTCGTGATACCCGTCCGTCTGCCCCTGTGGGCACTCTCCATCGCCTGCAAGGTGAGCGAGAAATGGGGCGCGGCCAAGATGAAGGCCGTCACGCTCAACAGCGACAAATACAACATCATGGCGCAGCGCAACTGGTCGTGCGACGTGACCCCCGCCCAGCGTGATTTCGGCTTCTCCCCGCGCGTAGACCTCGCCGAAGGCATCCGCCTCACCGTCCAGGCCTACCGCGAATCGAAGGACTAAAATACCGCGCAAGCCCCCGCAATGACGGCAACGTCATCGCGTAAGCCGAAGGAAAGCTGAAGGAAAGCCGCAGCCAACCGCAAGGATTAATTTTAAATTTTCCATTTTAAATTTTAAATTCTTAATTCCCATGTCCCGCCCCCCCCGTCTGGATGACCATTCTGATAATCATCGTCTCGCTCCCGCTCTTCACCTTCCCGGCGATGCTGTCGGCATGTCCGGCCGACGCGCAGGCCACACGTACACTTGTGTGGATTTACCCGTTCTACATGCTCCTGTCAGCCTGGCTCGCATGGAAAGCCTACCCGCAGCGCGCCTATGTCAGCTGGCTGCTCATCATAATCATGCTCCTCACCACCGCAGCAATGTACGTGCTCGTCGGAGCGTAGCATAAATTGAGAATAGCCAACCGATTAACCGGCTTATTACATGGCTCGCATATAATTGCTAAATCGGCTTATTACGTGGCTTGCCTATAATTACTAATTGCTAATTACTAATTACTAATTAAATTGAAGCTTCTAATAATCAACGGCCCCAACCTCAACCTCCTGGGCACACGCGAACCCGACATCTACGGCTCGCGCACATTTGAATCCTATCTGCAGGACCTCCGTGAAATGCTCGACGGCGACGAAGTGGAATACTACCAGAGCAACCACGAAGGCGACATCATCGACGCGCTCCACCGTGCCGACTGTGACGGCATCATCCTCAACGCCGGAGCCTACACCCACACGTCGCTCGCCATTGCCGACGCCATCAAGGCCATCAGCATCCCCGTGATAGAGGTACACATCTCCAACGTCGCCTCACGCGAGGCCATCCGCCACACCTCACTCATAGCACCCGTGTGTCGCGGCACCATCGCCGGCTTCGGCCTCAACTCCTACTTCCTCGCCGCCCAGGCCATTATAATGAATTGAAAATTGCCCCTGTAGGAGCGACGGCTTTAGCCGTCGATATGAAGCAACGTATCGGCGATATGGAGATACGGCATAAAATTACCCGTGTCGTGCCATATCGACGGCTAAAGCCGTCGCTCCTACAGGGCTGCCACGAATACCCAGAAGGCAATTCTTAATTTTAAATTTTCCATTTTAAATTTTAAATTTATTTTGGAGGACTACATTCTCGCCCATATTTCACCTGAGCCGGAGCATCTTGCCCGACTATACAGGCGCACACATCTGACCCACCTGTACCCGCGCATGTGCTCAGGCCATCTGCAAGGGCGCATGCTGGCCATGCTCGTGTCAATGATTAAGCCACGCCGTGTGCTCGAGCTGGGCACTTTCACCGGCTACTCGGCCCTATGCCTCGCCGAGACCCTATCCGAAGGGGGCGAGGTACATACCGTAGAACTCGACGACGAGATGGAGGAGGAGCTGACCGAACTCTTCGCCACCTCGCCCGGAGGCGACCGCATCACGCTACATATAGGCGACGCGCTCGAAGTAATCCCCACCCTGCATGAGGACTGGGACCTCGTGTATATCGACGCCAACAAGCGCGACTACATAGCCTATCTCGACCTCCTGCTCCCCTCGCTCCACCCGGGGGCATTCATAATCGCCGACAATACGCTGTGGGACGGCAAGGTCTATGACACCGTCACCAACCACGATGCGCAGACCCTCGGCCTCGACGCCTTCAACACCTACGTGGCCTCACACCCGCGCCTATCGTCAGTCATCCTCCCCCTGCGCGACGGCCTCACCCTCATCCGGGTCGACTAAGACACAATTCAGGAAAGGAACAAAAGGACAAAAGAGACAAAAGCAACATAGGTTTATTATTTTCAAAATAATACATATCTTATGTTGCTTTTGTCTCTTTTGTCCTTTTGTCCCCTTCCCGGATTATGACACACCGGCAAGAAACAAGCACCCCCGAAAGAGAGCGTCTCTTTCGGGGGTGCTGTGGTTATGGTGACTGGTGATGTCTTACGGCATTACTGTCTCGACGTCGCGGGTCTCGATAGAGTCCTCGACTGCCTCGGCGGGAGCGAAGGTGTCGGTGTACTCATCCTTGCCCGATACGACGATGCGCTCGTAGGAACGGAGGCCGGTACCGGCGGGGATAAGGTGACCGCAGATTACGTTCTCCTTCATGCCCTGCAGATAGTCGGTCTTGCCGTTGATGGCAGCCTCGTTGAGCACCTTGGTGGTCTCCTGGAACGATGCGGCCGACATGAACGACGATGTCTGCAGTGCGGCGCGGGTGATACCCTGAAGTATCTGCTCGGAAGTGGCAGGCTGGGCGTCACGCACCACGATGGGACGGAGGTCACGACGCTTGAGCGAAGAGTTCTCGTCACGCAGCTTGCGGGCGGTGATAATCTGACCCTTCTTGACATTCTCGCTGTCGCCGGCGTCGGTGACAACCTTCTTGCCCCAGATACGGTCGTTCTCGTCCATGAAGTCGCGCTTGTCGACAATCTGCTGCTCGAGGAATCCTGTATCGCCCGGGTCGAGGATGTTGACCTTGCGCATCATCTGACGCACGATTACCTCGAAGTGCTTGTCGTTAATCTTCACACCCTGCATACGGTACACATCCTGAACCTCGTTGACGATGTACTCCTGTACAGCGGTCGGGCCCATGATGTTGAGGATGTCGGCCGGAGTGATGGCACCGTCCGAGAGGGGTGTACCGGCGCGCACATAGTCGTTCTCCTGAACGAGAATCTGCTTTGACAGGGGCACGAGATACTTCTTGGTCTCGCCCAGCTTGGAGGTAACCGAGATTTCGCGGTTGCCACGCTTAACCTTGCCGAAGCGCACCTCGCCGTCGATTTCCGACACGATGGCGGGATTTGACGGATTGCGTGCCTCGAAGAGCTCGGTGACACGGGGCAGACCGCCGGTGATGTCACCGGCACCGCCTGTGGCGCGAGGTATCTTGACGAAGATTTCGCCGGCCTTCACATCCTGGTCCTCATCGACCATGAGGTGTGCGCCCACGGGGAGTGCATAGGTCTTGACAATCTCGCCTGAAGCGTCCACGATGTTGGCCTCGGGCACCTTGCCGCGCTCCTTTGACTCGATGACAATCTTCTCGCGGATGCCGGTCTGTTCGTCGGCCTCGACGCGATAGGTGACATTCTCCTCAAGGTTGGAGTAGCGCACCTTACCGCCGACTTCGCTGACGATGACGGCGTTGAAGGGGTCCCACTCGCAGATTACGTCACCCTTGCCTACCTTAGCCTCGTTGTCGAAGTAGAGCTTGGCACCGTAGGGGATGTTGGCGTTGGTGAGCATCATCTTGGTCTTCGGGTCGACGATGCGCATCTCGGCAAGACGGCCGATGACCACCTCGACGTTGCGTCCCTTGGCGTCGACCTCGTCGGTGCGGACGGTGCGGAGCTCGTCGATTTCGAGGATACCCTCATAGCGTGAGGTGAGCGAGTTGACGGCGGCGATGTTTGAGGCCACACCACCGACGTGGAATGTACGGAGGGTAAGCTGTGTACCCGGCTCGCCGATTGACTGCGCTGCGATGACGCCGACGGCCTCGCCCATCTGCACCATGCGGTGTGTGGCAAGGTTGCGGCCGTAGCACTTGGCGCAGACACCCTTCTTGGACTCGCAGGTGAGCACCGAGCGAATCTCGACTGACTCGATGGGCGATGCGTTGATGCGGTCAGCAGCGGCATCGTTGATTTCCTCGCCGGCCTCGACGATAACCTCGCCGTTGGTGGGGTCGACGATATCATGGACTGACACACGGCCGAGGATACGCTCGCCGAGCGATGCGACAACCTCGTCGTTGTTCTTGATTTCGGTGCACACGAGGCCGCGGAGCGTGCCGCAGTCAACCTCGTTGATGATGACGTCGTGGGCCACGTCGACGAGACGGCGGGTAAGATAACCGGCGTCGGCTGTCTTAAGCGCGGTATCGGCAAGACCCTTACGGGCACCGTGGGTGGAGATGAAGTACTCGAGCACCGAGAGGCCCTCCTTGAAGTTTGCAAGAATCGGGTTCTCGATAATCTGACCGCCCTCGGCACCGCTCTTCTGAGGCTTGGCCATAAGACCACGCATACCTGAGAGCTGACGAATCTGGTCCTTAGAACCACGGGCTCCCGAGTCAAGCATCATGTAGACAGGGTTGAAGCCCTGCTTGTCCTCGGAAATCTGCTTCATGAGCGTATCGGCCAGGCGAGAGTTGACGTGTGTCCAGATGTCGATAATCTGGTTGTAACGCTCGTTGTTGGTGATGAAGCCCATCGAGTAGTTGTTGAGCACCTCGTTGACCTGCTCGTAGCCCTCGCGTACATACTGCTCCTTCTCTGCAGGGATGAGCACGTCGCCGAGGTTGAACGAGAGGCCGCCCTTGAATGCCATGTAGTAACCGAGGTTCTTGATGTCGTCAAGGAACTGAGCCGAGCGGGGGATACCGCAATATTTGATAACCTTGGAGATGATGGTGCGCAGCGACTTCTTTGAGAGAATCTCGTTGACGTAACCAATCTCCTTGGGCACATACTGGTTGACAAGCACACGACCCACCGAGGTCTTCTCGACGAGACGCTTGCAGGGATTGCCCTGCTCGTCGATGTCGTCGACTACGACCGACACGGGAGCGTGAAGTGTCACACGGCCTTCGTTGTAGGCAATCTCAGCCTCTTCGGGACCGTAGAACTTCAGGCCCTCGCCCCTGTCGCCGGGACGGAGCTTGGTGATGTAATAGAGGCCGAGCACCATGTCCTGCGAAGGCACGGTGATAGGCGCGCCGTTGGCAGGGTTGAGGATGTTGTGCGAGCCGAGCATGAGCAGCTGGGCCTCGAGGATAGCCTCGTTGCCGAGGGGGAGGTGGACGGCCATCTGGTCACCGTCGAAGTCGGCGTTGAATGCCGTACATGCGAGCGGGTGGAGCTGGATAGCCTTGCCCTCAATCATCTTGGGCTGGAATGCCTGGATGCCGAGACGGTGAAGTGTCGGGGCACGGTTGAGGAGCACGGGGTGGCCCTTCATGACGTACTCGAGGATGTCCCATACGACGGGCTCCTTGCGGTCTACAATCTTCTTCGCGCTCTTGACGGTCTTGACGATGCCGCGCTCGATGAGCTTGCGGATTACGAAGGGCTTGTAAAGCTCGGCGGCCATATTCTTGGGGATACCGCACTCGTGCATCTTGAGCTCGGGGCCTACGACGATTACCGAACGGGCCGAGTAGTCGACACGCTTACCGAGAAGGTTCTGACGGAAGCGGCCCTGCTTACCCTTGAGCGAGTCAGAGAGCGACTTGAGGGGACGGTTGGCCTCGGTCTTGACAGCCGACGACTTGCGTGAGTTGTCAAGCAGTGAGTCAACGGCCTCCTGGAGCATACGCTTCTCGTTGCGGAGAATCACTTCGGGAGCCTTGATTTCGATGAGTCGCTTCAGACGGTTGTTACGTATGATGACACGACGGTAGAGGTCGTTGAGGTCGGATGTGGCGAAACGTCCGCCGTCCAGGGGCACGAGGGGACGGAGCTCGGGCGGGATGACAGGCACAGCCTGGAGTATCATCCACTCGGGCTTGTTGCGGTCACGCGAGGCGCGGAACGACTCCACTACCTGCAGACGCTTCAGGGCCTCGGTCTTACGCTGCTGCGAGCCCTCGGCGTTGGCCTGGTCACGCAGGGCGTATGAGAGGTCGTCGAGGTCGAGGTCCTTGAGCAGGTCATAGAGAGCCTCGGCACCCATCTTGGCCACGAACTTGTCGGGGTTGCCGTCCTCAAGCATCTGATTCTCGCGTGGCAGACGGTCGACGATGTCAAAGTATTCCTCCTCGGTGAGAAGGTCGAGCTTGGCCACGGGCTTCTCGGGGTCGAGGTTAGCGGCCACGCCGGGGTTGATTACCACGTAGCGTTCGTAGTAGACCACGGCGTCGAGCTTCTTGGAGGGGAGACCGAGCAGATAGCCTATCTTATTGGGGAGTGAGCGGAAATACCAGATGTGAGCCACGGGCACGACGAGCTTGATGTGGCCCATACGCTCGCGGCGCACCTTCTTCTCGGTGACCTCCACCTTACAACGGTCGCAGGTGATGCCCTTGTAGCGGATGCGCTTGTACTTGCCGCAATGGCACTCGTAGTCCTTGACAGGACCGAAGATGCTCTCGCAGAAGAGGCCGTCGCGCTCGGGCTTGTAGGTGCGATAGTTGATGGTCTCGGGTTTCAACACTTCGCCGCTCGACTTCTCAAGAATCTCCTCGGGCGATGCGAGGCCGATGGAAATCTTTGAGAATCCGGTTTTCTGTTTGTTGTCTTTTCTAAAAGCCATATATATGTTATGGATATGCAATTATAAAAAAGGGTGTGTGAGGAGTGATTAGGAGAGGGTCGGGACAGTCTACGGCTCGAGGTTGATGCTGAGACCGAGGCCGCGGAGCTCGTGCAGAAGCACGTTGAGCGACTCGGGGATGCCGGCGGGGGGCATGGCCTCACCCTTGACGATGGCCTCGTAGGTCTTGGAGCGACCCGTCACGTCGTCACTCTTGACGGTGATAATCTCCTGGAGGATGTGCGATGCGCCGAATGCCTCGAGTGCCCAGACCTCCATCTCACCGAAACGCTGACCGCCGAACTGGGCCTTACCGCCGAGCGGCTGCTGGGTGATGAGTGAGTACGGGCCGATGGAGCGGGCGTGCATCTTGTCCTCGACCATGTGGCCGAGCTTGAGCATGTAGATGACACCCACGGTGGCGGGCTGGTCAAACTGCTCGCCTGTGCCGCCGTCATAGAGGTAGGTCTTGCCGTAGCGGGGCAGGCCTGCCTTGTCGGTCCATTCGTTGAGGTTATCGAGTGTCGCACCGTCGAAAATCGGGGTTGCGAACTTCTCGCCCAGCTCGCGGCCGGCCCATCCGAGCACGGTCTCGAAAATCTGACCGAGGTTCATACGCGAAGGCACACCCAGAGGGTTGAGCACGATGTCGACCGGAGTACCGTCGGCGAGGAAGGGCATATCCTCCTGGCGCACGATACGCGACACGATACCCTTGTTGCCGTGACGGCCGGCCATCTTGTCACCCACGCTAATCTTACGCTTCTTGGCCACGTAGACCTTGGCAAGCTTCATGATGCCTGAGGGCAGGTCATCGCCGATGGAGATGTCATACTTCTTGCGGCGGTGTGCGGCCTCGATTTCCTTGCTCTTGCGCAGATAGTTGACGATGGTGGCGCGGATGAGGTCGTTCTTGTGGGCGTCGGCGGTCCACTTCGACAGGTTGATGGTATCGTAGTCGATTTCCTTGAGGGTGCCGGCCACAAACTTCGAGCCCTTGGGGATGATTTCGCTACCGAGGAAGTCCTTCACGCCCTGCGAGGTCTTGCCTTCGGTGAGGGTCATGAGCTTCTGCACGAGCAGGTCTTTAAGCTCGTTCTGACGCTCCTCGTACTCCTCATCGAGTTTGGGGAGCACTGCGCTTGAAGCCTTCTTGGTCTTCTTCTTCTCGGCCTTCTGATAGAGATGTGTGCCGATTACCACACCCTTGAGCGAGGGCGAAGCCTTGAGCGATGCGTCCTTGACATCGCCGGCCTTGTCGCCGAAGATGGCGCGGAGCAGCTTCTCCTCAGGGGTGGGGTCGCTCTCACCCTTCGGGGTGATTTTGCCTATCATGATGTCACCGGGGATGATGTGGGCACCGATGCGCACGATACCGCGCTCGTCGAGGTCCTTGGTAGCATCCTCGCTGACGTTGGGGATGTCGGATGTGAGCTCCTCCATGCCGCGCTTGGTCTCGCGCACCTCGAGCGTGAAGTCGTCCACGTGGACCGAGGTGAGGATGTCCTCGCGCACCACGCGCTCGTTGAGCACGATGGCGTCCTCATAGTTGTAACCCTTCCAGGGCATGAAGGCCACCTTGAGGTTGCGGCCGAGGGCGAGCTCGCCGTTCTCGGTGGAGTAACCCTCGGTGAGGATGTCGCCCTTCTGCACGCGCTGGCCCTTGTTGCAGATGGGGCGCAGGTCGATGGTAGTGCTCTGGTTGGTCTTGCGGAACTTGGGCAGGTGATATTCCTTGACGCTGTCCTCGAAGGATACGAACTCCTCCTCCTCGGTGCGGTCATAGCGGATGCGGATGACGGTGGCGTCGACAAACTCTATCACGCCTGCTCCCTCGGCCATAATCTGAGTGCGGGAGTCGCGGATGAGCTGACCCTCGATGCCGGTGCCCACGATGGGGCTCTCGCTGCGCATCAGAGGCACAGCCTGGCGCATCATGTTAGAACCCATGAGCGCACGGTTGGCGTCGTCATGCTCGAGGAACGGGATGAGCGATGCGGCGATTGAGGCTATCTGTGTGGGCGACACATCCATAAGCTCCACCTGGTCGGGTGAGACGATAGGGAAGTCGGCGTCCAGACGGGCCTTGATGCGGTCGTTGATAAACTCGCCGTCGGCCTTGACGGGCGCATTGCCCTGGGCGATGATTTTGCCCTCCTCGATTTCGGCGGTCAGGTAGACAACCTCGTCGTTGTTGAGGTTGACCTTGCCATCCTTGACCTCACGGTAGGGGGTCTCGATGAAGCCGAGGTCGTTAATCTTGGCATATACGCAGAGCGACGAGATAAGACCGATGTTCGGGCCTTCAGGGGTCTCGATAGGACAGAGGCGGCCGTAGTGGGTGTAGTGCACGTCTCGCACCTCGAAGCCTGCGCGCTCACGCGACAGACCGCCGGGGCCGAGGGCCGACATACGACGCTTGTGGGTAATCTCGGCCAGAGGGTTGGTCTGGTCCATGAACTGCGACAGCGCGTTGGTGCCGAAGAACGAGTTGATTACGCTCGAGATGGTCTTGGCGTTGATAAGGTCGATGGGGGTGAACACCTCGTTGTCACGCACGTTCATGCGCTCGCGGATGGTGCGCGACATACGTGCGAGGCCTACGCCAAACTGGTTGTAGAGCTGCTCGCCCACGGTGCGCACGCGGCGGTTGCTGAGGTGGTCTATATCGTCGACATCGGTCTTGGAGTTGATAAGCTCGATGAGATACTTGATGATGGCGATGATGTCCTCCTTGGTGAGCACCTTGACGTCCATCGATGTGGTGAGGCCGAGCTTCTTGTTGATACGGTAGCGGCCCACCTCGCCGAGGTCGTAACGCTTCTCCGAGAAGAAGAGGTTGGTGATGACCTCGCGTGCGCTTGCATCGTCCGGCGGCTCGGCGTTGCGCAGCTGTCGGTAGATGTACTGTATGGCTTCCTTCTCCGAGTTGGTTGCGTCCTTCTGGAGAGTGTTGAATATAATCTTGTAGTCGGTGGTGTTGGCATCCTCCTTGTGGAGCAGGATGGTCTGCACGCCCGAGTTGAGGATGTTCTCTATATCCTCCTCCTCGATTACGCTCTCACGGTCGAGGATTACCTCGTTACGCTCGATTGAAGCCACCTCACCGGTGTCCTCGTCGACGAAGTCCTCGGCCCAGGTCTTGAGCACACGGGCGGCGAGCTTACGGCCGATTGCCTTCTTGAGGTTGGTCTTGTTGACCTTGATTTCCTCGGCCAGACCGAAGATTTCGATGATGTCCTTGTCGCTCTCGAGGCCGATGGCACGCAGAAGAGTGGTGACAGGGAGTTTCTTCTTACGGTCGATGTAAGCATACATCACATTGTTGATGTCAGTTGCAAACTCTATCCAGCTGCCGCGGAAGGGGATGATACGCGCGCTGTAGAGCTTGGTGCCGTTGGCGTGGGTGCTCTGTCCGAAGAACACGCCGGGCGAACGGTGAAGCTGCGACACCACTACACGCTCGGCACCGTTGATGACGAAGGTGCCCTTGTCGGTCATATAGGGGATTGCACCCAGGTACACGTCCTGGATTACGGTGGCGAAGTCCTCGTGGTCAGGGTCGGTGCAGTAGAGCTTGAGTTTGGCCTTGAGGGGCACACTGTAGGTCAGGCCGCGCTCCAGACACTCGTCGATAGTGTAGCGGGGCGGGTCGATATAGTAGTCGAGAAACTCGAGCACAAAGTTGTTGCGGGTGTCGGCAATAGGGAAGTTCTCCGCAAAAACCTTGTAGAGGCCCTCGTTGTTACGCTTCTCGGGGGGTGTGTCGAGCTGAAGGAAATCCTGGAAGGACTTCAGCTGCACCTCGAGAAAGTCGGGGTAAGGGAGGGGATTTTTAACCGTCGCAAAGTTTACGCGCGGCTTGATGGCTTTGGTGTCTGACATCTAATGTTGATTAATCGTTATTAGAGTTGAGAGAGCCCGAGGGCAATTAGCAATTAGTAATTAGCAATTGGCAATTCTCATATTTCATTTTACCGGGCGCGGGGGCCGATGACTTGGCAAGCCAAGAGGCTGACGCCGATATAGCAGTTTGCGATTGCCTTACGGGCTGATGGTGGGGAGGGAGGATTTGGATTGAGAGTTGAGAGGTCGGGGGGATTTGCGCACGCCACCGTTAGATTTAACTATATTTAACTACAAAATAAAGCGTAACTTACATGTTTTCAATGTCAATAGGCTAAAATCAGCGATTTTCAGGCCATTTTACGCTTAACTTTTATTTATAAATATAATTATTTATGATTTTTTATCAATAACAGGGGTGTCTTAACGCAAACAGGTTAAGACACTCCCGAAGGAGAATCTTAACCTAAATTTTGCATGTCGCGTCCGCTTCAGGTCACATGCCCGCGCGGCGTGCGGCATATTTCAGTCGATGGGGGATAGCTTATTTCAGCTCAACCTCAGCACCAGCCTCTTCGAGCTGCTTCTTGAGACCCTCAGCGTCGGCCTTAGCCATGCCTTCCTTGATTACAGAGGGTGCGCCGTCTACCATCTCCTTAGCCTCCTTGAGGCCGAGACCGGTGAGCTCCTTAACGAGCTTAACAACAGCGAGCTTGCTTGCGCCGGCTGACTTGAGGACTACGTCGAATGCGCTCTTCTCCTCCTCAGCGGCTGCACCACCTGCTGCGGGGCCTGCTGCTACTGCTACAGCTGCAGCTGCGGGTTCGATACCGTACTCGTCCTTGAGGATCTGAGCGAGTTCGTTTACTTCCTTAACGGTGAGGTTAACGAGTTGTTCTGCAAAAGCTTTAAGATCTGCCATGATTGTATAGATGTTTTGTTGTTTTAGAATTGGGTTGAAAGATTGGATGAATGGGGGTCGAGATTACGCCTCTTTCTTCGAGAGGGTCTCGAGGATGCCATGAAGCTTGTTGCCACCCGACTGGAGGCCGGAGATAACGTTCTTGGCGGGAGACTGGAGAAGAGCGATAACGTCGGCGATAAGCTCGTTCTTGCTCTTGATAGCCTCGAGTGTGCTGAGCTGGTCAGCACCTACGTAGACGGTCTCCTCTACGTAAGCAGCCTTGAAGGCGGGGAGCTTGGCGTCCTTATCGGCCTTGAGAATCTCCTTGATGAGCTTGGCGGGAGCGTTGCCCGTGTTGCTCAGCATGAGAGATGTCGAACCGTGGAGCACCGAGTAAAGCTCGTTGTAGTCACCCTCGAGGCTCTCGAGAGCCTTGTGGAGAAGGGTGTTCTTGACCACCATGAGCTTAATCTCAGCCTTGTTGCAGGCACGACGGAGGGCAGTGGTCTTCTCAGCGTCAAGACCGGCGGTCTCTACGAGATAGAAGCAGCTGTACTCCTGGATAGTCTTGGCTATGTTCTGGATAGCTATGATTTTATCTTCCTTTTTCATTTTGTTCAGTCAGCTTTAGATGGATTACTCATCAATCGACTTGGGGTCGATTTTGATGCCCGGACTCATGGTGCTCGAAAGATAAATGCTCTTGATATATGTGCCCTTTGCAGTTGCAGGCTTGAGCTTGATGAGAGTGTTGATGAACTCGCGGACATTCTCCTTTGCAGCCTTGGCGTCAAACGACACCTTGCCTACTGAAGAGTGAACGATACCGTTCTTGTCAACCTTGAAGTCAATCTTACCCTTCTTGACCTCCTCGACAGCCTTGGCAACGTCGACGGTCACAGTGCCGCTCTTGGGGTTAGGCATGAGGCCACGGGGACCGAGTACACGGCCGAGGGCACCAATCTTACCCATGATAGCGGGCTGGGTGATGATGACATCAATGTCGGTCCATCCGCCCTTGATTTTCTCAATATACTCATCGAGGCCTACGTAGTCAGCTCCGGCAGCCTTGGCAGCAGCCTCAGCGTCAGAGTTGCAGAGCACGAGCACGCGCACCTGCTTTCCGGTGCCGTTGGGGAGTGTCACCACGCCACGCACCATCTGGTTGGCCTTACGGGGATCCACGCCGAGACGCACATCCACGTCGAGCGAAGCATCAAACTTAGTGAAGGTAATTTCCTTGACAAGCTCTACAGCCTCTGCGAGGGTGTAAGCCTTACCTGCTTCAACCTTCTCCTGGGCAATCTTTTGATTTTTGGTCAGTTTAGTCATGTCAATTGAAGATTAAATGTTTTCGGGAAATGTTCCTTTCACAGTGATACCCATGCTGCGGGCTGTACCGGCAACCATGCGCATTGCCGACGCAACGTTGAAACAGTTCAAATCGGGCATTTTGTCCTCAGCAATAGCCTTTACCTGGTCCCAGGTGATTTCAGCGACCTTCTTACGGTTAGGCTGGGCCGAACCGCTCTTGATCTTTGAAGCCTCGAGGAGCTGGATAGCTACCGGCGGGGTCTTGACAATGAAGTCAAAGCTCTTGTCAGTGTAATAGGTGATTACTACAGGGAGCACCTTGCCGGCCTTGTCCTGGGTGCGGGCATTGAATTGCTTGCAAAACTCCATGATGTTGATACCCTTCGAACCGAGGGCAGGACCAACTGGAGGAGAGGGGTTTGCTGCGCCTCCCTTGATTTGCAATTTGATCTGTCCAGCAATTTCTTTAGCCATGATAAATCTAAATTTTTGTTAATGATTCGGTTAAAACGATGTCAGCCTAAGTAAGATTCCACATGGCGATTTCGTAACCAATGCACCTGTGTCGTCATGCTGCCGTGACATCTCCCGTGGGTCCGGTACTCTCACACACTCAACCTCTCCCTTGTCGTTTTGCCGACCCGGAAGGGGCTTTATACTGAGCATGTGCCGAGCGTCAGCCCGGACACCGCGCGATTATTATTCACGCACTACCTGCGAGTTCTCGAGTTCGAGCGGAGTCTTACGCCCGAAAATCTTGACCATCACTTTCAGTTTCTTCTTCTCGCGGTTAACTTCCTCGATGATTCCGTCAAATCCTGAGAAGGGGCCTGAGGTCACCTTGACAGCCTCGCCTACAATGTAATCGTTACCCTCCTCTGCGGTGTCAATCATCTCGTCGGCTGCACCGAGCATGCGGCGCACTTCCGACTCGCGTAACGACTCGGGCGCAGCATCCTTGCCGCGTCCGCGCAGAAAGTCGATAACATTAGTTGTATTGCGGAGCTCATAGAGTACCTCGCCCGTAAGAATACACTCAACGAAGACGTAGCCGGAGTAGAGATTCTTCTCCTTTACGACCTTCTTTCCGTTCTTGACGGACATAACCTTCTCGGTAGGTATCAGCACCTGAAAGACGTAGTCGCCGAGGCCGGTGTTGCGGATAGCTCCGTCGAGCACCTCTTTTACCTTAGCTTCCTTGCCTGAGATGGCTCGAAGCACATACCAAGCTTTCTTTAATTCTTCAGCCATTGCCGTGATTTACCTGATAGGGGTTTACTGTCCGAGAGAGTAGATAAAGTGCATGATAGTGTCCACCACCTGATCCATCACAAAGATAATCGCAGCTATGATAATGGAAGCGACAAGCACGATTACCGCGCTCTTGACCAGCTGGGTCTTGGTGGGCCAAGAAGTCTTATACCGTAACTCGGTATACGACTCCTCGATATCCGTAAGCAGTTTAAGTTTACTCATTTGCGTCTGTTTTTAGCACGGGACGAGAGGCTCGAACTCCCGACACCCGGTTTTGGAGACCGGTGCTCTACCAACTGAGCTAGTCCCGTATCGAAAAGAAACCGGCCTCGCGTGGAGTCAATTATGGCACGCCTCTCGGCGAGTGCCGGTTTCTTGTGGGGTTTATGAGTGGGTATTACTCAAGAATCTCGGTAATCTGACCCGAACCTACGGTGCGGCCACCCTCACGGATAGCGAAGCGAAGACCTGCGTCGCAAGCTACCGGGTTGATGAGCTCAACGTTGATCTCAACGTGGTCACCGGGCATTACCATCTCTACACCCTCGGGGAGAGTAATCTCGCCGGTTACGTCAAGTGTACGGATGTAGAACTGGGGACGATACTTGTTGTGGAAAGGTGTGTGACGGCCACCCTCTTCCTTCTTGAGGATGTAGACCGAAGCCTTGAACTTGCTGTGGGGCTTAACAACACCCGGGTGGCAGATAACCATACCGCGCTTGATGTCCTTCTTATCGATACCACGGAGGAGAAGACCTACGTTGTCACCGGCCTCACCCTGATCGAGGAGCTTACGGAACATCTCAACGCCGGTAACTACCGACTTCATGTCTGCGCCAAGGCCCATGATCTGAACCTCGTCACCTACCTTCACGATACCTGTCTCGATACGACCGGTGGCAACAGTACCACGACCGGTGATTGAGAACACGTCCTCAACAGGCATAAGGAAGGGTTTGTCGATGTCGCGGGGAGGCAGGGGAATCCAGTTGTCCACAGCTTCCATGAGCTCCATCACCTTCTCTTCCCACTGGGGCTCGCCGTTGAGAGCACCGAGGGCAGAGCCACGGATGATGGGGGTCTCGTCGCCATCGTATTCGTATGTCGAAAGAAGGTCACGCATTTCCATCTCTACGAGGTCGAACATCTCCTCGTCGTCAACCATGTCGCACTTGTTGAGGAATACGACGAGACGGGGAACGTTCACCTGACGGGCGAGAAGGATGTGCTCGCGGGTCTGGGGCATGGGACCGTCAGTAGCGGCTACTACGATGATAGCACCGTCCATCTGAGCAGCACCGGTTACCATGTTCTTCACGTAGTCAGCGTGGCCCGGGCAGTCAACGTGAGCATAGTGACGGTTAGCGGTCTCATACTCTACGTGAGCGGTGTTGATTGTAATACCGCGCTCCTTCTCCTCGGGAGCGTTGTCAATCTGGTCGAATGACTTAACCTCTGAAAGACCCTTCTTTGCGAGCACTGTGGTGATGGCTGCTGTAAGAGTAGTCTTGCCATGGTCAACGTGGCCGATGGTACCGATGTTTACATGCGGCTTCGTTCTTTCGAATTTTTCTTTTGCCATAACTTTGCTATTATTGCTTGATTAATGATTGCTTTTTGACAAGACGCCACGATAGCGTTAGCGCACTATCGAGGCCGTCTGAATAAAAATAGAGCCGATGGCGGGATTTGAACCCGCGACCTCTTCCTTACCAAGGAAGTGCTC
>CAJUCI010000021.1 GCA_910584825.1 uncultured Duncaniella sp. | reverse complement strand
TCTCTTTATTTGATGATTTCTAAACTAACGCGATTTTATCGCACCAGTAGTAATTGCTAATTACTAATTATTTAAAAGGTGACTTTGAGGCCTCCGCCAAACGATGCGGTGTTGGGGAGAGAGAAACGCTCGAAGTAACCGCCGGCGTTGTTGTTACCTACCGACGACTCGGGGTCAAAGTTCTCCATCTTGGCCCATACGAGTACGTTGCGGGCAAAACCGTAGACATTGATGTCAAATCCGGCTATGCGGGGCAGTTGATAGGAGAGGGTGATGTCGCGGAGCTTGACATAGTCGGTGTCGACGATAAGGCCCTCCGACACATCGTAATAAACCTGGTTCCAGTCATAGCGGCTCACCTCGTACTCAACGGGCTTGCGGGTGTCATAGTCGATGCCGGTCACGTGGAGGGGAGTCTCGCGGTCAAGGCTCTGCTCGGTGGCACCGAACATCTGCATCACACCGTTTGTGCCGTGATACATCTGGCCGCCCTTCTGCCAGCTCCATGTGGTCGAGAGGTTGAGTCGCTTGTAGCGGATGTTGGTGCTCCAGCCCATATTGAAGTCGGGGGTACACTTGCCGATTACGGTCGACTCGCCCGAAGTCATGGGCAGGCCGTCGGAATCGAGCAGCATCTGGCCGGTGGCCTCGTCGCGCATGAACGAGTTGCCGAAGATTACGGGGTAGCTGTAGCCCACATAGGCGCGCACCTGAGGCTCTCCGAAACCGCCGAGCATGATGTTGTCCACACCGTCGGCCAGCTCCTTGACCATCGACTCATACTTGGTCCAGTTGAGGCCGAGGTCGATTTCGAGGTCTTTGGAGGTATAGGCAGTCACCGACGCATTGATTTCGTGGGTGTTGGTGGTGATGCGTCCGCCGTTGGCCATGATGCTCTGATAGCCTGTCGAGCCGTCCATAGGTATCTGGAATATCTGGTCGCGCACATCCTGATAGGAGTATGTGTACTCAAACTTCACTCGGTCGTCCCAGAAGCGCAGGTCCAGGCCCACCTCATAGTTCTTGGTGGTCTGAGGCTTGAGGTTGGGGTCATACTCGCGCCAGTAGGGGATGAACGATGTCACGCCCTTGATGGGATAGTTGACGGGGTTGATGGCATAGAAACCGCCACCGTATGACGGGGTGTAGGCGAAGTTGGCGAGGTATGAACCGGCCTGGCCTACCTCGGCATACGAGGTGCGCAGCTTGCCGAAGGTGAGCACGCGGTTGCCCTTCAGGGCCTCAAGCTCGGTGAACACCCATGAGAGCGACACTGAGGGGTAGAAGAACGAGCGGTTGTCGCGGGGCATCGATGACACCCAGTCGTTACGGCCGGTGACGTTGAGGAAGAGCATGTCGCGCCACGACGCCGAGGCGTTGAAGAAGAGGCCCACGGTGCGCTCCTGCGAGGGGGCCTCGTAGCCATAGGTGAGTGTGGCGCAGTTGCTGATGGTGGGCTGGCCGTAGAAGGCGAGGCCCGAACCGGCATAGTTGGTCGAGGTGACCTTGTCGTTGTTTACCTCATTACCCACGAGAAGTCCGAGGTTCCATTCGCGGTCGCTGCCCAGCTCGGCCGTGAAGTTGGCGGTCACGAGGTTGTTGAATATCTGACGGGTGTAGCTCTCGTTCTCGATGTAGCCCGAGGCATTTCCGGCCGAGCCTACCTCCTGGATGTTGGAGTAGCGCGAGGTGTAGGCGTCGATGCCTAACTGCTCCTTGATTACGAGGTCAAAGCGGTCGCCCCAGTTGATTTTGGGTCGGAACTCGGCATAGGCGTTGCCGAAGAAACGCTGTGTCGACTGTGTGTAGGCATTGTTATCGGCCCACCAGTAGGGGTTGTTGAACGATGTGGAGCGGAACGATGTCTGCTGCGAGGGGTCACCCTCCACGTGCGAGGGTATCCCCTTGAGGTCATACTCGGCAGGGGCTGAGTAGACTACGTTGGTGATGCCCGAGGTGGCCTGGGGAGCGGTGCGGATGTTGGTGTGCACATAGTTGGCGGTGAAGCCGAGCTTCCACCGGTCGTTGAGGTGCCAGTCGAGCGCGCCACGTGCGCCCCAGCGGTTGAGTCCAGTGTTCTTCACCACGCCGTCCTGATGCGAATTGCTCAGGCCGAACGAGTAGGAAGTGCGGTCAATGCGCTGCGAGATTGAGAAGTTGGCGTTCTCGGTGAAACCGTTTGAGAAGAAGTCACCCACATTGTCATAAATCTGCGGGGTGGTCCATCCGTCCAGACCGGCCTGGGCACGCTTGGGGTTGTAATACATACCCTGGTGCTTGCCGTACATCTGGGTGTACTGGTTGTCGGTGTTGCCGCCATAGTTGGCATCGTTGGGGAGCTCGCTGATTTTCGGACCCCATGTCATGGATGCTGTGGGGCTGTAGGCTCCGCCCATACCCTGGGCGTACACATCCTGATGCTTGAACTTGCGCGACACGCGGTCAGAGGCAAGGTCGGTCGACACCGTGACTACAGGCTTGGAGCTGCTCAGTCCCGAGCCGCGCTTGGTGGTGATGACGATGACGCCGTTGGTGGCGCGGATACCGTAGAGGGCGGCTGCGGCCTGGCCCTTGAGCACGTTGATTGACTCGATGTCGTCGGGGTTGATGTCGATTGAGCGGTCAGAGTAGCTTGCGTTCGACACCATGCCGTTGGCGGTCTGCACCACGTCGGGGGTCGACTCGATGGGCATGCCGTCGATTACGTAGAGGGGCGAGTTGTTGCCCGAGAACGAGCGCACGCCACGGATGGTGATGTTGCTCGACGCGCCTGACGAGGGGCGTATCTCCACGCCCGAGAGCTTGCCCTGCATCGCGCTTGAGAGCGATGTGGTGCCGGCGGTGTTGAGGTCCTCGGCCTTGAGGTCCTGCACGGCATAGCCCAGGCCCTTGCGGTCACGCTTCATGCCGAAGGCGGTTACCACTACCTCGTCGAGCGAGGTCTCGCTCTCGAGAGTCACCACCATCTCCTGGCCGGGGATGATGTCAAACTCCTGCGGACGCATGCCCACGTAGGAGACGAGGATTTTTTTGACTGTCGTGGGGAGTGTGATGTCAAAGACACCGTTGATGTCGGTGACCACACCGATTTTGGTGCCGACTCCCATAACGGTCGCGCCCACGAGGGGCTCATTGCCGTTGTACGCGCCAAACACTATGCCCTTTACCTGACGGTCCTGTGCCAGGACGCTGAGGCTGATAGTGATGACGGCCACAAGTAGAAGAAACAATCTTTTCATACTTGAAGAATAAAACCGGTTAATTAATAGAATAAAAAAATGATTGATAATGTGCTTTGGTTATAGTGTGCGATAATGTCAGATAAGACGCATTATCGGAATATAATCCCCAATGTATTAGGCCGGAGCGAGGCATGACAAAGGCCTCACGGAGCATTGCTTCGTGAGGCCTTATCGTAAAAATCCACATCAGTCACACCGCTGTCGGGCGGGGTGTATTCGACGCATTATCAGAAGATTGTTAACGCGTGATTTCGCGGTTCTAATTTATTACTGTTTATATGCTACAAACATAGTCGGCGCGGTGGCATTGTGTAAGCCTTGAGGGGTCTTTAATTTTCATTTTGAAAGTTAAAAATTGGCCTTTTAACAAATTTTTACACAACTTATTTTAAATCATTCCTTAAAAAGTATTACTTTTGCCACCGTAATACATGTGAAATGTAAAAAAGCCCAAAAAGGTACATAACTATTTTTCACTAACATTTCGTCAACTTCCGATAATGCGTCTTACATGCATTTTTCACCCATGACGAGACACATTACAAACGAGACTAATATATATCAATCATTTTCTATTAATTAACCGGTTTTATTTTTCAAGTATGAAAAAACTGTTTCTTCTACTTGTGGCCGTCATCACTATGAGCGTCACCGCATTGGCTCAGCAGAACCAGCGCGTGACAGGTATAGTGTTTGGCGAGGACAGCGGCGAGCCCCTGGTGGGCGCGACCGTCATGGGGGTGGGAACCCAGATTGGAACTGTAACTAACATCGACGGAGTCTTTGACATGCTCCTCCCTACGACAGTCAAGAAAATCTCCGTCTCCTACGTGGGCATGCGCACCCAGGAGTTTGACATCACTCCCGGCCAGCAGATGTCCGTGACCCTCGAGAGCGACAACAAGCTCGACGAGGTTATCGCCGTGGCCTTCGGTACAGCCAAGAAGTCGGCCTTTACAGGTGCCGCCTCAGTGGTCAACGCCGAGGAGCTTAACAAGCGCGTTGCCACCAACGTGGCCGATGCTCTTGTCGGAACAGTCCCCGGCCTGCAGATGCGTGGCTCGAGCGGTGCCCCCGGCTCTAACGACGGTAAAATCAACATCCGTGGTATCGCCTCGATGTATGCCGAGACCAATCCTCTTATCATCGTCGACGGTGCCCCCTACACCGCATCGCTCTCCAACATCCCTCAGGGCGATATCGAGTCAATCTCGGTGCTCAAGGATGCTGCTTCCGCCGCCCTTTACGGTGCCCGTGGTGCTGCCGGTGTGATTATTATCACTACAAAGAAAGGCAACACTGAGAACGCCAAGGTGTCGGTTGACATGAAGTGGGGTGCCAACACCCGCGCTGACCAGGACTATGACCTGATTGACACTCCTGCCGAATATTACGAGGCCGGCTACGCTACCCTCAACAACTACGCACTATCTGCCCTTACTTCTGAAAAAGCCAATGCTTGGGCTAATAAGAACATGGTGACACTCCTTGGTAATTATCTTATCTATGATGTTCCCAACGGCGAGCAGGTTGTGGGCCTTGATGGTAGAATCAACCCCAACGCCAAGCTCGGCCGCACCTATACCGCGACTAACGGCAAGGAGTATTACCTCATCAACGACGACTGGACCGACCTCGCCTATAAGACAGCTCTCCGTCAGGAGTACAATGTCAGCGTCAACGGCGGCTCGGACAAGGCTTCGTTCTACGCATCGGTCGGCTACCTCGATGAGGGCGGTATCATCGAATACTCGAGCTACAAGCGTCTCTCGGCCCGCGTGAAGGCTGACTATCAGGCCAAGCCCTGGATGAAGCTCGGTGCCAACGTGGCTTATCTCCACTCTGAGACCGAGTCCAACCCCAACATGGACCAGTCACTCGGCGGTACCAACCTCATGTACTTCTGCAACAGCATCGCCCCTGTCTTCCCCGTGTATGTGCGCGGCGTTGATGCCAACGGCAACCCCTACATCATGAGCAACGAGCACGGTCAGCTTTACGACTTCGGTGTGGGTAACCGAGTGAACGGTTACGGCAACATTCCCGGTAGCGGTAACCTCAACCGTCCGTTCATGTCTAACAACAACCCCCTCGGTGCCAACCGCTACAATGACAATTCGCAGCATGGCAACCAGTTCAACGGTACCTTCACCGCCGACTTCATCCTGACCCCCTGGCTCAAGGCCAACATCTCGAGCAACGTTATATGGGGCAACACCCGCAAGGGCATCTATGACAACCCATATTTCGGCCCCTCGACCAACGTGAACGGCCGTCTGCAGAAGGAGACCACCGAGTCGCTCCGCACCAACAACGTGCAGACCCTTACCTACACCAACACCTTCGGCCTGCACAGCGTCAACGCCATGATTGGTCACGAATACTACAAGACCACTACCAACTATCTCTCTGCTACTGCCACCGGCGGATTCTCGCCTGACATTCAGGAAATCAATGCCTTTGCCACCAAGATGACATCGGCCGGCTACAAGACAGCCTACAACGTCGAGGGTTACTTCCTCAGCGGTCAGTATGACTATGACGGCAAATACTTCGGTAGCGTGTCATATCGTCGTGACGCCTCCTCACGCTTCGCCAAGGACCACCGTTGGGGTAACTTCTGGTCGGTCGGCGGCGCATGGCTCATCAACAAGGACTTCCTCCAGGACAAGTCTTGGATTAACATGCTCAAGTTCAAGGCTTCTATCGGCCAGCAGGGTAACGATAACATCGGTAACTGGAACTATGTGAACACCTACACCATCGAACCCTCATCGGCCACCGACATGGCTCCCTCATTCAGTCAGTTCGGTAACGAGGACATCACCTGGGAGACCACTACCAACCTCAACATCGGCCTCGAGTTCGGCCTCTTCGGCAACCGCCTCAACGGTAGCATCGACTTCTACAACAAGAAGACCACTGACCTCCTCTTCTTTCTCTCAATCCCCGAGGCGATGGGTGCACGCGGTTACTTTGACAACATCGGCGACATCCGCAACACAGGTGTCGAGGTTCAGCTCAACGGCGGCATCATCCGCAACAAGCTCGTAAGCTGGGACATCAACCTCAACTTCACCCACAACCAGAACCGCATCCTCAAGCTCCCCGAGTCGAAGATTCGCGACCTTGGCGGCTTCACCCAGGCTGACGCAAGCCGCACCGTATCGTCATGGTATGCCGAGGGCAGCTCGATGTACGAGCTCTTCATGCCCGAGGTTGCCGGCCTCACCGAGGATGGCGAACAGCTCTATTGGATGGATTCTGACCTCTGCTCGGTTAACTCTAAAGGCCAGACCGTATCGGTGACCAACCGTCCCGGCTCAAAGCGTGACCTCACCACCACCGACCCCAACAATGCTACCAAGTATGTTCAGGGCTCATGTCTGCCCAAGCTCTACGGCGGTTTCAGCACCACCCTCAAGGTAGGTCCCGTGGATATGTCACTCGCATTTGACTATCAGATTGGCGGCAAGATGTTCGATACCCGTTACATGGGTTATATGGACCCGACAAACGGTCCCGATGGCAGCAACTGGCACAAGGACTGGGTCAAGTCATGGTCGCCCACCAACACCTCGAGCGACCTGCCCCGCTGGCAGTATCACGATGACTATACCGTGTATAAATCCAACCGCTTCCTCACCGATGCAAGCTATCTCAACTTCGCATCGTTCAACGTAGGCTACACCCTTCCCAAGTTCTGGAAGGAGATTACAGGCGTGCGCGTTTACGTCCAGGGCGAGAACCTCTGCTACTGGTCAAAGCGCAAGGGCTTCGACCCCCGCTACTCCTACACCTCGGCAGCAAGCGTGTCGGCTTACAACCCCATTCGCAATATCTCAGGCGGTATTCAGGTTAACTTCTAATCTATTCGACTCATGAACAAGATGAAATTTCTCTATATTCCTTTCGCAGCTGTGGCTCTTCTCGCCACCGGCTGTATCGAGGAGATTGACCCCGCTACCTCTACAGTCACACAGGGTCAGTTGGACAAAGCCCCCGGCTCGGCAGAGAAGGTTGCCACAGGTATCACCAGCGGCATGACCGGCCAGTTTATCTATTCACCCAACGATACCGATGCCGATGACTTCGGTTACACCACCACCATCCTCTTCCGTGACACCCAGGGTATGGATATGGTCAACGCCGATGCCGACAGCAACTGGTACACCACATGGGAGTTCTGCGGTACGGGTCTCGGCCCGGGCTACGCAAAGTGCCAGATGCCCTGGAAATACTACTACGGCTGGATTAAGAACTGTAACAACACCCTCCAGATTACAGGCGACGAACCTGCCGACGAGGAGAACAGGATTTATGCCGGTATTGCACATGCCATGCGTGCGTTCTACTACATGGACCTCGCCCGCATGTATGCCCCCGAGACCTACGGCATCAACCCCGAGGCTCCCACCGTGCCTATCATCACCGAGAAGACCTCAATCGCCGAGTCATACAACAACCCCCGTGCCACCAACCGCGACATGTGGGCGTTCATCCTCAGCGACCTCGACTTCGCCGAGAGGGAACTTGCCAACTACAGCCGCCCCGACAACACTACTCCTGACCAGTCGGTAGTCTACGGCCTCAAGGCCCGTGCCTATCTCGTGATGGAGGACTGGGTTAATGCCGAGAAGTATGCCAAGCTCGCTCAGAACGGTTATGCCGCTATGAGCAACGCCGAGTACACTGACCGCGCCACCGGCTTCAATACCCCCAACAGCGCGTGGATGCTCTCGACCAAGTTCAGTGCCGACGACGCCAACATCACCAAGAATGATGCCGACTCGTCATGGGGCTCATGGATGATTACCGAGCTTACCGCCGAGAACGCTTGCGGTTACGCTTCCAACTATGGTTATCCCTTCCACATTGACCGTCACCTCTTCGAGACCATCCCTGCAACCGATGCCCGTAAGGATTCCTACATCGACTTCAAGATTCAGGAGGACCTCGACGCCGCTTACAAGGCCAATAAAATCGAGGATACCGACGACGATGCCACCAAGGCTGCCAAGAAGGCCGCTATCGCTGCTGCCGAGGATGCCGCTATCGAGTATGTGCGCGAGCACAACTCTGACTTCCCCGACAACATGGTGTTCAAGAACATCGGCGCCGAGTATAAGCAGGGCGTAGGCGGTGTGTCCGTCAAGTTCCGTCCCATCGGTGGCCCTGCCGGTTATGACAACCAGTACATCGGTTTCTGCGTGTCAGTTCCCCTGATGCGTGTCGAGGAGATGATTCTCATCGAGGCTGAGGCTGCAGGCATGCAGAGCGAAGGCCGCGGCATACAGCTGCTCACAGCTTTCGCCCAGCTCCGCGACCCCGACTACGTCTACGGCACACACAACGAGGCATATCAGAGCGACTACGCTACCGCATTCCAGAACGAAGTTTGGTGGCAGCGTCGCGTAGAGTTCTGGGGCGAGGGCCTTGCCACATTCGACATCAAGCGTCTCAACAAGGGCATCATCCGTTCTTATCCCAACACCAACCACCAGCTCAACTATCGTTGGAACACCACCACACCTCCCCAGTGGATGACATGGTGTATCGTCGGCACCGAGGCTGACAACAACCTCGCTCTCTCGGGCAAGAACAACCCCACCCCCATCAAGCCCTCAGGCGACTCCCCCGAATTCCACTTCTAATATTCTAAGTATTCTATTCTGAGTATTCTTTTAAGTATAGAGTATAAAGTATAGAGTATAGATAATAGAATTTAGAGTATAAACACGCAGGCATCGGCCACAATCAAGTGACCGATGCCTGACTTTTTTATCATTAAATGTGTAGGCAAGAAGGGGACATAAGGACATAAGAGACAAAAGCGACATAAGAAATTATTATTAAAGCCCTAAGTTGTAAGGCGAAAAAATAATAAACTTATGTCGCTTTTGTCTCTTATGTCCTTATGTCCTTATGTCCCCTTTTCAGACTACCAACCCATCCCCTTAACTTTATAAACTCTATTACTCCATCTACCATAGGAACTACTTCCTCGGTGCGATTACCCGGTCGCCGATAAGCTTGGCGAGTGACGAGCGCAGCGTCTCGAGGTCTTTCAGTTCACGCATCACCGCAAACACCGCCTCGAAATTATCCTGCGGACATTGCGCCAGGCGGCTGCGGGCATCGCGTATGCGGGTCTCCAGTATGGCATCTTTCAGCTCATGTATCGCGCGGGGCACGAGGTCGCCGAGCAGGTCGCGCTCCGTGTCGATGTGGGCATACTTGGTATGCACCTTACTCAGCACATGCCGCTCCATCACCATCTCCGTGGCCAGATTGCGCACCACATCGTCGGGCGACGAGCAGAGGCGGCGCGAGAGATACTCCTCGCTGTAATCCTCAAGGGCCGAAGCGTATTCGGCATCTATTCGCTCGTTGAGCGCGCGCTCCATTGCCGTGATGCTCCCCAGGTCGGTAGCCTTGGAGCGAATCTCCTCCACCCCCGCCTGAAACGCCTCCGTGCGCACCTGCGCCAGTCTCTGCTGCTCGCGGGCATACCCCTCCTCCCATCCGTCGATGCTCAGACGTCGCGCCGTGTCGAGGAAATGCCTCAGGTCGGCATTGGTCAGCTCGATGCTGTCGCCCTGCAGCTCGGAGTCGATATACTCCAGCACCGTCATCGGCACAGCGTTGCCCTCCTCGTCGATACCCTCGGCGAAGGCAAAGTTGCCGTAGCGGGCCACCAACTGCATCAGAGCCATCTCATATTGGCGCATGAATCGGGCGTAGGGGTGGGCCGGAGTGGCGTCGGTGGCCGTGGCGGTAGACCCGTCGGAGCCTGTGGCGTTCTCACCCTGCCCGCCCTCCTCTGCCGGAGCCGCAGGGGTGTCGGGATAGGCCGTGAACGACTCCTCGCGCTGACGCTCCTCGCGCGACTTGAGCGCGAACTCGTTGTAGAACTTCCCCACCTGACGCTGCAGCACATCCTCCGAAATGAAGAGTATGCGCGAGCACTCCTGGACATAGACGCTGCGGGTGATTTCGTTGGGTATGAGCGCGATGGTGCGCACTATGCGCGTGATTGCATTGGCGCGCCGCGTGGGGTCGTCACCCGCGCCGTCGAGGAGTATTCGCGCCATGAAGGTGATAAAGTCGGTCTCGTTGGCCTTGATGAACTCCTCGACCTCGGTCGAGCTGTGGCTCTGGGCGAAAGAGTCGGGGTCCTCGCCCGGCGGCAGGAGAAGCACCTTGATGTCCATGCCGTCCTGCAGCAGCAGCTCTATGCCTCGCAGCGACGCCTTGATGCCGGCGGCGTCGGCGTCATAGATGAGGGTGACGTCGTTGGTGAAACGCTTGATGATGCGCACCTGCTCGACGGTGAGAGCGGTGCCCGACGAGGCCACCACGTTGCATATGCCCGACTGGTGCATGGATATGACATCCATGTAGCCCTCGACGATTATGCACTTGCCCGCCTTGGCAATGGCCTGCTTGGCCTGAAACATGCCGTAAAGCTCGCGACGCTTGGAGTAGATGTCGCTCTCGGGCGAGTTGACATACTTGGCCATCGTCTTGTCGGAGCGCAGAGTGCGGCCTCCGAAGGCCACCACCTTGCCCGACAGGGTGTGGATAGGATAGATGACACGTCCGCGGAAACGGTCGTAGACGCGCCCGTCGTCGGTGCGCGTGCACAGGCCGGTCGACATAAGGTATTCCTCGCTGTAGCCGCGCTCCAGGGCGGTGCGGTAGAGGTTGTCACGGCCGTCGAGCGCGTAGCCCAGGTGGAACTTCTCGAGCATCTGCTCGTTGATGCCGCGGTGGCGGAAATAGCTCAGGCCCACGTCGCGCCCCTCGTCGGTAGCGGTGAGGGTCTTCTCGAAGTGGCGCATGGCAAACTCGTTGACGGCAAACATATTGTCGCGCGCAGCCTCCTTGCGTTCCTCCTCGGGAGTCATCTCGCGCTCCTCCACCTCGATATTGTACTTCCTGGCCAGGTAGCGCAGGGCGTCGTAATAGCCCAGGTGCTCGAGCTTCATGAGAAATCCCACGGCACTTCCTCCCTCGCCGCAGCTGAAGCATTTGCACAGCCCGCGCGACTTGGAGACGGAGAACGACGGAGAACGGTCGTTGTGAAACGGGCACAGGCCCCAGTAGTTGGCACCCTTGCGTTTGAGCGACACGAAATCGCTCACCACCTCCACGATGTCGGTGGCATCAAGGATACGCTGGACGGTTGCACTGTTGATTTTCTTCATATTATTAGCCCGGGGCGGTCACTTTATTGATCCGAAATTAGCACAAAGTTAGGGAAAATTTTATACCTTTGCAAACTGAATAAACGGCGGGGAGTCGTCCGTATGGCTCCCACCACATATATTATATAATGGCATCAATCAACATTACATTCCCCGACGGCAGCGTCAAGCAGTACGAGAGCGGCATCACCCCTCTGCAGATAGCCGAAAGCCTGTCGTCACAGCTGGCCCGCGACGTGCTCGCCGCCACAGTCAATGACAAAGAATGGGACCTCAGCCGTCCCGTCACCGAGGACGCGACACTGCGTCTGCACAAGTGGGAGGACCCCGAAGGCAAGCACGCCTTCTGGCACTCGTCGGCCCACCTGCTTGCCGAAGCTCTCCAGGAGTTGTATCCCGGCGTGAAGTTCGGCATCGGTCCCGCTATCGAAAACGGTTTCTATTACGACATCGACCCGGGTGACAACCAGCTCACCGCGGCCGACTTCGCCAAAATCGAGAAGAAGATGCTCGAGCTGGCCCAGGAGAAGCAGCCCATCGTGCGCGCTGACATCTCGAAGGCCGACGCCCTCAAGCTCTTCGGCGACCGTGGCGAGGAATACAAGTGCGAGCTCATCTCCGAGCTGGAGGACGGCCACATCACCACCTATACGCAAGGCTCGTTTACCGACCTCTGCCGCGGCCCGCACATCCCCAATACCGCCCCCATCAAGGCCGTCAAGGTCACATCGCTCGCCGGAGCCTTCTGGCGCGGCGACGAGAAGCGCAAGCAGCTCGTGCGCGTCTACGGCATCACCTTCCCCAAGAAGAAGATGCTCGACGAGTATCTCACCCTCCTCGAGGAGGCCAAGAAGCGTGACCACCGCAAGCTCGGCAAGGAGATGGAGCTTTTCGCCTTCTCGCAGAACGTCGGCGCCGGCCTGCCCCTCTGGCTCCCCAAGGGCACAGCCCTGCGTGACCGCCTCGAGCAGTTCCTCCGCAAGATTCAGAAACAGTATGGCTACCAGCAGGTAATCACCCCGCATATCGGCAACAAGAACCTCTACGTCACCTCAGGCCACTACGCCAAGTATGGCAAGGACTCCTTCCAGCCCATCCATACCCCCGAGGAGGGCGAAGAGTATCTGCTCAAGCCCATGAACTGCCCCCACCACTGCGAGATATTCCGCGCGCTGCCCCGCAGCTACCGCGACCTGCCCCTGCGCCTGGCCGAGTTCGGCACAGTCTACCGCTACGAGCAGAGCGGCGAGCTCCACGGCCTGACACGCGTGCGCGGCTTTACGCAGGACGATGCCCACATCTACTGCGCCCCCGACCAGATTAAGGGCGAGTTCCTCAAGGTGATGGACATCATCTTCTACATCTTCAAGGCTCTCAAGTTTGACAACTTCGAGGCCCAGATATCGCTCCGCGACCCCGAGCACAAGGAGAAATACATCGGCTCGGACGAGAACTGGCACCTTGCCGAGCAGGCCATCATCGACGCCTGCGCCGAGAAGGGCCTCAAGGCCCGCACCGAGCTTGGCGAGGCAGCATTCTACGGCCCCAAGCTCGACTTCATGGTCAAGGACGCCCTCGGCCGCCGCTGGCAGCTCGGCACCATCCAGGTCGACTACAACCTGCCCGAACGCTTCCAGCTCGAATACACCGGCAGCGACAACCAGAAGCACCGCCCCGTCATGATTCACCGCGCCCCCTTCGGCTCGATGGAGCGTTTCGTAGCCGTGCTTCTCGAGCACACCGCCGGCCGCTTCCCCCTCTGGCTCGCCCCCGAGCAGGCCGTCGTGCTCCCCATCTCCGAGAAATTTAACGACTACGCCTACGAGGTTGCCCGCCAGCTCAACGCTCAGGACATCCGCACCCAGGTAGACGACCGTAACGAGAAGATAGGCAAGAAAATCCGCGACAACGAACTCAAACGCATCCCCTATATGCTCATCGTAGGCGAAAAAGAAGCCGAAAATGGTGAAATTTCCGTAAGAAAACAGGGCGAAGGTGATAAAGGTTCGATGAAAATTGCTAACTTTGCAGCCGAATTGACTCGCGAAGTCAACGAAATGATTAATCAATAACCCTAAAACAAGACACTTTAACACCTCTGAATGGAGAAAAAACCTTTCACCCCTCGTCCTCCCCGTCCCAACAACGGGCCGCGCCGCCCCTTTGTGCCCAACAAAGAGAAAGACCCCTACGCAACCAATGAGCGCATCCGCGCCCGCGAAGTGCGACTCGTAGGTGACAACGTTGAGACAGGCATCTACTCCATCCAGGAGGCATTGAAGATGGCCGAAGAGCAGGAGCTCGACCTCGTGGAAATCTCGCCCACCGCGGCCCCGCCCGTGTGCAAGATTCTTGACTATCAGAAGTTCCTCTATCAGCAGAAGAAGCGTCAGAAGGAGCAGAAAGCCAAGGCCACCAAAGTCGTAGTCAAGGAGATACGTTTCGGACCTCAGACCGACGACCACGACTACAACTTCAAGCTCAAGCATGCCATAGGTTTCCTCCAGGAGGGAGCCAAGGTCAAGGCCTACGTCTTTTTCAAGGGCCGTTCCATCCTCTTCAAGGAGCAGGGCGAGGTACTGTTGCTCCGCTTTGCAAGCGACCTCGAGGAGTATGGCAAGGTCGACCAGATGCCCGTCCTCGAAGGCAAGCGCATGATTATCATGCTCAGCCCCAAGAAGAAGTAGGTCACCTCGGAGTAACAGGTTAAAGAAGTCGGCAAAGTCGATTACAGGCAGTTGACTCAATTAACTCATTACTCCACTAAACTCTAAAGAACAGCGCGCCGGTCCTGCATTGATCACCGGCCGTTACGAATCAAATCATATTTTTAATTACAATCACAATGCCAAAGATTAAGACTAACTCCGGTGCCAAAAAGAGGTTCGCCCTTACCGGATCAGGAAAGATCAAGAGAAAACATGCCTTCAAGAGCCACATCCTGACCAAGAAGACCAAAAAGCAGAAGCGCAACCTTACCCACTTCTCGCTCGTGTCGCGTGCCGACGCTTCAAACGTCAAGGAGCTCCTCGCCATCAAGTAAATCTTGTAGCGAACACTTTCAGCTCACACAAAGACATCGTTTACTCGTTCTAAAGATCGGGAAAAACGTGATTTAATTCCAAAATTCCGTTAACCGAATGTTCAGCCACCCAGATATTTAAACAAGAGCATAACGTGCCGCTGACATTCACAAAACAGTAACAAAATGCCAAGATCAGTCAATCATGTAGCTTCAAGAGCTCGCCGCAAGAAAATCCTCAAACTCACCCGTGGCTACTTCGGCTGCCGCCGCAACGTGTGGACCGTAGCCAAGAACACCTGGGAGAAGGGTCTCACCTACGCTTACCGTGACCGCAAGGACAAGAAGCGCAACTTCCGCGCCCTCTGGATTCAGCGTATCAATGCAGCAGCCCGTCTCGAGGACCTTTCCTACTCCAAGCTCATGGGCCTCATCCACAAGGCCGGCATCGAGATTAACCGCAAGGTGCTCGCCGACCTCGCCCTCAACAACCCCGCCGCATTCAAGGCCGTTGTTGACAAGGTGAAGAACGCCTAATCTACATCCCGTCGCCCCTCACCCCGGTGAGAGCGCACGCAACCTCTACCGGCTCCCTGCCACGCAGGAAGCCGGTTTTTTCGTATAGGGTAGGGTAGGAGCGACGGCTTTAGCCGTCGATATGGAGCGAAGCAACGTATCAGAGGGAGATACAAAAGGACAAAAGCGACAAGAAGAAACAAAAGAGAAAATTGACGAATAGTTTTGTTGAATCATGTCAAAATTGAAGTATAGTAGATGCCTGAGCACGTTATGTAGCCGTATCCGTGACATGTCAGCGTTACTGAGGTGTATCCTAGCCCGAGCCATGTTATGTGGCCGTATCCGTGACATGTCAGCGTTACTGAGGTGTATCCTAGCCCGGGCCATGTTATGTAGCCATATCCGTGACAGGTCAGCGTTATTGAGCTGTATTCTTGCTGAGCCACGTTATAGAGCGGTAAAATGTGACAGTGTTATTGAGCTGTGTTCCTGACTGCGTGGTAGCCGAGCCGCGAAGCGGCGATGTAGTAGAAGCCCCACCACGAGCGTATGCGGGAACGGCCCGCAGGGCCATAGTTCCCGCATCGCGAGGCGTGGGGTTGTCTTGATTGACTCATTGCGGGCATCGAAGATGTCCTGCAAATATCCCTATTGTGTGACCTCGGCATCTATAGGACGTCTTCGACGCCCACGTGGCAGCCTCGCGCAAACCCCACGCCTCGCGAGCCGGCGGATTTAGCCCTGCGGGCAATCCACCGTCCTCGCTCGTGGTGGGGCTAATAATACACCGCCACTCCGTGGCTTCTCGACCTACTTAACGGTGCACCTGTCTCTCGTTCCCCCGTGCTCCCGTCTTTGTGCTCCTGTGCACCTGTCCCAGTTCTCACTCCCCTCGTCACTCGATTGGTGCACCTGTCTCCCGTTCTCCCGTCTTTCCCATTGGTGCTTCTTTTTTGTCCCCGTGCTCCCGAGCTTTAGCTCGGTCAGCGATATTATCGCACCAAAAGCCCGTGCTCATTCCTTACCTTTGCACCATGCATTCACGGAGGCTCATAACATCCAGCGTTTCTCGTAAGCCGTGCATCCCCGACATATGGTGCCACAGCTTCAGGAAATTTCTCGGCAGGCAACTGACGCCCGCCGAGAAAGCCGTCATATCCACCCTCGAAAAGAACCGCCGTGCACGTCCCCGCCCCACGGTCATCATCGACCACCCCGGCCACGACAGCACCGCCATTCTCGACAGCTACCTCCGCTACAGGCTCGCCACCTCCCCGGAGGGAGCCACAGCCATCCGCTGCACCCCCGTCCGTCAGGCAGTCAAGGGTCGCAATCCCCGCCTCCGCCCAATCACCTACAGGCAAGTCAGAAGCATTCGCGGAAGCACCCCCGCCTTCATGCTCCTGCTCAACGCCCATCAGGCCAAAACCTACTCCCCACTCCTCAAATCCCCCGACAACTTCCAGAAAGTCTGCTCCGTTCTCTTCCCCATCCTCGACAGGTCAGGCTTCCTGATTATCCACCTCCGAGCCGACTCCCCGCCCAAAACCCTCCCGCCCGGCCTGCTAATCCAAAGCACCGAATCCTCACGGAAAAGCCAAAGCTCCAAATCGCCCCAAAAAAGCCACAGCCCTCACCCACCGTGGCCATCCTCCCGCATCCACAGCTTTGAAACAGTGGGAGCGCGGCAGCGCGACAAAGGCTGCGACGAAAGCAATGACGATGCAGACACTCCCCTCGTCACAATCATCACCCTCTCCCCTCGCTCTCCCGTGCTCCCGTCTCCAAGACAGTGCTCCTGTGCTCCTGTCTCCCCTCATCCGCTCCCATTATCGCGGTACGCCGTGCTCCGCAGCCCAAAGCTAAACCGCACGGCAAGCGTGCCTTGACATATTGCACAAATAAATCTGATAAGCATCTCCGACGCACGGAAGTCCACCGATCGCAGTGAGGCGTACTCCGAGTATGGTATAAACGAATGAGTTGCAGGACTTAATTTTGATAAACTAAGTTCTGCAACTCACTTGATATGATATGACCAAGCTAACTGAAAATTAGCTCTTGTGTTTCTTGTGTAGCTTTTGTCCTTTTGTGTCCCTTTCTCAGGCACGAATTCTTCGCCACGTTTCAACGGCTAAAGCCGTCGCTCCTACAGTAGTTGTATCGGCATGGGATTAGAGTTTGGGAAGCTCCATGCCGCGGAGGATTGCTTCTTTGTTGACGGGGAGGAGGTGGTGATGTCGCTCGGGGAGGGTCTTTTTAAGGCCGCGCATGACGGCGTCGACGCTTACGAGCGGGCGTACCTTGATGAGCGCGCCGAGGAGCACCATGTTGTAGCTCTTTGACGATGACAGCTCAAACGTGGCCTCCATCGCGTCGACGGGCACTATGGTGATGTCGGTGCGAGTGGGGGCGTGGTGGATGCTGTAGGGGTCGTAGATGAGTGTGCCGCCGGGCTTGACTTTGCTCTCGAATTTGTCGAGGCTCTGCTGGTTGAGTATGACGGCGGTGTCGTAGCTGTTGAGCACGGGGCTTGAGATGGGGGCGTCGGAGAGTATGACGGTCACGTTGGCTGTGCCTCCGCGCTGCTCGGGGCCGTAGGAGGGCATCCATGTGACCTCGAGGTCGTCCATCAGTCCGGCGTAGGCCAGTATCTTGCCCATCGAGAGGACTCCCTGTCCGCCGAAACCGGCTATAATGATTTCTTCTTTCATAACTCAGATGCGCTTTACTCGTTATCGACGTTCTTGAGGTCGCCGAGCGGATATTTCTCAAGCATATGCTCGGCCATCCATTCGTTGGCCTTTTCGGGGGTCATCTTCCAGCCTGACACGCAGGTTGAGACCACTTCGACTACCGATGTGCCTTTCCCGGCCATAGAGTTTTCAAAAGCCTGTCGTATGGCTTTCTTGGTCTTTTTGACGGCGGGGGCGGTGTGGACGCTCTGGCGGGTGACGTAACATGTGCCCGGGAGGCGTGCCATCAGGTCGGTGATGTTGAGGGGGTAGCCGTTGAGGTCGACGCGGCGTCCGTAGGGGGTGGTGGATGTCACCATGCCTTCGAGGGTGGTCGGGGCCATCTGGCCGCCGGTCATGCCGTAGATGCCGTTGTTGATGAAGATTATGGCTATGTTCTCGCCGCGGTTGGCGGCGTGGATTGTCTCGGCGGTGCCGATGGCGGCGAGGTCGCCGTCGCCCTGGTAGGTGAACACCAGGCGCGAGGGGTTGAGACGCTTGACGGCTGTGGCGATGGCGGGGGCGCGTCCGTGGGCGGCCTCTATCCAGTCGACGTCGATGTAGTTGTAGGCCATCACGGCGCATCCCACCGGGGCGATGGCGATGGCTATGTGCTCGGCTCCCATCTCTTCGATGACTTCGGCCACGAGCTTGTGCACCACGCCGTGCGAGCAGCCGGGGCAGTAGTGCATGGTGTTATCGTTGAGCAGACGCGGCTTGCACGCTACGACGGTGCCTGCCTGCTTGATTTCTTCCTTTGTCATAACTCAAACCTTTCTTTAAGTGCGACGAGCACCTCGTCGGGGTCCATGACTATGCCGCCCATGCGTCCGAAGTGGTGGACGGGCTTGATTTCGTCGAGGCTCAGGCGCACGTCCTCAATCATCTGGCCGGCGTTAAGCTCGACTACGAGTATTCCCTTGACCTGTTTGCTCAGACGCTTGATTTCGCCGGCGGGGAAGGGCCAGAGGGTGATGGGGCGGAGCAGGCCTACCTTGATGCCGGCGGCGCGGGCCTCTTCGACGGCTTTCTGACATATGCGGGCCACGCATCCGAAGGCTACGATGAGGTATTCGGCGTCGTCGGTGAAGTGTTCCTCACAGCGGGCTTCGTTCTGCTCGATGAGGCGGTATTTCTCCTGCAGATGCTTGTTGTGGTCTTCCATGGCCTGGGGGACAAGCTCGAGGGTGGTCATGATGTTGGGCTTGCGCCATTCGGGGCGGCCTGTCACGGCCCAGGGGCATGTGCGGGCTATCTCGTCGTCGGTGCGGCGCGGGCGCGGTGCGGGGAGCTTGACGCGCTCCATCATCTGGCCCACCACGCCGTCGGCAAGCATCATGACGGGGTTGCGGTATTTGAATGCGAGGTCAAAGCCGAGGCCCACGAAGTCGGCCATCTCCTGCACGGATGCGGGGGCGAGGACTATGAGGCGGTAGTCGCCGTGGCCTCCGCCCTTGGTGGCCTGGAAATAGTCGCTCTGCGACGGTTGTATGGTGCCGAGGCCGGGGCCTCCGCGCATGCAGTTGATGATGAGGGCAGGGAGTTCGCCGGCGGCGATGTAGGATATGCCTTCCTGCTTGAGGCTGATGCCGGGGCTTGACGACGATGTCATGCAGGCCTTGCCCGTGGCGGCTCCGCCATATACCATGTTGATTGCGGCGATTTCGCTCTCGGCCTGGAGCACTACCATGCCGGTGGTGTCCCACGGCATTAGCTCCTCGAGGGTCTCGAGTATCTCGCTCTGAGGCGTGATGGGATAGCCGAAATAGCCGTCCACGCCGTAGCGCACGGCTGCATGGGCTATCGCCTCATTGCCTTTCATAAGGGTTACTTCTTGTTCCATATCGCGTTGTATGGGGTGTGATGGATAGGGTGGAGTCAGGGTTTCTCAACTACGCGATACACCGTGATGCATCCGTCGGGGCAGACGGTGGCGCATGCGGCGCATCCAATGCACGCCTCGGGCGCGGTGTCGGCCACGAAGTGGTATCCGCGGTCGTTGACGTCCTTGGTCTGCAGCGTGAGCACATTGCAGGGACAGGCCACTACGCACAGGTCGCAACCCTTGCATCTCTCGCGGTCAATGTCCACAGCACCTGTAATTCTTGCCATAGTTAAAGTGTTTCAGCGTTGTCGCCTTTCGGGGCTGTCGTGATGAATGGCCCGAAAAATCACAACATATTTTATGTTATACAACACAAATTTACACAAAATTCCTCTTACGATGGCGCGTTTAATATATATTTAACCATTGGCACATTCGCGTAACGCGTGCGCAAGCGTGGTTAATGCGTTGTAGGGTAGGGGATTGGCAAGGGGGGATGACTACAGCGACTTGTCAAATGTGAAAATATGTTTATTAAGGTTGCTGTTCGCTACATGCAGGTTGATTCCGCGCACGTGGGGGAGTGTCCACAGGGGGGTGAGGTCAAATGACGCGTAGTAGGCCCGGTCGTGGTTGTCGACGTCGTCGGCCATCACGTGCACGAGATATACGTCGGGCCGTTCGGCTTCGATGGTAGCCGGGTCGACGGCGAGGTGGAAAAGCCTGGGGTTCAGTGAGTAGGTTAGGCGGACGTGCATGTTGAGATAACGGCCCGAACGCCATGCGCTGTAGACGTAGACGGGCGATTTGTCCCAGTCGTCATACTCCTTGAGCCACTCAAGGGCTACGGTGGAGTGTGCTATCGACTGCCCGCCGAGTACGTTGACGGGGCCGGAACGGTAGGGCTCGTTGTCGGCGGGGATGTAGGACAGTAGCAGACGGGTGCCCTCGTCGATATTGTCGGTGTTGATGGTGTTGGATGACACGAGAGTTATCTCGGGGGAATCGTCGGCCTTCTGAAAGGTGAATGTGGCATGCCCGCTCCCGTCGCTGCCGGCAAATGTCACAATGTCGGTGCATGTCATCTCCACCGGGCCGTCCACCCCCTCGTCGCGGCATGAGCTGAGGGTGAGTAGCATGGCTGTGGCGGTGAGTGCCGATGTCAGGAGGCTTTTGGCATACATGATAGCAGATGTGTGTGGATGGTGTGTGAGACAGGGGGGAGGAGGGTGGAGGAGGGTGGGGGCGTGGCAGGGCGTTCAGACGGCGGCTGAGTCGCCGACAATGCGGCCGTCGGCCATGCGGATTACGCGGTCAGAGCTGAGTGCCAGCGACTCGTCGTGAGTGACGATTATGAATGTCTTGCCGGTGCGTTCGCGGAGCTCGAGAAATAGGCGGTACAGCTCCTCGCGGTTGTGAGAGTCGAGGCTGCCGGTAGGCTCGTCGGCGAGTATGACGGCCGGGTCGTTGATGAGCGCGCGAGCCACGGCTGCACGCTGCCGCTCGCCCCCCGAGAGCTGATTGGGACGGTGGGTGAGACGGTCGCCGAGGCCGAGGCCGGTGAGGAGGTCGGCGGCATGAGCCATCGCCTCCTTGCGCCCTGTGCCTCCAATCATTGCGGGCATGGCTACGTTTTCGGTGACGGTGAACTCGGGCAGCAGCTGATGGAACTGGAACACGAATCCCATATTGCGGTTGCGGAAGGCCGCGAGCCGTGCCTCTTTCATCCTCACGATGTCCACGCTGTCATAGAGCACGCTGCCGCTGTCGGGGGCTTCGAGCGAACCGATAATCTGGAGCAGGGTGGTCTTGCCGGCACCGCTCGGCCCGACTATCGATAGAAATTCCCCGTCGGCGATGGTGAGGCTCACTCCGTCGAGCACTCTCAGCCCGTCGTAGCTCTTGACTATGTTGTTGACTTCAATCATGGTAGGTTAGAGGTTGTGGCATATGGGTTGCACCGGCTTTGCTGACACGAGGGGGGCGCGGAGCTGTAGTGTCCCGACAGTCTCGGCTGTCGGCTCCTACAGCTCCGCAACACACTCAAGTAGTGCAAGTTGTCGCGCGTACGCGTGTGTGCAATATCTTAGATGGAAAGACGGCGCAGCGTGTCGATGAGCTCGCGCTTGATGGGCTTGTCGTTCTTGATGGCCTTGGAGAAGGGCACGTAGGTGATGTCGTCGTTGCGGATGCCTATCATTACGTTGCGCTGGTCCTCGAGCAGGGCGTCGATTGCGGCCGAGCCCATGCGTGATGCCAGGATGCGGTCAAACGCTGTGGGCGAGCCGCCGCGCTGCAGGTGGCCGAGGATTGAGACGCGCACGTCGTAGCCGGGATACTCGTTCTTGACGCGCTCGGCCAGGCCCATTGCTCCGCCGGTGACGGGGCTTTCGGCCACGAGTACGATTGAGGAGTTCTTGCTCTTGCGGAAGCCGTGGTCGATGAGCTCGGCCAGCTGGTCGACCTCGGTTGAAATCTCGGGGATGATGGCTGCCTCTGCGCCCGAAGCGATGGCTCCGTTGAGGGCGAGGAAGCCTGCGTCGCGGCCCATGACCTCGATGAAGAACAGCCGCTCGTGGCTGGTGGCGGTGTCGCGGATTTTATCGACACACTCCATGATGGTGTTGAGGGCGGTGTCATATCCGATGGTCGAGTCGGTGCCGTAGAGGTCGTTGTCGATGGTGCCCGGGAGGCCTATGATGGGGATATTGAATTCGTTTGCAAAGATGCGTGCGCCCGTGAGCGAGCCGTCACCGCCTATGACCACCAGCGCGTCAATCTCCTGACGCTTCAGATTGTCATAAGCCAGCTGTCGGCCTTCGGGAGTGGTGAACTCCTTGCAGCGGGCTGTCTTAAGGATAGTGCCGCCGGCCTGTATGATGTTCGACACGTTTTGTGTCTTGAACTCCACAATTTCGTCGGTGATAAGTCCGCGGTAACCGCGGTAGATTCCTTTTACCTTAAGCCCGCCATATATTGCCGCACGAGTCACCGCGCGGATGGCCGCATTCATACCCGGGGCGTCACCTCCTGAGGTGAGTATGCCCACACATTTAATTGCTGACATAAATCTCTATTTATTTTTTCAAGCCACAAATATAGCCAAAACTTTCCATAAATCTCGTGGCCGGATGTGAAAAAGTGTCTAAACGGCTGATTTTTTCACTGCGGCTTATTGCATTATTACGGAATTTTTTCTTTAATTTTGCAATCGTGAATTACCGCGTTGAAACTATAGCGACACAAATTAAATTAACCATTTAAATCATATACTAACCATGGATATTTCGCATATCGAACATGTAGGCATCGCTGTCCCCAACCTTGAGGAGGCTATCGCTTTTTATGAGAACACTCTTGGCATCAAGTGCTTTGCCATCGAGGAAGTAGCCGACCAGAAGGTGCGCACAGCGTTCTTCAAGATAGGTCAGACCAAGATTGAGCTGCTCGAGGGCACAGCTCCCGAGAGCGCAATCAGCAAGTTTATCGCCAACAACGGCGGCCGCGGTGGCATCCAGCACATCGCCCTCGCTATCGAGGACGGCGTGGCCAACGCTTTGGCCGAGGTTGAGGAGAAGGGCTGCAAGCTCATCGACAAGGCTCCCCGCAAGGGTGCCGAGGGGCTGAACATCGCTTTCCTCCACCCCAAATCAACATGCGGCACTCTCATCGAGCTTTGCGAGGACCCCAAGAAGTAAATTTTAAAATTTAAAATGTGAAATTTAGAATTTAAAATCACTGACGTTTATTGCCGAGGATGCCAGACACTATGTATGGCCGGGCGGTAATCCTGCATTTTTAAATTTTAAGTTTTAAACTCAAGACACAATATGAGCAATCAGCTTGAAAAAGTAAAAGAGCTTATCGCCCTGCGCGAGGAGGCTCGTCTGGGTGGCGGCGAGAAGGCTATCCAGAAGCAGCACGAACGTGGCAAATACACTGCCCGCGAGCGCATAGCCCAGCTCCTCGACGAGGGCTCCTTTGAGGAAATCGACATGTTTGTGCGCCACCGTTGCCACAACTTCGGTCAGGAGAAGAAGAGCTATCTCGGCGACGGCGTTGTAACCGGCTACGGCACAATCGACGGCCGTCTCGTGTATGTATTCGCTCAGGACTTCACCGTGTTCGGTGGTTCGCTCAGCGAGACAATGGCTCTCAAAATCTGCAAGATTATGGATATGGCCATGAAGATGGGCGCGCCCGTCATCGGCCTCAATGACTCGGGCGGTGCCCGCATCCAGGAGGGTATCAACGCCCTCGCAGGCTATGCCGAGATTTTCCAGCGTAATATCCTCGCTTCGGGTGTGATTCCCCAGATTTCAGGTATCCTCGGCCCCTGCGCCGGCGGTGCCGTGTATTCTCCCGCGCTGACCGACTTCACCATCATGACCAAGGGCATCTCGTATATGTTCCTTACAGGCCCGAAGGTGGTCAAGACCGTTACCGGCGAGGATGTGACCCAGGAGGCTCTCGGCGGTGCCGCTGTGCACTCGCAGAAGAGCGGTGTGGCCCACTTCGCAGCCGAGGATGGCGAGGAGACCCTCTCGATTATCCGCAAGCTCTTCAGCTACATACCTCAGAACAACCTTGAGGAGCCCCCGTTGGTGGAGTGCAACGACCCCATCGACCGCCTCGAGGATTCGCTCAACGAAATCATCCCCGATTCGGCCAACCGTCCCTATGACATGTATGAGGTAATCGGCGCCATCATTGACAATGGTGAGTTCCTTGAGATTCAGCGTGACTACGCCAAGAATATCATCATCGGTTTCGCCCGTTTCAACGGTCAGGCCGTCGGCATCGTGGCCAACCAGCCCAAGTATCTCGCCGGTGTGCTTGACAGCAACGCCTCGCGCAAGGGCGCACGTTTCGTACGCTTCTGCGACGCATTCAACATCCCCCTCGTCACCCTCGTCGACGTTCCAGGATTCCTTCCCGGAACAGGCCAGGAGTATAACGGTGTCATCCTCCACGGTGCCAAGCTCCTCTATGCTTACGGCGAGGCTACTGTGCCCAAGGTCACCGTCACACTCCGCAAGAGCTACGGCGGCAGCCACATCGTGATGTCGTGCAAGCAGCTCCGTGGCGACATGAACTACGCTTGGCCTACAGCTGAGATTGCCGTTATGGGTGGCGCAGGTGCCGTAGAGGTGCTCTATGCCAAGGAGGCCAAGGCCGCCGAGGACCCCGCCAAGGTGCTTCAGGAGAAGGAGGAGGAGTACAACAAGCTCTTCTGCAACCCCTACAACGCAGCACGCTACGGCTATATCGACGACGTTATCGAGCCGCGCAACACCCGCTTCCGCGTCATCCGCGCCCTGCAGCAGCTTGCCACCAAGAAGGTGGTCAATCCCGCCAAGAAGCACGGTAACATACCCCTCTAACACCCTGACCCCGTCACATAAGTATGAAAAAGAGAATATTAACCCTCTTCGTGGTGGCACTCGCAGGCGTCATCGCCATCTCGGCCCAGGGGCGTCGCGGCCTCAGGATTAACGAGGTGATGATAGCCAACGACTCCACCAGCGTGGTCGACGACTTCGGTCAGTACTCAGCCTGGGTCGAGCTGTTCAACTCCACCTTCGGCCCCCTCGAGATTTCGAGCGTGTTCCTGACCAACGATGCCGACAAGCCCACGCTCTATCCCGTGCCGCTTGGCGACGTCAACACTGAGATTCCCACCCGTCAGCACATCCTCTTCTGGGCTGACGGCCAGCCCAACAAGGGCACGTTCCACATGTCATTCACCTTCACCCCCGGCCAGGACAACTACATCGCCATCTATGATGCCGACGGCAAGTCGCTCATCGACGAGATTGTGGTGCCCGGCACACTCAAGCCCGGCCAGACCTATGCCCGCAAGATTGACGGCGAGGGTGGCACAGGCAACCCCGATGCCTGGGAGGTGCGTGACGGCTCGGACGAGAAGTACATAACCCCCTCGAGCAACAATATCATCAAGAGCACCAACTCAAAGGTGGATATGTTTGCCGAGCAGGACGCACGCGGCGGCGGCATGGCTGTCATGGCCATGTGCATAGTGTTTACCGCGCTTCTCGTGCTGGCCATCTGCTTCTACATCATCAACAGAATCGGAGCGTCCATCTCCACCAAGCGTAAGGAGAAGGCTCTTGCCGAGACTCAGCCCGAGGCTGTGTCGGAAGGCCGTCCCGAGCATGACTCCGGCGAGGTCATCGCAGCCATCTCGATGGCTCTCCATGACCATCTCGACGCCCATGACCGTGAGAGCACTGTACTCACCATCAACAAGGTGCGCCGCGCCTACTCACCCTGGAGTTCAAAAATCTACTCACTGCGCGAGCTTCCGCGCCGTTAATCACCCCCCAATCATTATTTTTGCATAAATCATGAAAGAATATAAGTATCGCATCAACGGCAACCTCTACTCGGTGAAAGTGGGCGACATCGACAACAATCTCGCCAAGGTGGAAGTCAACGGAGTCCCCTACAAGGTAGAGCTCGAGAAGACCGACAAGCCTGTGACCATCGTCAGCAAGCCCCGTCCGTCGGCCGCACCCCGCACCGACTCGGGTGCCAAGGTCATCGCCAAGCCCCAGGCTGCAGCCGCAGGCGGCTATCAGGTCAAGGCTCCTCTGCCCGGCGTGGTAGTGGGCATCAATGTCAAGGTCGGCGACACTGTCAAGGCATCTGACACCGTAATCATGCTCGAGGCAATGAAGATGGAGAATGCCATCCATGCCGGACATGACGGCAAGGTGGCCTCAATCGCTGTGTCGGTAGGCGACTCAGTGCTCGACGGCTCAGTCCTCATCACTCTCGAATAATCTCTCTTATAACAGCATATCATTATGACTTTTGGAGATTTTATATTGCAGAACCTGCAGGAGTTCTGGCACCTGACAGGCTTCTATAACGCCACATGGGAGCATCTCGTGATGCTCGTCGTGGGCCTCTTCTTCATATGGCTTGCCATCAAGAAGAATTTCGAGCCCATGCTCCTCGTGCCCATCGGCTTCGGTATACTCATCGGCAACATCCCCTTCAACACCACCGCCGGTCTGGAAATCGGCATCTACGAAGAGGGTTCCGAGCTCAACATATTATATAATGGTGTGAGCGCGGGCTGGTATCCCCCGCTGATATTCCTCGGCATCGGTGCCATGACTGACTTCTCGGCACTTATCGCCAACCCCAAGCTCATGCTTATCGGTGCGGCCGCACAGTTTGGTATCTTCGGTGCCTACATGGTGGCCCTCATGCTCGGCTTCGCGCCTGACCAGGCCGGTGCCATCGCCATCATCGGCGGTGCCGACGGCCCCACTGCCATCTTCCTTTCGTCCAAGCTGGCTCCCAACCTCATGGGTGCAATCGCCGTGTCGGCCTACTCCTACATGGCTCTCGTGCCTGTGATTCAGCCGCCGCTGATGCGCCTTTTCACCACCAAGAACGAGCGTCTCATCAAGATGAAGCCCGCACGTGCCGTCTCGCAGAACGAGAAGATTATCTTCCCCATCGTGGGTATGATTCTCACCTGCTTCGTGGTGCCCTCGGGTATTCCTCTGCTCGGCATGCTCTTCTTCGGCAACCTCCTGCGTGAGTGTGGTGTGACCAACCGTCTTGCCAAGACTGCAAGCAATGCCCTCACCGACATTGTGACCATCCTCCTCGGCATGACAGTAGGTGCGTCCACCCAGGCTTCAGAGTTCCTGACCTCCGAGACCATCCGCATCTTCCTCCTCGGCTTCATGGCATTCGTCATCGCCTCGGCCAGCGGTGTGCTCTTCGTCAAGCTCTTCAACCTCTTCCTCCCCAAGGCAAAGAAGATTAATCCCCTCATCGGCAACGCCGGCGTTTCGGCTGTGCCCATGTCGGCCCGTATCTCCAACAACCTTGGTCTGGAGTACGACCCCTCCAACTACCTGCTTATGCACGCTATGGGCCCCAACGTGGCCGGCGTCATCGGTTCGGCAGTAGCAGCCGGTGTGCTCCTCGGATTCCTTGCTTAAGCTGATTGAATCGGGTGCGGCACACGTTGAATCGATAACGTGTGCCGCACTCTCTATTTTTTCTCAAATTTTAAGAACATTATACATCTATTCAGTGTTCTATAGTCAAGCACATGATGTTTCAGCTTGACCACCTCACGGTTTTTCTATCTTCTCTCATTAAGTTCTCATTCATGTGCCGGCCACAGTGCCTCATCAACTAACAAATGGATGATATATGGTAACAAAGAAAGTCATACAGACGCTCTACCGGCAGTTTAACCGCCCCCCCAAGTCGCCCGACGAGCTAAACCTGAGCCTGATCTTTGATTATGCCCTCGACAACCACGGGATATTTATCGACGAGGATAACCTCTATGTCGGCAGTATCGAGCCGGCCTCGCCCTTCTCGACCATCGCCCTGCGACGCATCCACGAGATTGTCGAGTTTGAAAAAGTCATAGCCATAGTCCTCCCGTCTGCGATAGTGTTTCTGAGCAAAGAAAATTCCGATGTTCACATACATCTCCGCCTTGAAGATGAGCAGCCTACAGTGTGGCAGCGCATCAAGACTGCAGTAACAGGCCAATGAATCCAATTTTTGACCGCACGGCCCGTCTTATCGGGCCTGACGCGCTCAGTCGCCTCGGCGACGCCCGCGTCATAATCTTCGGAGTAGGGGGCGTAGGCTCTTGGGCGGCTGAGACTCTCGTCCGCACCGGCGTGACCCGTCTCACCATAGTCGATGCCGACCGTGTGGCGGTCACCAATATCAACCGTCAGCTCCCGGCCCTTTCCACGACAGTGGGGTGCGTCAAGGTTGACGTGCTCCGTCAGCGTCTGCTCGACATCAATCCCGAGGCTGACATCACGGCTGTCCACGGATTATATAACGCTGAGACGGCCGCTGACTATAACCTTACCGAATACGATTATATTATCGATGCCATCGACTCGCTTGCCGACAAGGCTCTGCTCATTCTCAACGCCACCGAGGCGATGCGGGGCGGTCGCGTGCAGTTCTACTCGTCGATGGGCGCGGCACTCAAGCTCGACCCCTCGCGCATAGCCGTGGCCGAGTTCTGGAAGGTCAAGGGGTGTCCGCTCGCCGCTGCCCTGCGCCGTAAGTTCAAGAAGTCAGGCATCTTCCCGACCCATAAGTTCAAGTGCGTCTATTCCGACGAACTTGTCCCCAACAATCCCGCTTATCTTGCTTTGCTATCCGCGGGCCTCACACAGGATGAGGCATCAGATGCCGAATCAACCGCAGTTGCCGAACCAACCGCCGCCGCCAAACCAACCACTGTCATAGAATCGACAGCCGATACGGCCATGACATTTGGCAAGGTAGCCACCAACGGCTCGCTGATGCACATTACCGCCATCTTCGGCATCACCATCGCCTCGCTCGTCATCCGCGACATTATCTCGAAATGCAGTTAGAATATTGTTTCCTTCCCAAAAGGAAACTTTTAGCGATTTGTTTCCTTTTGAAAAGGAAAGCAATATCCGTTGATGAGGGTTGAGTCTGCGTGGAGATGGGTGCTGGAGATAATGATAAATTAACTTTCTAAAATATCTATCATGAATACACGTAAATTATTATCGTTGCCCGTAGTCGTGCTGATGATTGCGGTGTTGTCATTTATTCCCGGGTCGATGAGTGCGCAGGGGCGTCATGCGGCCAAGCCGGTGGTGTCGATTCTCGGCGATTCATATTCCACTTTCGAGGGTTACATACCCGTGGGCAATGCCGTGTGGTATGACACACGCCCCAACGCCAAGAAGACCGATGTCAATGATGTCAAGCAGACGTGGTGGTGGCAGTTTATCAGCCGCGGAGGCTACGTACTCGGTGTCAACGACTCCTACAGCGGTGCAACGGTCTCATACACCGGCTATAACGGAGATGATTATTCCGACCGCTCGTTCATTACCCGTTTGCCCCGTCTCGGTTCGCCCGACATTTTGCTGATATTCGGTGCCACCAACGACAGCTGGGCCGGTGTAAAGGTGGGTGAATACAATTATGCCGATAATATCTCAGGCCCGCAGCTATATGATTTCCGCCCGGCCATGAGCCGTCTGCTCTCCGAGGCCATCAACCGCTATCCGGGCACAGCCATATACTTCCTGATTAACAGCGAACTGCGCCCCGAAATCGTTGAGTCAATCAAGCAGATATGCGACCACTACGGCGTGTCGTATATCGAGCTGCACGACATCGACAAAATCTCAGGCCACCCCTCGCGTGCAGGTATGACGGCTATCGCCGACCAGGTGCTTGACGCGCTGAAATAATACTTAATCCCCAAAAGGGACAAAGATACAAAAGGACAAAAGGACAAAAGTGACATAAGTGACATAAGTAGTTATCCTTCGGATAATTAACCGTTGTAAGGATAATAAAACTTATGTCACTTTTGTCCTTTTGTATCTTTCTGATGCTGAGTTATTCAACTTGTATACACTCGATTCGAGGCATCTTTTTCCAGTTGAAAAGGGGGATTAGCTCTCTCGCCTCGCAGGGGGTGGGCGAGTCGAGGAGTCCGGCCATGTGGGCGAGGCGGCCTATTATCTCACGCGGGGTATGTTGCTCCCTCAGCAGGGCCATGTTGAGCGACATGTCGCGCTTGGAGAGTCTGCGCCCTTCGGTGTTGCAGACCAGCGGCACGTGGGCATACTCGGGCACGGTGAGGCCGAGCAACCGGCAGAGATAGACCTGCTGGGCGGTGGACAGCAGCAGGTCGCTCCCCCTCACCACCTCGGTCACTCCCATCAGCGCGTCGTCAACCACCACGGCGAGCTGATAGGCCCACGCGCCGTCGGCGCGGCGCAGGATGAAGTCGCCGCACTCGCGGGTGAGATTGACGCTCTGCGGGCCGTACACCCTGTCGGTAAACAGTATCTCCTCGTCGGGCACATACAGGCGAGTGGAATGCTTCGCCTCAGTCTCGCGCCACGGCGAGGGGAGCAGGGCGGGGCGGCACCGTCCGCCATAGATTACGCGCCCGTCGCTCTGATGCGGGGCCTGGGTGGCCATGATGTCGGCGCGGGTGCATGTGCAGGGATAGGTGTAGCCCGTGGCGCGGAGCCGGTCGAGGTATTCTTCATAAATCGCGCCGCGCTCGCTCTGACGGTAGGGGCCGTGTGCCCCGCGTCCGTCGAGTCCCCCCTCGTCGAAATCGAGTCCGAGCCAGTCGAGGTCATCCTCAATCATGCGGGCATGCTCGATTTTCGACCTCTGCGGGTCGAGGTCCTCGATGCGCAGCACCCACCGGCCTCCGCGCGAACGCACTGACAACCACGACATCAGGGCCGTGAATAGGTTGCCGAGGTGCATCCTGCCCGTAGGCGACGGCGCAAACCGTCCGACGGGGACGCCGGGCGTCTCTTTTTCTGCCAATGTTGTGTCGGTATTCACTTCGGGTCAAATTTGTGCACAAAAATACTGATATTTTTTGTAACTTTGGGGGTGATGTATGGTGATACCTCGGTATGCATCATCATTTCGATACCTTAAATACTACCATAATAATACCAATGACAAGATTTGCATTCAAGATGTTTCTGAAGCCCGGTTGTGAGGCTGAATATCAGAAACGCCACGCCGAGCTGTGGCCTGAACTGCGCAAACGCATTGCCGACTCAGGCGTAAAAAACTATTCTATATTCTGGGACAAGGACACCAACATACTCTTCGGCTATCAGGAGGTGGAGGGTGACGCCAACTCGCAGGACGCCGAGGCCGCCGACGAAATCACCCGCCGCTGGTGGGACTATATGGCCGACATCATGGAGGTCAACCCCGACAATTCGCCCGTGACTGTGGCGGTAAAGGAAGTGTTTCATCTCGACTGACCGCACATGGAGAAGACTTATCATCTCGCCCTTGACCTCGGGGCAACCTCGGGGCGTTCGGTGCTCGCGACTTTTGACGGCGAACGTGTCACTACCGACGAGCTGACCCGCTTTCATTACCCGATGCTCCCCCTCGCCGGGCATCTCTTCTGGAACCTCCCGCTAATCTATCAGGAGGTGCTCAACGCGCTGCGCGAGGCATCGCGCCGTCTCAAGGCCGAGGGGGCTACGCTCGCATCGGTGGGCATAGACACCTGGGGATGCGATGTGGCATATTTCCACGCCGACGGCTCGCTTGCCGGTCTGCCGTACTGCTATCGTGACACCCACACGACGGGGGCTGTCGACGAGTTTGGCCGACATATGCCCCGCCCCGAGCTGTACAGCCGCACGGGCATACAGTTCATGGATTTCAACACCCTCTTTCAGCTCGATACCCTGCGCCGCTCCGAGGCTCCCGTACTCGATGCCGCCGACAAGATACTCTTCATGCCCGACGCGCTCGTCTATATGCTCACGGGCCGCGCCGTCACCGAGTTTACCGTGGCCTCGACATCGCAGATGCTCAATCTCGCCACCGGCGATTTTGACGAGGTGCTTCTCGAAAAGCTCAGGCTGGGGCGCGAGAAGTTCGGCCCGATGGTGCAGCCCGGTGCTGTAATCGGCACTCTCACCCCCGAGGTGCAGACGGCCACAGGACTCGGCGCGGTCGATATCATCGCCGTGGCCGGTCATGACACAGCATCGGCTGTGATAGGCATACCGACCTCTGACAGCAATTACGCATATCTCAGCTGCGGCACCTGGGCACTGCTCGGTGTGGAAAGTCCAGACTCAAATTCGGGCGACAAGGCTCTTGAATATAATTTCACCAATGAGGGTGGCATCGATGGCACCACACGTCTGCTCAAGAATATCTGCGGACTGTGGATATTCGAGCGTGTGCGCGAGGAGCTTGGGCTGCGTGACGCCGACATCTCGGAGCTTGCCGCCTCGTGTCACGACTCGCAATGCGCCACGCTTATCAATCCCGACGATGCCGTGTTTGCCAACCCCAAGTCGATGGTCGAGGCCATCAACGAGTATTGTGCCGCCCGCTCGCTGGAATGTCCCGCCACGTCGGCCGACTATATCCGTGTCATCTACCGCAGCCTTGCCCACAGGGTAGGGGAGGTGCTCGGATGGCTCCGCGAGCTTGCGCCCGGCAGTGTGGAGCGTCTGCACGTCATCGGCGGCGGTTCGCGCAACGGTCATCTAATGCAGATGCTGGCCGACGAGACCGGCATGCCTGTCATAGCCGGTCCGGCTGAATGCACCGCGCTGGGCAATATCCTGGTGCAGCTGCGCGGTTGCGGACGTGTCGACACGCTCGACTCCATGCGCCGCATCGCCGCCCGCTCGACCGACACTGTGACTTACAATCCGCAATAATAACCAGTATTTTAAAATCATATTCCATGAAAGAACAACTTATCAAGCAGGCTTATGAGATAGCCCGCGAACGCTATGCCGCCATCGGCGTAGACACCGACAAAGTCCTTGCCCAGATGCAGGATTTCCACCTCAGCATCCACTGCTGGCAGGCCGATGATGTGGCCGGATTTGAAAATCAGGGCGGCTCGCTCACGGGCGGCATCCAGGTCAACGGCAACTATCCCGGCAAGGCCCGCAATATCGACGAGCTCCGCGCCGACATACTCTATGCCATGTCGCTCATCCCCGGCAAGCACCGTCTCAACCTCCACGAGATTTACGGTGACTTCGGGGGAAAGTATGTTGACCGCGACCAGTGCTCGGTAGAGCATTTCCAGAGCTGGATTGACTGGGGCAAGGCTCATGACATCAAGCTCGACTTCAACTCCACATCATTCTCCCACCCCAAGAGCGGCGACCTCTCGCTTGCAAATCCCGACAAGGGGATACGCGATTTCTGGATTGAGCACTCCAAGCGTTGCCGCGCCATCTCGCAGGCCATCGGCGAGGCCCAGCAGGACCCCTGTATCATGAACACCTGGGTGCATGACGGAAGCAAGGACATCACCGTGAACCGTTACATGTATCGCGAGCTGCTCAAGGATTCGCTCGACCAGATTTTTGAGCACCGCTATGACTGGATGAAGGACTGTGTGGAGTCAAAGGTGTTCGGCATCGGACTCGAGAGCTTCACCGCCGGCTCAAATGACTTCTACACGGCCTATGCCGCCAAGAACGATATGATGATTACCCTCGACACCGGCCATTTCCACCCCACCGAGAGTGTGGCCGACAAGGTGTCGTCAATGCTTCTCTTCGTGCCTGAACTTATGCTCCACGTGTCGCGCCCCATCCGCTGGGACTCCGACCACGTGACCATCATGGACGACCCCACAATGGACCTCTTCAGCGAGATTGTCCGCGCCGGCGCGCTCAACCGTGTGCATTACGGACTCGACTATTTCGACGGTACTCTCAACCGCATCGGTGCCTATGTCATCGGCAGCCGTGCCGCTCAGAAGTGCATGCTCCGCGCACTGCTCGAGCCTACCGACACTATCCGTCAGTATGAGCTGGCCGACAAGAAGTTCCAGCGTCTCGCCCTCCTCGAGGAGTGCAAGAACCTCCCCTGGAATGCTGTCTACGATATGTTCTGCCTCCAGAACAATGTGCCTGTGGGCGAGACCTTCATCCCCGCCATCGAAAAATACGAGACTGACGTGACCTCTAAAAGATAAGTATAGAGTATAAAGTATAGAGTATAGAGAGGTATAGAGTATAAAGTATAGAGTATAGTGATTAGATTATTGAGAGGCAGTAATGATATTCTTTAACTATGAACGTCTGACTCTGTGGCAGAAATCGCGATTGCTTGTGAAGGAAATTTATGTGTTGACAAAAAATTTCCTTTGGAAGAAAAATTCGCCTTGACTGACCAAATTCGCAGAGCAGTTGTCTCAGTTGCATCCAATATCGCAGAAGGGTCCGGCCGATTCTCTGAAAAGGAGAAACTGCACTTTCTGAGTGTGGCGTACGGCTCCTTGACTGAGGTTAGTTGTCAGTTGACATTGGCAAGTGACCTGGAGATGATTAGTGGTGAGGATTATGGAGTCCTAGGAGAGCAGATAGAAGAACTTGCACGCATAATGAGCGGATACAGGGAATCAATCTTGCGCAAAATGCAAGCATAATTTGCCTTTCAAACCTAATCACTATACTCTATACTTTATACTCTATACTAAAAAGTATTTCATATGATTTTCCTCGGATTATTAATCATAGCCATCGGGGCGTTCTGCCAGTCGAGCTGCTATGTGCCCATCAACAGGATTAAGTCCTGGAGTTGGGAGTCATACTGGCTGGTGCAGGGTGTGTTTGCGTGGCTTGTGTTCCCGCTGCTCGGTGCGTTGCTTGCCGTGCCCGAGGGGCATAGCCTTGGCGAGCTTTTCACGGCTGACAACTCGTTTCGCATATGGATGACCATACTGTTTGGCGCGTTGTGGGGTGTGGGCGGTCTCACCTTCGGCCTCTCCATGCGCTATCTCGGCGTGGCACTCGGCCAGTCGATAGCCCTCGGCACATGTGCCGGACTGGGCACGGTGCTCGGCCCTGTGATGCTTGACATCTTCTTCCCCGAAGGTCATTACCTGGCCCAGCTCACGGCTGCCGTGCTCATAGGCGTGGCTGTAACCCTCCTCGGCATCGCCATTATCGGCGTGGCCGGAAGTATGAAATCGCGCGGGATGTCGGAAGAGCAGAAGCGCGAGGCGGTCAAGGACTTCAACTTCCCCAAGGGGCTTGCCATCGCGCTGCTCGCAGGTGTGATGAGCGGATGTTTCAACGTCGGACTGGAGTTTGGCGGCAATATCTCGTTTGCCGAGTCCAACCCCATGTTTGCCACCCTTCCCGCCACCATGCTCGTGACCCTCGGAGGCTTCGTGACCAATGCAGTGTATTGCCTGTGGCAGAACGCGCGAAACCACACCTTTGCCGACTATGGCCGCACCTCGCTCTATGCCAACAATCTCCTCTACTGCTGTCTGGCCGGAGTGCTGTGGTACAGCCAGTTTTTCGGACTCTCGCTCGGCAAGGGCTTCCTCACAGACTCGCCCGTGCTCCTCGCATTCTCGTGGTGCATACTCATGGCCCTCAACGTGGTGTTCTCCAACGTTTGGGGCATAATCCTCAAGGAGTGGCGCGGATGCTCACGCTCCACCATCGCCGTGCTTGTTACCGGCATAGTGGTGCTGATAATCAGCAGCTTCCTTCCTCAATTGCTTTGATACAATTACTAATTGATAATTGCTAATTGCTAATTAACTGAAAGATGTCTATACTTGACAATCGTCCTGCGCTGGCCCGTGAGGTCGGGCAGGTGGCCGAAGTGGCCGGATACCTTTGGCAGAAAGGCTGGGCCGAACGCAACGGCGGAAATATCACCGTTAATATCACCGAACATGTCGATGACGCAATACGCGCCCTCCCGGCCATAAGCGAGCCTAAGGCCATAGGGGCCACGCTCCCTCACCTCAAGGGGTGTTATTTCTACTGCAAAGGCACCAACAAGCGCATGCGCGACCTCGCACGCTGGCCTATGGAGAACGGTTCGGTAATCCGCATTCTCGACGACTGCGCACATTACGAAATCATCGCCGACCTCCCCGTTATGCCGACCTCCGAGCTGCCCTCACACTTGGCTGTACATAACTATCTCATATCCAAAGGCTCGCCCTATAAGGCGTCGCTCCATACCCATCCTATCGAGCTTGTGGCCATGTCGCACTGCAAGAAGTATCTTGAAAAGGATGTCGCCACCCGTCTGCTCTGGAGCATGATACCCGAGACCAAGGCGTTCTGCCCGCGCGGACTCGGCATTATCCCTTACCAGCTCCCCGGCTCGAACATCCTCGCCGAGTCGACCATCAAGGAGTTGGGCGACTATGACGTGACCCTTTGGGAGAAGCATGGAGTCTTTGCCGTCGAGGCCGACATCATGCAGGCGTTCGACCAGGTGGACGTGCTCAACAAATCGGCACAAATCTACATCGCCGCCAAAAACATGGGCTTCGAGCCTGACGGCATGACCGACGCCCAGATGCACGAAATGACCGTGGCTTTCAAGCTACCAAAGTAAATTTTTCAGCGCGGTAGAAACGTAATGTAGCACAAATTCCCCGTCATTTGCTATTGCGGGGGATTTGTGCTAATTTTGCGGTGAAAAACCGAAATCATTACCATGAAATTTTTTGATGCGTCGATTCGACACACCCTGCTTTTTTTATTTTTAGTATTGGCTCACGTCTCGGCTTTCGCGGCTGTGAATGTGGGTAGTCTGACAACCGAACGGCTCGAAAGGCCGTTGGGGATAGAGCTTGATGCCCCGAGGCTCGGATGGATTATCACTTCCGACAAGTCGGGTGTCATGCAGACGGCCTATCAGATACTCGTGGCTTCGTCGCCCGAACGGCTTGCCGAAGGTAAGGCCGATGTGTGGGATTCGGGCCGGGTGGAGAGCGATGAGTCAATTCTCGTTCCTTACGCCGGCAAGCCGCTTGCGCCCAATCGCCGATATTTCTGGAAAGTCAAGGTCTATACCACCCGTGGCGAGTCGCCGTGGAGCGATGTGGCCGAGTGGGGCACAGGCCCGATGGGCGAGACGGGATGGCGCGGACGCTGGATAGGTTGGGAGGCCCCGTTTGAGTGGGATGTCGAGGAGCGGCACAGCCGTCTCAGCTCGCGCTACCTGCGCAAGGAGTTTGCCTCTGAACCTAAGGAGATTAAACGCGCCACTGTGCATGTGGCCGGACTCGGACTTTATGAGCTGCATATCAACGGCCATCGTATCGGCAACTATGAACTGACCCCTGCGCCCACCGACTATCGCCGCACGGTGCTGTATGACACGTATGACGTGACCGATGCGCTCAAGGGGGGCGGTGCCGACAATGCCATAGGCGTGACGCTGGGCAACGGTCGGTATTATACGATGCATCAGAACTATAAGCCTCACAAGATTGTGAATTTCGGCTACCCCAAATTGCGCCTCAATCTTACGATAGAATATACTGACGGCTCGACCCAGCGCGTGGCCACCGATGAGTCGTGGCGGCTCACGGCCAACGGCCCGGTGAGGAGCAATAACGAATATGACGGCGAGGTGTATGACGCCCGCCTCGACCTCGGCGACTGGACCATGCCCGGCTATGACGACAGCGCGTGGCTCAAGGCACAGCGCGCGGCCATACCTTACGGCACTCTGCGCCCGTCGATGTCGCCCGGCATGAAGGTGAAGGGCTATGCTCTGCCACGCACCATACGCCGCACCGGCCCGGACCGATGGCTCGTGGATTTCGGGCAGAATATGGCCGGATGGGTGGCTCTGACTCTGCCGCGTCTTGCCGAGGGTGACACGGTGAGGATACGCTATGCCGAGCGCATAACCCCTGACTCGCTCGCGCTTGATGTGGAGAATCTGCGCTCAAGCCAGAGCACTGACACTTACATCTCCAACGGACGGGACGAGGGGCGGAAGTGGCGGCCTCGGTTTGTATATCACGGATTTCAGTATGCCGAGATTTCGGGTGTGCCCGAGCTGACTGACAAGAGCCTGATGGCCATGATGGTGTATGATGACCTAAAGGACGGCGGCACGTTTGAGTGCTCCAACAGGGTGATAAACGATGTCTACCGCGCCGCGCGCATGGGCATAGCAAGCAACTACAAGGGTGTGCCCGTAGACTGCCCGCAGCGCGACGAGCGTCAGCCCTGGATGGGCGACCACAACATGGGCGCGTGGGGCGAGAATTTTATCTTTGACAATGCCACACTCTTTGCCAAATGGGCCGACGATATGCGCGAGGCCCAGCGCGAGGACGGTTGCATACCCGACATATGCCCCGCATACTATACATATTACACGCCTGACATGACGTGGTCGTCGACATATCCCGTGGTGTGCGACATGCTCTATGAGCAGACAGGCGACCGCCGGCATATCGAGCGTAACTATGACGCGATAGCCAAGTGGATGCACTTTATACGCAACCGCTACACACGCGACGGGCTGATTACCGCCGACAAGTTCGGCGACTGGTGCGTGCCCCCGGAGTCGCCCGAACTTATTCATGCCAAGGACCCGGCGCGTCTGACCGACGGCACGCTCATAGCTTCGGCATATTACTATAAGATGTCGGGGCTGATGGCCAAGTTTGCCCGCGTGCTCGGGCGCGATGCCGAGGCCGCCGAGTGGGAGGCTGATGGCGGTAAGGTCAAGGAGGCGTTCAACGCCCGTTTCCTCAACCGCCGACCAGGCACATCGCAGGTGCCCGGCCATATACTCTATCCCGACAGCACAACATACGGCAACGGCACGCTCACGGCCAATCTGCTCCCGCTCGCGTTTGACATGGTGCCCGATGACTGCCGCCAGACCATAGCCGACAATATCATCAGGACTATAATCACCGACAATAACGGCCATGTGAGCTGCGGAGTAATCGGTGTAAACTGGCTCATGCGTGAGCTTTCGCGCATGGGGCGCGGCGACGTGGCGGCCATACTCGCATCCAACACTACTTATCCGAGCTATGGCTACATGCTGTCAAAGGGTGCTACCACCATCTGGGAGCTGTGGAACGGCGATACGGCCAGCCGTGCCATGAACTCGTGCAACCATGTGATGCTGCTCGGCGACCTTGTGGCGTGGATGTATCGCGACCTCGCGGGCATCAATCCCGCCAAGCCGGGATATAAGGAGCTGCTTTTTGCTCCCGACTTCTCCATTGACCAGCTTACAGGCGTGAGTGCCTCCTATCAGACCCCCTACGGCAAGGCCTCAAGCTCATGGCGCAAAAGCCCGATGCATCTTGACTGGACCGTCGAGGTGCCGTGCAATACTTCGGCCATCATCTCGCTTCCCGCCGATGCCAGGCTCTCAAAGGGGAAATCTCCCTGCAAGGGGCTGACCTATGTGTCGGTCGACGGGAACGGGCGCACGCTGTGGCGCGCACTGTCGGGCACATATCATATTGACCTCAGTCTCGACCCCTCAGTGGGTGCCGAGCGCAAGGAGATTGTGACCGACGAGTTCCTCTATGACGAGACCTCTTTCCCCGAATGTCACGGCTCTACGATAGCCGAACTGCCTGACGGGACGCTGGTGGCCTCGTTCTTCGGAGGCACTAAGGAGCGTAACCCCGACTGCTGCATATGGGTGTGTCGTAAGCCCAAGGGGGCTGACTCATGGACCGCCCCCGAGATAGCTGCCGACGGAGTGTTTGCCCTCGATGACCCGTATCTTGACAAGGCCGGACTCACCGGCATCGACAGCCTCACGACTCCGGCTACGGCAGGGCCTGTCGGTCCGCACTTCAAGGGCGACATCGCCAATGCCCGCCGTAAGGCTTGCTGGAATCCGGTGCTTTTCCATGTGCCGGGCACTGACGAACTGCTGCTCTTCTTCAAGATTGGCTCAAAGGTGGGCGACTGGACGGGTTGGCTCACACGCTCGACCGACGGCGGTGTCACCTGGAGCGAGCGCGAGCCGTTGCCTGACGGCATACTCGGTCCGATAAAGAACAAGCCGGTCTATGTCAACGGTCGTCTGCTCTGCCCCTCGAGCCGTGAGGGCAAGGGGTGGCGTGCCGTGATGGAATACACCGACGACATGGGCAAAACGTGGCACTCGACAGGTTTCCTGCCGTCAGATTCGGCCTACATGACCCGTGTGCTCGACCGTCTGCAGCCCATCTATGCCATCCAGCCCTCGGTGCTTGTGCATCCCGATGGCCGTCTGCAGATACTCTGCCGCACGCGCAACAGCTATCTCGCCACCTCGTGGAGCGATGACAACGGCACGACGTGGAGCAACGTGACGCTGTGTGATGTAGCCAATAATAATTCGGGAACCGATGCCGTCACCCTCCGTGACGGACGCCATCTGCTTGTGTATAACGATTTTGCCACCATACCGGGCACGCCGAAAGGCCCGCGCACACCGCTCAATGTGGCCGTGTCGGACGACGGACTTGACTGGCACCGATTCCTCACGCTCGAGGACTCGCCCGTCAGCCAGTATTCCTATCCCTCAATAATCGAGGGCGCGGACGGCACGGTGCATATCGTCTACACCTGGCGTCGCCAACGCATCAAGCACGTTGCGATAAAAGGGTTTTGATGTAGGAAATCATCGACTGAGGGTTGCTGCATCCGATGATGTATTTTCTGCCTCCGCGAAGAGTGATGAGGAAGCAGTCTGACGCTTTGCCGTAATAGGCGAAGTATTTGCCGAGGTCTTTTTCGTGAAACCATCCCCAGTAGCCGAACCATCCTCCGCTTCCGCATATTCTGATGGCTGCCATTGTGGGAGAGCATAGACTCAGATGCATTGACTCAATCTGCGACAGTTCGATAGTCTTGGCGCGGAGCGGGCGGTGAATCTTGATTTGCGAGTCGGTGACCTCGACCGATAATGGCGCATATATAAGCGCGCCAACGATAATCGACACGCTCGCAACCGCTACTATCCAAAACGGGATGATAGAATCCTGTAGATATGTGTACACGCATGCCGAGGCTAAAGCGATTACTGTGATAATAGTGACAATGATGCAATATGTACTGTATTTTACCGGCTGTTTCATGTTGGTTGATATAATTTATCGCAAATGTAGTGAAAATATTGCAAGGACCAAAAAACGGCTATCCTTGTCAATTGGCAGGATAGCCGTTATTTATTCATTCGCATTTGGCGGGATTACTATTTTTTTCGCCCGGCAACGTATAGCTTTACTATATCCTCGTACCTATATGGCGTGTAGAGGCTGCCGCTGCGGTAGGCGGCAGAACCTTTGTCATAAAGCTGTGCCTTATCGGAAAGCAGTTCGGTAAGCACCTCATCATCTGAGAAGAATGCGGACAGCCACTTTCTTGTTTTGCCGCTACTGAATATAGAGAATGGAATGTGGACAAATGCACCGTCTTGTTTCTGAAAGAAGAATGGGCTGCTCAGCGAAGTTGAGAGGTAAACTTTATCTTTTCGTAGCTTTATGTCTGCGAAACATGACCAGAGATTGACATACTCTCCTGCTTCATTAAGTACGAACCACTGCTTGGATGGCTCTCCTTTCTTGCTGTTGTGACCGAGATTAAGTTTGTATTCGTTGTTTTTAGAGTCGATTGTTCCATAAGTATGCCAGCACATTACCTGGCTGTTATCAGGGTATTTCGTGGGCCAAAATACGATATGGTCTATTGAATCTCCTTTTATCTTTAACTTTTCGCCGTTAACTTTTATAGTCACTTCTTTGTCCCAATTCTTTGGAGTGGAAAACTCCACGTCCGAATATTCATGACCATTGAGCATCGTTATATTTGCGGTAAATTTTGACTCTGCACTGGCCGAAAGTGAAACGGCGATTGTAAGCAGGATATAAATATGTTTGAAAAAGGACTTCATGTAAATAGGTAATGTTATGTGATTTGTATAATAAATATAGGGCACCATAAATCCAATTGCAAAGATAGTGATTTTTCTCAATGTAAAGCAATCGGATTTCTCGAATTCTAAGATAATTCACTTAATATTACGCGGCTTGCATTGACATCATTGTAGATTTGTTCAAGGAGTTGTCCGTTTGCAAGCGATTTGCGATTAGGACAAAAAAAGCCGTTGTGCGTTTCGGAAGCGCAGTAAACCATATTGCCATTAAACGAAATCATAAGCTCCCGCCCCAGCATATGTCGCAGTTTCGTTATACGTCTCATCATTGCAGGGGTCAGAATCTTCCGTGCTTCAATCTCGTCATCCGCATAAACCGCAAATAATTTCTCAAATTCAGGGTCTTCAAGTATTACAAGTCTTGCATCATTCTTTTTTCGGAAAGCTTGTATTCCATGAGCAAGGTAGCCTATTTTATCTTCCAGATTGTCCGGCAGGATTATTACCGTACCTTTAGGATTTAATGACGAATCATGGCAGCCGAACATTCCTCGAAAACTATGAATCGAACTTTCTATTGGCTTTCCGAAAATCGGAAGGACTATCGAACGATAGACTATGGCAATGAAACCCAATACGGGAATCTGAGACATTATTTTTGCGGCTTTATCAGAAGTCACTCCAATATCATGGACAGCTATACCTCCGTTGCTATCCTTAAACTCGATACACCCGTATTCAGTGTGGGTGAGTTGTTTGTCATTATCATCCAGGACATCAAACAGGCTGCTTTCAGCAAGCACTTTGCGCGGAATGGATTTGTTGGAAGTAAAAACTGCATCGGGAAACATTTTTAGGATAATATCCCTCATGAGACTCCGTTCGCGTGACGTACAATCCGATAGACTGATGTTCAAGAAATAGAGTAAGGCGTAGAATACAGCAAACCCTACTATAAAATATATCCATGTATTGCTTCCCTGACTATAATTTACATCCCATCCGAAGAAAGCGGAATAAAAGCAATATGCCATCCAACACAACATCAAGGAATAAACCACGCATGTAAGGCATCTGACTGTAATCTTCAAGCGGTTGATGCGCTTAAATCTTTCAAAGAACACCTTTGACAAAGCGTCAAAGTCGGTTTGATGAGTTTCCTTCATTTCTCAAACATTTGTGCGACATTTATATCGCGCATATTTTCAGGAGGAATCTCTATCAGCTCTTCTTCCTGAAAATTCCTCCACGACGCGAAGATTGAAGAGGGAAACATCTCAATACAGTTGTTATAGTCTGTTACTGCAGCATTATATGTTCGCCTGATAGCCTGCAATTCACACTCCATGTCAATTATACTTCTCTGCAGTTCCATAAATTGGCCGTCAGCCTTCAACGCAGGATAATTCTCTACAGCGACATTCAGACGTGAGAGTAGGGATGATATTTCATTGCCCTCGTCAATCTGCTGTCTCTCGGAGTCAGACATTGATTGAGAACGGAGTTCCGCTATGCGTGTCAGTGTTTCATTTTCATGAACCATATATGCTTTGACAGTACTGATGAGATTTGGTATCATGTCGTTGCGCTGCTTGATTGCGACGCAAATCCCGCTACGGCACTGCCTGACGCGATTTCGTTTCGCAATCAGGCTGTTGTTTGTAAACATTGCCCACAACATGATTATGAGCAAGACTATTAAAACCGTTATAACAAAAGTCATTACCATAAATAAGAACTTTTATGAACTGAGATGACCTTACCGTTTTGCAGGCCTATAGTGTAACCTTCGGGATATCGCCATATATCGGCAGATTTCCCTTTAAAAGTGGTCTGCTCTTTTTTTATAGGATTGCCGAGCGATTCTATCAGCATTTCTTTTGACATCCCCTCGGTTATATGCATGAACGCAATTCTTTTACCATAATCCTTTCCGTAACGTTTAATAAGACTGTCCAAGCGTTCTTTGGATACGAATCCGGCTACAATATGTCCGTAAGGCATGCCTTTTAAACGTTGGCCATTGTTGTCTTCAAGAATAAGGTATGCCCCGTTGTCGTGCAATTCTACGCCCATGTCAACAGCCTTATACTCTGCTCCTTCAGTCGTTTGCAATGTGTTGCCGCCAACCAGTCCTACTCGTTTGCCAAGCGCATAGAATGTTTTGCCTACATGGAGCTGCTTCATTTTTTCATAGTTTCCGATGCAGATAAAGTTATTTGTAGTCGCTATACTCGGCAGATAATAGATTTCGTCGCCGGTCTTTTGCTCTTTAAGCAAAAGACAATATCTGGAGTTTTGTTTACAAAAAACTTTTAATACGTCGAAGTATTTGCCAACAACGGCATCCGGCGACGTATTGCCGACCCGTTCATTCATTACATGATAAACCTTGCTGTTTCCCTTAAGCGGATTGGCAGTATAAAAAGCATCCACATATCCGCTTGCATCATTCTTCTTGCCTTGAAAAAACAATGTCTGACCGGGAAACTTTGGATAATTATCATATGACTGATGAAAGGGCGCAAGACTGTCATAAGGGACGGCGTTTGCCTGTGAATATTCAACTATACCGTCTCCGGCCTCTATGATATTCAGTTGAGCATGAGTCACTGACGCCGATAATAATGTTATCGCCGACACAAATAAAAAAGGTATCCTCATTATGTTATTCTTTGACAGGGATATTATTATTTTTCGCCCAATTCTCCATAAAATCCACAAACTTCATGAATTCCGGGATGTTGTCATTACCGCACACATCTTTTTTCAAACAATCAAGGTCATAGAAGTTATCGGAATCTTTCGCATTATCAAAATAGACGCGAACGCCGGAGTTTGACCCTTTTTTGAAAAGGAATAAATGGTCAACGGTATCGAGGTCAATGACTACCATTTCCTGATTGTCAGGCATAACCAACTCTCCGTGGAGAAGTTTCACGGGGACAACCAAAATTTGGTCAGAGTTATAGGCGAATATTCGGTTAATGTCATATTTAGCCATAACCCAACCATAGGCCATCATAAAGCCATCGGGATTATAGCCATTGACAGTCTGACAAAGATAATCTTTCATAGCCTCCCCTGCTGTACGACCTTCCACGACCCCCTCGGTACGTTTTGCAATCTTGCCGCGCAAAACGAACATGAAAACCAAATAGACAACAACGATAGCAGCAATGATGAAAAGATAAGATGTGTTCATAATTTTTTTCTATATCTTCTCTCGGTCGGCTCAAAGGAGAGATTGTTTATAAATATGCACTAAGTACATGACAAAAATTTGAAGATATCTAATTTTGGCTTGTAGTGAGGTC
>CAJUCI010000020.1 GCA_910584825.1 uncultured Duncaniella sp. | reverse complement strand
CCGGGTATCAACAATATTTGGTTAAGCTCAGCCACGGACATTTGCCCGTGTCCCCTGAAAACCTTAAATCTTATTTGCCTTCAGACTATACTGAAATCTCCGGCAAAGATTCGGAAGAGGTTATCGCAGAAAAAAATAGAGTATTCAAGGAGGCTGCTGAAAAATGCTTCAATGCCTACTATAAAAAAGCTCTTGATACGGAAATAAATCCTAATCCAGAGTATCATATTGGCAAGGTTGTAAAGTCCTATAAAATCACCGAAGGAGCCAATGCCTATAGCCAACCTGAAATGACTCTTTATATTGCCGAGTACACTCCGGGTATCCCGGCTGAATATTATACGCCCGGTGAATACGAAGGCGACCCAACCAAATGGGCATTGGCCAATGAACAGCCGAGTCATCCCGGCTCATCACCCTATATTCGTACAAAAGGTATAACTGTAAATCTCCCGGAAGGTACTCAATTCGGTCTTTATATCGATGTTACAGGTTCGATATATGACCCGAAAATATACCATCGCTGCTATTCAAATGCACGACTTAATCAGTCAGACCCGAACAGTATCTTTAACACTGATAAAGAGAATAACGGATATCAATCAAAGCCCGATGCAACGACAACAGGCTGGAATCTTAACGATTCGAAAACTGGCGTACATCAGGATGGGAATTTCACGACTGCATCATACTTCCATACTACAACTACTGTAGGTGAAGGCGATGTAATAACCCGCACCTTCTTTAGTTTCGAAGACTGGGGTACACAAGCAGCCGATTTCAATGACATTCTATTTATGGTTGATGAACAGTCTGTCCCTGATGATGATGAATTCGTTGACGAGGACAAGCCTAAACCCGAACCCGAGGAGTGGCAGTGGATTATCGCTTGCGAGGACTTGGGTACGAATGACTTCGACTTCAATGACGTAGTGTTCAGCGTGTCAGCCGTTACAACTGAGGGCGAAGGTGATGACATGAAATCATATGTCAAGGTCAAGGCTCTCGCCTCAGGCGGTACTCTCCCCGTGTATGTCTACTTCGAGAAGGACGGTGTACGCAAGCGCATAGCTCCCGAAGGCACTGATGCCGAGTTCCATAAATGGTTTGGCGACCATCACCACAGCAAGGTAATCAACGCTTCTTCATTCCGCGCCGAAGGTAAGACTGCAAGAATCGAAGTACCCAACGGCTTCACTATGGCATGCAATGAGAAAGACAATATGGGCGGATTCGCTGTAGGTGTAATTTACCCCGATAAAGAGGAAATCATTGAGGCCAGCAGCCCCGGTACTATCAACAGCAACAAGAATCCCGAGCTTATTGGCAAGGCTCCTCAGATGATATGCGTGCCCTATTCTTGGTATTGGCCTACCGAGAACACATTCATCGTAGATGTCTACGAGGGTTTCACAGGCTGGTGCAAAGACCCCGAGAACAACGGCCACTGGCACAAGAATCCGAAAGGAAACTATTGGCAATAAAAACAGTATCAATTATATAGCGGTCCGTAAGCATTATGACCGCAAATTAGGTTAAATTTCCGGCCGGGGCCGCAGTGATGCGTCCCCGGTATTTTTTTGGCCGTTTCAGATAACATGGGTGACATATAGACAAACCCTCGTGTCGAAAAAATTGCTAACTTTGCACAGTCAAACCGTTTCACTATGCTTATCAAAAGGTCATTCTTCACAGCCATAGCGGCACTCTATACAGTGGCATGCGCCTCGGCGCAGGGACGCGAGGTGCCCATCAAGTTCGGCAACATGGAGCATTGGGTGCAACGCAACATATCAGAGTCAGCCGTGATAGGCGGCAACAAAAAGACGCTCTACGAAATCGGCCCCGACACCACCATCGACGGCAATGTGCCCTACCATAACATGGGCGGTTCGCCCTGGGGCACCTCAAACGTAATGGCCAAGGTGGCCGGAGTGGTCAAGACCAACAACACCGTGACCCCCGACACCCACAAGGGTGGACGGTGCGCACGTCTCACAACCCACATAGAGTCGCTCAAGGTGCTCGGCCTAATCAATATCAACGTGCTCGCCGCAGGGTCGATATTTCTCGGCGACATCCACGAGCCTATAACCGGCACCAAAGACGGCCCCAGGAGCCTCAACTGGGGTATACCCTTCAAGCAACGCCCCAAGTCGCTGCGCTATGACTACAGGATTGAGACCCCCGGCTCGCCCAACCGCATAAAGCAGACGGGATTCAGCCACAAGTCCACCGTGCCGGGGCCTGACTACTGCGTGGCCCTGTTGCTGCTGCAGCGTCGCCACGAGGATGCCTCGGGCAACATCACCGCCGAACGCGTAGGCACGCTCGTGGTGAAGTATGCCCGCAGTTCGGGCGGATGGGTCGAGAATGCCACCTATGACATACGCTACGGCGACATCTCGGGCGCCGACGGATATGACGCGTCGCTCATGGGGCTGCGTGACATCGACTACGCCACCAACAGCAAGGGCACCAACGTCAAGGTCAAGGAGACCGGCTGGGCCCCTGCCGACGCCACCCCCACCCACCTGGTGCTACAGTTCTCGTCGAGCCACGGCGGGGCCTTTGTCGGCACCCCCGGCAACACAATGTGGGTCGATAATGTGAGGTTGGTTTATTAACCCGCCAAGCCGCGAAGCGGCGATATAATAGTAGCCCCACCACGAGCGTATGCGGGAACGGCCCGCAGGGCAGACGTTCACGCATAGCGAGGCGTGGGGTAGGAAAAACGAGTTACATCGGGCGTCGAAGACGTCCTATATTAATCGAAATCTAAAGGACATCTTCGATGCCCGCGCCATACATACCACGCTTCACCCCACGCCTCGCGGCCGGCGGATTTTGCCCTTCGGGCAATCCACCTGCGCCGCTCGTGGTGGGGCTACGATTACAACGCCGTTTCACGGCTTACTAATTCCGCCCTTCGGAATGAAAGACATGAACAGACATATCATCCGCCTGTATGCGACAATCCTGCTGCTGTTCACGGCCCTGACGGGTCGTGGCGGGGAGGCGTGTGACAGCCTGACGGTCACGAACGCGGTCACGGAAGCCGCTGACGCGGCAACCGGCACGAACGCGGTCACCGAGGTGGCTGTGGCTGACACTACGGCATCGCGACCGGGGCTGATAAAACGGGTGATAAACTATTTCGGCCAGAGCAACCGTCGCAAGAGCAATTCGGGCCTTGACTTCAGCATAATCGGCGGCCCGTATTACAACTCCGACATGGGCCTTGGCATCGGACTCGTGGCATCGGGACTCTACGGCGCGAACGGCGACCCCGACACCCCTCCCCCATCCAACGCCTCACTCTCGGGCAAAATCAGCACCAAAGGCTTTGCCACCATCGGACTGAGCGGCACCCACCTCGCCCCGTCCGACAAATACCGCGTGACATACCTCGTGGAGTTTTTCGCCGACCCGAGCGACTACTGGGGCATAGGCTATGACTTGGGCAACGACAATGCCAACAAATCGCGCATCAAGCGCGTGGGCATCAAAATCGAGGGGGCATATCTGCGCAGCCTCGGTGCCAACCTGTATGCCGGCCCAATGGTGGCGGTCGACTATGTAAACGCCTTTGACATCGAACGCCCCGACCTGCTGGCGGGCATGAGCACATCCACTTGGAGCGTGGGCGCGGGCTTCACACTCTCCTACGACTCGCGCGACGTGCTCACCAATCCCCACAAGGGGGTCTATGCCAAGGTGACGCAGACTTTCCGCCCGCGTTTCCTGGCCAACAAGTATGCCTTCAGCTCCACAGCCCTCCAGCTCGACCTCTACAAGACCATCTGGACCGGGGGCATACTCGCTGCCGACCTGAGGGCGGAGTTCAACTACGGCAACCCGTCGTGGCACATGATGGCGCAGATAGGGGGTACGAGCTTCATGCGCGGCTACTATCAGGGACGCTACCGCGACAAGGACATGATGGCCCTGCAAGTGGAGCTGCGCCAGCACGTGTGGCGTCGGTGCGGCATCGTGGTGTGGGGCGCAGCGGCCACGGTGTTCAGGCGGTTTGACGAGATTACCATGCGCCGCATGCTCCCCAATGTTGGCATGGGCTACAGGTGGGAGTTCAAAAAGGATGTCAACGTGCGCTTTGACTTCGGCTTCGGCAAGAGCGGCCAGAACGGATTCATGTTCAGCATCAACGAGGCATTCTAATACACAAATTACCCTATGAAACACATATCACGGCCCCTGTGGCTGTTAATCGCTACATTCATCGCACTGCTTCTGCCCAACGTGTGGCTCTCGATAGTCGAGCCTATGACCGTCGGGGCGAGAATCACCAACATAGTGCTGCCCGGAGCGGCCTATCTGCTCCTGCTCACGCTGTCAAGAAATCCGGCACGCATGGTGTGGGCCACGTTTCCGCTGCTGTTCCTGTCGGCATTTCAGTTAGTGCTGCTCTATCTCTACGGCCACTCGATAATCGCCGTTGACATGTTTCTCAACCTCGTGACCACCAATACGGCCGAGGTCTCCGAACTGCTCGGCAGTCTGCTCCCGGCTGTCGGGGGCGTGGCAGTTATCTTCCTCCCCATCCTCTATTTCGGGGCTGTGAGATTCCGCCGCAAGGACTACGCGCTTGACCCGGGGACGGTGCACCGCGTGCGCGTGGCCGGGACGGGATGGCTGCTCGCAGGGGTCATCAGCATGTGTCTCAGCTATCTCGCAGGGGGCTACAGGGTTAAGGATGACCTCTATCCAGTCAACGTGTGCTATAACATATGGCTCGCCGTTGACCGCACCGGGCGCACGGCCCGATATGCCGAGACCAGCCGCGACTTCACCTTTGAGGCCGTGGCCACCCACCCCGCCGACAGGCGCGAGGTGTATGTGATGGTAATAGGCGAGACTGCCCGCGCCGAAAATTTCGGCCTCTACGGCTACAGCCGCGACACCACTCCGCGCCTTGCCGCCGCAGATGGGCTCGTGGCCTATCCGCAAGCCTACACGCAGTCCAACACCACCCACAAGAGCGTGCCGATGCTCATGTCGGCGGCCACAGCCGAGGACTATGACCGCATATACCGCGAGAAGGGGATAATCTCGGCATTTCGCGAGGCGGGCTTTCACACCGTGTTCATCTCCAACCAGCGTCCCAACCACTCGTTTATCGACATCTTCGGCGAAGAGGCCGACACGTGGCGTTTCCTGAAAGAGGAGCTGCCCGCCGGGGCGAATATCCATGACGGCGAGATGCTTGCCGAGGTTGACCGCGCACTGGCCGAGGGGAGGGGTAAGGTGCTGATAGTGCTGCACACCTACGGCTCGCACTTCGAGTATCGCGAACGCTATCCGCGCGAGATGGCCCGCTTTCTCCCCGACGATGCCGTGGAGGCCTCGGCAGCCAACCGCGAGTGTCTGCTCAACGCCTATGACAACACCATCCTCTACACCGACAGTGTGCTTGACGCACTGATAGGCCGTCTGCGTGCGAGCGGGGCCGACGCTGGGATGCTCTATACCTCTGACCACGGCGAGAATATCTATGACGACGGGAGCGGGCTGTTTCTGCACGCGTCGCCCCGCCCGTCAATCCATGAGCTGCATGTGCCGCTGCTCGTGTGGCTGTCTGACGGCTACCGCGCCGGGCATCCCGAAGTGGCCGAGGCGTTGCAGGGGCATCGCGAGGAGCGGGTAATCACGTCGGCATCGGTGTTTCACACCATGCTCGGCATGGCGGGAATCGCCACCCCCGTGCGTTGCGACTCGCTCTCGCTCGCCTCACCCGCCTACCGCCCGGGGCCATATAATTACCTGACCGACCGTAATATTCCCCGTCCCGTCGAGGATGTAATGCTTTGAATAAAAAGCCGTCGCTCCTACCTGCGGACTAATTGACATCAGAATGTCACTCGGAGTGAGAAGCCTTGGTATGAGCCGGTGATGACGGGCGAGATGTCGGCTGTGACCATCGTGCCGGCGCAGTGGGTGTTGCGCCCGCGGAAGATGTCGACCACCTCGTTGACCGGGTCAATGAGAAATACCACCACATTGCCCAGTATCTTGGAGCCGAGCAGTTCGTAATCGTTCTCCACGATTCTGCGCTTGGCCTTGTAGAAACACTCGCCGATGACACTGCCCACCATAGGAGTGATGAAGATGTCCTGGATGGACGGACGTTCCATAAACGCCTCGATACCAAACTCCCACCCTATCGTAGAGATGCATGCGCTGTAGAGAAACGACCGCCAGAAGTTGAATCCGCACGAACGCGCGGCCATGAAGTAGGCGGCTCCGGCATAGGGGTGTAGCACGTAGTTGAAGATGGGGTTGTCGTGGTCCCACTCCGGGCCCTCCTTGATAACATGATTGTACCACCGCTTAAAGAGGGGCACATCCTGAATCTCGGCCCTGTTCCATGACGTGGCATCCTCGGGCAGACATTCGAGCACCAACAGTGTGCCAACATACGCGCCGATTAGCACCGAAGTGTTGGTCCACATGCGCTTCCAGTCGGGGCTGTTGAACGTCATGGAGTAAGGGTGGCAGTATATCGATTTTATGTTTGGCACATCCATCAGGCCGGGATGCTCGATGGCGGCCATAGTAGTGTCGGCCTGAGTTTCAGAGGCTATGCTGTCAGTAAGTTGGGCATCAATCACGTCAGCCGGCATCATGCCGGTGGTGTCTGCCGGGACAGGCACCTTTTCGGGGTAGTAAATACCTAAAAACGGGTCACTTTGCTCTCCTCGTGCGTAGGAAAGCGACAGAGCGCAAAGCAGAATGATGGAGAGGAATCGTGTCATAAATAAAAACTGATTGAAACGTCGTTGTATTAGTAAAACTAACGAACGCTTCAATCAGTTCGGGGGGCCTGTGGTAGATGACGTTAATAAAGTTAAAGTGTTTGCCGGCATGCGGGATTGCAAGAAGGGGACATAAGGACAAAAGAGACACAAGCGACATAAGTATTTAATTATTCAATAACCTCTGACAATCAGGGGAAATATTTCTTATGTCGCTTGTGTCTCTTTTGTCCTTATGTCCCTTTCTTATATTATAAAGCCAATCGATTATAAGTCTGCGTCAGCTCGGCTGAGAGGGCGGCGGGGAGGGTGGTGTCGGCGGACAGCTTCTTGCAGAAGTCCATAATCTCGCCCTTGCGCGACGAGTATTTGAACCACCCGAGAGCCTCGGCCATATTGACACGCACATCCTCCGAGTTCTCGGGGTCGGAAATCAGCGCGAAGTACGAATCAAGCCCATAGTGATAGGGATTGTTGCGCACGGTGCGGATGCTCGAGATGCGACGCTTGTCCGAGGCCGACTTGTCGGCGATATTGGCGTTGGTCTGGTCTACGCGGTCAAACGAGTGGGTCAGAGACTCGACGAGCGCGGCCTTCTCCTGCTCGGCCTTGTAGCGGGTGTTGTTGGCATAATAATTGTCCACAGCCTTCATCACATCGGCGCGGGGGAAGAGCGAGAGCGAGTTGCCCATCGTGTAGTTGACGCGCTGACGCTCGTTGTCCTCGATAAGGGCGGCCATGACCTCGGGCAGCAACGACACGTCGCCAATCTCACCGGCCAGGTCGGCACTCATGCGGGCGATGCGCTCGTAGGGGTCGCGCACGCCCAGGCGCACAGCCTCCTTGAAGTCGGCGTTGCAGTAACGGCCGAGCATCTTGAGGGCCTCCATGCGGGTGGTGTTGTAGGGCGAGGTGCGGAAGATGTCGAGCAGACGGGGTGACAGCGACGACTCAGGCTCGATGTCGGCAAGCATGCGCAGGGCGATGGAGCGGACATCGGCATAGGGTGACGAAAGCTGTGACTCCCAATATGCCTTGTCGGTCTTGCGCAGGGTCATGTCGGCCGACAGCGTGTTGGCCTCGATGGGGGCGAAACGCATGGTGGGGTCGCCTATCATGTGACCCTCGAGCGTGGCCACGAGGCGGTTGTACTGACCGGCACGCACGCCGTGCGAGAGCAGACCTATCATCTCGATGGTCCAGCGGTCCTGGAGCACGTTGCGGGTGTTGCCCTGGGTCACAAGTGTGCCGCCGGGGTTGAAGATGTATTCGCCTGCGATATAGTCATCCTCGTGGAACGAGCCGTTGTAGCATGCGTCAAACATCACGAAGCGGGGCATGGTGATGCGGGTGTGGAACTCGTCGGCATAAATGTCCTTGGCGGCCATGTCAGCCGAGTCCTTGGCGATATATTCGGGGTTGTTGAGGTCCTTAAAGAACGCGGGGGTGAGAGCATACTCCTTGGCAAACGCCTCGATTACCTCATTCTCGGGATTGCCCTTCTTGATGGCGCGACGCACAGCCGAATAGACGCCCGACTTGAAGAAATGCAGACGGCCATCGACCTTGGTAGTCTCGCCGTAGCCGTTGATATACTGCGTGGTGGGGCCTCCGTGCTCATGAAACATAAACACATCGATGCCCGGACGCTCAAGCTCGGCAAAGAGGCGGCCCTTCATAGGCTCGGCCATGCGGAAATTCCAGTGCTTGAAGCCTGTCGAGGTCTTGAAAGCCTCGGGGAAATGCTCGCGATAGGCCTTCTCCTCGTCCATCCATGCGATGAGGCAGTCGGTATTATAGCCGTGGCCGTTGAACGACACCACGCGGTCCACGCGGTCGTTCTTCATGTCGGCCTTGGCAGCCGCGGCCTTGTCGAGGAACATCGAGATGCCCTCATACTTGTCGCCGCCGCGCAGCTTGGGATAGCGCACGCGGGCCGAATAGAATGTAGGCTCGAGGTGCTGGGGACACTCCTCGACGAGCTGATAGTAGAAGAGGTGGGGATTCTCCTCGTCCTGCTTCATGAAGCGGAAATCGAGGTCGAGACAGTCATAGAAGCGGTCGGATGGCACGGAGGAGTCGAGCATGGGATAGTTGTCCTCGTCCATTTTGAACGCCGTGGTCATGTGCTGGCCGTTGCGCACCATTGCCACGGGCACATCGCCCACGAGCACAATGCCCTCGAGCTTGGGGTCAGACTTATAGAGCGACTTGAGGGCGTCGCGCACCTCGGTGGGGTTGGCCCAGTTGTCACGCACGATATATGTGGCCAGACCGTCAGCCTCCACAGCATCGCGATAGCGAAGCATCGCGGGCTTGGTGGCCTCATAGGTGGCACTGTCGGTGATGATGGCAAATGATGTCGGGCACGTGCTCCTGACAGGCTTGTCGATGATGACATCGGCCGACGCGCTTAACGTAGCGGTCGCGGCCAGTATGATTGAAAGAAGAGTCTTCACGTTGGTAAAAATGAGTTACAATTTCTAATTGATTGCTCGGTAACCGAAATTACTAAATCGGCTTTAGCCGCTCAGTTTACTGAGAATTACTAATTACTTAATCGGCTTGCCGCTTGGCTTGCCAAGAATTGCTAATTACTAATTATTTAACTCGGTTATAAGTGCGCAGGGCCTGCTCCTTGAGGGCCTTTGACTTGGATGTCTTGCGCACGCGGTCACAGGCGGCGAGGATTTCGGCGCGGCGGTATGACTGGCCGTACCATGCAAGCGCGTCGAGCATCACCATCTTCAGCTCCTCACTCTCGTCGGGGTTGTCGAGGATGGCGATGTAATCGCTGAGTGTGGCGTGGATATTCTCGTTGCGGAGCGACTGGATATAGAGCTTGCGCCACTTGGCCTCAGAGCTGTTCTTGTCAAGGATGCCGTCGTTGATGCTCTTCTGACGCTTCTGAGCCTTCTTGAGCTGCTCGGCACGTTCGCCGCTGTAAGAGGCGATGGCCTTGTTGAAAGCCTCGGAGGTGAAGGCGGGTATGTTGTTCTCAATCTGGAACACCACGCGCTCGGCCTGAGTGTCGTCAAAATATGCGGCCACGAGATGGGGCACATACTCGTCGCGGCCCACGCGGCCCATGCGGCTAACGGTGGTGCGGCGGATGAACTCGTTGGCATCGGCCAGCGCGTCGGGCAGCACATCCTGATAATTTTGGTCGTTAATCTTCTCCAGGAGGCTCAGGGCGGTGTAACGCTCCATAGCCACGGGCGAGGTCAGGAAAGTCTCGGCGAAGAGCTGTGACAGCCCCTCGGCGTCGTTGCGCCACAAGCGGTGCATGGCCAGGTTGCGCACGTCGGCATAACCCGACTTGAGCATGGCGCGCTCGGTGGCCTCGTCATAGGGGGCACGACACAGCTCGGCTGCATCGACATCGGCTGCCGACGAGCGGAAACGGAATGTCGGGTCACCGATAATGTGGCTTTCGAGTATATTGGTCTCCTGTGCCCACTGGCCCACGCGTGCACCCATCCACAGAAGGCCGAGCATCTCGTTGGCCTGCTTGTCCTGGAGCACGTTGACACTGTTGGCAAAGGTGGCCACAGTCTTGCCGTCGGCAAAGATGTAGCGCGATGCTATGCAGTCGTCCTCGCGATAGTCGCCGTTGTAGCATGCGTCAAAGATGACCATGCGGCTGTTGGGCTTGAATGCGGTGATGTCCTCAAGGAGTATGCCGGTGTTGGCATCGTTGATTGAGTCAGACTTGATTACCTCGGGGTCGCTGTAGTTGTTCCACCACGAAGGCTCTATGCCGTAGGCGGCATACTTGTCCTCAAACTCTTTCATCTTCTTCTCATCCCCCGCATAACGGCTTGCGACGCCGCGCAGATAGGCGCGGAGGGCCTCCATGTGGCCGTCGCGGTCCTCGGTGGCAGGGATTGAGGAGATGTACTGGCGTTCGGCCACGCCGTGCTCGTGGAAGATGGCGAGGTCAAGGTCGTCGCGCACGAGCTGGGCTATGATGTCATCCTTGGGATAGGAGGAGAAACTGTAGCGGGTGAAGCGTGTGCGGCCGGGCGAGGCGGGCGAGTCAAAGGTGCCGGGCATCTGCTCGCGCAGCGTGGCGGCCTCGGTCACCCAGGCGTTGAGCGAGTTGGAGTATGAGCCGTCGCCCGTGTGGGAATAGAACTGGTCGAGCTTGTTGTCGGCCTTGTGTTCGGCGATGGCCTTGTTGAAGAATCTCTTTATCTGCACATCGGCTGGCTCACCGTTGGCTATGGGCTTTACGCGGGCCGAATAGATGTCACACTTGATGTGCTTGGGCGATGTGGCCGAGAGATTATAGTAGAAGTAGTTGGGGTGAACGGAGTCGGGGCGCAGATAGTCAAACTTCAGGTCGAAGTCGTCATAGAAGCGGTCAGAGGGCACCGAAGAGTCAATCCAGGGGTGCTTGGCCTCGTCCATCTTGAAGGCTGATGTCAGGTGCTGGCCCTTGCGCACCATGGCTACGGGCACATCGCCGACAAACATCACCCCCTCGAGCGAATGTTTCTTGTAGAGGTCCTTGATTACCTTCTTCACCTGTTCGGGCGATTTCCACTTGGCGTGAACGATGAATGTGGGCAGGTCTTCGCTACCGAGTTGCTGTGCGAAGCTCTTCATCTCGGCCGAGCACTTATCCCATGTGGGGGAGTCGGTGATTACGGCAAATGACGTTTTGGTTACTTTGGCGTCCGGCTTGATTACGGTCTGGGCACTTAACCCGAAACTCAGACTCATCAGCGCGGCTGCGCCGAGAAAAGATTTGAGGCGCATAAATAAAAAAATGATGATTGGTATGGGAAAAACGAAGTTATACGAGAAAAATCAGGTATGTAGACAAGTGTAATAGGTGATACAAAATTCAAGAAGGGGACATAAGGACATAAGTGACAAAAGCAACATAATATATTATTCCTTGTGTCACTTTTGTCACTTATGTCCTTATGTCCCTTTCTTGGGCATTGTCATGCTTTACAGGCTGTTATCAGAATGTGAATCCGAGAGCAAACGACATGTAGCGGCGGTGGTTGAAGCCGTAGTCGTTGGTCTTGACGTAGTTGAACTCGGCGCGGGCATAGCAGTTCATGCGGTTGTCGCTCTTAATCTGCTGAGAGTATGTGGCCGACGCTCCGGCATTCCAGTAGTCTGACGAGAAATACTGTATGTCGCCTGTCTCGAGCACCGAGATGGTGGGATAGTCAGGCATGGCGTCGGAGTGGTAATACTCGCCGTCACCGGCCATCATCACGCCGGCGGTGGCCGACACGAGCAGGCGGCGGTTCATCTTGCTGCCGAGCTTGAAGTTATACTTGCCGGTGATGTGGGTGTACACACCGTCATAGTCCTTGCGGGCCTCGGGAAGGATATACCTGTCCTTCTGCTTGTTATACATCACACCTGCATCCACGCGCCAAGCATACTCATCGGCACGGTAGCGGATGAGCGAGTAGTCGGCCGAGAGGGCTGTGGTCTTGTAGGTGGAGCGGATATTATAACTGATGTTTTCCCAACCTGGATCAGTCTCACTGTCGTTAAACTCGTTAAGATACTGTATGCCACTAATTTTGCGGAAGCTCGCGCCAAGGGTGAAATGATTTCCCCAATTCTCACCATCCTTAAATACTTTAAGTCCGGCCTTCCAAGTATCATCTTTGATGGATGCCTTATTTTCAGGCACGGTAGGATTTGTGTTACTGTATTTCAAGTTCTCCAGATTCTCAATATGGCGAGTGTAATCGCCGGTGAGAAGGGCATTGAATCCCCGCGCCTGATAATTATACTGCAGACCGCCTCCGACTACGTGACCGTGATAGTCGGTGCTGTTGCCGTCACCAATCTGCTTGCTTGCCATGCCGAGGCCATAGAGCATATAATAGGTCTGCGACACAGTGATATTGACATTCGACATACGCGAATCCTCCTTGACCGCACTATATTGGAAGTCAGCACCGATTGAATTGTGCCCGTCAATGCTATATACGACTCCGGGATTCAGACCAAGCTCAAAGTAGCGGGTATCTACACGCGGGTCAAGCTGTTTGGCGGCAATGGTGGCGCGGTAGACACCCTCGATACCGGCGGCAAACTTACCCCAGTAAAGCGGAGTCGACGCACGGAACTTCATATAGTAATCCTGATTACGCCAGTCGCTCAGATGCTCGTCGGCATAGAAGAAAGGCATGCCGCGGAAGGGGTCGGCAATCGAGGCATTGAACTGCGACTCATTGACATTGCGCTGTTTGAACGAGAATTCACCCCACACGAGTGCGGTGTTAAGATTCATGAATCCTTCGCAATCCACACCGGCGTTGCTTATGCTCTTGCCCTCTTGGGGACGGTGAAAGTTACCGGCAGTATTGTCGTAACCAAACTTTACTTCGGAATAATTCTGAGTATTGTCAAGTATTGCACCGGCAGCATTCGACGAGTGAAACCACACCCGCTGCTCCTTTAGCAGCTCAAGAGCCGCCGGAGAATAACCTTGCGCAGAGACGACAGGAGCACACAGCGCGGCAAGCACAGCCGCACCTGCTACCTTATATATTTTTTTGCTCATTGCTTAGTAGTCTTTAATGGATTAATTGAGAGAGTGATTCCATGACGGCATCTTGGAGTAGCGGTGAAGCACGGGCACTACGCCACACTCGAAATCTTCGGTCGAGTTGTTGGTGTCCTGATAAAGGATTGCACCATTTGTCGCCGGAATTTCCGTATCAAGTTTGCGTGTAACTCCAAGGCCACGATATGTATCTCCTATAGATACAAATCCGGCATCAAGGATGGCAGGGATATTCTTTGCATCGACATATGACTCATTGCGGATGCCTTCTACGACATCGACCACATAGTCAATGGGCACCTTGGCAAAAATATCACTCCATGAGTCTGCGGCATTCTTAACCTGAAGAGACATGTCAAGAACGGGATTCCAGTTATCGCCTTCGGGAATGCGGAATATCACATATCCTGTGCCGAAGACCGATGTAAGATATTGGATACCTGTCATGGCTGCACCACCATCATAATACACATGCACCATATCGAATGCCGGTTGGTCAGGATAATTGACGTTGTTCATATTGAACTCAAACTCGGCTGTCGAGCAGTCAACGGGCGAGGTCGGGTTATAAATCTCGAGCTTGTGGTTGGCAGCAAACTGCGCAATCACAGCTGACTCACCGGGCTGGAGGGGATAGTCGGTACCGTTGCCGGGGAACTTCCACACACGGTCAATATATAGATACTTGCCGGCATCACTGTCAGGCCATATGGGGCGGGTCTTGTCAAAAGCGATAGCATCGGTGTGACCGAAATGCAGTCCGTCAAGATACTGCACCTCATTTGTGTTGTTGGCTATCTCATAGAACTGGTCGCGGAAATAAGAGAATGCATTCACGGGCTTGGAACCACAGAAATATATCTCCGAAAAAACGAGGCTACCTTTCACCGACCCCTGCATTTCCACCTGAACGTTCACAGGCTGGCCTTCTACAGCCGGTTTGTCAATCGGATAATTGGCCAGGCTTCCCGAGAGAATATACTCGTCACCATCCTCATCATATGCTTTTCCGGCTATATTTATGGAATAAAGTCCGGGTACAAGATTTTCAAGCACACACCTGTCGCCCGAGAACACTTTCTTATACTCCAAACCTTCGGCATAATTATTAAACTTTACTACGATGTCATTGCCGAAAATCAGCTTGTCTGACGACCGCGAGGCGGTATTCAGGTCAACTATGACATCAACACCGTTTACCGGCTTTGCATCAGCCACTTCATCAAACTGGTCACAGGAAGCAAATCCTAATGATAAGAATGAAGCAAGTGCATATATGTATTTTTTCATAATAGTCTTGTTATTAGAGAGTGACTTGAAGTTCCACACCAAAGTAGAACCTGTTATTCTTCAAGAAATATCCGCCAAGGTTTCGGTCGGATTTACGACGGGGATAGCTACGGAACATATTGTTGGCGAAGAATGAAACTCGCATAAGCTCTCCAAGTTCCTTGGTCACATTCATATTGAAGCAGAAATACGGGTGATAACTCTCCCTGACTTCAGAACTGTGGTCGGGGTCACGATACATGTATTCGTATTCCGAGTTCTTGAGGTCATCAAGCGAACTGAACTTACCTTCCTCAAAGAAATAGGGATTACCATCCTGAAGCGACATGTAACCAATGGGAAGAATGTCGTTTTCAAATCGTCTCCACGTCGACTGCTTCCATACGGTCTGACCAGTCACAGTCACGACAAAACCGATGCTCGGGAGGTTATGGGTGACGCGCACTGCAGTCGTCATCAATTCATTATAGGTAGTGGCTGAGTTTCCGGCATAGATTGCAATATCTTTCCATTGACTGGGGAGCTGGTTGCCAAATGGATTGACAAACTCATATGCCGCATTACGACTCTTGCCACGCATCCATGCACCGTTGACAGATATAGTGGTGTTGATTTTCTCTATACGGCCAAATGAAAGGTCAAACTCCACACCTTTTGTGTTAGCTGAGATGTCGTTACCGGGTGCATACCATGACGAAAGCACGTTGTACGTACCTTCCGACACAAGTGGCGATTCGGCATTCTTTCTCGAATATCTTGTCCATGCAAACGGCGCAAAAGTATCAAAATTTTTTGACATGGAATAACCGTGCTTCAACTTCTCATAGAATGCAGTAGCCGAAAATGTGGTCTGCCCAATTTTGACATCCACTCCAACCTCAGCCTTGCGGTTAGTCGCAATTTTCAGATGAGACACATCGACATCATGCACCTTAGTCGTCGACACATAGAGTTTATCCTCCTCAGGAATCTTCGTCGAAGCAAGTTCGTCAACATTTACATATTCGAAATATGCCTTTTCAGGGAAGAGATGCATCATAGTCGGCATTTTGGCAGCTACGCCAAATCCACCTCTTATCCATAGTTTATTAGGCAAAATCTCAAATGAAGCGTTAAAACGAGGCGATGTAATTCCTCCCACACGGTTGGCATGGTCGTAACGTACACCGGCCTGCAGTCGCAGTTCATGCAGACCAAGCTGCCATGTAAAATTTTCTTCAAGGAATACACCCACTTGATTCAGGAACGGGATATCACGATAATCGCGCGAGCGGTAAGTGCCGTTTGGAGAATCAGGCTGATACTGAGGTGGACCAAAGCGGTCAAAAGTCTTGCCATGTCCGACATTGCCATCAGAGCGGAAGTCCGCACCAACAAGCATTCGGTTATTTATGTAGCCTGTCTGCTTGAAAAGAGTAGCCACAACCTTTCCAAAGATGTTGACCTCGCGAGAGTCTATATGATGCCAACCAAAGTAATTGGAGGGAAGGCAATAGGCAAAATTATTCTCGTCCTGGCCGGAGAAATTGGTGATTTCATTGCCTTGGTCGTCAAACAAATGCAAGCCAGCCTTATTAGACAATACCACACCATCCGTCAGAGTGGCCGAGTACGGGAAATTTCTTGAGCTCTCCATGCTCTGATAATATGACTGACGGGATGTATAAGTGCCGGACGCAACATAACGAAGAGACTTCAATATCCCCTTGTTTATGCTCCATAGGCCATTAGTATTAAACGTCAGGCCGTAATCCTCGGCACGGGATGCTCGCAGATAGTCGGAGTCATCAGGATTCAAAGAACGTGAATTTTTTCCGTATATAAAGTTAAGCGATGTATTGCTGCGGAGTGCCTGGTTAAACTCTTTGGAGTACATTACTCGCGCAGATGTACGCTGATAAGTTCTATACGACTCTACAGGATCAGTCGTATTGTGTGCATAATCAGCACTTATGTTCAGTCCTCCTCTATTTTTGCCGAGATTAAAGCCCGTGCTTATCGAGCCCATATATACCTTGGGATTGGCCTTGGCTGTGATGCGCAGAGGCTCACGACCGGCCTTGGAGTTGATAATCACAGCACCCGATGTGAGGTCGCCATGCTCAACCGAAGGAATACCGCGAATCACCTCGACCGACTCTATGTTGTCGGTAGAGATTGAACGGAGGTCGACCCCTCGGCCCGGATTAGCCGAGCCACTGATATTAGCCGTAGGCAGTCCGCTTGCATCCTTGCTGTTCATACTTGCACTCGTGCCAAGCACTGAAAGGTTAGCGTTATTAGATACAGGTGCTCCGTCACGTATGATTGCTGTTCCGAGCGCACTCATGCCTGCAGGGCCATTACCTACATTTCGAATCTGCACTTCTTTTACCTCTGTAAGGTTAGGTTCGGACGAAAGGCCGCCGGGAAGAAGTGCCATTACATCACTAAGGCTGGTAGCCTGCATATGGTCCATAGCGTTACGGCCAATCATTGACGATGTTGCGCCTCCTGCCTGGGTCATCTGAGCTGTCACCATGACCTCCTTGAGCTTGAAGTTCTCGTCTTGGAGGGTAAAATTAAGGGTCATCGGGCCTGTTACATCAACAGTCTGGTTGATGGTCACCTTACCGACATATGACACATTGATGGTAGCTTTGCCACGGGGCACACCCTTGAGCACATAGTTACCATCGAGGTCGGTAGTGGCCGCGATGCCAAAGTCAGGAATAGCCACAAGGGCAAATTCCACGGGCACGGAGTCATTCTGCAAGTACTCATAAACGGTACCGCTGATGCTGAATGTGTTCGACTGTTGAGCCGATGCACCCAGCGATGACGATACGACAATCGCAAGGACTGCCAATAACGTCCTGAAACAAGTTACTAATGATCTTCGCATTGTGTATAATTAAAGTATTGGTATATTTTTTCCGAAAAAAGACCGGGATGTAGCAAGTTACCGTGATAGATGCCTATGCGTTTTAAATGTATAGGTATGTTTGCAAAAATATAAAATAAATTTCATTTTACAGCACTTTTTGTATCAAAATATTCACGATTATATGCTTTTTGGCATTTTTGCCACATTTTTATCTTAATTTTCTGCAAAATTACTGCCCGGCCCCCGCCCCGACAATACCTAAAAGTAGGTATTTGGTTCTAACTTTTTGACCCACAAACGTGTTATGCCTATACACAACTAATCACTATTTATTATGAGACGAATGGTATGCATGGTCATAACAATGACCTTCGCCGCGCTGACGGCGATGGCCGACACGCAGGCCGATTTCAACCGATACATCAAGGCGTACAACTCGCAGATAGCCTCGCGCCAGTACACTCCCGCAGCCAAGTCGGCGGCAGGGGCGGCAAAGGCTTGTGCCGAGGCCAAGAACTATGAGGGAGCCTTCAAGCTGCTCGCAGGACTCGACAAGACCATGAGCGAGCGCGGAGTGCGCCCCGACTCCCTCCCCCAACCCTATTTCTACACAGCCAAGGCCCGCTATGACCTCTATCGCAAGATGGGCAACAACGGCCAGGCCGAAGCGTGGCTCAAGCGCATGGCACGTATGCCAAGGAGTGCGACTCACGCGACATCACCAACGACATGCACTTCACCGAGGCGCAGTTCTATTACGCCGTCGACCGCACCGCGCTTGGCGACCGCTGCATAGCGCGTCTGATAAAGCAGTATGAGAACGGCAAGGACTACAAGGCCGCCGACACTGCCTATCAGCGACTTATCGAACAGGCTGTCACGGCCAACGATGCAGGGCTGGTGGAGCACACCTATGAGAGCTACATGCAGTGGAGCGACTCAATCGAGGCCATAAACGCCGACACCGAGCTTGGCAAGGTGAAGCAGGAGATGGCCGAGACCGAGGCCGAGGTGGCCAAGAAGCAGAGCACCATCAATTCGCGCACCAGCCTGATGGTGGTGTTCATCACGCTTTTTGTCATCGCCGTGGCCGCACTTGGTCTCGGGGCAGTGTTCTACTGGCGCGTGCTGGCCAAGAACCGCCACATCAAGCGTATGGCTATGGAGGCCGACGAGCGCAACGCCGCCAAGAGCGCGATGCTACAGAATATGTCGTCGACAATGGAACCGGCCCTCGACCGCCTCGACCCGGCCAATCCCGCCGTGCAGACCCTCAAGGGGTATGTCAAGAAGGTGGGCGAGCTGTCGGAGGTGGACAGTGCGCCTACGGTCGACCCCTCGACCCTCGAGGATGTGAACATCGAGCAGTTTGCCTCGCAGCTGGCCGAGGCGGTGAAGCCCAAGCTCGGGCGCGGCGTGACGATACACCTGGACGGCACACGCGGATATGTGCGCATTGACCGCGCGGGAGTGGAGAAGATTCTGACCCATCTGCTCGACAATGCGGCGCGCTTTACCCCCGACGGCGGTAAAATCACGCTGGCCTATCGCAAACGCGGTGCCAACAGCCACCAGTTTGTGGTGACCGACAACGGCCCCGGCATACCGGCTGAGGAACGCGAGGGGCTGTTCAAGGCGTTTAACTCGGCACACGACATTACCGAAGGTGGCGACCGTCTCGGCCTGCCCATATGCGCGCTCCGCGCCGAGAAGATGGGCGGCACCCTCACCCTCGACCCCGAAATCACCCGCGGCGCATCGTTCATCCTGTCACTCAAATCGTAAGGCTTGGTCGTCTAAAAAGGTACATAAGGACATAAGGGACAAAAGCGACATAAGAGATATAATTTATTGGCTGTCAGAGATTACTCCAATAAAATTAAAAACTTATGTCGCTTTTGTCCCTTATGTCCTTATGTCCCCTTTTGGAAGATTGTGGACTCTATATTTCCTCCCGAATCAGCTTGGCGGCGAGGATGAGGGCGCGGGTAGTAGCGGAGTTGATGATGCGCTCGCGCGAGCCGTTGAAGCGGGCCGTCTCATACAGCTCGCGGTCGCCGTAACGGGCACATATGCACACCGTTCCTACCGGCTTTTCGGCTGTGCCGCCGCCGGGACCGGCTATGCCGCTCGTGGCCACGGCCACGTCAGACGAAGTGACGCGCTGTGCCCCCTCGGCCATCTGACGCACCACGGGGATGCTCACGGCTCCATAGCTCTCGATGTCCTCCATCTTCACGCCGAGCACATCGCTCTTCACCTTGTTGCTATACGACACCACGCCGCCGTTCACGACGTCTGACGCACCCGGTATCAGCGTGAGTTCGTGGGCGATATTGCCGCCCGTGCAGCTCTCGGCTGTCGCAACGGTGAGTCCGCGCTCGCGGCACTCCTTGAGCAGTATTTCGGCCGGGGTCAGGTCGCTGTCGGCAAGCACCGCAGGGCCGAGTATGGCCTTGAGTGCGGCAATCTCGCGCCTGACCTCCTCTTTAATAAAGGTGGCATCGGCATGATGGCCGTCGAGACGCAGACGTATCAGCCCGGGCTTGGGCAGATAGGCCAGGTGGAGATAGTCGGGCAGAGCCTCCTCCCAGTCGGCAATCTTCATGGCGAGGGCACTCTCGGTGTAGTCGGTGACCATGAGCACGGCGTGCTCGATGTGGACATCCGACGGGAAACGTTCGCGCAGGGCGGGGAATACGGCCTCCTCCATCATCGTGGAGGTCTCGAACGGCACGCCGGGCATCGACACGAGCACCCGCCCGTCCGTACGCTCAAACCACATGATTGGCGCAGTGCCAACGCGGTTTTGTATCACGCGGCACGAACTCGGCACCACGGCCTGAGCCTCGGTGAGGGGATTCATCTTGATGCCGCGGCGGTTGAAGATGGCGTGGATATTCTCGGTAACGGCGGGGTCGGTAATCATCTCGCCGCCGAAATAGTCGCGTAGCACGGCCTTGGTTATGTCGTCCTTGGTGGGGCCGAGTCCGCCTGTGGTGAGCACCACGCGGCTGCGCTCAAAGGCACGGTCGATGGCACGGCGTATGTCGTCGGCCTTGTCGCTGACGGTCTGCACGTCGTTCACCTCCCAGCCGTAAGGGGCGATGTGGCGGGCTATCCAGCCCGAATTGGTGTCGGTGACCTGCCCGATAAGCAACTCGTCACCTATGACTATAATTGAAACGGTCATCGCTTTTATCAATTAGCAATTAGTAATTAGCAATTAGTAATTAGCAATTGGCAATTAGTGTTCGGTAATCAAAATATCTCAAATCAATCAGTTAATTACTAATTGCTAATTAATAATTAATAATTAATAATTAGATTGAGGTTCTCGCATATGGCACGCTGTCGTAGCGGCAGAACTGCCTGTCGAGGTATTTGTAGTAACCGGCTATGGCCACCATAGCGGCATTGTCGGTGGTAAAGACGCGCGGGGGAATGAACGGTGTGAGTCCGCGACGCACACAGTATTGCTCCACGGCGTTGCGCACGCCCGAATTGGCCGACACGCCTCCGCCGATGGCTATGGTCTTCACGCCTGTCTGCTTAACGGCCTTGTCGAGCTTGTCCATAAGTATCTCTATAATGGTGCGCTGGAGCGAGGCAGCCAGGTCGGCGCGGTTGTTGTCGATGAATGCCGGGTCGAGCTTCAGATTGTCGCGCAGAGTGTAGAGAAACGAAGTCTTCAGTCCGCTGAAGCTGTAGTCCAGCCCGGGGATATGGGGCTTGGCAAACTTGAAACGCGAGGCATCCCCCTCGGCGGCAAGACGGTCGATGTGCGGGCCGCCCGGATAGGGAAGCCCCATCACCTTGGCGCACTTGTCGAAAGCCTCGCCGGCGGCGTCGTCGATGGTGCGGCCGAGTATCTCCATGTCGTTGTAGTTGCGCACAAGGATTATCTGGCTGTTTCCGCCCGACACGAGGAGGCAGAGAAAGGGGTATTCCGGCACCGGGTCGCTCTCCTCACGGCGTATGAAATGTGACAGCACATGGCCGTGGAGATGGTTGACATCCACGATGGGCACGCGCAGTCCGAGCGACAGCCCCTTGGCAAACGATGTGCCTACGTGAAGCGACCCCAGCAGACCGGGCCCGCGGGTGAAGGCTATGGCCGAGAGGTCGTGCTTGTCGATGCCGGCACGCTTGAGGGCAGTGTCGACCACCGGCACGATGTTCTGCTGATGGGCGCGCGAGGCCAGCTCGGGCACCACGCCTCCATACTCGGCATGCACGTCCTGCGACGCTATCACATTACTCAGCAGCACCCCGTCACGGATGACGGCCGCCGATGTGTCGTCGCACGACGACTCGATTCCTAATACAATAATGCTCATATATCTTACTCAGCATAATTACACCGCAAAATTACTAATAAAATCTTGCGGACGGATGAATTCCCACCAATTAATCACGAATCTTTATCCTCAACGGTCGCGGGTAGACAGAAAAATGCCGGGGCGAGGGGGTCGCTTCCGGCATTTGAGGGATAATTAGAATTGATGATGTATCTTTTCGGGCGGTTTACTGGAGAGTGCCGTTGTTGGCGGCATCAATCATCTGCTGGTTGGCAGTGATGTAAATCTCCACACGGCGGTTCTGCGCACGGCCTTCGGGTGTAGCGTTGGAGGCTACGTAATCCTGCATAGGCAGACCTTGGGCTGAAAGACGCGATGCTGACACACCGCTGTTGAGCAGGTAGTTGCGCACGGCATCGGCACGGCCTGTGGACACGCGTTCGTTGACTGACAGCGAGCCGGTATCGTCGGTGTAACCGTAAATCTGCACGTTGGTGTCAGGGTTCTGGATGAGCGAAGTGGCAAACTTTGTAAGGTCGGTCTTGGCACCTGCGCTGAGTGTTGTGCCGTTGGTGGGGAAGAGGATGCCGCCGTTAAATGTCACCTTGATGGCCTGGAGACCGTTGGCATCGGTGGTCTTCTCAATCTGGGCCTGCTTGGCAAGCTCGGCCTCAAGCTCGGCCTGCTGCTTGTCCATCTTCTTGCCGATGAGCACGCCGGCACCTGTGCCGACAGCCGCGCCGATGGCTGCACCGATGGCAGCACCCTTGCCGCCGCCGATGAGTGCGCCGAGGCCTGCGCCTACGCCGGCACCACCGCCGCCACCGATAAGGGCACCCTTACCTGTATTGGTCATAGACGAGCATCCTGTCATACCCAGCACGCACACTGCGAGCACGGGAATACCTATGGCTTTAATAAATTTCATTTGTCAAGTATTTTAAGTTAAATTTGTTAATTTTGGTGCAAATATAATCATTTATCGCGTATTCTCCTAATCGTCACACCAAATGCGGGCCAATAAATGCCGCGACGTCAGTGTCACCGAATATGTCCGCGATAGTGAGCCACACGAGCAACAGCACTATCAATACTATCACTCCCACAAGCAACCACACTGAGATGCCCTTTGAATCCTTTCTGCTCATAATATAATAGTTGTATATGGTTTTTATTAAATGAAAACACACGAGGAGGCGTAATTGTTAGAAGAAATTTCCGTATTTTTGCATCATAACACTTAAACGGCTGTTAAAAATCACCACTGAACGGCCCTATGAACAACCGAAAAACCTCCCTATCATATGCAAGAGTACAACAGGATGCAGACAATCAAGCGCAGATTCTTCGCCATGCGCAACGGCATCATCGCCGACACACTGCGCAAGGCCGGGCTTGACTACCGTATGATATTCGGCCTCAACTTGCCGCAGATAGTAGAGATAGCCGACGCACAGCCCAAGGATGCCGCATTTGCCGAAGAGCTGTGGGCCGACCGCCGCACGCGCGAGAGCATGCTGGCCGCCCCGATGCTCTATCCTCAGGCCGAGATGGACGCGGCCACCGCATCGCGCTGGCTCGCCGAAGCCCCCACTACCGAGGTGGCCGACGTGCTGTGCCTCAAGCTGCTCCGTTTCATCCCCGGAGCTACCGACATCGCCTTAGAGGAAATCACATCTGACAGCCCCATGACCCGTTACGGCTCGCTGCGCCTGATGTTCAACCTGCTCAACACCGCCGCCTCGCCCACCGGCTCACAGCTCAGCCTCCCCTCGCCCCGCGAGCTGGCCGGGACGTTCCGCCCCTTCGTAGAGTCGGAACTGAAGTCCGACACCCCTCTTACACGCCCCGTGGCCACCCAACTGCTCGACGAGATAGAGTTCATCCTCGAGGATTAGCCGCCCCGCGAAGAGCAAAATCGCCCCTAACAGCCATATTTTGACTCCGATACCGCCCCAATCTCCCCAAAAGAATTTGCCAAAACGCATTTTTATTATAACTTTGCAAAAAATCTATACCCATTCATATCCCAATCATTATGTTTAAGAACCACCCTAAGGGCCTAATCCCCGCGGCCCTGAGCAACATGGGCGAGCGTTTCGGCTACTACATCATGAATGCCGTGCTCGTGCTGTTTCTATGCTCCAAGTTTGGCCTCAACGAAGAGACAAGTACCCTCATCTACTCATTCTTCTACGCCGGCATCTATGTGCTCAGCCTCGTAGGCGGCTACATCGCTGACAAGACCCAGAACTACAAGGGCACCATCATCTCGGGCCTCCTGGTAATGACTATGGGTTACATCATCCTCTCTATTCCCATCCTCGCCACCGAGGGCAACACCTCATGGCTCCTCACCGTCACCTGCGTCGCACTCTTCCTCATCGCCTTCGGCAACGGCCTCTTCAAGGGCAACCTCCAGGCAATCGTCGGCCAGCTCTATGACAACCCCAAGTACAGCTCGCAGCGCGATTCAGGCTTCCAGATATTCTACGTATTTATTAATATAGGTGGTGTGCTCGCACCGTTTGTCGCACCTATGCTCCGCAGCTGGTGGCTCAACGTCAACGGCATGTCATACAACGCATCGTTCCCCGCCATGTGTCACGAGTATCTGAGCGTGACCGACTCTATGGCTGACGAGAATATGAACAACCTCTATGCCCTCGCCACCCAGGTGGGCCATCAGGGCGGAGAGATTTCGGAGTTCTGCACAAGGTATCTCGACGTGTTCAACACCGGCATCCACTACTCGTTCATCGCATCGGTGGCCGCCATGCTCATCTCGCTCATAGTGTTCCTCTGCGTCAAGAAGGGTCTCCCCTCGCCCGCACGCCGCGAGGCCGCCGAGGAGGCAAAATACACCCCCGAAGAGAAGAGCGCGATGGCCAAGGAAATCAAGCAGCGCATGTATGCCCTCTTCGCAGTGCTCGGCATCGCCATCTTCTTCTGGTTCTCGTTCCATCAGAACGGCACCTCGATGTCACTCTTCGCCCGTGACTTCGTGGACACATCCACTATCGCCCCCGAGATATGGCAGGCTGTCAATCCCTTCTTCGTGATTGTGCTCACCCCGCTCATCATCATGCTCTTCTCGTCGCTCTCGAGAAAGGGCAAGGAGATATCCACCCCCCGCAAGATTGCCATCGGTATGGGTCTTGCCGGCATCGCCTATCTCTTCATGACCGTCTACTCGCTCTACATGGACTATCCCTCGGGCACCGAGTTCCGTTCGCTCAACGAGGCTGCCAAGGCCGGACTCCTCTCTGGCCCCTGGGTGCTCATCCTCTATTATTTCTTCATGACCGTGGCCGAGCTTTTCATCTCGCCCCTCGGACTCTCGTTCGTATCCAAGGTAGCCCCCAAGCATATGCAGGGTCTCTGCCAGGGCCTGTGGCTCGGAGCCACCGCCGTGGGCAACCTCATGCTCTGGATTGGCCCGCTTATCTACAACAAGGCTCCCATCTGGGTGGCATGGGCAGTATTCTTCGCCGTCTGCATAATCTCGATGGGCATCATGTTCGCCATGGTGAAATGGCTTGAGAGAGTTACACGCTAAGACTTAGAGTCTATAAAGTTAAGAGTCTAAGACTTAGAGTCTATAAAGTTAAGAGTTTAAAAAGTTAAGATAATAGTTGAGTCGACATCGGTCGAGTCTCAAACAAATCTATTATCTTAACTTTTTTAACTCTTAACTTTTTTAGACTATAGGATAGAAAACATTAACATTTTATTAATTCTCGAGCCATTGACTGCTCTGATTTGCTAATGGTGTGATTATTGCGTAACTTTGCGCCCCTAAACCACCACGTTATGCGCAAACTAACAGCGGCTACGCTCTTTTCGCTCTCCTCACTACTATCTTTCGCTACAAACACCGACACCGCCGTCACATATGCACAGGCCGACTCTGCGGCCCTCTCGCTCGGCGAGGTCAGCATCACTGCCATCAAGCAGTCGCCGTCACTGCTGCGCCAGCCTGTAACCGTCACCACCATAGGCCAGGCCAATATCGAACGGTTCAACATCTCGGGGATGAAAGGTGTGAGCGAAGTCGCTCCTAACTTCTACATGCCCGACTACGGGTCAAAGATGACCTCGTCAATCTACGTGCGCGGCATCGGAGCGCGCATTGACCAGTCGGCGGTCGGTCTGAATGTCGACAATATCCCCTATCTCAACAAGAACGGTTTTGACTTCGACATGCTCGACGTAGAGCGCATCGAGGTGCTCCGCGGCCCGCAGTCCACACTCTACGGACGCAACACCATAGCCGGACTAATCAACGTCTACACCCTCTCCCCCATGTCATGGCAGGGCATCCGCATCATGGCCGAGGGGAGTCTGCCCGGAGCCTACCGAGGCGGCATAGGCATATACCACAAGCTCGCCCCACGCCTGGGCATGAGCATCAACGGCTACGTGTCACACACCCACGGATATTTCCGCAACCTCCACAACGGCAAGCGCGCCGACGGCTCGACCGACATGTCGGGACGTTGGAAGACCGCCTGGCGGCCCACCTCGCGACTGAGCATCGAGAACGTGCTCTCGGCCGGTCATACGCGTCAGAACGGCTACCCCTATGCCTATGTCGAGACGGGCGAAATCAACTATAACGACACCTGCTTCTACCGCCGCACCTCAGTGACCGACGGCCTCACCGTCCGCTGGGCCGGACAGGATGTGAGCGTCGCATCCATCACAGGCCTGCAGTATCTGAGCGACAACATGACGCTCGACCAAGACTTTCTCCCGGCAAGCTACTTCAACCTCACCCAGCGTCAGCTTGACCGCAGCATCACGCAGGACATCGTGGTTCGTGGTCGCAAGGGCAACTACTCATGGCTGGCCGGAGCGTTCGGCTTCTACAAATACGGCTCGATGACAGCCCCCGTGACATTCAAGGAGGATGGAATAAACGAACTGATACTTGACAATATACGCGGCAACATGCCGCCGTTCATTCAGCTCGAGTGGGACGATGACAGCTTCCTGCTCGGCAGCGACTTCCGCCATCACGTCAACGGCGCGGCCATCTACCATCAGAGCACCTACGACCTGGACCGCTGGAGCTTCGCACTCAATATGCGATTTGACTACGAGCACACCGCCCTGAGTTATCGCAGCCGATGCAACACCGGGGCACACGGCACGGTAAACATCCCTCAGATGCCCCGTCCCATCACCTTCAACCTGCCCGCCGACATCGACGAGGCTGGCCGGCTGAAACAGTCGTTCCGACAGTTCCTGCCCAAATTCAGCGTCACATACAATCTCACCAACTCTGCAGTGTTCCTCTCGGTGGCCAAGGGCTACAAGTCAGGAGGCTTCAACACTCAGATGTTCAGCAACTTCCTCCAACAGCAGATGATGACGCAAATGAAGGACGAGGCTAAAAAGCTCATGTCAGGCATGATGGGCGGAATGGGAGGCGGCGCAGGCATGGGCGGACGCGCCGATGCCCCCGAGGGGCCGTCAGCCGGTGCCGGCCAGGTGGAATACACCGTGAGCGACTATGTGTCATACAAGCCCGAGACGAGCTGGAACTATGAGCTTGGCGGCCACTTCTCATGCGACGAAGGCAGGGTCTACTCTACATTCTCGGCCTTCTACATCGACGTGCGTGACCAGCAGGTGACAGTGTTCCCCGAAGGCAACGCCACAGGCCGCATGATGACCAACGCCGGGCGCACACGCTCGTTCGGAGCCGAGCTGACCCTGCGCTACACACCCACATCGCGCTGGCGGTTTGACCTGTCATACGGCTACACCAACGCCACGTTCCGCCGTTTCATGGACGGAGGCGAGGATTTGTCAGGCAACCGCGTGCCCTACGCACCCTCCAACACCCTCTTCCTCTCTGCTGCCTACCGTCTGCCGGTACGCTCGTCGATAATCGACGCCATCAGCTTCTGCCCCACCCTGCGCGGCACCGGCTCAATCTACTGGGACGAGGAGAACCTCTACCGTCAGCCGTTCTATGCCGAGCTGGGCGCGTCAATCCGTTTCGAGCACTCGCGCTACTCGGTGGACCTATGGGGCAAGAACCTCACCGACACGCGGTTTGACGTGTTCCGCTACGAGTCAATCGGCAACAACTTCATGCAGCGCGGCAAGCCCCTGCGCGGCGGCATCACCCTGCGCATCAACTTCGACAATTAGCATTTATATACATTCATTGTAATTATTTATATGGATGTGTGACAGCTCAGTTGCAATATTCGCCACATGCCGCCGTTTGTATCATTGATATAAACGTGAATATAAATAAGAAATACAACAACAGCACCATAATGATGAAAAAGTCACTTCTTTGGGCAGCCCTCGCGCTTCCCGCGATTGCTTTCACCTCGTGTCTGAGCTCTGACGGCGAAAACAGGCAGGAATCCACCATCAACTACGGAGGGGCATACTGCTTCAACTTTGTCACCGACCGTCAGACAGGCGAATGGTTCATCTCCACAGAGCCCCAGTACACCTTCCTGCTCGAGGCTTACTCGGCCAAAGCCACCCCGAGCATGTCGAACATCAAGCTGATTGACGGCCAGGCCGGACTGTCGTTCAAGCTCCCCGACCTCGACATTTCGTTCAATACACCCAACTATTCCTACACCTGTGCCGGTTCCGGCCTCACCCCGGTGAATCAGACATCCAACGCATACGTGTTCAACAACTTCTCGCTCAAGGTCATCGAGCGCAACATCCGAAACTCGGCAGGAGCCATCCGCTATTCCCCTGTCTATGACCTGAGCTACACCGTCAACAGCCGCTATCAGGTGACAGTGTTCCCCACCGGCTATGACCTGCTGGGCACCACCATCGCCACCACCGATGTCGATTATACCGACAAAGGCCCCATCTACACAATCACATTTGACCCCGAGAAGAAAACAGCCTCGATAAACATCACCGATGCGCGTTTTGCCTCCGAGATGACATCGACCTCGCTGCGCATCAATAACCTCCCCTACACCGTCACCCGTGGCGGCTTAGTCATCAACACCCCCGAGGATGCAACCTATGTCATCCGCGACGCGGCCGGCGAAATCAAGGGCAGCAGCATTTCTGACGTGAAGCTCAACATTTCCGTTCCCTCCGGCACAACCTCTCTCTCATTCCACGCCAGCATGCCCGACTTCCAGAATGTCAGCAAGTTAAAGTCATTTGACGTGAGGGCCAGCCTCTCCTACTACTACCCCTCGAACGGCCAGCAATAGTTAACGAAAGTTAAATTAAATATATCCTTGAACCATCCTGACGACGCCGTGTTATAATGATGTAGTTACTATTATTTGCACTGTGTTTTCATGGTATTAGATTTAAGGTTAAAGATACCGGGCCGTCGTGATGATGGCCCGTTTCTTTTTTATCAGCAAACGAGCACTATTAACTCAAAAAATCATTAACTTTGCGAACGAAATAACGCTGTGAACCATGACACGCAAATATGATTATCTCGTGATAGGGTCGGGCATCGCCGGAATGAGCTTTGCCCTCAAGGTGGCCGGACACGGCACCGTAGCCCTCGTGTGCAAGACCACGCTCGACGAAGCCAACACAGCCCTCGCCCAGGGCGGTGTGGCATCGGTGACAAACCTTGAAGTTGACGATTTCGACAAACATATCCACGACACAATGGTGGCCGGCGACTGGCTCAGCGACCCCGAGGCCGTAGAGAAGGTGGTGCGCAACGCCCCCGCCCAAATCAACGAGCTGATACGCTGGGGCGTGGACTTCGACAAGAAGGAGGACGGCACGTTTGACCTGCACCGCGAGGGCGGCCACTCGGAATTCCGCATCCTGCACCATGCCGACAACACCGGCTTCGAGATACAGGACTCGCTAATCAAGGCCGTGCGCGCCAACAAGAACATCGACATCTACGAGCACCACTTCGCCATCGAGATTATCACTCAGCACCATCTCGGCAAAATCGTGACCCGCCGCACCCCCGACATCACCTGCTACGGAGCCTACGTGCTCGACACCGAGAGCGGCAATGTCGACACCTTCCTCTCCAAGGTGACACTCATAGCCACAGGCGGATGCGGAGCCGTCTATCAGACCACGACCAACCCGCTCGTGGCCACAGGCGACGGCATTGCTATGGTCTATCGCGCCAAGGGCACGGTCAAGGACATGGAGTTCATACAGTTTCACCCCACCGCCCTCTACCACCCAGGCGACCGCCCGTCATTCCTCATCACCGAGGCCATGCGCGGCTACGGAGCCGTGCTGCGCAACAAGCGCGGCGAGGAGTTCATGCACAAGTATGACCCGCGCCTCTCGCTCGCCCCGCGCGACATCGTGGCCCGAGCCATCGACTCGGAGATGAAACTTCACGGCGACGACCACGTATATCTCGACGTCACCCACAAAGACCCCGAGGAGACCAAGAAACACTTCCCCAACATCTATGCCAAGTGCCTGTCGCTCGGCATAGACATAACCAAAGACTATATCCCCGTCGCACCCGCCGCCCACTACCTGTGCGGAGGCATCAAGGTCGACACCAACGGCGAGTCGTCAATCAGGCGTCTCTATGCCGTGGGCGAATGCTCGTGCACAGGTCTGCACGGAGGCAACCGCCTGGCCTCCAACTCGCTCATCGAGGCCGTGGTCTATGCCGATGCCGCCGCCCGTCACTCGATGGAGCAGGTCGGGCACTACGATTTCCGCACCGATGTGCCCGAGTGGAACGACGAGGGCACACGCCACCCCGAGGAGATGGTGCTCATAACCCAGAGCATCAAGGAGGTAGGTCAGATTATGGGCACCTATGTGGGCATAGTCCGCTCCAACCTGCGACTTGACCGCGCCTGGAACCGCCTCGACATCCTGTATGAGGAGACCGAGAAACTGTTCAAGTGCTCCAAGGCTTCACGCGAAATCTGCGAGCTGCGCAACATCATCAACGTCGGCTACCTCATCATGCGTCAGGCCAAAGAGCGCAAGGAGTCGCGCGGCCTGCACTACACGGTCGACTATCCGCCCGTACCCCGAGAAAAGTAACCCTCAGCTCCGCTGAAACCGCCCTAATCTTCAGCTCTGCTGAACATAATCCCCGGCTCCGCCGAATATGCCAGTAAAAAGATACATACTCCTGCTTCTCACAGCCATTCTTGCGACAATCGATGTGGCCGCCCAGGTGGTCACCGACCTGCCGTCGCCCGAGGAAATCGAGGCCCGAGGCGGCCGCAAGCGCGCGCTCGAAGGCTACTATTTCTTCCCCGGCGAGGACGGGGAGGACTGCCTCATGCTCGTGCTCAGCGATGTCACAGTGTTCCCGCCTCTGAAATTCAAGAACAAGAAGGAGGAGGAGTTCTACTGGAAGACCGTGCGTGACGTGCGCAAGACACTCCCCTACGCCAAACTCATCTGCGAGACGCTCATAGAGACCTACGAGTACATCGAGACCTTCCCGACCCAGAAGGAGCGCGAGGAGCATCTAAAGAAGATGGAGGGGGCCGTGTTTGAGCAATACAAACCCGTGCTCAAGAAATTCACCAAGAGCCAGGCCCAGATGCTTATAAAGCTCATAAACCGCGAGACCAATCAGTCGAGCTACAGCATACTCAAGGCCTTCCTCGGTTCGTTCCGCGCCGGGTTTTGGCAGACGTTCGGACGATTTTTCGGCGTCAACCTCAAGACCTCCTACCGCCCCGACAAAGACCGCAAGGACGCCATCATCGAGCGCGTGGCCTGCCTCGTGGAGCTGGGGCAGCTATAGCCATCATGCCGACTGCTGAAAACGTACCGCTGCATAAACTTGAGGCTCAGCTGAGGCGGCGCGGTGACACCGACGCCCTACGCGAGGAGCTGTTCGCTGAGTTCCTCAGATGTGCCGACTACACTTGCGTCAGTGAGTGGAACCGTGCAGTGCAGCTGTGCGAGAGCCTTGCCATCATCGGCTGGGGCGCGCATGAGCCTGTCGAGGCCCTGAGGGATGTGTATGTCAACGGCGCACCCAACACATTTTTCGCAAACGCGATGGGCTGTCCGCGGTTTACCGATGCCGTATGGAAGCAAAGCGGCGGAGGGCTGATGATTGATGCCGCGCGCACAAGCCGGCACGCCTCGCCCGACGACACGCACCGACACACTGACACGGACAACGGACACTATTCCGTATCAGAAGACAGCACGCTGCTAAGTCAGCGCAACTGGATAGCCAAGAATCCCATATGGATTAAACGCACGCTCGACAACTGCTATCCCGGCTCGCGGGCCGTAATCGACAGCATCGACCGCGACCTTCAGCCCGCACTTGACGCGGGAATGCGCCCGCAGCTTTACGGCCGGGGGCTAAACCGCATCATCATAAACTGCGCATTCAGCTTTGACGACGGCCCCCACTGCAAGACCAACTACATCATCGCCGACGAGGGACGGCGGCTCAGGCAGAGCGAGTATTACCCCACACTGCTCGGGATGTACACCGAGGACGAGATAGAGGCCAACGGCTACTATCTGCGTCCGCGATACAGCCACGGCCCGTTCCGCACCGACACCGGCAGGGTCAATGTCTCAATAATGTTTGAGCGCGAGTTCAGCAGACTGTCACACGGCGAGCAGAAAGCGGTCATGAGCGAATATTTCCTCACGGCCGCCACAGCCATAGCCACAAGGGTGAAAAAACGCCTCCCGGCCTACGACTTCCCCCTCATGCTTTCCGACTTCCGCACCATCCTCAACACCTGGCAGGACGCATAGAGGCCACAGAGGTAGACACATAAAAAGGCCCGGCGGGTGAATCGCACCACTTGCCGGGCCGGAGTGTAATTACGGAATGGCAACTTTTTGCCCTTCCAAGGTCTTTACGGCTAAAGACCTTTCATCATTGCCGGAACTTGACGCCCACTCTACTGTTCATAGACTGATTGCCCTGCGCCGGAGTTTGCGAAGACACCCGGTGAAGGGCTCTTCACATAGCCCGAGGCTCGTTGCCAAGGACTACTTTGTGAAGCCTACGGGGAGAGAAGTACATCTTGTGAATGAGCGTCGCTCCTTTCGTGCTGTCATCTATACTAACGCCCTCCCCCCGCCAATGGTTTTGGGGGAGATATTAAAAGAGTATTAAAAATCCTGAACTCTTTTTTCGCCCCGACCGTCGCGATTTCTCGCGGAAAAGAACTAACTTTGTAACCCGTAACACCACCTCCAAAGGGCACTGACTATGAAGAGAGACCGCATGACATCCAATCCCCGTCCACGCCGACAGGAGAGTGCCGTCAAGCCTAAAAAGGCTCTGGGACAGCACTTTCTCGCCGACGAATCGGTGGCCGAGCGCATTGCCGCCACCCTCGACCCGTGGCGCGGACTGCCGGTGCTCGAGGTAGGCCCCGGCATGGGTGTGCTCACGAAATATCTCATTGCCCGTGACCACGACGTCAAGGTGGCTGAGATTGACGGCGAGAGCATCGAGTATCTGCGCTACAATTTCCCTGACCTGCACGGTCGCATACTCGACGCCGACTTTCTCAAGCTCGACCTCGCTGCCCTCTATCCCGGCGGGCAGAAGTTCTGCGTCATAGGCAATTACCCCTACAACATATCATCGCAGATATTCTTTCACATCCTCGACTACAAGGACCAGGTGACCGTATGCTCCGGCATGCTGCAGCGCGAGGTGGCCGAACGTCTCGCCGCCCCCGAGGGCACCAAGGCCCGCGGCATACTCAGCGTGCTGCTCCAGGCGTGGTATGACGTGAAATACCTCTTCACGGTCGACGAGAACGTGTTCAACCCGCCCCCAAAGGTCAAGAGCGGTGTCATCATCATGACCCGCAACGATGTCACCTCGCTCGGATGTGACGAAAAACTGTTCAAAACCGTCGTCAAGACCACTTTCGGCCAACGACGCAAGACCATACGCAACTCGGTGCGCGGACTATTCCCCGCCGGAGTGCCGTTGCCTGACTCGCCATTGCTTGCCATGCGCCCCGAACAGCTGTCGGTAGCGCAGTTCATCGAGTTAACATTACTGCTCTCAACCACCAGGCAATGAAAGAGTTCAACCCCGATTACATCCAGCACCTGCGCAAAATCATCGAAGACCATGCCGACGATGCGGCACGCGAAGAGCTCAACGACCTTCACCCCGCCGACATCGCCGAACTGTATCGCGACCTTGACCTCGAGGAGGCCGAGTACCTGTTTCGTCTCCTTGACGAGGAGATGCAGGCCGATGTGCTCATGGAGCTTGACGAGGATGAGCGTGCCAAGCTGCTCAGCAAGATGGACGCCGAGGATATCGCCAAGCAGATTGAGCACCTCGACACTGACGATGCCGTGGACATCATCCAGGAGCTTGACGAGGATGAGCGCGACAAGATTCTGAGTCACATCGATGACGTGGAACAGGCGGGCGACATCATCGACCTGCTCCAATATGACGAAGACACCGCCGGCGGCCTCATGGGCACCGAGATGATTGTGGTCAACGAGAACTGGAGCATGCCCGAGTGCATCAAGCAGATGAGAATGCAGGCCGAGGATATGGACGAGGTCTACTACGTCTATGTCGTTGACAACGAAGACCGTCTGCGCGGTACGCTACCGCTCAAAAAGCTCATAACCCACCCCTCGGTCTCCAAAATCAAGCATGTGATGGAGGATGACCCCGTGGCGGTCAAGGCCGACACTCCTATTGACGAGGTGGCACTCGACTTCGAGAAATATGACCTCGTAGCGATGCCCGTGATTGACTCTATCGGCCGACTCCTGGGACGCATCACCGTCGACGACGTGATGGACAAGGTGCGCGACTCGAGCGAACGTGACTATCAGCTGGCATCAGGTCTTAGCCATGACGTGGAGAGCGATGACAAACTCTTCGCTCAGACTAAGGCCCGTCTGCCCTGGCTGCTCATAGGCATGATAGGCGGACTGTGCAACTCGTTTATCCTCGGAAAGTTTGAGGGCGGATTTGTCGTGGACCCCGCACTCGCCCTCTTCATCCCCCTCATCGGCGGCACGGGCGGTAACGTCGGCACTCAGTCGTCGGCTATCGTGGTGCAGGGCCTGGCCAACGGCTCGCTCGACATCAAGAAATCTGCCCAGCAACTGCTCAAGGAGCTTGGCGTAGGTCTGCTCAACGGCGGCATCATCGCACTGTTGGTGTTTATCTACAACTATTTCACCATCGGTGACGGGCACGAGGTCACGACCTTTGCCGTGTCCATCTCGCTGTTCTGCGTGGTGATGTTTGCCTCGGTGTTCGGCACATTCGTGCCCCTTACGCTCGAGAAACTCAAGATTGACCCCGCACTCGCGACAGGCCCCTTCATCTCCATCACCAACGACATCATAGGCATGCTCATCTACATGGGCATATCATCATGGCTCATCGTCTCATTCCACTGACAGGAACAGCCACACATTCAAGAAAGGCACAAAAGGACATAAGAGACAAAAGCGACATAAGTTTATTATTTTCAAAATAATCACTGATTATCAAAATAATATATCTCTTATGTCGCTTTTGTCTCTTATGTCCTTTTGTACCTTTCTTGAGTTGCAGGTTCTCTCTAATCCTTGCCTCTTGTGCCGAGGAATTTCAGCCGCGACTTGCGCTTGGTCTTTTTATATTTGGGCTTGAACTTTATGCTGTCGACATCGATTACCGTCAACCCTAACAGTCCGTCCATGACCGGCACGGTGAGTGAGTCACCGTTGTGCACCTGCCTATAGCGGCCGTTATTGACCGACACCAGTTTGGTCTGGCCGTCGGCAAGCTCTATCTGCAATTTATACTCGTAATATTTTTCGCCCGTGGCCACATATCGGCGGCCTACGCGGCGTGTCTTGCGACGCTCCTCGCGGAAATGCCCCTTGACCACACCGGCCTCAATGCGTTCGCTCGAACGGTCGGCCAGCATGGTGTTGAGAGTGAAGAATGCGAACGTCAATATGATGGCCGAGCACACCGTGTGACACAGGTAGTTAATCCACATCGCATCCTCCCGCGTGAGCCATCGCCACCACCGCCACATATGCAGCCCGGTGGCAAATCCCACCGCGAGCGTCACGGCGGGCACAATCCACCACTCCACTACAGTGTCGGCGTAGAGAATCATCGACCACACAGTCATGACAATCATTGCCACAATGGTGAGCACAATCCATACATATTTCATATCGTCGCGTAATAGTTCTTAATCAAAATGAAAGTCCCGATGCCACCTTTTATAATCGTGGCATCGGGACTCGTTATCGGTCTATTTTACGGTCACTTCCCGGTCACCGTTAGGCATATGCACTATGTAGCGGCCCGGGCGGACGGTGACGCGCTGGGTGGCGGGGTCGAACGTGCCAAACGCATCGGCATCAAGCGTGATGTCCACATTCTCGGTCTTGCCGGCAGGGATGTGCACGCGCTTGAAGCCCTTGAGGTTCTTAATCGGGCCGGAGACGTCGGCCGGACAGCTCACGTACACCATCACTACCTCGTCGCCGTCCATCTTGCCGGTGTTCTTGACAGGCAGAGTCACCTTGACAGGCTCACCGGCCTTGATTGTGGTGGCCGAGAACTTGGGCTTGCCGTAGTCGAAAGTCGTGTAGCTAAGTCCATGGCCGAAGGGGTAGAGAGGCTCGCCCTTGAAGTAACGGTATGTGCGGCCCACCATCGAGTAGTCCTCGAAATCGGGGAGCTGGGAGTCATCCTTATAGAAAGTGATGGGCAGACGTCCGCCGGGGTTGTAGTCGCCGAATATCACCTCGGCCACCGCACGTCCGCCGGCCTGACCGGGATACCATGCCTGAAGCACGGCATCGCATATGGCATCCTCGGGGGTGAGGGCCACAGCCGAGCCTGAGCAGTTGACATACACCACCTGCTTGCCGGCATCCTTGATTTTCTTGATGAGCTGACGCTGCACGTTGGGCAGTTCGATTGTCTCACGGTCGCCGCCGCGGAATCCGGGCACCGACACCTTCATCTCCTCGCCCTCGAGCTGGGGGGATATACCGCCCACAAATATCACGATGTCGGCATCGGCAAAGTCGGTAGCCTCCTCCTTGGCCGACAGCACATCAAACTTCAGCACGGCATCGCCTTCGAAATGCTTGAAACGCACTTCGAGGTCATGCTTCTGCCCCTTGTCGGAGTGGAAGATGTATGACGCTTTGTGGTTCTGACGCCCCTCGGGGTGACGTATTATCACCTCCTTGCCGTCAAGCAGCACAGCCTCCTCACCCTTGCTCGACTCAAATTCTATCATATAGTCACCGGCCTCGGGGGCAACGAAAGTGCCCGTGTAGAGTCCGCTGAAATTGTTAAGCTCCACGCCGGGGGCAAACACCGTGGCACCGCCGCCGTCAAGACGGATGGGGGAGGTATAGGTAGCCGTAGCCACAGGAGTGCCCGACATGCTGTGGTCATTCCAGTAAGATGCCTTCATGCCACCGGCAATCTTGTCGAAGTGCGACACCTTGTTGTCGCTTATCACATGCGAGCAGCCACGCTCGTAGACCGCATCGGGCACATAGGAGCGCACACCCTCGAGCACTGTGACCGTATGGGCGGGAAATCCGTTATAGTTGCCCCACTGCATCACAGAGTCATTGGCGTTGGGGCCCATGACATAAATCTTCTTGCCCGACTTGGGGTCGAGGGGCAGAATGCCGTTGTTCTTGAGCAGGGTCATCGACTTGCGGGCCATGTCAAGAGCCTTGGCGGCATGCTCGGGGGTATTGAGATGAGTCTCAGCTGTATATGAGTTCCAGGGCACATCGGGCGCGGCGTCAATCTCGCCGAGCCTGTAGCGGAAATCGAGCAGTTTCACCACGGCCGAGTCAATCGTGGCCTCGGTGATAAGACCCTGCTCGTAAGCCTTGCGCAGGCTCTTGTAGATGGGGCCGCACTCCAGGTCGGTGCCCGAGATTACGGCATCGGAGCTGGCATGTGCATCGGAGGGATGGGTATTGTGTGCCCAGTCGGATATAAAGTCGCGGATGGCCCAGCAGTCTGACACGATGATGTTCTTGTAGCCCCACTCGCCGCGGAGTATCTGCTGGAGCAGTTTCTTGCTTGAGCAGCAAGGCTCTCCCTCGTAGCGGTTGTAGGCACACATCACCTGCGCCACATCGGCATCGACAAGAGTCTTGAATGCGGGCAGATAGGTCTCCCACAGGTCGCGCGGGTCAATATCCTTGGCGTCAAACGAGTGGCGGTTCCATTCCGGGCCGCTGTGCACGGCAAAGTGCTTGGCACCGGCAAGCGACTTCATATACTTGCCGTCGCGCGGGCCCTGCAGACCGCTCACCACAGCCAGACCCATGCGGGCCGACAGGTAGGGGTCCTCGCCGTAGGTCTCCTGTCCGCGTCCCCAGCGCGGGTCACGGAATATGTTGACATTGGGGGTCCAGAATGCCAGTCCCTGATAACGCTTGATATGCCCTGAGGGGCGGAAGCCGTTAAACTTGGCACGGGCCTCGTCACTGATAATATCGAACGTTTCGCCCACGGCCCCGTCGTCAAACGTCGCGGCCATGCCTATGGTCTGGGGGAACACTGTGGCCAGTCCGGCACGGGCCACGCCGTGCAAAGCCTCGCTCCACCAGTTGAATTCGGGGATGCCGAGGCGCGGAATGGCCGGAGATGCATCCATCATGAGTGAAATCTTCTCGTCGAGGGTCAGTTTGGTGAGCATATCCTCAGCCTTCTCGCGCGAGGTCTGCGCCACCGCCCCCATAGCCCCAAGGGTCAGTAATGATACGATAATGAATTTTTTCATGGTATAATTATATAGTAACTTTTATCATTCCTATTATTTATTCTTCTCAGGATTCCAGCCGCCGAGCACCCACGAAGGGTCACGGTACAGGTTGATGAGCGCGCTGTCAGCCTTGGCATCGAGCACACGCGAGCCTGCAGCCCTGCGCGAAGTGTCCACCGGGCTTCCGTCGCTGAGATTTACACTACCGACCTCCCAGTAATGCACATACTCGGTGTTGCCTCGGTCAAGGCCGCTCCAGCCTTCTGCCGGTATTCCCTCGAGCTTACAGTCTATCAGCACAAACTCGCTGTGAGGATAGGTGCCGTTAGTACGTGCGAAATACGCCCGGTCACCCTCTCCGATAAGCGTACAGTCAACGAGCACATCACCGTGTGACGATGTGCCGTTGCGAATCCATGCAAAGGCATTACGCGATGTAAGAGTACAATCCTTAAAAAACACCGGGCCGCGACCGAGCACGGTATCGCCGTGTCCGTTCACCGAACAGTCCGTGACATATGTGGCACCGTTGACCTGCAGGGCATCGCCCGAGCCGATTACAGTAAGATTGTCAAGCCATGTGCGGTTGCCGTTGACAAGCAATCCCTCGGCTTGGCCGACAAGCGTTGTGGCCACCGTGAAATTCCTAAGAGTCAGGTCAGTGCAGTTATCGGCCATGAAGGCAGCCCTGCGTGACGGGAATGTGCCCAGCCACTCGTTGGTGCTCACATCGGCGGGATGAGGATTGAACACCTCGTTATTGGGATAATGGATATATACCCCCTTGCGGCTCTCACCCTCGACTGTCAGTTTGGTCTTATTACGGAAATACACCAGCTCCTCGTAATCGCCGTCCTTTATCAGTATGTGCCAAGCCTCATTGCTGAAATCGGGCACATGGTCAAGAGCACCCTGCACGGTAAGGAAATCGCCCGACCCGTCCTGCGCCACCACGAGGTCACGCCTGTCAGGTGCAGGGGCCGACTTACGGGTGCTGAAACGCCAGCCGTCCTTCTTGCTTATGCCCTTGAATTTTCGCTTGTCGAGTGCGAACGCCGAGGCCGGAACCGTTACGTAATACTCCCGGCCGTAATCCAGGAGATTATGATGAGGATATATCTCAGCCTTGTTGCCGTTAACCATCACGGGATGGAAATGAAATCCGTCAGTGAATCCGCCGATGATTGTGAGCTGATAGCGCGAAGTGTCGCGGGCCGCAGTGCCTGACGGGGTGCCGGGCACACACGTCGCATTGGTCTGACGCGGAGTCAGATAGTTGTATGGCTCGAGTGTGTAAGGTGCCTTGGGCAGCTTGGTCGGCTGTGTGGGACCGGCGGGGATTGAGAGGTCAAGCGAGTCCACAAGCTCGTCGGTCGCGGCATCGAATATACGTATCACACCCTCTGACCCGACTACGGGAGCGGAGGGGAAAGTGATGGTCAGACGTGTGTCGGGCGACACTTCGGCACCCGGGGCGGGAAACACCTCCGGGAGGGCGGCACTGCACACTGCCGTCATAAATACGGATAGGGAGAAACTGACAGTTCTTTTCATGGTCTGATTTTTTCTATATCTGCGTTATAAGCAGCAATACGAAAGCAAAGTTAAGCATTTTATCAGGGAAAAACAACCGTAAAAATCACATGTCGCGACATTATCGCACCTTTTGTTTCGTGGCGGATTGTAACTTTGCAGAAAAATTGGTTATTATTCAGTGAATAGTGGTAAAACTTCGGGCACGCGTAATCGTTAATTTTGTACTATCTTATTATGAACTTATATAATCACATCTGACATATGGAAATCAACCTCAGGGAAATACACTCTCCGGCCGACATCAAGGGCCTCGACCTCGAACAGCTTCACCTCCTATCGGGCGAACTCCGCGCCGCCCTCATGCGCAAGCTCTCGGCCCACGGCGGCCACGTGGGGCCTAACCTCGGCGTCGTCGAGTCGACCGTGGCACTGCACTATGTGTTTGACGCGCCGACCGACAAGATTGTCTATGACGTGTCACATCAGAGCTATGTCCACAAGATGCTCACCGGGCGTATCGATGCATTCCTTGACCCGGACAAGTATGACGACGTGACGGGCTACACATGTCCGCGCGAGAGTGAGTATGACCTCTTTGAGGTAGGACACACCTCCACCTCCATTGCCCTTGCCACAGGTCTTGCCAAGGCCCGTGACCTGCAGGGGGGCAAGGAGAATGTCGTGGCGTTTATCGGCGACGCCTCGCTCGGCGGAGGCATGGCTCTCGAAGCCCTCAACTATGCCCCCGAACTGCGCTCCAACATCATCGTCATCCTCAACGACAATCAGATGTCAATCGCCGAGAACCACGGCGAGCTTTACAACCACCTGGCCGAACTGCGCCGCACCAACGGCACAAGCCACAACAACATCTTCAAGGCCCTCGGCTATGAGTACATCTATGTCGAGGAGGGCAACGACCTGCGCGCTCTGATTAAGGCCTACAAGGCCGCCAAAGACCAGCCCCGTGCCGTGCTCGTGCATATCAACACCATGAAAGGCCACGGCCTGCCATGCGCCGAGGCCGACAAGGAGACATTCCATTACTGCGCACCTTTCGACATGAAGACCGGCGCACCGACCCATCCCTCGCAGGCCGAGAGCTATGATGATATGTTTGCCCTCAGAATGCTCGAGCGCATGCGTGCCGACCGCCGCGTGGTCACCCTCACCGCAGGCACCCCCGGAGCCGTAGGCTTCGGCCCCGCCCTGCGCCATGCCGCCGGAAGTCAGTTTATCGACACCGGCATAGCCGAGCAGGACTGCGTCACGATGGCCGCCGGACTCGCCAAGGGCGGCGTGCGCCCCGTGATGGGAGTCGTGGCTACATTTATCCAGCGCGCCTATGACCAGCTGTCGCACGACGTTGCCCTCAACAACCTCCCGGCTGTATTCGTAGAATTTTACGGCAGCCTCTTCGGCATGAACGACATGACGCACCTCGGATTCTTTGACATCGCCATGATTTCCAACATCCCCGGCATCAGGATGCTCGCCCCCGCCACAGCCGAGGAGTTCCTGGCCATGCTTGACCATGCCATCGACACCCCCGACGGGCCGGTGGTGATACGTGTGCCGGGCGGAGCGGTCACCCGTCAGGACACCCCCGTAAACACCGACTTCTCGCGCTATGACATCGTGGAGCAGGGCGCGGACGTGGCCATCATCGCCGAAGGCCCGTTCCTGGCCACCGCACGCAAGGCAGCCGAGCTTATGCGCGCCAAGGGGGTGACACCCACCGTCATCAATCCGCGCATACTCTCGCAGGTCGATGCCGGGTGTCTCGACTCGCTCAAGTCCTACCGCCACGTCATAACGGTGGAGGACGGCATTCTCGACGGCGGCTTCGGCCAAAAGGTAGCGGCATATCTTGGCACATCACCCGTCAAGGTGACATGCCTCGGTCTGAAGAAGGAGTTCCTCGACCGATTCTCAGTGCCCGAACTTCTCCGCGCCAACAGCCTCACCCCCGAGCAGATAGCCGAACTTGCGAATTAGAGGTTGTTTAATAAAAATTTAACAGCCTTTCCCCCGATATATCGTTTTCATGAGCTAACTTTGCATTCCGAATTACTCACGAATACTATTCTTATATCATGAAACGAACAATTCTCGGAGGGCTCGTGCTGTCGCTGCTGGCCATCCTCCCGGCCAAGGCCGATGACTACTCGCGTTACTACACTGACCTCCCTGTCGACGTCAAGCCCGTAACCCCCATCACCTTCCCCGACCGCTCGGCATCGGTGACCCGCCACGGAGCTGTGGGCGACGGCGTGACCCTCTGCACCCAGGCGATACAGCACACCATCGACTCGCTTTCGGCTCTCGGAGGCGGACGTGTGGAAATACCGATGGGCGTGTGGCTCACTGGCCCTATCGAGCTGAAGGACAACATCAACCTCAGCCTCGACAAGAACGCCATCCTCTATTTCTCGCCCGACAGGTCGCTGTATATCGAGGACAACCCCAAAGCCTCGCGCGTCAAGGCATGCATCTCGGCTCTGCGATGCACCAACATCGGCATCACGGGCGAGGGCATGATTGACGGCAACGGCGCACAGTGGCGTCCCGTCAAGCGCGGCAAGGTCAGCGACACGGAGTGGAAAGACTTCAAGTCGATGGGCGGTGTTGAGCGTCAGGAAGGCTCGCTATGGTATCCCTGGGAGCTGAAATCGGGCTACGGCGACATAGCCAAGACCCCCGAAAAGCAGGAGAAGATGCGCAACGACCTGTTCCGCGTCAACCACTGCGAGAACATCCTTCTCACGGGTGTCACCTTCCAGAACGCGCCTAAGTTTCACGTCCACCCCTTCAACAGCCGCAACATCATCATCGACGGCATCACCGTGCGCTGCCCCTGGAATGCCCAGAACGGCGACGCAATCGACCTCTCTGACTGCCACCAGGTAATCGTGGTCAACTCGACGGTCGACTGTGGTGACGACGGCATCTGCCTCAAGAGCGGCGAGCGCAAGGAGGGCACCGACATCAACGGCGTGGCCGACGTGCTCATCTGCGACAACACAGTCTATCATGCCCACGGAGGATTTGTAATCGGCAGCGAGGACATCTGCGGCATCGACCGCGTGGTGGTAAGGAACTGCCGCTTCTCAGGCACCGACACCGGCCTGCGCTTCAAGAGTGCCATAGGCCGCGGAGGCAAGACCAACGACCTCTTCATCAGCAACATAATGATGGCCGACATTCGTGGCGAGGCCATCATCTTCGAGTGCTCGTATGCCGACCGCCCCGCCGGTTCCAAGGACAGCGACCGCCCCGAGGTCAAGGAGCTTAGGAACGTGCCCGAATTTACCGACATCCACATCAGTGACGTCATCTGCCGCGGATGCAAGACAGGCATCGCCGCCTCGGGCATCGCAGGAATGGACTGCGTGCATGACATCGACGTAACCGACTGCACCATCGTCTACACCGCCAAGCCTACGGCCATCGACACCGCCACCGCCCGCCTCACCCTCACCGACGTCCGCCTCATCCCCGACAAGAAGTAACGGGGATTATTGCCATAAGATTTTTCGTCCGAGATTTTCCGCATCATAAGTGGGAGATTTCGGGCGATTTTTTGTAACTTTGCGAAATTAAGTATGCTTTACCCCATGCCGAGGTAACATATTTGCTGAATTACCATTACGCAAACTATAACGCATAATCAAGACTATGCAAAACATCATACTTTTTGACCCCGTAAAGGCGCGTCAGGAGCTTCTGCCCCTCACCTACACCCGCCCTGTGGCCCTCATACGCCACGGCATCAGCACAATGCTCGAGAAATGGCAGCGTGCCATCGAGGGCACATACTCGTTTGAAACTCAGGACTATCTGAGCATAAAATACCCCATCAGCCTGGCCGCCGACGGCAATGACCTGTACATCGCGGCCAACATCCACCCCGACCCTCAGCTGGTCGAAGCCATACTGTCACTCACTCCGGGCGGCGAGCTGATGCTTGACGGCGAGGTCATAGCCCGCCGTGGCGGCAAAGAGAATGGCCCCAAGACCGAATATACCGGCAAACCCCTTGCCATCAACCATATATGGGACATCTTCGCACTTAACGACCAGGCCCTCATACGCGACTTTGCCGAGCTTACCGCCGGACGCAAGTCGCAGCCTCTCAGCGACACATGCACCCTCATCGGCGACCCCGCCAACCTCTTCATCGAGGAGGGCGCGACTGTCGAGGGTGCCATAATCAACGTCAAGAAAGGCCCCGTCTACATAGGCCGTGACGCCGAAGTCATGGAGGGAGCCTGCCTGCGCGGCCCGATAGCACTGTGCGAGCACGCCGTGGTCAACATGGGCGGAAAAATCTATGGCCCCACCACCCTCGGCCCCTACTGCAAGGTAGGCGGCGAGCTTAACAACGTGGTCATGACAGGATATTCCAACAAGGCCCACGACGGATTTCTCGGCAACGCCGTCATCGGCGAGTGGTGCAACCTCGGAGCGGGATGCACGGCGTCAAATCTCAAGAACACCTACGGCGACATCAAGCTCTGGAGCATGGGCGAAGGCAGGTTTGTCAAGACAGGTCTGCAGTTCTGCGGCCTCATCATGGGCGACCACTCCAAGGCCGGCATCAACACGATGTTCAACACCGCCACCATCGTGGGCGTGGGCGTCAACTTCTACGGCGCAGGATTTCCCCGCACGTTCATCCCGTCGTTCACCCAAGGCTCGACAGCCGGCATGAAGGATGTGGATATGGACACATTCTTCGAGACCGCATCCAAAGTGATGGCCCGCCGTCACGTGACGCTCACCGAAGTGGACAAAGAGATACTCATCACCCTTCACAACAAGAACTAACCATGCCCAACGTATCCGAACGCGGCGAGCTGATGCCCGCCTCCCCTATACGCCGCCTCGTGCCCCTGGCCAACCAGGCCAAAGCGCGCGGCACCAAGGTATATCACCTCAACATCGGCCAGCCCGACGTGCCCACCCCGCCCGAAGGACTCGCCGCCCTCAAGACCATCGACCGCGACGTGCTCGAGTACAGCCCCTCGGACGGTCTGCTCTCACTCCGTCAGAAACTCAAGGGCTACTACAAGCGGTTCAACATCGATGTTGACGTCGACGACATCATCGTCACCACCGGCGGCTCGGAGGCAGTGCTGTTTGCATTCATGGCCTGTCTCGACCCGGGCGACGAAATCATAGTCCCCGAGCCGGCCTATGCCAACTACATGGCCTTTGCCATCTCGGCCGGAGCCAAGATTGTAACCGTGCCGTCGAGCATCGACGAGGGCTTCGCGCTGCCCAACGTTGACAAGTTCGAGGAGCTTATCACCCCCCGCACCAAGGGCATCCTCATCTGCAACCCCAACAACCCCACAGGCTATCTCTACACGATGAAAGAGATGCTACAGATTCGCGACCTGGTAAAGAAATATGACCTCTTCCTCTTCTCCGACGAGGTTTACCGCGAGTTCTGCTACACGGGCGCGCCCTACATCTCGGCATTCCACCTCCCCGGCATCGAGGAGCAGGTGGTGCTGGTTGACTCCGTGTCAAAGCGTTACAACGAGTGCGGCATACGCATCGGCGCGCTCATCACCAAGCATCCTGCCCTGAAAAAGAACGTCATGAAGTTCTGCCAAGCCCGACTCAGCCCCCCACTGCTCGGCCAGATTGTGGCAGAGGCGTCAATCGACACGTCGCCCGAATATATGCTCGCCACCTACAACGAATATGTCGAGCGCAGAAAGTTCCTCATCGACCAGCTCAACAAGATACCCGGCTGCTACACCCCCATACCCATGGGCGCGTTCTACACCGTGGTCAAGCTCCCGGTTGACGATGCCGACAAGTTCTGCCAGTGGTGCCTGAGCGACTTCGACCTTGACGGCGAGACCATCTTCATGGCCCCCGCCTCGGGCTTCTACACTACCCCCGGCATGGGACATGACGAGGTGCGCATGGCATACGTGCTTAAAAAGGAAGACCTGGCCCGCGCCATGAAAATCCTCGCCGCAGCCCTCCAGGCTTATCCCGGCCGCACAATCTGAGAAACATTGTCAAGAAACAGCCTCACAATTGATTAACGACAGGCATATTAATAATTAGTAATTGAATAGGTCTGATTTTGAAATAATGGCCCCTGTGGGGTCATACGAATCGCTCCACGCCGCCATCGAGGCCGGAGCCGACGCCGTGTATTTCGGCGTCGAGGGTCTCAACATGCGCGCCCGCTCGTCGGTCAACTTCACCCTTGACGACCTGCGGCGCATAGCCTCGATATGCGACGAGGCCGGAGTGAAAAGCTATCTCACCGTCAACACCATAATCTATGACAACGAGATAGAGAAATGCCACGCCGTGATTGACGCCGTGAAGCAGAGCGGCATATCGGCCATCATAGCCAGCGACATTGCCGCCATAAGCTATGCGCGCCGCATAGGCGTGGAGGTGCACATCTCCACCCAGGTCAACGTCAGCAACACCGAGGCCGTGCGCTTCTACTCGCAGTGGGCCGACGTGATGGTGCTGGCCCGCGAACTGTCGCTCGACCAGGTGTCGGCCATCCACCGCGCCATCGAGGAGGAGGACATCCGCGGCCCCAGAGGCGAGCGGGTGCGCCTCGAGATGTTCTGCCACGGCGCGCTATGCATGGCCGTGTCGGGCAAATGCTACCTGAGCCTGCACGAGATGAACTCGAGTGCCAACCGCGGAGCCTGCACGCAGATTTGCCGCCGGGGCTATCGCGTGACCGACATCGAGACCGGCGACGAGCTGGCCGTCGAGAACAAATACATCATGTCGCCCAAAGACTTGAAGACCATCCACTTCCTCAACAAGATGATTGATGCCGGAGTGAGGGTGTTCAAGATTGAAGGACGCGCCCGCGGGCCGGAATACGTGGCACTGACGGTCCGTGCCTACTCCGAGGCAATACAGGCCATCTGCGACGGCACCTTCACCCCCGAGCGTATCGAGGAGTGGGACGCATCGCTCTCCAAGGTATTCAACCGCGGTTTCTGGGACGGCTATTATATGGGTCAGCGTCTCGGCGAATGGTCGTCGAAATACGGCTCATCGGCCACCAAAGTCAAGCGTTACATCGCCAAGGGGGTGCGTTACTTCCCCAAACTCGGCGTGGGCGAATTTCTCATGGAGGCGGGCGAGCTGCACCCCGACGACGAGATAGTGATTACCGGCACCGACACCGGGGCCATCATCATGAAGGCGGGCGAGCTGCGCCTCGAATATGACCCCGTGGCCGTAGTGAAGAAAGGGGACAGCTTCTCGCTCAAAGTCCCCCGCAAAATCCGCCCCTCTGACCGCATGTATCTCTGGGAAGATACCGGCGTGAAAGAATAAACCTTATTACACCTTACTGTCCATGACTGACGAGAATATCAACAACGACGATTTATTTGACGGCGCGCACGATGCCGTGGCCGAGACCGACGCCGAGGATGTGGCCAATGCCGATGCTGATGCAGAGGATGTGACCGATGCCGAGGTGGAGGTGGTGGACTACAGCGAGGATGACATACGCACCCTCGACTGGAAGGAGCACATACGCCGCCGCCCGGGCATGTATATAGGCAAGCTCGGCGACGGCTCCAACTTCGACGACGGCATATACGTACTCATCAAGGAGGTGCTCGACAACGGCATCGACGAGTTCATGATGGGCTATGGCAAGCAGATTACGCTCGACGTGGAGGATGGCACCGTGACCGTCCGCGACATGGGCCGAGGCATACCGCTGGGCAAGGTGGTGGACGTGTCGTCAAAGATGAACACCGGCGCGAAGTATGACTCAAAGTCGTTCAAGAAGTCAGTCGGACTCAACGGCGTGGGCATCAAGGCGGTCAACGCCCTGTCCACCGAGTTCTACATACGCAGCGTGCGCGACGGCCAGGCCAAGAGCGTGCGCTACAGCCGCGGCGAGATTGTGGAGGAGAGCCCGCTCGAGGACACTGATGAACACTCGGGCACACTCGTGCGCTTCACCCCCGACCCGACCATATTCCGCGACTATCAGTTTCAGGACAAGTATATAGTGCCGCTGGTCAAGAACTACACCTATCTCAACACCGGCCTGGCCCTCATATATAACGGCAAACGCTTCATCTCGCGCGGCGGTCTGCTCGACCTGCTCCGCGACAACATGAGCGTCGACCCGCTCTACCCGCCCATCCACCTCAAGGGCGACGACATAGAGGTAACCGTGACCCACGCCAACCAGCGCGGCGAGGAATACTACTCGTTTGTCAACGGCCAGCACACCACCCAGGGCGGCACGCACCTCACGGCGTTCAAGGATGCCGTGACGCGCACTCTCAAGGAGTATTTCAAGCGCGACTTCGACCCGTCAGACATACGCAACGGCATGATAGCCGCCGTGTCAATCAAGGTGGAGGAGCCTGTGTTTGAGTCGCAGACCAAGACCAAGTTGGGCAGCCGCGACGTTGGCCCTGACGGCCCGACCGTGGCAAAGTTTGTGGGCGATTTCATCAAGACCGAACTTGACAACTACCTGCACCGCAACACCGACATAGCCGACATCATTCTCAAGAAGGTGCAAGAGAGCGAGCGCGAGCGCAAAGCGATGTCGGGCGTGGCCAAACTGGCCCGCGAGAAGGCCAAGAAGGTCAATCTTCACAACAAGAAACTGCTCGACTGCCGCGTGCATTTCAACGACCCCAAGGGTGACGAGGAGAAGAAACTCGCATCGTCAATCTTCATCACCGAGGGCGACTCGGCAGCCGGCTCCATAACCAAGATACGCAACGTGGAGACCCAGGCGGTGTTCTCGCTGCGAGGCAAGCCGAAGAACTCCTACGGCGTCCCGGCCAAGATACTCTATGAGAACGACGAGTTCAACCTGCTCCAGGCCGCGCTCAACATCGAGGAGGGCATTGACGGACTGCGCTACAACAACGTAATCATAGCCACCGATGCCGATGTCGACGGCATGCACATACGCCTGCTGCTACTCACGTTCTTCCTCCAGTTCTTCCCCGACATGATTAAGAAGGGGCACCTCTATGTGTTGCAGACCCCGCTGTTCCGCGTGCGAAACGGCAAGACCGCCAAACGCACCGGCCGCAGCAAGTCGGGAGCCAATGACGAGACATACTACTGCTACACCGACGAGGAGCGCGTGGCCGCCATCGCCAAACTCGGCGACAATGCCGAAATCACACGATTCAAAGGTCTCGGCGAGATTTCGCCCGAGGAGTTCCGCGGGTTCATCGGCCCCGACATGAGGGTTGACCGCGTGGCCCTGCGCAAGGAGGATGCAGTAGACGAACTGCTCGAATTCTACATGGGCAAGAACACTATGGAACGCCAGGAATTCATCATCGACAACCTCGTAATCGAAGACGACTCCGAACTCGACAAAGAAATTTAAAATTTAAAATGGAAAATTTAAAATTCTTTGCCGCCATGCTCACCAATAATTTTAAATCTAAAATTATTGGTCGCACTGGAGCCAGACCCCACCAATAATTTTTAATTTTTAATTCTCCATTTTAAATTTTCAATTTTAAATTTTTAATTCCCCCCACTAAGTACATGACAAAAATTTGAAGATATCTAATTTTGGCTTGTAGTGAGGTC